>QFQY01000029.1 GCA_003248805.1 Chelatococcus sp. | reverse complement strand
ACGGCAAGACACTATCTCGCCATCGTCACAATCGCCGCAACCGTCCTATGGCTCAGATAAGTGTCCACGGATCCTAGAGTATCGGACTGAATATCGTATTCAGTCCGATACTCTAACCCTTTGATATTGCATCGGCTTTTCCCGAAAACCGCGCTCCGCTTTTCGGGCCGATGCTCTAGGCGGGCGTCGTTCCAGGCCGCCTCCGTCATCGCGAGGAGGCCCGGCCGACGAAGCGATCCAGGGAACGGCGCGCCTGACGCCGCTGGATTGCTTCGCTGCGCTCGCAATGACGGCAGTCCTACCCGCCGGTCTTCTCCAGCCGCTTCGCCTCCTGCCAGAGCGCCTCCATCTCATCCAGCGAGGCTTCGGCCGGCGTGCGATCCTGTTTCGCAAGACTTCGCTCGATCGCCTTGAATCGACTCTCGAACTTGGCGTTGGCCGCCTGCAGGCAGCCTTCCGGATCGGCATCGACATGGCGCGCGAGATTGGCGAGCGCGAACATCATGTCGCCGATCTCCTCGCGGATCGCGGCGCGATCCCCGGAGGCGAGGGCTTCCTCGATCTCCGACGCCTCTTCGCGAACCTTGTCGAGCACGAGGCGGGCGTCGTTCCAGTCGAAGCCGACGGTCGAGGCCTTGGCCTGCAGCTTCCAGGCGCGGGTCAGCGCCGGCAGGCTGTGCGGCACGCCGGCGAGGACGCCCTTGTCTTCCTCCGTCTCGGGCAGGCCGGCTTCGCGCCGGGCCTGCGCCCTGGCCGCCTTCTCCTGCATCTTGATGGAATGCCAGAGCGCCTTCACCTCCTCGGGCTTGAGGTCGCGCGCCTCCCCGAAGACATGCGGATGCCGGCGGACCAGCTTGGCCGTGATCGCCTCGACCACGTCGGGGAAGGCGAAGCTGCCCTGCTCCTCGGCCATGCGGGCGTGGAACACCACCTGCAGCAGCAGGTCGCCGAGTTCGTCCTTGAGGTCGACCATGTCGCCGCGCGCGATCGCGTCGGCGACCTCATAGGCCTCCTCGACCGTGTAGGGCGCGATCGAGGCGAAGTCCTGTTCCAGATCCCAGGGGCAGCCCGTCCCCGGGGTCCGCAGCGCGGCCATGATCTCGATCAGCCGGGCGATGTCTCGGGATGGTTCCAAGGCTGCAGCTCTCCGTGGAATGAGCTAGCCTCGTCCCATGATTCAGGTCACCCCGTCCATCGCGATCGACGAGAGCGAGATCGCGGAGAGCTTCGTGCGTGCGTCCGGCCCGGGCGGCCAGCACGTCAACAAGGTCTCGACCGCCGTCGAGCTGCGTTTCGACGCGCGCCGCTCGCCCTCGCTCCCCAACGACGTCGCGCTCCGCCTGATGCGTGCCGCCGGCAGCAGGCTCACGCAGGACGGCGTCGTCGTCATCGTCGCGCAGGATCACCGCAGCCAGAAGCGCAACCGCGAGGAGGCGCTGGGCCGGCTCCTCCAGATGATCCGGGAGGCGGCGGTGGCGCCGGTCAAGCGTCGCGCCACGAAGCCGACCAAGGCCTCGAAGGAGCGGCGCCTCGCCTCCAAGGAACGACGCTCCTCGGTGAAGGCCGGGCGCTCCAGGCCGGCTCATGACTGAGGCGATGACCGCGGACGACGACCGCCCCGGGACCATGGCGAGCGGCGGCCGGGCGAAGCGGCCGCCGCGTCGCGTCACGGCCGACTACCTGCGGCGCGCCGCGCTGCACTATCTTGAGCGTTACGCCGCCCCGGCCGCGCAATTGCGGCGCGTGCTGGCGCGCAAGGTCGCTGTCAGTTGCCGGCATCACGGCGAGGAGCCGGCAGCCTATGATGCGATGCTCGACGACGTCGTCGCCCGCTGTGTCGGCTCAGGCCTCGTCGATGACCGCCGCTTTGCCGAGGCGCGGGCAGCGAGCCTGCGCCGTCGCGGCTCGTCCGCTCGCCTCGTCTCGGCCAAGCTCGCGGCGAAGGGCGTCGGCCGTGAACTGGCCGGAGAGGTGTCCGCGACCGGACTCGAGGAGGAGGTCGCGGCGGCCCGTATCCTGGCGCGCCGCAAGCGACTTGGGCCGTGGAGCCGCGGCGAACGCGCCGCCAGCCGGGACAGGGATCTGGCCGCCATGGCTCGCGCCGGCTTTTCCTATGCCGTCGCCCGCGCCGTCATCGACGGCGCGGGACCGGAAGAAGAGATCGCGCAGGTCTGACGCTCACTCCAGCTTGACCTGCGCGTCCTTCACGACCTGCCCCCAGCGCGCGACCTCGGCGGTCACGAACTTGCCGAACTCCTCGCCCGAGAGGCTCGGAATCGGAGAGCCGTTCTTCTTCCACGCCTCGACGATCATCGGTGCCTTCAGCGCCTTGTCGATCTCGGCGCGCATGCGGGCGACGATCGGGGCCGGCGTGTTCTTCGGCGCGAAGACGGCGTACCAGGTCGCGACCTCGTAGCCGTCCAGGCCGGCTTCCTTCGCCGTGGGCACGTCCGGAATGGCGTCGGAGCGGGTCGCCGCGGCCACCGCGAGCCCGCGCAGCCGCCCCGTCTGGATCTGCGGCGCCGACGAACCCAGCCCGTCGAAGAGCACGTCGACCTGCCCGGCCACGATGTCCTGGAGAGCGGGGCCCGCGCCGCGATAGGGCACATGGGTCATGCTGGTCTTGGTCTGGAGCATGAAGAGCTCGCCGGCGAGATGGTGCGTCGTGCCGTTGCCGGCCGAGGCGAAGTTGAGCTTGCCGGGGTTCTTCTTCGCATAGTCGATCAGCTCGGCCATCGTCTTGGCCTGGACCTTGGTCGGATGGACGACGAGGACCTGCGGCGGCTGGGCGACGACGGCGATCGGGATGAAGTCGGTCTGGATGTTGTAGTCGAGCTTCGGATAGAGCGCGGGCGCGATGGCGTGGTGCGCGGCCCCGACGAAGAAGGTATAGCCGTCCGGCGCGGCCTTGGACGCCGCAGAGGCGCCGACGGTGCCGCCTGCGCCGCCGCGATTTTCGATGATGATCCGCTGCCCGAGCTGCTGGTCGAGCTGGGTTGCGAGGGGCCGCGCGAAGGCGTCGGTTCCGCCGCCGGCCGGGAAGGGCACGATGAAGGTGATCGGCCGCTGCGGCCAGTCCTGTGCGAGCGCCGGGCCAGCGCCCGCGTATGAAAGCAGTGCGGCCGCGGCGAACGCGACCAGACGACGTGACTTCGCCATTGAACGTCTCTCCCTGGAATGGCTATCTGCCGTGGCTCTTGCCGGCCACTGATCGATTCCGCCGAGTTTGCGGAACGTCATGCGGAAATTAGGGCATTCCCGGTCACGCTTGGCAAGCCGTGGCCGGTCAGCGGGGAGTGGGGTCCGGGTGAGCCGTCTCGACAGTTTCATCCGGCGCCTGGAGGCCCAGCGGCGCGTGCTCGACTGGGCGGCCGAGACGATCGTCGGCCGCGACGGGCTCGTCCTCGAGCTCGGCCTCGGCAACGGGCGCACCTACGATCATCTGCGCGAGCGGCTGCCGGGGCGGGCCATCCATGTCTTCGAGCGCGAGGCCAGGCCCAATCCCCGCTCGATGCCGCCGCCCGGCTTCCTCGTTCTCGGCGAGATGGAGCAGACGCTCCCGGCCTTCGCGGCCAGGCATGGCCGCGCCGCGGCCCTGATCCATGTCGATGCGACCACGGGCGTGCCGGAGCGGGACCGCGTCGAACTCGCCTGGATGCCCGGCCATGTGGCGGCCTTGGCGGCGGACGGTGCCCTGATCGTCGCCGGGGCCGATCTCGGCCATGCCGATCTCGTTCCCGAATCCTTGCCCGACGGCGTTCCTGCGGGGCGCTACTTCGCCTATCGCCGACGGGGCTGAGCCGGGCGCCGGCTTGCGCGTGGCTGGCGGAAATGAGGAATTTTATCGCGGACCCATCGCCATGTGGCCGCGATGGTCTATAAGTACGCCCGGAAGCGGGCCGCGACGGAGTGCGGCTCCGCATGAAACGGGCTGGTTTTGTTAACCGAAATCCTGATCGTCGTGGTGCTGACCATCATCAATGGTCTGCTTTCCATGTCGGAACTCGCGGTGGTCTCATCGAGGCCCGCACGGCTGAAGGTTCTCAGCGATCAGGGCAATAGGGGAGCGACCACCGCGATCGCCCTGGCCGAGAATCCGGGGCGCTTCCTCTCCACCGTCCAGATCGGCATTACCCTCGTCGGCGTCCTCTCCGGCGCGTTTTCGGGCGCCACGCTCGGCGCGCGCCTGTCCGAATGGCTGGTCACGCAAGGGCTTTCGCAGCCGATGGCGGACGGCTTCGGCGTCGGCATCGTCGTCGTCGCCATCACCTATCTGTCGCTGATTCTCGGCGAGCTCGTGCCCAAGCAGATCGCCTTGCGCGATCCCGAGCGCGTGGCGGCGCGGGTCGCTCCGGCGATGTCCATGCTCTCGCGGATCGGCGCGCCGCTGGTCTTCCTGCTCGACGTGTCCGGCAAGGCGGTTCTCGCCCTGCTCGGCCAGAAGGGCGAATCGGAAGAGAAGGTGACCGAGGAGGAGGTGCGCACCATCATCGCCGAGGCCGAGACGGCCGGCGTGCTGGAGCGCGACGAGCGCGAGATGATCGCCAGCGTGATGCGCCTGGCCGACCGCTCCGCCCGCGGGCTGATGACGCCGCGTCGCGAGGTCGAGGTGGTCGATCTCTCCGACAGCGCCGACGAGATCCGCGCCCAGATTCGCGCCACCCGCCGCTCGCGCCTGCCGGTGCAGGACGGCGAGCCGGATTCGATCGTCGGCGTGGTGGTGGTCAAGGACCTGGTCGATTTCCTCGGCAGCGGGGATGTCGAGGAGCTTCGGTCCCATGTCCATGAGGCCCCGGTCGCGATGGACACGGCCGGTGCGCTTCAGGTTCTGCGCGCCATCCGGGCCTCTCGGGTCCATATGGCGCTGGTCTTCGACGAGTACGGCCATTTCGAGGGCATCATCACCCCCGGCGACGTGCTGGAGGCCATCATCGGCGCCTTCCAGGAGGAAGAGGAGGCCGAGCCGCCGATCGTCACGCGCGACGACGGCTCCTTCCTCGTCGCCGGCTGGATGCAGGTCGACGAGTTCTCGCACGAATTCGGCATCCACATTCCGCGTGACGCCGACTACCAGACGGTGGCGGGCTTCGTGCTCGCCCAGATGAACCGCCTTCCGAATGTCGGCGAGAGCTTCGAGACCGACAACTGGCGCTTCGAGGTCGTCGATCTCGACGGCCGGCGAATCGACAAGATCCTGCTCAGCAAGGTCGCATGAGCCGATATCCGGCCCTCGCGGCACCGGCTCCGTCCGATGCCGCGACGGGCGGACGGATCGTCAGCGCGGCTGCCGCTCGCCCGGCTCGATCACGCGGTATTCGGCGTCGATGATCTCGGCCCCGCCCTCGGTGCGGCGGCGGGAGAAGGCGCCCATCTCGCCGAAGCCGGCCGCCTTCAGCCGCGCCTTGATGCGCCAATAGGCGATCGCCGCACCGACCGCGACGACCGGGATCAGGATGAGGGCGAGGCTGGCCGCGACCAGGAACAGCGTCGCGCCGACGATCAGGCTGCCCGCCATGGCGAGCCAGGACGCCCAGCGCGGCATGCCCGAAGGGCCGCCGCCCGCCCCCGAAGGCCCGCCGCCCGCCCGCTGCTGGAAAGTGATGATGCGTATCATGCCGTCTCCATCCCGTGCCCCACCGTCAGATAGGCATCAATTGGGGCGAAGGCGAGGGCGTGGCTGCGGTCAAGCGTCGCGCCAGTCGTAGACCCAGTCGTAGCGCTTCTGCAGCCCTTCGCCGCCGATCCGCCCCAGCACGAGGTCGCGGCCGACGCTGAGCGGCCAGCCGAGATGATAGGTGCGGCCATTCGCGCGGCTCGCCTGCTGCACGCGCCGGACGCGGTCTGTCCGGGCCGCCGCATAGGCCGTCATGGCGGCCGGGACGCCGGCCGCGCCGTCGCTCGCGAGTCGCTCCGCCAGCACACGGGCGAGGACGGCCGCGTCCTCGATCGCGAGCGACGCTCCCTGCGCGAGGAAGGGCAGGACCGGATGGGCAGCGTCGCCCAGCAAGGCGATCCGCCCTTTCGCCATGGCCGCCGGCGGCCTGTCGAACAGCGACCAGGCCAGCCAGCCCGAGGCGCTCGCCACGAGGTTCCGCAGCGGAGCCGAGGCGTCGCGGGTTTCGGCCAGCATCTCGCTGGCCTCGCCATCGCGCGACCAGCCCTCTCGGGCCTCCGCCGCCCGTCGCACCACGACGAGATTGGTCTCGCGCCCGCCTGCGACGGCGTAGTGCACGGCATGGTGTCCCGCGCCGAGATGCAGGGTGACGCCCGTCGGCTCCGTCCGTGCCGGGCCGGGCGCCAGCGCGCGCCAGGCCTCGAAGCCGGTGAAGGTCGGCGGCGCGCGGTCGCCGGTCAGTTCCCGCACCCGCGACCAGAGCCCGTCCGCGCCCACGAGGCCGCATCCGCGCAGGTCCTCGCCTTGCGTTCCCGCGCGGCCCTCCAGCGTGACGGTGATTCCGTCCTCGTCCTGCCTCGCCTCGGCGAGGCCGCGACCGACGACGAGCCGGATATTGGGCATGCTGCGGGCCGCGTCGAGCAGCACCGTATGCAGGTCGCTGCGCTTGAGCATGCGGAAAGGTGTCTCGGCCGCCTTCGGGTCGAAATGCGACCGGGCCAGAGCGGCGCCGCTGCGCCAGCGCCGGACCGTCAGCCCCTGCGAGCCGACACTGACCCGCATCAGGGGCAGCTTCAGGCCGAGCGCCTCCAGCACGCGGCCGGAATTGGGCGTGATCTGCAGGCCGGCGCCGAGCTCGCCGAAGCCCGTCCGCTTCTCGACGATGGTGACGTCGACCCCGCGCCGCGCGAGCGCGAGCGCGGCCGTCAGCCCGCCGATGCCGGCGCCGGCGATGAGGATATGGGGAGGGGACACGGCAGGACGCCTCTCAAACGGCCGGCCCGGCTGGCTGTCCGCGCGCGGCGGGCGACGCCGCGCGCAACCGCCCGGTCACGCCGCCTTGGGGGCGGGCTCGTGATAGGCGCAGTCGGCCGGGATGGAGGCGCCGTTCTTCAGCGAAGGATCGTATTTGAACAGCGTCGAGCAGTAGGGGCAGACGATCTCGTGGTCCGCGCCCATGTCGAGATAGACATGCGGGTGGTCGAAGGGCGGCTTGGCGCCGATGCACATGAACTCATGCGCGCCGACATGGATGACGGCGACGCCGGAATCGTTGTGGAAATGCGGGATGCCGTGGTCGGCCATGGTCGTCGCTCTTCGCAATCGTGATCTGGGGGTGAGATTACCCTGCCGCGCCGGCCGGCGCCAGTGCGCGATTGCCTCAGGGGCGCGGCTCTTGCGCGGTGAAGCAGGCCCGGGCGAGCCCGGTCATGCGTTCGTTCTCGGCCGGGCTGAGATTGTTGGCCAGGACCTTGCGCCACAGATCGGCGCGCTTCAGCGACTCCACGGTGCAGGTGCAGAGCCGTTCGCAGGTTTGAGCCGTCAGGTCGGGCCGCGCGCAGCTGCGCTGGCAGGACGACAGGAACGGCGCTTCCTCCCCCGGCGGCGAGAGCCCTGCCTGCATCGCCAGCAGGATGAGCCCGATGAAGACCGGCTGGTGCAGCAGATAGACCAGCAGGCTGTGCCGGCCGCCCCAGGCGACGAGCCGGACCGGCGGCAGGGCCGGCCGCCAGCGCGCCAGCCGCGTTCCGCTCAGCCGGGGCAGGGCCAGTTTCGCCAGCGCCATGCCCGTCAGCACGCAGCCGAACCAGGGAAAGACCGGCACGAAATCCGCCGTGTAGAGCGGAGCTCGCGAGAAGCCGAGCCAGCTCAGCCAGGGGGCGTCGAGCCAGTCGGCCGCGACGAAGGAGGGCAGCGCGAACGCGGCGACGGCACCGGCCGCCAGCGCGGCGGCCGGCAGGCGCAGCAAGGGCAGGGCGATCACGCTCGCCAGCGCGATATGGTGCAGGATGCCGAAGAAGATGAAGTTCGCGGGCATCGCGATCCGCGTCCCGATCGTCACCGCGAGGGCGGCGCCGGCGACCATGGCGAGGCGCTTGAGATAGGCGCGGCGGTCGAGGCCGCGCCTCGTTGCGAGCACGAGGCTGATTCCGACCAGCGTGAGGAACGAGCCGGCGATCAGGCGCGCGAACAGCCGCCAGCCCGGCTCGAACGGCACATCCGTCTCGATCAGGTTGAAATGGGAGAGGTCATAGGCGAAGTGGAAGACGAACATCGCCAGGAGCGCGATGCCGCGGGCGACGTCGACGATGGCGAAGCGGGCGGGCGGCGGCGGCGCGGGAGTCGGCGCGGGCGAGGCTTGGCTCATCGTATGGCTCATGGGCGGGGCGGTGCGGCGACGCTACCCAAAGCGCGGCCGTCATGGCAGGTGAGACCATCCATACTTCGTGCGAGCGGGCCTTTCCATGCAGAGCTTCCTGTCCGACGGCGTCGAGATCGCCTTTGTCGACCTGCCCCCGACGGGCGATACGCCGCGCCACCAGACGGTCGTGCTCGTCCACGGCTTCGGCTCCAATCACGCGGTGAACTGGGTCAACACGCAATGGACCAAGTCCCTGACCCATGCCGGCTATCGCGTCGTCGCGCTCGACAATCGCGGCCATGGCGAGAGCCAGAAGCTGTATGATCCCGAGGCCTACAACTCCTGGACGCTGGCCGAGGACGTCCGCCGGCTGATGGACCATCTCGAGATCCCGCGGGCGGTCGTGATGGGCTATTCCATGGGCGCGCGCATCTCGGCCCATCTCGCGCTGGCCCATCCCCAGCGCCTCAACGGGCTCATCCTGGGAGGGCTCGGCATCCACCTCGTCGAGGGCGTGGGCCTTCCGATGGGCATCGCCGACGCGATGGAGGCGCCCTCGCTCGATGACCTGACCGACCCGATGCAGCGCATGTTCCGTGCCTTCGCGAAGCAGACGAAGAGCGACCGCCGCGCGCTGGCAGCCTGCATCCGTGGCACGCGCCAGACGCTGACGGCCGCGCAGGTCGGACAGATCGGAACGCCGACGCTGATCTGCGTCGGAACCAGGGACGATGTCTCGGGGTCGGGCGAGGCGCTCGCGGCGCTGATCCCGGATTCCGAATATTTCGCCATCGAGGGCCGCGATCACAACCTCGCGGTCGGCGACCGGAGCCACAAGCAGGCGGTACTCGACTTTCTGGCGAGATTGTGAAGAATATCGCGAATGAAAGATCCAGCGGTCAATTCCGCGTCGCGCTTCTGTTGTCGACGCCGGCTCCCATTCTGATCCGCTTGCCGGAGCGATAGCCGCTCCACTCCCGCAATACGGTTTGGCGCCCCCCCGGCCTGTCGTGCTAGGCTCGTGTCGTCGAACGCCCCTTCCGGAGAACGACGATGTCGTCAGCCCGCTCCGTCGCAGAAACTCGTCATCCCGTCTTAGGGCTCGACCGGGTCGACCCGGTCTGGTCGCGCCTGCGCGGCGAGGCCGAGGCCGCCGTCGCCGCCGAGCCGGCGCTCGGCAGCCTGATCATGGCCTCCGTGCTCAACCAGCCGGGCTTCGAGGCCGCCGTCGCGCATCGCGTCGCCGCTCGCCTGGGGCACCCGGCCGTCTCGGCGGACCTGATCGCGCAGGCCTTCGACGAAGCCATCGCGGCCGATTCCGAGATCGGCGTGGGGATGCGGGCCGATGTGCTCGCGGTCGTCGATCGCGACCCCGCCTGCTACCGCGTGCTGGAGCCCGTGCTGTTCTTCAAGGGCTTCCACGCGCTGCAGGCCCACCGGCTCGCACATTGGCTCTGGCGCCAGGGACGGCGGGATTTCGCGCTCTATCTGCAGAGCCGCTCCTCGGAGGTCTTCCAGACCGATATCAACCCCGCGGCGAAGATCGGGAAGGGCATCTTCCTCGACCATGCCACCGGCCTCGTGGTCGGCGAAACCGCGGTGATCGAGGACGACGTCTCCATCCTGCACGGCGTCACCCTGGGCGGCACCGGCAAGCAGGGCGGCGACCGTCATCCCAAGATCCGCAAGGGCGTGCTCATCGGCGCCGGCGCCAAGATCCTCGGCAATATCGAGATCGGCCAGTGCACCCGCGTCGCGGCCGGCTCCGTGGTGCTCGCGCCCGTCCCGCGCAACAAGACGGTGGCCGGCGTTCCGGCGAAGGTCGTCGGCGAGGCCGGCTGCGCCGAGCCGTCGCGCTCCATGGACCAGATTCTCGAGCGCGACATCGGCGCCCATATCTGAGGCTCAGGCGCTGGCCATCAGCCAGGCGGCGACCTCCTCGCGGCGCGGATGGCCGCCCTCCGCGCGTCCGGGAAAGATCGTCAGCCGGTCGCGCGTCGGCAGCGCCGCGGCGAAGGGAGCCACAAGCCTCCCGTCCGCGAGATGCGGGGCCACCAGGCTCGCCCGGCCCATCAGGACGCCCGAGCCCGCCAGCGCCGCGTCGACCGCCAGGCTGTAGAGCGAGAAGGCCGGTCCGCGCCCCGCGTCGACCTCCGCCGGTGCGCCGGCGAAACCGAGCCAGCGCGCCCAGTCCTGACGCCAGACCGCGTCATGCAGCAGCACCTTGCGCGACAGGTCGGCAGGCGTCGCGATGTCTTGCGCCAGTCCGGGCGCGCAGACTGGCCGGATCGTGTCGGGCGTCGCCGCCTGGACCCCGCCTCGGGTGTCGCCCTCGCCGAGATAGAAGAGGGCGAGGTCGTGCGGCTCCCGGCGTGGCTCGGGGGGCTGCTCCATGGCCGAGACCGAGATCTGCAGCTCCGGAAAGGCGCGGTGGAGCCCCGGCAGCCGGGGCGAGATCCAGAGCTGCGCGAGGCAGGGCAGGGCGGCGATGGTCAGGGCCCGGTCGGCATGGCCTTCGCGCAAGGTCTCCACGGCCTGCGCCAGCGTATCGAAGCCGCGCGTCAGCCTGGGCAGGGCGGTCCGCGCCGGCTCCGTCGGCGTCACGCCCTGCGGCAGCCGCCGGAATAGCGTCATGCCGAGTGCCGCCTCGAGCTGCCTGATCTGCTGCGTCACGGCGCCCGCCGTCACGCCGAGTTCCTCGGCGGCCTTGGCGAAGCTCTCCAGCCGGGCCGCGGCCTCGAAGGCACGCAGCGCGTTGAGCGGGGGCAGGCGCCGGCGCGGCGGCTTGACGGACATGGCGATCCCGAATGTGGAGGCTGAGATTTTCTCCGCCTGCGGGCGACGAATACTCGTTTGCGCGCAGCGGCGCAAACGGCTCAGATGCGACATCCGGCGAGGGCCGCGAACGAGGGATTTCGAAATGACCGCTCTGGCACGCCGCGACTGGGTTCCTGCAGGCAGCGAGGACTATGTGCTGCGGATCGCCGAGGCGACTGCGGGCCAGTCGCTCGATGCGGTCGAAGCCCGGATCGCGGCGCTCACCGCCGAAAACCGCGCCATCCACGAGCGCGACTGCGTCAACCTCAACCCCGCTACCAACGTCCTGAATCCGAGGGCGGAGGCCGCGCTCGCCTCGGGCCTCGGCTCGCGCCCCTCCCTCGGCTATCCCGGCGACAAATACGAGATGGGGCTGGAGGCGATCGAGCAGATCGAGATCATCGCCGCCGAACTCGCGGCCGAGGTCTTCGGCGCGAAATACGCCGAGATCAGGGTGCCGTCCGGCGCCATCGCCAATCTCTACGCCTTCATGGTCGCCGCCAAGCCGGGCGACTGCATCATCGCCCCGCCGCCGGCCATCGGCGGCCATGTCACGCATCACGGCGCCGGAGCGGCCGGTCTCTACGGCATCGTCACCCATCCCGCGCCTGTGGATGCCAGCGGCTACACGGTCGATCTCGACGCCCTGCGCCGCGACGCCCTGCGTCTCCGCCCGAAGGTCATCTCCATCGGCGGAAGCCTCAACCTCTTCCCGCATCCGATCCGCGAGATCCGCGCCATCGCCGACGAGGTCGGCGCGCTGGTGCTGTTCGACGCCGCGCATATGTCGGGCATGATCGCCGGCCATGGCTGGCAGCAGCCGCTGGAGGAGGGCGCCCATCTGATGACGATGAGCACCTATAAGAGCCTCGGCGGCCCGCCCTCCGGCCTGATCGTCACCAACGACGCCGAGATCGCGAAGAAGCTCGACGCCGTCGCCTATCCGGGCCTGACCGCGAATTTCGACGCCGCCAAATCCGCCTCGCTCGCCATCACCCTGCTCGACTGGAAGGCGTTCGGCCGGCCCTATGCGCAGGCCATGGCCGAGACGGCGAAGGCGCTCGGCGAGGCGCTGGTCGAGCGGCAGCTGCCGGTCTTCGCCCGCGAGCGCGGCATCACCACCTCGCACCAGTTCGCCATCGAGGCGGCGCCCTATGGCGGCGGGCAGGCGGCGGCGAAGGCCCTGCGGGCGGTCAACATCCTGTCCTGCGGCATCGGGCTGCCGATCGCGGAGGTCGCGGGCGACGTCAACGGCCTGCGCCTCGGCACGCCGGAGATCGTGCGCTTCGGCATGACCGCGGCCGACATGCCGGAGCTGGCGAGCTATGTCGCCGAGGGGCTGAACGGCTCGCGCCCGGCTGACGCCGTGGCGAAGGACGTGACGGCGTTCCGCGGCCGCTTCCGGGAGTTGCACTTCGTCAGGTGAGGAGCCCGCCGTCGCTCAGGGCTGGCCGAGGCGCGACAGGGCCAGCCGCAGCGGGCCGTCGGAGACGGCGATGAAGCCGAGATAGGGGTGGTCCATGTCGATGATGAGGAACAGGGCCCCCGCGATCGACAGCGCGCACAGGAAGAACGTCGCCACGACGGTGCCGTTCCCCGGCGCCAGCAGGCCGAACGAGCCGAAGAGCAGCGACAGCCACAGGATCAGGAAGGCGAGGAAGGCGCCCGGAAAGCCGCCGACCTCGGTTTCCGCCCGGAGCCAGCGCGATTCCGCGATCTGACCGCTGAGGCTGAGGGCCCGTGCGTGGAGCCAGCGCTGGGACTCGGTCGCCGGCGACAGGTTTCGCAGTTCGACCTGGACCGGCTCGATGTTCAGGCCGTCGTCGAGCGAGGTGGTCGTGATGGCGCTCCTGCCCGCCTCGGTGAGCCGGGCTTCGAGCGATCCTCGAAGCGTCGCGCGGATCGGCTGGGTCTCCGGCCCGTAATGCGCCAGCACGCGATCCAGCAGGAGCACCCGTCCGGCGGTGTTGCGAAGTTCAGAGCCGGATTCGTCGAAGGACCGCTTGGCGGAGGCGATCAGGAGGCCGAGCGCGATCGCCGCGAGCGTGCCGATGACGGCGGTCGCGAGCTTGATCGCATCCCGCGAGTCCGCGCTGATATGGTGCTCCGGCAGCCGCGAGCGAATGAACATGCCGCCGAGCGCCGCGCTGAACACGCAGAGGAACGCGATGACACCGATGCCGGTGGGATCCATGGGCTCGCTCGTCCAGGCTCTCCGCAGGCTTCCCTTGCGGAAGTGAGCAGGACGATAGACCGGCGCGGGCCCGCCTGCCGAGCGATATTTGCAGTCGGCCCGCCGCCATCGGCGGAGCCGCGCCGAAGCGCCCTCGCCGGGGGGCGTCCTCGCCTCAGCCGCCGTAGCGCTCCTGCATTTCCGCCCGCATGGCCTCTTCCGTCAGGACGAGCCCGCCGGCGAGCCGGATCGACTCGACCCTGCCATCGGCGCCCCGGTTGAGGGTGACCGTCTCGCCCGGGCTGTGGAAGCCCGAGGCCTTGACGATGCGGCCCCGGTCCGGGCCTTCGACCGCGATCTCCGGAGCGTCGAGGAAGGGGTCGAACAGGGCCGGATTCGTCACCCGTACGGCCTTGGCCATGGGGACGAGATCGCCGCAGCCCGAGAGCGTCCACCAGCGGCCGCTCCAATCCGCGAGCTCCGGCGGCGGCGCGCCGCCCGCCTTGAAGCGGCTCAGGATCTGGACGACGCCGTCGAGCCAGGGATGGGCGAGCCCGTCGATGGCGTTGGTCAGGACCGAGACGGTCAGGTCCTGCTCCGGAAAGACCGCCGTGCGCGTGATGAAGCCCTGGAACCCGCCGGAGTGGCCGAACCAGCTCCAGTCGCCCTCGCCGCCCGAGATCGTGCCGAGTCCGTAATGGCGCCCGAGCGAACTCTGCTCGTCCGCCCAGTGGCGCCGGCTCATCTCGCGCCGGGAGAGCGGGGAGAGGATGCTGCGGCCCGCCTTCGGCGAGAGCTGGGCGAAATAGCGCGCGACATCGGCCGCAGTGGCGACGAAACCGGCGGCTGCGTCCATGGCGTGGCCGGGGTTGTCGGCGGGGATCACGACACGGCGGCCGAGCGGCAGGCGGCCGCTATGGCCTTTCGCCATCGGGCGCGGCGCCCAGCGCTCGATGCCGGGCGTGGTCGCCTTGAGACCGGCCGCCGCGACCACCTCCTGCGCGATCCAGTCGGCATAGCCGCGCCCCGTGACCGCCTCGATGACGAGGCCGAGCAGGGCGAAGCCGTGATTGGAGTATTTGAAGCGCTGCGACGCGGGCAGGGGCGGGGGCGCCGCGAGGTCGGCCAGCAGCGCGGCCTTGTCGAGATAGGGCCGCCGGTCGGTGAACTGCCCGCTGTCGGGCCCGTCGCGGGTCAGCCCGGCGCTGTTGGAGACGATCTGGCGCAGCGTCGCCGCCGCGATCTCCGGGTGCAGGCCCTGGATGTAGAAGCTGACCGGATCGTCGAGCCGCACGTCGCCGGCCTCCTGCAGCTTCAGGAGGCCCGCGGCGGTGAAGCTCTTCGAATGGGAGGCGATGCGGAAGCCGTGGAGCGGGGTCAGAGCCTCTCCCGTGGCGAGATCGGCGGTGCCGAAGGCGGCGTCGAGCACGACCTCGCCGCCCCGTGCGACCGCGATCGCGACGCCGGGCTGTTCGTGGTGGCGAAGCTGGAAGGCGAGCCAGGAGGAGATGTAGTCGAGTGCGGGCGCAAGCCAGCCCGTCATGGCAGGATGATCCGTCGTCGCAGGAGTCGGCACCGCACTATGGCATGTCGGGCGCGGGCATGAAGCAGGCGCGTCGGCCGAGGGGAATAGCGGGGCTCGCGCCCGCATGCCCGGCCGGCAGCGGAGGGGCGGCGATCGGCGCATGACCGCTTTCGCTTGCCCTGCCCGGCCTGCCGTGGCATCGCTCCCGCCAATTCGAAAGGACCCCTACCGTGGACAAGAAAGAACTCGCCAAGCTCGAAGCCTATCTGCGGCGCACCTTCGCGAACCATGGCATCAGCGTGCGCGCAAGGATGAAGAAGACCGATTCGGCCGAGGTCTATCTCGCGGACGAGTTCATCGGCATCATCCATGACGACGACGAGGACGGCGACCGCTCCTTCAACTTCACCATGGCCATCCTCGACGTCGACCTCGACGAGGATTGAGCGCGCTCAGCGCATCATCCGGTCGATGGTGCGCCGGACTTCGCCGAGCATGATCTCCCAGTCGGCGATGATCGTGCGCGGGAAGCGGATGTTCACATCCATGCCGCGATGCCGGAAGGTGACGCGGCACGGCTCCTCGAGAACCCCGGCGCCGGTGTCGACCGGACAGCGCGCGGCGAAGCCCCTGCCGTCGGGAACCGAGACGTAGAATTCGTCGCCCTCGAAGGGCGATCCCTTGCGGAAGCCGCGCACCACGAGCCCGCCGGGATTGGACCAGACGGTCGGCGTCAGGAAGCGCGCATAGGTCGCGAGCTGCGTGGCCGGCTCGTTGACCTTGTCGGGCGGGCTCAGCGTGATCAGAAGCCTGGCGTGGCTGTCGGGCCTGGCCGGCCCCATGCTGGGCCAGTCCAGCCGCAGGCGTGTCATGCCGACGAGCCTGGCCTCGTCGTCGCGGCCCGAGCCGGTCAGCTCGCGCGGCACGACCAGGGATACCCCGCCCACGCGGGCCGCCTGAAACCCCGATGGCGGCGCGCTCTCGCCATGCGTCAGGTAGAGAGCGGCGCCCGTCGCGACGAGCCCCGCGACCATGACGGCGAGCATGGCCTTGAGCAGGGCCCCGTCGGCGCGCGGCAGCGGCGGGGGCGGGCGCTTGAGGCGCGTGCGCACCAATGTCGTGAGATGGGCCGCGTGATGGTGCGCGGCATGATGATGGGGGAGGTCCTGCGGCAGGGTCGCGGTCACGTCCGGCACCTTCGGAAAGGGAGATGCGCCATAGGACCATGCCGGGTTTAAGGGAGCGTAAACCCTAATGCCCGGTTGCGAAGGACTGCCCGTTAACCATTGCGCAAGGCTTTCCTTCACACTTCGTAAACCATGCGCCACGGTCCGGCCCGTCCTCGCCGGAGTGTGCCGCCTTGTCGATCGAACCCGCCGCGCTCGAGATGTTGCGGTCGCTGGCGATGGGGTTTGCCTTCGCCGGGCTTCTGGCCAGCGCCTTCGAGCTCTTCACCGCGCGGCGCGCCGATTTCAGGCTGCTGGAGACGGGCGGCGTCGTCGCGGTG
Source organism: Chelatococcus sp. (assembly GCA_003248805.1). Taxonomy (GTDB): domain Bacteria; phylum Pseudomonadota; class Alphaproteobacteria; order Rhizobiales; family Beijerinckiaceae; genus Allobosea. The sequence continues at coordinate 88,754 of QFQY01000029.1, read as the reverse complement.
GCGAGCGTCCCGGTCGTGCTCTTCAGCGCGCCTTTCCTGATCCTGCGCAACACCGTGCGCGGGCGCCGCATCGAGGGCAGGCCGTTCGTCTTCGTCATGCTGGCGAGCATGATCGCGGCGCTCTGGAGCATGGCGTCGGGTCGTGTCGTGCTCGACCTGCTTCATCTCCTCGGTGCTTGACGCCGCTCGCCGCCGGCCGGCAATCCTCTGGGACAATCACGAGGAGACGCCGCCATGCCGCTCTATTCGCTCGATGGACTCGCACCCGAGACGCCCGCCGAAGGGCAATGGTGGCTCGCGCCGGATGCGCATGTCATCGGCCGCGTCAGGCTCGCGGCGGGCGTCGGCATCTGGTTCGGCGCCGTGCTGCGCGGCGACAACGAATGGATCGAGATCGGCGCCGACAGCAACATCCAGGAAGCCTGTGTCCTGCACACGGACATGGGCTCGCCGCTGACGGTCGGCGCCGGCTGCACCATCGGCCATCGCGCGATCCTGCATGGCTGCACCATCGGCGAGAACAGCCTGGTGGGGATGGGCGCGACGGTGCTGAACGGCGCCCGCATCGGCCGCAACAGCCTCGTCGGCGCCAATGCGCTGGTCACCGAAGGCAAGGAGTTTCCCGACAATTCGCTGATCGTCGGCTCGCCCGCGCGCGCCATCCGCACGCTCGACGAGGCGGCGGCAGCGGGAATCGCCGGCTCGGCCCGTGGCTATGTCGCGCGCTGGAAGCAGTTCGCGGCGGGCTTGAAGCGGCTCGACTGACGCCGCGCGGTGCCGGAAAAAGGGGGCGGGCCGGCCCCGGGGAGGAGGCCGGCCCTGGCGAAACCCGGCCTTGGGGACGGGTGGGTGGGGACGTGACCGAGCCTCGCCGTCCCTGCGCGAGGCTGCCACGGGATGCGGCGGCCTCGTATCGTCTCGCGATCCGGACAGAGATGTCCGGCAGCAAGAATTCGCGTGTTAGCGCGTCCCGACGGACGCGACGGTCGATGTCTGCGCGCCGCCGAGCGAGGTCCAGCCGGTGCGGTACTGGGACTCGCGCTTGACGTAGACATAGCCCGTCTGGCCCCAGGGCAGGATCGCGTTGCGCTTGTTGTCGAGGATGAAGTCGCCCCGGTCGGTGCGCACCATCAGCACGGCGTGGCCGGCGTTCTCCTCGTCGATGACGACCGTCATCGGCATGGCGCGGCGCGGAACGCCGGCCTCGGCAAGGCGCTTGCGCTTCAGCAGCGCATAGTCCTCGCAGTCGCCCTTTCCGTCGGTCGGAATGTCCCACCGGTCGACCACGTCCCAGTGGTCCTGGTCGGTGACGGCCTCGATCTCGCGGTTGGCACGTCCGTTGACGGTCTGGAGCAGCTTCCAGAGCTTCGAAGTCATCTCCACACGCTCGGGCTCGCGGGTGTCGACCCGGCACTCCGCCGGGGTGCGCTGGCAGAAATCGGTCCAGGCATAGGGCGCCCGTGCATCGCCGGACACTTCGGCCGGAGCGCTCGCGACCGGAATGCCGGCGGAGCCGCTCTGCGCGAAGGCCGGGACATGCGCGACGAGGCAGCCGGCCACAAGCATCGGTGTCACGAATTTGAATGGAGTGAAAGACATGTCGTCCCCTTTCTGTCCCTGGGGGCGACGATGCCGGTGTCCGATGGATGCGGCTTGAAGCCAATACTGACAATTTTACTGGATCGGCGGTCCGGAGCCGGAAGTCGTCTGCACGCTAAATCTCTCGAAAAATCGGTGTTTAGAAAGTGGGTGCTTCGGTTTACCGGGTGTCAACCATGTCCGGCGCGCGGAAGGCGGGTCCTGCCCATGGTCGCGGGACTGCCGGCGAACAGGCGCGGGCGCGCTTCCCCGTTGTCGCGGAGGCGGGGGCGCTGCGGGTGAGGGCGGCGAGGGAGACGCTCGGGCGGGCCGGAGGCCCCGAGTCAGAGTTCGAGATTCTCGTCCAGCACGTCGGCCGACAGGGGGTGGCGGAATTCGACCGCGTAGCCGCCGTCGAAGCGCCGAACGATGCGGCCATGGGTCGAGCCGATTCGCGCGGGTATGTTCATCGGCAGGTCGAGATCGGTGGCGAAGGCCGCGCCCGACAGCGAAATGTCGATGACCCGCACCACCGCCTCGGTCCCGTCGTCCAGCGTCAGGACGGAGCGCGAATTGCGCGGCACGACGCGCTCATGGCGCCGGTCTTCCGGCAGGCCGAGCTCCTCGCGGTTGGCGAGCCAGGTCAGCTGGGCGGTGAACTTCTCGCGCTTGCGGCTGGTCGCGGTGATCGTCATCGCGAAGCCTTCCATCGTCGTGCGCACGCAGAGGCCTTCGATGCGGCCGAGATGCTCGAGATAGACGATGACCCGTTCGCCCGGAGCCGGTCGGGCCGGCGCGGCGAGATGGATGCCGCCGGGCGAGATGTCGATCGACTGGCAGGGATATTCCATGCGGTTCGGCAGCATGTAGCGTCCGAGAAGCACGACCTTCATGCGTTGATGACGCCTGCGCTCGATAGGGCGGGCGGCCGTTCGGGGCAATTTCAGCGCGCTCAGCATAAGGGTTAAGCTCGGTTACTCCCCAATCCTAAACGGATCTGGTTAACGCATGGTGCCGGTTCCGTCGTTTCGTTTGTAATTGTTTCCGGTTGTGCCGGGCTGACGCGGCGGCACGCGGTGACGGGACGCCTGCGGGAGCCCGGTCTCGCTCCATCGTTAGAGCATCGGCCCGAAAAGTGGAGCGAGGTTTTCGGGAAAAGCCGATGCAAGATCGAAGAGTTAGAGTATCGGACTGAATACGATATTCAGTCCGATACTCTAGCGGCGCCGTGCCCCCCGGCGACGCGATGGCGGCTAGCTCCTGCCGCCGGGCAGGACGACGAGCTTCGGCGGGGTGGCGCGCGGTGCCTTGCCCGGCGTGCGCCCGGCCGTGCCGGCCCACAGCATCCTGAGCGAGATCATCCGCATCGAGGCGATCGTGTCCAGCCCCAGCCAGTCCGGCGTGGGGGCGGGCGAGAGCGCGCCGAGGACGCGGGCATGGGTGCGCCCGCGATAGCGCAGCGGCAGCAGCAGCAGTTCCAGATAGACCGGCGCGCCCGAGGCGCTTTCTCCGGCCAGGCCCGCGACCGCGCCGGCGGTCTCGTCCATCACGGTCTGAAGGAGGCGGCGCATCTCGCCTTGCGACTCGACGTCGTTCCAGAGTGCCGTGAAGAGCCGGCCGCGCAGTTCGCCGCCCATCATGGCACAGAGCCGCGTGCCGGCGAGGCGGAAAACCGGCCCGACGGGTTCGTTCTCGAGCACGAAGGTGTCGGCCAGGGCATGGCGCAGTCCGCTTGGCTCGATCTCACCGCGTTCGGGCGCGGCGCGCTCGCCACGCAGAGCATCCCAGTAGTCGAATACAAGTCGGGTGCTCGGATTCTTCATCAATGCGTCCAGTGCTGCAACCAATGGTCCGGTGGCCGCCGTCCTTGCGTGCCAGAGTGGAACGCGGACGTGCGGAAGCGAGACGGCCGAACCTTCTCGGGCGGTATGAACGCACCCGGCATGCCGTCTTGCCACGCTCGGCGGTGAGGGACAGGCGCAGGGATACGGTAGGGTTAATGAAGGGTTGAAATTGTGGATAGTCGTTAGAAGGCGTATCAAATGCCGTGGATTCAGGGTCCTGAGAGAGGGACTCGCGGGGTGGGGGCGTGGCCGTGCCGCCGATAGGCGTCGCCGCGTCGGACAAGGGGAAGGGCCGGCGAGGTCCTTCCCCTTTTTCGTCTCGCCGACCCGTCCGGCTTGCCTCGGGGCGCGGCTTCGGCGAGGGTTGGGCGATATGGTCGATTATCATTCCCGCTCTCCGCTGCCTCCGGCGCGCGAGCCTGTCCTCAACCTTCCATCGGTGGTGGTCTGGTCGGGTCTGCTGCTCGTCGCGATCCAGGCTGTCCGTTCTCTGCTGTCTCCGGAGGACGACTATGGCGTCATGGCGGCCCTGGCCTTCGTGCCCGCCCGCCTGACGCTCTGGCTCCAGCCGGACCGGCTCGAGGAGGTCGTGGCGAACTTCGCCCAGTCGGGCACCAGCCTGGAGACGGCGGACCGGTTTCAACTCGCCCGGCTGATGCTCGTCGGCTCCGGGCCGCGGCTGTGGAGCCTGGTGACCTATGGCCTGCTGCACGGCTCCTGGATGCATCTGGTGTCCAATCTGGTCTGGTATGCGGCTTTCGGAAGCCCGGTCGCGCGCCGCCTCGGCGCGGGCCGCTTCCTGAGCCTTCTCGGCCTCTCGACGATTGCCGGCGCGCTGCTGCACTGGTGGTCGCGGGAGCTGGATGTGCTGCCGCTGGTCGGCGCGTCGGCCGCCGTCTCGGGGGCGACTGCGGCGGCGATTCGCTTCGTCTTCGCGCCGGGCCTGCGCTTCGGCGAACTCGGCGACGATGCGGTCGTCCGGGCGATACCGGCCGAGGGGCTGGGTCAGATCTGGCGCAATTCACGGGCCCTGATCTTCATCGGAATCTGGTTCGCGACGAACATCCTGTTCGGGGCCGGGCTCGTGCCGATCTTCGGCGAGGAGACGAGCATCGCCTGGGAGGCGCATATCGGCGGCTTCGTCGCGGGGCTCCTGCTGTTTCCGCTGTTCGACAGGGGCGCGACCCGGCGCTGAGGCGTCCCCGCGAGCCTGATCGCTGGCCTCCTCGCGAGCCTTGCCGGCGCCACGGTCTTCGCTCACAGTTGCGCATCCAGCGTTCCGGCGCCGAAGCGGCGAGGCGTCTGCCTCGACGGCGACCGGAAGCGCGTGAAACGAGTGCCGGACAACGGCGCCATGTCCCAGGAGGAACGAACATGCATGTCGAACAGCTACTCGGTCACAAGGGCCGTGACGTCGTTTCGGTGCAGCCGCATCGGACGCTCGGGGACGCGGTCCGGACCCTGAGCGAGCGGCGGATCGGGGCGGTCGTCGTGATGGGCGCCGACGGCGCGCTGCTCGGCATTCTGTCCGAGCGCGACATCATCCGGGTGCTCGGCGAGAGCGGCGCGGCCGCGCTGGAGACGCCGGTGTCGCGGGCGATGACGGCCAAGGTCGTGACCTGCCGGACGCAGACGAGCATCGACGAGCTGATGGAAATCATGACGACGGGTCGTTTCCGCCACGTGCCCGTGGTGGAGAGCGGCCGGGTGGTGGGGCTGGTCTCGATCGGCGACGTCGTGAAGCACCGCGTCGCCGCGATCGAGGCGGAGAGCCGGGCGATGCGCGATTATATCGCGATGGCCTGACCGGCGCGCGAGCGCCGCGTCAGTCCGCCGCCACGGGGTTGGCGGCGATCACCGCGGCGATGTCGTCGAGCGCGCGCCTAGCGGCCTGGCGGCCGAGTTCCATGATCTCGGCCGCGCGATGGAAATCGAACAGGCCGACACGGCCGAGGCGCGGTCCGATGGTCGCGTCCGGCGGGTCGCCGGCGAGCCGCGAGCGCGAAATCCGGTCCTGCGTGATGTTGAAGGCGTCGATCATGACGCCGGCCAGGCCGGGCCGCTCCTCCGGCCGGCCGACGAGGCCGCGCAGGCGCTGGGCAGCGCCGCTGAAACCGCCGAGCCAGCGTGAATTCGGCGTGACGTCGAGTTCCGGAACGACGTGATCGGGCTCGGCGTCGTGGCTCTGGATCACGGTGCCGCGTCCGGCGAGGTCGGAGTTCAGGTTGACGCAGATCACGATGTCGGCGCCCAGCGCCCGGGCGGCCGTGACGGGGACCGGGTTGACCAGCGCGCCGTCCATGAGCCAGCGCCCGCCGAGCTTGACCGGGTCGAAGACGCCGGGCAGCGCATAGGACGCGCGCAGGGCCTCGACCACCGGCCCCCGCGTCAGCCAGATCTCGTGGCCGGAGCCGAGTTCTGTCGCGATGGCGACGAAGCGCAGCGGCAGCTCCTCGATCCGGATCGGACCGAGGTCGAGCTCGAGCAGCCGCCTCAGCCGCCCGCCCGAGATCAGCCCCGCTCCGCCGATATGGAAATCCATCAGGCCGACGACCCGGCGCTTGGTCAGGGTCATGGCGAACTGCGCCAACTCGGGCATCTTGCCGGCCGCGAAGCAGCCGCCGACCACGGCGCCGATCGAGGTGCCGGCGATGACGTCGGGCGCATAGCCCGCTTCGGTCAGGACCTCGAGCACCCCGATATGCGCCCAGCCGCGCGCCGCGCCGCCGCCCAGGGCCAGACCGATCCGCGGCCGCGCCCGGCGCGGCACGGCCTCGACGGTCTGGTCCTGCATCTCCGGATCGATTCTCGCCACGTCAGACCCGCCTCGCCTCAGCTCAGGACGCCCCGCATCCGCAGTCAGGGGATCATGATGACGTGACATGAGGAAAACATGAACCTGCCTCGGCGAGGCGGCGGCCATGAGATGGCGGTCATGAGGCGGCGTCCGGGGAGGCGCGCCGGGGCTGCACTCCGTCAGGCGAAGACGAGCGGACCCGCTCCGGCGGCCGCGAGCGGCTGGATCCGGTAGAAGCAGGATCTCCGGCCGGTGTGGCAGCATCCGCCGTCGCCGGCGACCTTGACCTTCAGCAGGATGGCGTCCTGGTCGCAGTCCACCCGCATCTCGACGATGGTCTGGATCTGCCCGCTGGTCGCGCCCTTGTGCCAGAGCTCCTTGCGCGAGCGTGACCAGTACCAGGCCTCGCCGGTCTCGATGCTGCGCATCAGGGCCTCGGCGTTCATATGGGCGACCATCAGCACCTCGCCCGTATCGGCCTCGGTCGTCACGCAGGTCACGAGTCCATGCGCGTCGAAACGCGGAGCCAGGATGGGGCCCTCCTCGAGGGCCGTCTTGTCCGGGGCGGAGGGAAAGGTCGACATCGGCATACCGGGTTGAGGCGAGGCGGTCCCGCTATAGCGGGAACGCGCGCGCAGCGTAAGCGACGAGGCTTTCGCGGAAGGCCCGCCTACAGCCCCGGCGACTTCACCATCGTGAAGAAGCGGACCTGCTCCGCCGGCTCCCTGAAGACGCCGGTATACTGCGTCGTCATGGTGGAGGAGCCCTGCTTGCGCACGCCGCGCATCGACATGCACATGTGCTCGGCCTCGACCAGCACGGCGACGCCGCGCGGCTCCAGCGCCTGTTCGACGGCCTTGGCGATCTGCGCCGTCATCGTCTCCTGCGTCTGCAGGCGGCGCGCGAAGACGTCCACGACGCGGGCCAGCTTCGACAGGCCGACGACCCCCTTCGAGGGATAGTAGCCGATATGGGCCTTGCCGACGAAGGGCACCATGTGGTGCTCGCAATGCGAATAGAACGGAATGTCGCGCACCAGGATCATGTCCTGATAGCCCTCGACCTCCTCGAAGACGCGATCGAGAACCTCGTGCGGGTCCTCGTCATAGCCCTTGTAGAATTCGCGGAAGGCCTTCGCGACACGGCGCGGCGTCTCCGCCAGCCCCTCGCGCTGCGGATCGTCGCCGGCCCAGAGGATCAGCGTGCGGATGGCGGCCTCGGCCTCCTCCTGCGACGGCTGCTTGATCAGGAACTTGTCTGCGGAGGGGCTGATCGCCCGCTCGACGGACAAGGACTTAACCACAGGGTTCATGTGGTGCCTCCCGTTACAATGCAGCTTCTACGTCGAAGGGTGGCTCCTGGACCACCGTCCCGCGTGAGGCTCCGACAAGTTTCCCGCGGCATGCCGGGAACTCTCCCGTCCGCCGCCATGCCATCCTATATTGCGCCGGCGTGCCGGTCGCACCGGCCTCGCGGAGAAGCACATATGCTCAGCGACGTCTATAACAAGCGCATCCTCTCCCTGGCGGCGAACATTCCGCTGCTGCAGCGTCTCGCGGCTCCCGACGCGACGGCGCGGGCGCACTCGAAACTATGCGGCTCGACGGTGACGGTCGATGTCACCATGGAAGGGGATGTCGTCACCGGCTTCGGCCATGAGGTGAAGGCCTGCGCCCTCGGCCAGGCCTCGTCCTCGATCATGGCGCGCCATGTCGTCGGGGCGACGGCGGCGGAGCTGCGGGAGGTTCGCGAGCAGGCGCTGGCGATCCTGAAGCAGGGCGCCGAGCCCCCGGCGGGCAAGTGGAGCGATCTCGAGGTTCTGGTGCCGGTGCGCGAGTACAAGGCCCGCCACGCCTCCACCATGCTGACCTTCGACGCCGTGGTCGACGCGATCAGCCAGATCGAGGCGAAGCGGCGGGAGGCTGCTGCGTGACCTGCTTCAGACCGAGCGCCTGCCGGATCTCGGGAACGGTCTCGTCGAAGCGGGTGCGGAAGGCTCGGTCGGCCAGCAGCGCCTTGGCGACGGCACGCCCGACCTTGTCGCCTGCGACGAGATCGCTGGGATAGTGGAAGCCGCAGACCAGCCGGCTCTCGGTGTAGCTCTTCACGCGCTCCTCGAAGCGCTCGGCGAGTTCCGGGGCGGCCTGCGTCAGCAGGTCGGCGTAGAGTGCGGCGGTCGCGGCGTGCCCGGCCGGGAAGGAGCTGCCCTCCGGCCTCGCGCCGGGGCAAGGCTTGACCCGGACCTTGTTCCAGACCGTGAAGGGACGGGGCCGGTTGGTCAGGCGGCGCACGCTGAGGAGCACGATGGACAGCTCGATCTGCGCCTCGCGGAACAACAGGCGGACTTCGCGATGCGCGTTGTCGACATAGGAATGCTCGATGCCGTCCAGAAAGCGCGCGACGGTCTGGTACTGGTCGGCGATGGCGGCCTTCTCGCGCTCCGGCGTGCGGTTGAGCGTGATCTGGAGCACCTGCTCGAATTCGGCCTTCGCCTCGGGCGTTCCCTGCGCCGGCGGCAGGCCGATGATGCGCGCGACGTCGATCTTGCCGGGCTCGAGCCACAACAGGTTGGCCCGCTGCTGGGCGGAAGCCGGCGTGGCGAAACCGAGAGCCAGCATCAGGCCGAGGCCGGCACCAAGGCTGGTTGCGCTCTTGCTGGGGCGTTCAGCGCGGATCATGGCTCATCTCGACCGATGGATAAGAAGCGGATAAGGGCGGCGTGACGAATCGCGAGGATCCGGAGACGGCATTGTCGCGTCTCTTTGCTGAAAAAAGGCTTTCCGCGCCAGCCTTTCTCGCGCGGCTGCCGCGCCGCGCCGCGCATGGAGCGATCCGCGGCTACCAGCTCAGCCTCTCGCTGCTGATCGGGCGGCAGTGCCGGCATTGGCCGAGCTGCTCGGAATACACCGACGAGGCGATCCAGCGTTTCGGCCTCTGGCGCGGCGGCTGGGTCGGCGTCGCGCGCATCTGCCGCTGCACGCCGCTGGGCACGAGCGGCATCGACCTCGTCTGCGAGGAACTGCCGCCCGGCGCCCGCTGGTGGCGGCCCTGGTCCTATGGCCGCTGGTGCGGCACCAACACGCCGCCGGTCGAGCCGGATGTCTAGGGCACCGGCCCGAAAAGTGGAGCGCGGTTTCGGAAAAGCCGATGCCGGAACAAGAAGTTAGATCATCGGGCCGAATACGCTATTCGGTCCGATGATCTAACGCGCGGTGCGGGCCTGGCTCAGCGCCGTGCGGCATCCTTCCGAGAGCTGCGCGCTCTTCTCCTTGAAACAGGCCAGGATGCGGCCGCCGCCGGGCTTGACGCCAGAGCAGAGCGTCGCCGCGTCCTGGCTGCAGGCGTCGCGCAGCGCACCGCGCTCCTGCGCCAGAAGCGGCCCGGCGGTGAGGACGAGAACGGCGGAGGCGGTGAGGATGCGGATCATGCGCTGGGCTCCTTCATGGCTGAAACATGTCGTGGCCATGGCATTTTCCCGCAGGGGCCTTGCCGCGCGATGGGCGAAGGATGACGAAACGGCAATGTTCCGAGCCGGGCGCCGGGAGCCCGCCGCGCCTCTCGCCGCCATTGCCTCGATGCCCGGGCTCGTATAGGCCCGGCTCCCGGCGATATCCTCCCCCGGATACGGATATCCCGGCGCAAGCCCCCGAATGTATCCGGCCTTGTCTTACGGGGCTCGTATCCCCGAGTGAGCAGGAGTGCGATCGATGACGATCTCCCTGACATTTCCCGACGGCGCCAGGCGCGAATTCTCCTCCGGCATCACCGGAAAGGAGATCGCCGGCGGCATTTCCCCATCGCTCCTGAAACGCACCGTCGCCATGGTGCTCGACGGCACGGTCGTCGACCTCGCCGATCCGATCGTCACCGACGCGAAGATCGAGTTCCTGACGCGGGAGGATCCGCGCGCCTTGGAGCTGATCCGGCACGATGCCGCGCATGTGCTCGCCGAGGCGGTGCAGGAGCTCTTTCCGGGCACGCAGGTCACGATCGGCCCGGTCATCGAGAACGGCTTCTATTACGATTTCGCGCGCAACGAGCCCTTCACGCCCGAGGACTTCCCGGCGATCGAGAAGAAGATGCGCGAGATCATCGCGCGCGACAAACCCTTCACCAAGGAAGAGTGGAGCCGCGACAAGGCGAAGGAATTCTTCGCCGCCAAGGGCGAGGCCTACAAGGTCGAGCTCGTCGATGCGATTCCGGAAGACCAGACGCTGAAGATGTATGCGCAGGGCGACTGGATCGACCTCTGCCGCGGCCCGCACATGACCTCGGTCGGCAAGGTCGGCAACGCCTTCAAGCTCATGAAGACGGCGGGCGCCTATTGGCGCGGCGACAGCAACAACGCCATGCTGACCCGCATCTACGCCACCGCCTTCGCCAAGCAGGACGAGCTCGACGCCTACCTCAAGCAGATCGAGGAGGCCGAGAAGCGCGACCACCGCAAGCTCGGCCGCGAGATGGATCTGTTTCACTTCCAGGAGGAGGGGCCGGGCGTCGTCTTCTGGCACTCCAAGGGCTGGCGCCTGTTCCAGGAGATCATCGCCTATATGCGCCGGCGCCTCGCCGCCGACTATGAGGAGGTGAACGCCCCGCAGATCCTCGACAAGTCGCTTTGGGAGACCTCCGGCCACTGGGGCTGGTACCAGGACAACATGTTCGCGGTGAAATCGGCCGGCGCGCTGGAGCATCCCAGCGATCCGGAGAAGGACCAGCGCATGTTCGCGCTGAAGCCGATGAACTGCCCGGGCCATGTCCAGATCTTCAAGCACGGCCTGAAGAGCTATCGCGATCTGCCGATCAGGCTTGCCGAATTCGGCGCCGTGCATCGCTATGAGCCCTCGGGCGCGCTGCATGGCCTGATGCGCGTGCGCGGCTTCACGCAGGACGACGCGCACATCTTCTGTGCCGAGGAGCAGCTCGCCGCCGAGTGCCTGAAGATCAACGAGCTGATCCTCTCGGTCTATTCGGATTTCGGCTTCACCGAGGATCTCGTCATCAAGCTCTCGACCCGGCCCGAGAAGCGCGTCGGCTCCGACGCGCTCTGGGACCATGCCGAGGACGTCATGACGAAGGTGCTGGAGCAGATCGCGAGCGAATCCGGCGGCAAGATCAGGACCGAGATCAATCCGGGCGAGGGGGCGTTCTACGGCCCCAAGTTCGAATACGTCCTGCGCGACGCCATCGGCCGCGACTGGCAGTGCGGCACCACCCAGGTCGACTTCAACCTGCCGGAGCGCTTCGGGGCGTTCTATATCGGCTCGGACGGCGAGAAGAAGCAGCCGGTCATGGTCCACCGCGCCATCTGCGGCTCGCTGGAGCGCTTCACCGGCATCCTGATCGAGCACCATGCCGGGCATTTCCCGCTCTGGCTGGCCCCCGAGCAGATCGTCGTCTGCCCGATCGTCTCGGAGGCCGACGCCTATGCCGAGGAGGTCACCATCGCCTGCATGAATGCCGGCCTGAGGGCCCGCGCCGATCTTCGCAACGAGAAGATCAGCTACAAGGTGCGTGAGCATTCGCTGGCCAAGGTCCCGGTCATCCTCGCGGTCGGCAAGCGCGAGGCGGAGGAGAGGACCGTCACCGTCCGCCGCCTCGGCAGCCAGGCTCAGACCGTGCTGTCGCTCGACGCGATGCTGGCGGCGCTGACCGAGGAGGCGTCCGCGCCCGATCTCGTCCGTCGCAAGGCCGCGAAGGCGGCCTGAGGCGAGGCCGTTGGAACCGGCGGCATGGTCGGGCTCGCCCCGGCCGTGCCGCGCCTGCCCGCGCGGCGCATGTCGGGCCATGCGCGCGGCGGAGGCGGCAGGGATGCTCGCCACGGAGGCGGGCATGACCGGGCAGCCCTAGCAAGCCCCCCGGCCGCCATGCCAGATTGGCGGCATGCTGACGGGGTCCTATCGCAAGCGGCTCGACGCCGATCTCATTCGCTGGGTGGCCGAGGGGCTCGTCAGCGCCGAGAGCGCGGCGGCGATCCGCCGTTCGCTCGCCGGCGAGGGCGGGTTCAGGCTGCCGGCGCTTCTCGGCCTGTTCGGCGGCCTCCTGATCGCCGCCAGCGTCGCCGCCTTCGTCGCGGCGAACTGGGAGGAGATCCCGCGGCTCCTGAAGCTCGGCATGATCGTGCTCGCGGTGGCGCTGGCGCTCGGCGTCTCGGCACGGCTGGAGCGCAACGGTTCCTCCGGCGGGGCCGAGGCGGCCGCGACCTGCGGCGTCCTGCTGTTCGGGGCCGGCATCGCGCTGGTCGGCCAGATGTATCATCTGCCGGCGGACTGGCCGGGCGGAGCCCTGCTGGTCGCGCTCGGCGCGCTCGTGGTCGCCTTCCTGCTGCGCTCGAACGGTGCGCTCGCCGTCGCCTTCGCCGCGCTCTGCGCCTGGAGCATCGGCCGCTGGACGGAGGCGGACGGCGCGCGGCATCTGCCGTTCCTGGCGCTGTATCTGCCGGCGCTCTGGATCGCCTGCTCGCGGACGAGCCGCTTCGTCCACCACCTCGCCGTCCTCGCTTTGCTGATCTGGCTGGGCATGCTCCCCGGCAATTTCCTGTTCCGGTACTGGGACTACGGGCTGCTCGCCTATGGTCTGGCGATCTCGGTCGCGAGCGTCGGCGTCGCGGCGCTCGCGCTTGATCGCGGAGGCCCGGCGATCGCGACCTGCTTCCTGCCGTGGGGGCTGATGGGCCTGGCCCTCAGCCTTTCCGTCGAGCTCGTGCGCATCCTCGAGCGCGGGATGGCGCAGCCGGGGCGGGCCTATCTGTTCGTTTTCGCCGCCTATGCTGTGGCGATCCCGGTTTCCCTCGCGCTGGCGTTTCTTGCGCGGGAGCGTCGCTTCGCCTGGCCGGCGGCCTGCGCGTTGCTGCTGGCGCTGCTGGTGCCGGCTGTCTTCTGGAGCGGCATCGTCACCGGCATCGTCGGCAAGATCGCCGTCGCCGGCCTGATCCTGTTCTCGGCGATCGCGCTCGTCGCGGCCGGCTCGCTCGGGGGCGTGCGCCGCATGATGCTGGCCGGATCGGGCCTGTTCGGCCTCGCGATCCTGATCCTGCTCTGGCAGACGATCGGCACGCTGCTCGACCAGTCCCTGTTCTTTCTGGTCGCGGGCGTGCTGCTGCTCGTCATGGCGACGCTGTTCCGCAGGCTCTTCGCGCGGCTGGCTCCGCCGAAGGAGGTGGCGCCGTGAGTTTCGCGTCCGCCGATCGCGTCGTGGCGCGAATCCCGCTGCTCTGGCGCGCGCTGGCGGCGATCGTTCTCCTCTGCGGCGTCCTGCTGGCGCTGGTCGAGAGCCGCGCGGGCATCCTTCGCTCGGGGACGGAAGTCAGGCTGAGAACGGTGCCGGTGGATCCGCGCGATCTGTTTCGCGGCGACTATGTCGTGCTGTCCTACGCCATCGGCACGGTCCCGGCGCGCCCGGAGGCGGGCGAGCCGCCCTTCAGGCGCGGCGAGACGGTCTTCGTGACGCTGGAACGGGACGGCGACGGCTTCGCCCGCGCGACCGGCGCCTTCCGCCGCCGTCCGTCCGACGCCCCGGGGACGGTCGTGATCGCCGGCCGGGTCGTCTCGGTCGGTGCCTGCGCCCTCCGGGACGACGGATCGTCCGATTGCGGGGCCGGCCGCGACCGCCTGCGCGTCGCCTACGGCCTGGAGAGCTATTTCGTCCCGCAGGGCTCCGGGCGTGCGATAGAGACGACCGCCAGGGCCCGCATCGAGGTGGTCGCGGCCGTCGCGGCTTCCGGAGAGGCCGCGATCAAGCGCCTGCTCGTCGACGGCAAGCTCGTCCACGCCGAGCCGCCGTACTAGGCGGCGGCGTTACGCCGGCCGCCCTGATCGGAAAACATCTGTCGGAACAGGTGCTTGCGCGCCGGGGGAGGGCGATTCTGCCCGGCCTTGGCCGCCTGCGGACGCTCGGAACACGGCCTTGTGAGCACGCCGCGGGTGACGCCGAAGCAGGCTCGCGATATGAACGCCAGATGAACGGAATTGTTGGAAAGCGTTCATCGGCGGGGCTTCCCGCCGGAACCGACATCGCCATCCAACGTTCCGTCCGAAGCCTTTCGCCTGCAGCCGAGGATGCCGCCGGTGCCGCGAGCCACCCCGATCATCCGGTTTCTCTCTTTCGGCCGCTCGGCCGGCGGGGCGCTCGCCGCCCCGATGGGACGCGATGCCAGGATCGACGTGGTCCGCGGGCTGGCGTTGCTGGTGATCTTCATCAATCACATGCCGGGCAATGTCGTCTCCGGCTACATGCCGCATAATTTCGGCTTCTCTGACGCGGCCGACATCTTCGTCCTGCTCGCTGGCGTGTCGGCGACGCTCGCCTATGGCAACCTGATCGAGCGGCGCGGCCTGCCCGTGGCGGCGCTGAGGATCGGGGCGCGCATCGGCACGCTCTACATCGCCCATATCTCGGTCTTCATCATCGTCTGCGGCGTGGTCGCGGCGGCAGTCACGCGCACCCAGAACCCGCTCTATGTCGAGGCGATCAACATCCAGCCCTTCTTCAACGACACCTTCGAGGCGCTGGTGGATGCGCTGACGCTGCGATACCAGCCCTCCTATCTCGACATCCTGCCGCTCTACATCGTGCTTCTCGCCCTGTTCCCGGCGATCTATCACGCCGTGCGGGTGAGCCCGCTGGCGACCCTCGTCGTCTCGCTCGCGATCTGGCAGCTGGCGCTCGCGATGGGCTGGAACTTCCCCAACACGCGCTCGAACGGCTGGTTCTTCAACCCCTTCGCCTGGCAGGTCGTCTTCACGCTCGGCGTCGTGATCGGTCGCGCGCTTCAGCTCGGCATCGCCGCGCCCCGGTCGCGGCGGCTGGACCTGCTGGCGCTCGGCTTCATCGCCTTCGCCTGGCATGCGAAGACGGCCTCCGGCAATCCGCTCGACATCGCCCTGCTCAACGACTGGTTCGATGCCGTCCAGCTCGGCTCGGACAAGACGAACCTCTCCTGGGCCCATCTCGCCCATGTGCTCGCCGTCTCGTGGCTCGCGATCCGCTGGCTGCCGAAGGGAGGGACGTTGCTCTCGTTCGGTGCGGGCCGTGTGCTCGCCCGGATGGGGCGCCATTCGCTCGAGGTCTTCTGGGTGGGGATCGTCCTGTCCATCGTCGGGCAGATCGTGCTGGCCGAGTTTTCCTTCGCTCCGGGGGCTCAGTTGTTCGTCTGCCTCGGGGGGACTACACTTCTGGCGGGCCTTGGGGTGTTCCTGTCGTGGTACCAGTCGATCACGCTTCGCAGCTCCGCCGCAGAGACCGAGCCCGCGCCTGGCGTGCCGGCGGCGCGGCGCTGACCCTTCTCGCCCTCGCGACCACGGCCGCCGCCGGTCCCGTCGCGCCCATCGCCCCCACGGGCATGAGCGATCTGCGCTGCCGCCTCGGCGCGGGCCAGCAGCCCTTCCTGCCGGCGCTGCCGGGCGCGGCGAGGGCGCTGGCCGAGACGGGCGAACTCAGGATCGTCGCGCTCGGCTCCTCGAGCACGGCTGGGGCGGGAGCAGGGCCCGAGGACCGGAGCTACCCCGCGCTGCTTCAGGCCGAGCTGCGCCGCCGCCTGCGGGATCGCGAGGTCACCGTCGTCAACAAGGGGGCGGGCGGACAGTCGGCTTACGACATGGTCCAGCGCATGGAGCCCGATGTCTTCGAGGAGAAGCCGGCGCTGGTGATCTGGCAGACCGCCGCCAACGACGCCATCCGGAATGTCGGGGAGGAGCGCTTCGCCAAGATCCTGCGCAAGGGCATTGCGCGGCTTCAGGGCGCCGGCATCGACCTCGTGCTGATGGACCTGCAATGGCTGCCGCGCGAGGAGCGCTACCCGCTCTACGACGACTACCGCAAGGTGCTGCTCAGGACGGCGACGGAGCAGGGCGTCCCGGTCTTCCCGCGCTACGCGATCATGCGCAACTGGGCGCGCTCGAAGCAGTTCAGCGCCGAGGAGATCATCGGCATGGACGGGGTGCATCTGGTCGACGCCGGCAATCGCTGCCTCGCGATCCGCCTCGCCGAAGGCATCGCCGCCTCCCTGACCGGCCGCAAATCCGATTTCGCCGAGGCTCCGGGCGCCTCGAACTGAGCCGGGAGACTTAGAGCATCGGCCCGAAAAGTGGAGCGCGGTTTTCGGAAGAAAGCCGATGCGAGATCAAAGAGATAGAGTGTCGGGCTGAATACGATATTCAGTTCGATACTCTATCGCGCCAGCACCTCGATGTCGCGGTCGAGGCCCGATTCCACCTTGAACTCGCGCGAGAAGACCTGCCCCTCCTGCCGCGCGATCAGCACATAGTCGCCCTCGGCCAGGATGACCTGCGGGAAGGCGCCGATCGCCTCGCGGATGACGTCGCCGCCCGGCGTCAGCACGCTGAAGGCGGTGCCCGCGAAGGCCTCGCCGCCGGCGGCCGCGACGAGCTTCAGCGTCACGCGCGCGGCGCGGTGATGCAGCGTCGCGTCCGTGACCTTGCCCGACTCCACCTTCACGTCGGCGCGCTGGATCGCGTTCGAATCGCCATAGGTCGAGACGATGTGATAGGTGCCCTCCGGCAGCCGGATCAGCTCCCCGCCCTTGGCGCTGGAGACGACGAGCCGCCCCTCCGAATTGCCCTGCAGCGGCACGAAGACCGAGAAGCTGAGCTGTGCGGGCGGGATCGGCGTGTCGCCGATCGAGCCCGCCAGCGACAGCGCGCCGGCACTCACCGCGACCTGCTCCGCCGAGCCCTGCGGCCCGAGATTGACGCGCTTGGTGCCGCTCGCGAAGCCATAGGCCGCGTGCAGCACATAGGAGCCGGGCGGCAGGAGGAAACGCGGTTGCGCATCCTGCGAGCGGGCGATGATGCGCGGCGGCGAGCCGTCCGCCGTCTCGGCGAGGACACGCCAGACGAGCCCCGACCCGATGGGCTTGCGCTCGCCGGCGAACTGCGCCGAGGCGATGAGCAGGGCCTGGGGAGCCGTGGCCGGAGGCGGTGCCGGCACCGCGGGGGCGGGCAGGGCGGGCGGGCTCTGCGGCGGGTTCGTCAGCGTCTGGGCCGGCGCCGGGGACGTCGCGGCCACGAACAGGGCCGCGACGAAGCAGCCGCTGCGGCGGCGCACGACGTGCGGGCGGTCTGGTTCGAGCATGCTCAGGGTCCTCGGCGGCCTTGCACGCATGTAGGAGCAGGTTCGCTTGTCCTCATCATGGCGAAGACTTAGGTCTGGAAGGCCCCTCGCCGCAAGGCATCTCCGCGATGCTCTGCCCGGCCCCTGTGCCATCTCCCGTTCGGACCGGATATCCCCATGACCGACACGCTGTCCCTGCTCAAGTCGCGCCGCTCGGTGCCGCCGCAATTCCTGACCGCGCCCGGCCCCGAGGGCGAAGCGCTGCAGGAGTTGCTGACGATCGCCGCCCGCGTGCCGGATCACGGCAAGCTCGCGCCCTGGCGCTTCATCCTGTTCTCCGGCGCCGGCAAGGAGAAGGCGGCCGATCTGGTCGCCGCGCGCTTTCGCGCCCGCAATCCGCAGGCCGGCGAGGAGCAGGTCGCCTTCGAGCGCGCTCGGCTCCAGTCTCCGCTGATCGTGGCGGTGGTCTCGCGGGCCCGAGAGCATGTGAAGATCCCGCTCTGGGAGCAGGAGCTCTCGGCCGGCGCGGTCTGCATGAACATGCTGGTCGCCGCCCATGCCATGGGCTTCGCCGGCTCCTGGCTGACGAACTGGTTCGCCTTCGACCGCGAACTGCTCACGGCCTTTGGTCTGGACGAGGACGAGCGCATCGCCGGCTTCGTCCATATCGGCACGCCGACGGCCGCGCCGGCCGACCGCGAGCGGCCCGAACTCGCCCAGATCGTCACCCGTTTCGGAGCCGAGTCATGATCTATACCGCGACGCAGGACGCGCTGAAGCTGCCGCACGATCCCTTCAAGGCCATCGTCTCGCCCCGGCCGATCGGCTGGATCACGGCGCTGAGCGCGAAGGGCGAGGTCAATCTGTCGCCCTACAGCTTCTTCAACGCCATCGCGACGCGCCCGCACATCGTCGCCTTCTCCTCCGAGGCGAAGAAGGACGCGGTCGCCTTTGTCGAGGAGACGCGGGAATTCACCTGTTCGGTGGTCAGCAAGGCGCTGATCCAGCAGATGAACGCGACCTCGGCGCCGCTGCCGCGCGGGCAGAGCGAATACGCCCATGCCGGGCTGGAGATGGCGCCGTCCCGTTTCGTCGCGCCGCCGCGCGTCGCCGGGACGCCGGCCGCGCTCGAATGCAAGCTGCTCTCGGTGCAGCAACTCGTCGATCTCGAGGGCAAGGCGGTCGACCGCTGGCTCGTGCTGGGGCAGGTCGTCGGCATCTTCATCGACGACGCCTATCTCAGCGACGGACGCTTCGACACGCTCAAGGCCAACCCGGTCGCTCGCTGCGGCTATATGGACTACGCCGAGGTCGACAACCTGTTCTCGCTGCAGCGGCCGCCGGGCGGTTAGGACGCGCTCACGTCACGGCGTCATGCTCGGGCCTGACCCGAGCATCTCTTGGATGAGGGATTCTCGGGTCGGCGCTTCGCGACGCCCGAGAATGACGGAGCGGATGCTACCCCGCCGCGGGTTCCTTCGCCCGGTAGTCGCCGATGGCCGCGAGCGCTGTGTTGATCGCGGCCGCGTCGAGCGTGCTGCCGGTCGGCAGCGTCAGCCGCGGCGGATCGAGCGTCACCGTCGCCCCCGGCGCGATGGCCGTCGCCGCGCGCTGGACGCGCGAGGCGCAGCCCTCGCAATGCATGCCGGTGATCTCGAAAACCTCTGCCATGCGATGGTCCTTTCAGCCTGCCTGCGGCGGTGCCGCCCGCGCCTTGAGGCGCTGCGCCCTGACGAGATGGGGACGATCGAGCATTTCGCCATCGAGCCCGATCACGCCCGCGCCGGGATTGGCCTCGAACAGGGCGATGATCGCCTCCGCCCGCGCCAGTGACTCCGGGGAGGGCGAGAAGACCTCGTTGATCACCGCGACCTGCGCCGGATGGATCGCCATCTTGCCGGTGAAGCCGTCCCGGCGTCCCGCGAGGCTCTCCGCCCGCAGGCCGGCCTCGTCCCGGAAATTCGTGAAGACGGAGTCGATAGGGTCGACCTGCGCCCCCGCCGCCGCAAACAGGACGAGCGAGCGCGCGAGCCTGTAGGGATCGGTATAGCCGCCGTCGTCGAGACGGTTGGTCTCGGCGCCGACATCGGCCGAGAGGTCCTCGGCGCCCCAGGTCAGGCCGGCGAGCCGGTGCGAGGCCCCGGCATAGCTGCCGAGCCCGAAGATGCCCTTGCCGGTCTCGGTGGCGATGGCGATGATCCGCGTCGTGCCGTCCGGCAGCTCGTTCTCGGCCTCGCGCACGGCGATTTTCGCCGCGAGCTGGCCGACATCGGCGCCGCCCTCGGATTTCGGCAGCATGATCGCGTCGGGCGCGCCGCGCATCACCATGTCGAGATCGGCCTGCGTCAGCCCGGTGGAGAGCGCGTTGACGCGCACGATCAGGCGCGGGCGCCGGGCGAGCGCGCGGGCCTCGCTCAGAAAGGCGAGGGTGGTCTCGCGCGCGGCGGGCTTGGCCTCGGGCGCGACGGAATCCTCGAGGTCGAGAATCAGCGCGTCGGCGCCGCTCTCCAGCCCCTTCTGCTGCTTGCGGGCGCTGTCGCCCGGCACGAACAGGAGCGAACGCATGCCGCTTCAGACCGCGACGGTCGCGGCGGCCGGAGCCTTCAGCATGAAGGCCTGCCGGCGGCACTCGGCCACCAGCGTGCCGTCCTGCTTGTAGGCGCGGTGGAAGAACTCGACGATTCCGGCCTCGGGGCGCGAGCGCGATTCGCGCTTGGAGACGATCTCCGTCGTGCAGTTCACCGTGTCGCCCTCGAAGAGCGGGGCCGGGAAGCGCACATCCGTCATGCCGAGATTGGCGATGGTCGTGCCGACCGTCGTGTCGTTGACGGCGATGCCGATCATCAGGCCGAGCGTGAACAGCGAGTTCATCAGAGGCTGCCCCCATTCGGTCTCGGTCGCGCAGAAATGCGCGTCGATGTGAAGGGGCTGCGGGTTCAGCGTCATGTTCGAGAACAGCATGTTGTCCATCTGCGTGACGGTCCGCGTCAGCCCGTGCTCGATCAGGCTGCCGACACGGAAGTCCTCGAAATAGATGCCGCCGCGCTTGTGGCGCCTCGGTTCCGCCATCGCCGTTCCTCCGATGCGATCACATGGGATGGAGCACCGTGGTCGCGTCCGGCGGGACGCGCGGCGATCCATACCGGCCCGGTCGGCCGGCGCGGCAATTCGTAGAGCATCGCGAGGCAAACAGGAAACCCGTCGGGCCGCTTCCCCTCGCCGCAGGGCGCCGACGCTGGAATTCGCCCGCCCGCGGTCGTCTTCACGCCTTCGGATGCGGCATCTTAACCGTTCGCTTACCATAATCGAGGCACCTTCGGATCGTTCCCGGCGACTCCGCCGAGGGCGTCATCGAGAGCCTGGATGTTCCTCTTCACCACCCCCCAGACGCGAGAGACACGGCCGGCAGACCCGGTCGTCAGCGCCATTCGCGACGGGGCGCAGAAGACCGGGACGGGCTTCGATTACCTGCTCAAGACCGCCCAGCGCGAATCCTCGCTGCAGCCCGACGCCAAGGCCCCGACTTCGAGCGCGACGGGGCTCTTCCAGTTCATCGAGCAGACCTGGCTCTCCATGGTGAAGCAGGAGGGGCCCAAGCAGGGCCTCGCCAACTATGCGGATGCCATCAGCCAGTCGAGCGACGGCCGCCTGACGGTGTCGGACCCCTCGGCCCGCGAGAAGATTCTGTCCCTGCGCAAGGACCCCCAGGTCGCCGCCGTCATGGCCGGCGCCCTGACGCAGAAGAACCGGGATCAGCTCGCCGCCAGCATCGGCCGCCAGCCCAATGCCGGCGAACTCTACATGGCCCATGTCCTGGGCGCCCGCGGGGCCTCCGACCTGATCCGCTCCGTGGCGAGCGACCCCGGTCGCGCCGCCGCGAGCGATTTTCCCGAAGCCGCCGCCGCCAATCGGGGCATCTTCTACGACAAGGCCGGCCGCGCCCGCAGCGTGCAGGAGGTCTATGGCGTGCTGGCCGCCAGCCATGCCGGCACGCAGGTCGCCGCCACGGCCGCGCAGGCCCCCGCGACGAATGCCGAGCCTCCCGTGGCGGAAATCGCCGCCGGCCTCGCTCCCAACCGCGCCAAAGGGCTGATCGGCCTGTTCTCGACCGAGGGCTCGCGCGCTCCCGTCTCCTCCGCCGTCAGCAATCTCTGGTCGACGCCGCGCGCCGAGGGCACGCGGCTGGCGTCGCTCGATCCGGCCGATCGCTATTTCCCCCGCGCGAAGGCCAGTGACGCACGGTCCTCCGCCGGTCCGGCGGCGACAGCCGCCGCCGCGGCGCAGGGGCAGCCGGCGAGCGCGCCCTTGCCGCCCGCGCGCCCGGCCAATCTCGGCCAGGCGGATGTGGCGCAGGCCGCTCCGGCTGCGAAACCGCAGCGCCGGGCGCCCCTCAATCTCTCGGCCTTCATGATTCAGCGGAGCGGGACATGATCGTTCGCCGTTTCCTGCTCTGGGCCCGCACCGCCAACGCCGAAGCCAGGGCGGCCGGCGCGGCGGCGCTGGCGGGTGCCTATCTCCGCTCCCGCCTGTCCGAGGAGGAGCGTCGCGAGGCCGAGACCGCGCTGATTGCGCTCATCGACGATCCGTCGCCGCGCGTCCGCCGCGCCATCGCGGAGGAGATGGCGCCGTCGCCGCTCGCGCCGCGCAACCTCATCCTCGGCTTCGTGGGCGAGCAGAGCGATATCGCGGCTCTCGTGCTGGCCCATTCGCCGGTCCTCACCGAGGCCGATCTCGTCGACGCGGCCGCCGTGGGCGACGCGCTCGCCCAGCGCGCCATCGCCACCCGTCGCCGTGTGCCGGCGAGCGTCTGTGCCGCGCTGGCCGAGGTCGGCGGCGAGGAGGCGCTGGTCGCGCTCGCGGGAAACCGCCAGGCCGAGATTCCCGAATTCTCGCTGGAGCGCATGGTCGAGCGCTCGGGCGATTGCGGTGCCCTCCGGGAGGCGCTTCTCGCGCGCCCCGATCTGCCGGCGCGCTTGCGGCAGGTCATCGCCGCGAAGGTCTCCGATGCGCTGGCGAGCTTCGTCACGGGCTGCGGCTGGCTCACGCCCGAGCGCAGCGCCCGGCTTACCCGGGAGGCGACGGAGCGGGTCGCCGTCGCGCTCGCCGCCGGCGGCGAGGCCAGCGATGCGCCCGCGATCGTCGAGGTGCTGCGCGCGACGGGGCGGCTCACCCCCGGACTCATCCTGCGTTCCCTGCTCAGCGGCGAGCCGGCGCTGGCCGAGGCGGCCTTCGTCACGCTCTCCGATCTGCCGGCCGAGCGCGTGGCCGCCCTGCTGCGCGACCGACGGGGTGCCGGACTCTCCGCGCTCTATCGCAAGGCCGGCCTGCCGCTCACGCTGCAGCCGGCGTTCACGGCGTCGATCCTGGCCCTGAACGCGCGCGGTTTCGATGCGGGCGGCAACGGCCGCGGCATCGACCGCGCCCTGCTGCGGGAGGTGCTGATCGCCTGCGATCCGCTGGAAGGGCCCGAGGCCTCGGCGCTCATGGCGCTGCTGCGGCGGCTCGATGCGGAGGCGGCGCGCGAGGAGGCCCGGGCCATGGCGGATTCGCTGGCCGACGACGCGGCGCTCGCCCTGATCGTCGAGGCCGACCCGGCCCTGCTGGTCGAGCTCGAGATCGGCGATCTGCGAAGCGCGGCCTGATCGGAACCAGGATCTTATGGCCGCTTCTTGAGAGGTTACGCGAAGCCGTTCGCGCGCGGTCTCAATAGCCGAACTGCTCGCGCAGGATGCGCTCGTCGAGGCTGTGGCCGGGGTCGTGCAGCATCACCAGGTCGACGCCGCGGTCGATCACGATCTCCACGGAGAGCACGTCGTCGATCTGCGTGTGGTCGGCCACGGCGCTGACCGGGCGCTTCTCGGGCTCCAGAACCTCGAGGGTGACCTTGGCGTGGTCGGGCAGCAGCGCCCCGCGCCAGCGCCTCGGCCGGAAGGCCGAGATCGGCGTCAGCGCCAGCAGTGGCGCGTCGAGCGGCAGGATCGGGCCGTTGGCGGAGAGGTTATAGGCGGTGGACCCCGCCGGCGTCGCGAGCAGGACGCCGTCCGCGACGAGCTCCGCGAGCCGCTCGTGACCGTCGATCGAGACCCTCAGCTTCGCCGCCTGATAGGAGCGGCGAAACAACGAGACCTCGTTGATCGCCCGGGCGTGAAACTCGGTTCCGCTGCGATCCACCGCCGACATGGCGAGAGGATGCACGACCGAGCGTTGGGCCGCCTCCAGCCGCTTCCTCAGGCCCCGCTCCCTGAACTCGTTCATCAGGAAGCCGACGGACCCGCGATTCATCCCGTAGATCGGCTTTCCGGAGCCGAGGAACCGATGCAGCGTCTGCAGCATCAGCCCGTCGCCGCCCAGTGCGACCACGACATCGGCCGAGGTCGGGTCGGCATTGCCGTAGCGGTCGACGAGCTTGTCGAGAGCCGCCTGGGCTTCCGGCGTCTCGCTGGCGACGAAGGAGATGGCGGCGAAGCGCTCGGTCATCGCGGATCCTGACGGCAGGCTGTGCGGGGAGCGCTGTCTAGCACGGTCCCGCGCGCGGCCGCGAGGCCATGGGACGCGCAGGCGCCCTGTCGTCATGCGGAAGCGGGCGGGGCCGCATCGGTCTCGCCCGTCCGGAATGGCCTCAGATCGCGGTGCTCCACTGCACGGGCACGAGCTCGAAGCCGTTGCCGGCCTTGGCGATGTGGCCGGTGGCGGGGAAGGGCGCGTGGTAGAACGCGACCTGCATCCGGTCGGCCGAAACCTGGTCGAGCAGCTTGCGCCGCGTCGCGGCCGCCTGCGGACCGTCCATGTCGAAGATCGCCGACCAGTCCGGATTGCGCACGAACAGCGCCGGGTGGTTGGTGGTGTCGGACATGATCATCAGGCTCTTCCCGCCGGAGGCCAGCGCGAAGACCGTGTGGCCCGGGGTGTGGCCGGGGGCGGCGAACGGCGTCAGCCCCGGAACGATTTCCTTGCCCGGCTCGAACTGCTTCACATCCTTGGCGATCGGCGCGAACACCCGGCGTACGCCGGCGAAGGCGCCCTTCATGGCCTCGGGCGCGGCGCTGGCCTTGGCATCGTCCATCCAGAACGCCCATTCGGCCGCCGGCACCATCACCTCCGCGTTCGGGAAGGCGGCCGTGCCGTCCTTGAGCCGGAAGCCGTTGATGTGGTCGCCGTGGAAATGGCTGAACACGACGGTGGAGACGTCCTTCGGGTCGAAGCCCGCGGCCTTGAAATTCGCCATCCAGGCGCCGGATGTCGGGGCGCCGGAATCGCCGTTTCCGGTGTCGATCAGGGTCAGCTTGCCGCCATTCTGGATGGCGAGCGTGGTGAAGGTGATGTTGAGCGCGTCCTGGGGCAGGAAGGCCTGCTCCATCGCCTTCTTGACGTCGGCCAGCTCCGCGTTGCGGACGAAGCCTTCCAGCGGCCGGCGGGCGAAGCCGTCATTGATGGCGGTCAGCGTGATGTCGCCGATCTTGTAGCGATAAAAGCCGGGAGCCTGGTTCACGGCAACTCCTTGTGCATGAGCCGGCAGGAGGCCGGCGAGATTGAGTGTCGAACCGGCAGCGAGGGCCCCGGCGCCTGCGAGCAGGAGGCGGCGCGACGGCTGGATTTCAGTCATTCATGTCTCTCCCTGAACTCGGAAACGAGCCCGCCCAGACCCTAGCGGGGACCCTGTGCCGTTCAACGGCTCGTGGAGGTCCCTCGGTCAATTGTCCGTGAGCGGCGCGGGCGTTCAGGCGTCCGACGAGCGGCCACGCGCGGCGAAGGCGCGCAGCATCGCGGCGCAGAGCGCGAGCGAGCCCGCCATGCCGTTGCCGGAGCAGTCGGCGACGAGGGCCTGGAAGGCGGCGCTGTTCTCGCCGACCATGCATTGCAGGCTCCAGCTCCAGTCCGGGGCCTTCTCCCGCAGCAGGCCGACCGCGACGTCGATATCGGCGCTGACCGAGCCCAGCGTCTTCCAGAGATTGCCGCGCTGGTAGATGCCGCCGGCCGGAGTGCCGCGGCCGACGAGATGGGCCGGCTTGCGCCTCACGGTGAAGCCGAGCGCCTCGTAGATATCCGCGTCCAGCGCCCGGTCGGGCCGCTGCGAGCTTTCGCAGCGCTCCGCCAGCGAGAGGAGGCTTTCGCGGTCGTTCATGCTGTTCGGATCCCTTCCGGCGGGGTCAGTCGGGTTTAGCGTGGATCGGATCGACCCAGTAGACCTCCTCGGGCTTCTCGACCGGGTCGACATCGGTGATGTTGACCACCACCGCCTCGTTGTCGGACCGCACGAGCACGCATTGCAGCGGCTCGTCGGGCTTGGCGTTGATCTCCTGATGGGGGACGAAGGGCGGCACGTAGATGAAGTCGCCGGGGCCGGCCTCGGCGACGAACTCCAGCCTGTCGCCCCAGCGCAGCCGGGCCCGGCCGCTGACGACGTAGATCACGCTTTCGAGTTCGCCGTGGTGGTGCACCCCGGTCTTGGCATTGGGCTGGATCGAGACCGTGCCGGCCCAGATCTTCTGCGCGCCGACGCGGGCATGGTTGATCGCCGCCTGCCGGAACATGCCCGGCGTCTGCGCGGTGTTGGAGTCGAGCCTGTCTCCGGGGATGACGCGCACGCCGTCATGCTTCCAGCGCGGCTCGCCGGCGGGATGGTCGTGGCCGTGATCGTGCCCGTGATGATCGTGGTCGTGATGGTCGTGGTCGTGCCCGCTCATCGCTCAATCCTTCTTCGCGGGGCCGGTGGCGAGCGGCCTGTCGCTGCCGCCCCATTCGGTCCATGAGCCGTCATAGAGGGCGCGGGCGGGCTTGCCGATCGTCTCGAGAGCCGTGGACAGGATCGCGGCCGTGACGCCCGAGCCGCAGCTCGTGATCATCGGCCGGTCGAGGTCGACGCCCGCCGAGGCGAAGGCCGCGGCGATCTCGTCCGGCGCTTTCAGCCGGCCGTTCGCGACGAGGTCCGAGGCCGGCATGTTGAGCGCGCCCGGCATGTGTCCGGAGCGGACGCCCTGCCGGGGCTCGGCTTCCTCGCCCCGGAAGCGGGCCGCCGGCCGCGCATCGACCACCTGCGCCGTATCGCCCGCCAGCGCCCGTTCGACATCGGTCGCGTCGGCGACGGCGGAATGGTCGAGCCTTGCGGTGAAGCTGCGCGCCGCGCGCGGGGCCGGCGGCGCGTCGTCGACGGGGCGGCCCTCTGCCTGCCATTTCGGAAACCCGCCTTCGAGGATCACCACGTCCCGCGCGCCGAAGACCTTGAAAGTCCAGCGCACGCGCGGGGCCGAGAACAGGCCGAGCCCGTCATAGACGACGATGCGCATGCCGTCGCCGATGCCGAGCGCGCTGACGGCGGCGGCGAAGGCCTCCGGCCGCGGCAGCATGTGGGGCAGGTCGACGGAACGGTCGCTGACGGCGTCGATGTCGAAATACACCGCGCCGGGAATCCGGCGCGCGGCATACTCGGCCTTGGCGTCGCGCTTGTGCGCGGGCAGGTACCAGGAGCCGTCGACGATCACGAGGTCGGGCGCGTCGAGGCGCTCGGCCAGCCAGTCGGTCGATACGAAGATGTCGTCTTGGGCCATGGTCGGCGGGTCCTTGCGAGCGGGCCGCGCGGGGCGCGGGGAAGTCTGATGCGGTCGGGGCGGGGCGTCAGGCGAGGGCGATGCGCACGCGCCGGTTCTGCTTGCCCTTCTTCTCGATGTCGGTGACGGCGATGGGGCCGATCTCGGCGGTGTTGCGGACATGGGTGCCGCCGCAGGGCTGGAGGTCGATGTCGCCGATCGCGACGAGACGGACCCGGCCCGAGCCGCGCGGCGGCTTCACCGACATCGTCTTCACCAGTCCGGGATTGGCGTCGAGTTCCGCGTCGGTGATCCAGCGCTCGGTCACCTCGGCATGGCGGGCGATCAGCGCGTTGACGTCCTCGGCGACCTTCTCCTTGTCGAGCCCGCCCTCGGGGATGTCGAAATCGAGCCGGCCGTCGCCGTCGCCGATGGAGCCGCCGGTCACGGGATAGGGCAGGGCGACGCTGAGCAGATGCAGCGCGGTGTGGATGCGCATGCGCTTCAGCCGGCGCTCCCAGTCGAGCACCGCCGTCACGGCCTCGCCCGGTGCCGGCAACGGCTGCCCCTCGGCCGGGACATGGACGACGCGGCTCCTGTCGGCGGGATCGTAGACCGTGGTGGCGATGGCGATCTCGCTGCCGTCCGCGCGCCTCAGGAGCCCCGCATCGCCCGGCTGGCCGCCGCCGGTGGCGTAGAATGCCGTCCGGTCGAGAACGATGCCGCCGCGCTCGTTGATCTCGACGACGGAGGCGGGATGTTCGGTCAGGTAGGCGTCCTGGCGGAAGAGCAGTTCGGTCGGCATGGCCCGTCGTCTTGTGATCGTGGAAACCGCCTTCGCGGCGGCCGCGGAGAATGCACCGATCGCGGCGCCCGCGCCACCCGTCGCGTCGCGGGACGGGACTGCGCCCTTTCCCCCGGGGGCCGCGCGGCGTAGAGGACGGAAGGGCGGCGCTTTCGGGGGCCGGCCGATGAGGGCCGGGAGCACGGAATGTCATTGCCGCGCATGAAGCCGCAGGACGGCGCCGCCTGGGTCACCGGCGCGAGCTCGGGCATCGGCGAGGCCGTGGCGCTGGAGCTGGCGCGGCGCGGCTGGACGGTCGCCGTCACCGCGCGCCGCCTCGATCTGCTCGAGGCGCTGGCGCGGCGTGCCGAGGGGCTCCCGGGCAGGATCGTCGCCCATGTCGGCGACGTCACGGATGCCGCCTCGATGACGTCGGTGGTCGAGGGCATCGAGAGCGTGCACGGGCCGATCGCCCTCGCCTTTCTCAATGCGGGAGTGGCGACCGGGGGCAGAGGCGATTCGATCGACGTGCCGGCGTTCGAGGAGACCTTCGCCGTGAACCTGCTCGGCGTCGCGAAGGCGCTGGCGCCGGCGCTCGAGCGCATGAGACAGCGCGGCCGGGGTCAGATCGCGGTCAACGCCTCGCTCGCCGGCTCTCGCGGCCTGCCGGGCGGGACCGCCTACGGCGCCTCGAAGGCCGCGGCGATCTATCTCTGCGAGTCGCTTCATTTCGAGGCCGCGCGCGCCGGGATCCGGGTCCAGGTCGTGAATCCGGGCTTCGTCGAATCGCCGATGACGCGGGACAGGCCCTTCGCGATGCCGTTCATCATCCCGGCGGAGGAGGCGGCGCGCCGCATCGCCGACGGTTTCGAGCGCGCCGGCTTCGTGATCGCCTTCCCGCGCCGGCTGGCCTGGCTGACGAAGCTGATCGGCCTGCTGCCCTACCCGCTCTATTTCGCCCTGCTGGGCCGCTTCGCCGGTCGGTGAAGGCCGGTCGCAGGGCGGGCCAGGCTCAATCCTGCTTGATCCGGGCGAGCGCATCGAGCGCCCGGCTGCGGCCGAAATCGAGCGCGATCAGCGGCTCGGGATAGGTCTCGCCGAGGCGGATGCCGGCCTCGCGCAGCCGTGCCGTCCCGACCTCCCACGGCCGATGGATCTCGTCGTCGCCGAGCGCCGCCAGTTCCGGCAGCCAGCGGCGGACATAGCCGCCCTGCGGATCGAATTTTTCGCCCTGCGTCACCGGGTTGAAGATGCGGAAATAGGGCGCGGCGTCGGCACCGCTCCCCGCGACCCATTGCCAGCTCGCGGCGTTGCTGGCCGGGTCGGCATCGACCAGCGTGTCCCAGAACCAGGCCTCTCCCATGCGCCAGTCCTGCAGGAGGTGCTTGATCAGGAAGGAGGCCGCGATCATCCGCACACGGTTGTGCATCCAGCCCGTCGTCCACAGCTCCCGCATGCCGGCGTCGACGATGGGGTAGCCGGTCAGCCCCCGCTGCCAGCGCCGCAGGGCCTCGTCGTCGGGCCGCCAGGGAAAGGCGTCGAAGCGGCGATTGTAGTTCTCGGTCGCGAGGTCGGGATTGTGGAACAGCAGGTGATAGGAGAATTCGCGCCAGCCGAGCTCGGCGAGAAACTTCTCGATGTCGCGCTCGCCCGCCTTCGTCCGGCCGGTCTCCTGCGCGTGGCGCACCGCATGCCAGATCTGCCTCGGACCGATCTCGCCGAAGCGCAGATGCGGCGAGAGCCGGGAGGTCGAGGGTCGGTCGGGACGGTCGCGCCCCTCCGCGTAACCCTTCAGGTCCCGCTCGAGGAAGTCGGAGAGGCGGTCGAGGGCGCCGGCCTCGCCCGGCGCCCAGGCGTCCCGCAGGCCTCCGGCCCAGTCCGGGGCGACGGGTTCGAGCGCGAGGCTCGCATGCGAGACGGTTTCGGCCTTCACGGCGTCCGGCAGGGGCAGGGGCCGCAGCGCCTCGGGAGCGGGCAGCGGCAGGCCCGGTTCGCCGCGCTCGCGGGCGGCCCGCCAATAGGGCGTGAAGACCTTCACCGGGTCCCCCGTCCGCGTCGTGACCTGCCACGGCTCGTTGAGCAGCCGGCCGTTGAAGCTGTGGACGGTCGCGCCGACCTCGCCTAGCGTTTCCTTGAGCGCCTTGTCGAGCGCGATGGAGGGGGCGTCGTAGCGCCGGTTCCAGGTCACGAGGTCGAGCTTCGCCTCCCGGGCCAGCCGGGGTATCAGGCTGGCCGGATCGCCGCGCATCAGGACGAGCTCGCCGCCCCTGGCCGCGAGGGCCTGCCCGAGCGCGAGGAGCGAGCGGGAGAGCCACCACCGGGCCGCCCCGCCGAGCGGGCGACGGTCACGGCCCTCGTCGAGAACGTAGAGGCACAGCACCCGGTCGGCTTTGGCCGCCTCGGCGAGGGCGGGGTTGTCCGCGAGCCGCAGATCGTCGCGGAACCAGTGGAGCGCGCTTGTGGTCATTGTTTCGCATACGCTCGGGCGGGGCGGTCGGATCGCCTCTGCCTATCTGCGGACGGCGAAAGCCGAAAGCCCCGCGCGGCGAATGCTGCGCGGGGCCCTGAGACGGGCGTCGATCAGCGGAACAGCGCGAGCGACTTCGACAGGGTGATCCAGACGCCCCAGGCCAGCGGAATGCCGACCACCGCCCAGGCGAGCAGGGCAGGGCCGTTGAACCCGCCCTTGCCGATGCCGTAGGAACCGTAATGTACGGTGGCGTTGGCGCTCGCGGTCTTGGCCTGGAGCGCGGCCACCTCGGCATCCTTCATGAACCACTTGGCCGCAACGGGCCGCACCAGCAGGTTGGCGATGAAGCCGAGCACCAGCATGCCGGCCAGGATGTACATGGTGCGGTCATAGACCTGCGCGCGGGGCACGCCGGCATTGATCTGCGCCTCGCGGATATAGTTCACCACGACGGGGCCGACGATGCCTGCCGTCGACCAGGCGGTGAGCAGCCGGCCGTGGATGGCGCCGACGAACTGCGTGCCGAACATGTCGGCGAGATAGGCCGGAACCGTCGCGAAGCCGCCGCCATACATCGACAGGATGATGCAGAAGAAGGCCACGAACAGCGCCAGCGAGCCGATGCTCGCGGCCCAGGGCGATAGCCCGTAGAGCGCGATCCCGAGTCCGAAGAACGTCGCATAGGTCAGCTTGCGGCCGAGCTTGTCCGACAGCGACGCCCAGAAGAACCGGCCGGCGATGTTGAACAGCGAGAGCAGGCCGACGAAAGCCGCCGCGATCGTGGCGATCTGGCGCTTCTGGTCGGCGTCGAGCGCGGCGAAGCCGAGGTCGGGCTTGCCGATCAGCTTTCCGGCGAAGATCTCCTGGAGCATCGGCGAGGCCATGCCGAGCACGCCGATGCCGGCCGAGACGTTGAGGCAGAGCACGGCCCAGATCAGCCAGAACTGCGGCGTCTTGTGCGCGTCCCTGAGATGGACGTGGCCGGAGGTGATCATCGCGTTCTGGGTCGCGGGCGGCGTCCAGCCCTCGGGGCGCCAGCCGGCCGGCGGTATGCGATAGCCGAAGGCGCCGGCCATCATGAAGACGAAATAGATGCCGGCCATGACGACGAAGGTCTGCCAGACGCCGACGGAGGTCGGCGTCTTGAAGTAGTTCATCAGGATGTCGGCGAGCGGCGAACCGATCATGGCGCCGCCGCCGAAGCCCATGATCGCCATGCCCGTCGCCATGCCGCGGCGGTCGGGGAACCATTTCACCAGCGTCGAGACCGGCGAGATGTAGCCCAGCCCGAGCCCGATGCCGCCGATGACGCCCGAGCCGAGCCAGAGCATCCAGAGCTGATGCGTGTAGACGCCGAAGGCCGAGATCAGCAGGCCGCCGCACCAGCACAGCGCCGAGACGAAGGCGGCGCGGCGCGGTCCGACCCGTTCGAGCCAGCCGCCCCAGATCGCGGCGGAGGAGCCGAGCAGTACGAAGAACAGCGTGTACATCCAGCCGAGATCGGCGACCTTCCAGTCGCAGGTCGTGGTGAAGAGGGAGCCGATGAGCCCGACATCGGCGGGGCAGGCGACGGGCTTGCTGATGCCGATGGCTTGGCTCAGCGGCAGCCAGAACACGGAAAAGCCATAAGCCATGCCGATACAGAGATGGATGCACAGGGCGGCCGGCGGCACGAGCCATCGGTTGAAGCCAGCCTTGGCGACGATCCGTTCGCGGTCCAGCAGCCCTGGAGCGCCTCCGATCTGCCCGATGTCCTGCGCGACGCTCATGTCCTGTTCCTTTCCCCAAAGCTTCGCCGTTCGGGCCGGGTTGATCCCGGCACGTTGCTGGCCGTGCTGCGCTGCCCCGCCCTGATCGCCGTGCCCGCGAAACGATGCGGGAACGTTGACTCTGGACGTCCGTCGTCGCACCGGATCGAACGCCCGTTACGGTCCGATGCGACAGGCCGCGACTATGTCGGCTAGGTCATCGGTCGGTGTCGTATCCGGCCGATGCGCTAGCTCTCGCGCCCCCTGTGGATGAGCGGCAGAGCGCGCCGCACGAGGGGCGGGAGGGTCTCCGGAGCCGCGCCGAAGGTGGCGAGAAAGTCCTCCCTCATGCGCCGATTCCAGAACTGGTTGATGTGGTCGGCGATCGAGGCGGCCGCCTGATCGTCGGGATAGGCCTTGAAGAACGCGGCGATCCCGGTCGCCATGCGCTTGAGCTTGGCCGCGTGCTCCGCGTTGTGGGAGGTCGCTGCCGCTGGCTGGTCGGAGGTGGCAGGGGGCGTCATCGTTGCGTCTCCAGCTCGGCCGCGAGCGCGCCGGCGAAGACCACGCAGCCGTCGCCCCGCGCGATGGCCGCGAGCGTCAGGCCGAGATGCGTCGCCCGCTCGATGGCGAGCGAGGTCGGCGCCGAGATCGCGACCAGCGTGCCGGCGCCGAAGATCGCGGTCTTCTCGACCATCTCGAAGGAGGCGCGGCTCGTGACCAGCACGAAGCCCTCGGCCGCATCGCCGCCGGCGCGCAGCCGCGCGCCGATCAGCTTGTCGAGCGCGTTGTGCCGGCCGACATCCTCGCGCGCGGCGAGGATCGTTCCGTCCGGGGCGCACCATGCGGCGGCATGGACCGCGCGGGTCAGGCGGTTGAGGGGCTGGTGGCGATCGAGCGCCCCGAGTGCCACCTCGATCGCCGCTGCCGGGATCGCGCGGGCGCGGCGCGTGCCGGCCTCCGCCTGCGGAATCTCCTCGATGGTCTCGACGCCGCAAAGCCCGCAGGCGGTTCGGCCCGAGAGGTTGCGCCGCCGCGCCAGATGCTCGCGGAACCGGCCGGGCGCGAGATCGACCGTCACGACGATGCCTTCCGGCTTCGGTTCGACGGCGATGCCGCGAACCTCGTCGACGCCGCGCACGATGCCCTCGGTCAGGCTGAAGCCGGTGACGAAGTCCTCCAGATCGGTCGGCGTCGCCATCATCACGGCATAGGGCATGTTGCCGTAGACGATATTGACCGGCGCCTCGACGGCGACCTCGACGGGACGCTGCGCCTCCCGCTCGCGCCCGTACCGAACCGTCTCGGCCTGGATGACGAGGGATGCCGGCGGCTGCGGGGGAGGGCTATTCGGCGGCATCGGGCAGCCGCTCCGCAATTCGCCTCAAGGTCACGTCTTCTTCCTTGTTCCGTTCCTGCCAGGACGAGTAGCGGTTGGTGCGCCTGACCTCGACCGCCGTCACCTTGTATTCGGGGCAGTTGGTGGCCCAGTCCGAATAGTCGGTGGTGATGACGTTGGCGCCCGTCTCGGCGTGGTGGAAGGTCGTATAGACGACGCCGGGTTGCACGCGCTCGGAAATCTCCGCTTTGAGCGCGATGTCGCCGGAGCGGCTGGCGAGCGCCACGAGGTCGCCGTCGCGGATGCCCCGGCTCTCGGCGTCGAAGGGATGGATCTCCAGCACGTCCTCGTCATGCCAGGCCGTGTTGGCGGTGCGGCGCGTCTGCGCGCCGACATTGTATTGCGAGAGGATGCGCCCCGTCGTGAGCAACAGCGGGAAGCGCGGCCCGGTCCGTTCCTCGGTCGGCACGAACTCGGTGATCATGAACTTGCCCTTGCCGCGCACGAAGCGGTCGACATGCATCAGCGGGGTGCCGGTCGGCGCCTTCTCGTTGCAGGGCCATTGCACGGAGCCGAGCTTCTCGAGCCTGTCGTAGCTCACTCCGGCGAAGCTCGGCGTCAGCCGCGCGATCTCGTCCATGATCTCGCTGGGGTGGGCATAGGCCATGTCGTAGCCCAGCGCCCGCGAGAGCTCGCTCGTCACCTGCCATTCCGACTTGCCGGAGAGCGGCGCCATGACCTGCCGCACGCGGTTGATGCGGCGCTCGGCATTGGTGAAGGTCCCGTCCTTCTCCAGGAAGGAGGAGCCCGGCAGGAAGACATGGGCGTATTTCGCCGTCTCGTTCAGGAACAGGTCCTGGATGACGACGCATTCCATCGCTGCGAGCCCGGCCGTCACATGCTGGGTGTCCGGATCGGACTGGGCGATGTCCTCGCCCTGGACGTAGAGCCCCTTGAAGCGCCCGCCGACCGCCTCGTCCAGCATGTTGGGAATGCGCAGCCCCTGCTCGGAGTCGAGCGGCACGCCCCACATCATCTCGAAGACCTGCCGCGTCGAATCGTCCGAGACGTGACGGTATCCGGAGAATTCGTGCGGGAAGGAGCCCATGTCGCAGGAGCCCTGGACATTGTTCTGCCCGCGCAGCGGATTGATGCCGACACCCTCGCGCCCGATATTGCCGGTCGCCATGGCGAGGTTGGCCATCGCCATCACGGTGGTCGAGCCCTGGCTGTGCTCGGTGACGCCGAGGCCGTAATAGATCGCGCCGTTGCCGCCGGTGGCGTAGAGCCGCGCCGCCGCCCGCACCTCGGCGGCCGGGACGCCGGTGAACTGCTCGCTCGCCTCCGGCGAGTTCTCCTCGCGGGCGATGAAGCGGGCCCATGACTCGAAATCGCCGAGGTCGCAGCGCTCGCGCACATAGGCCTCGTCGATCAGCCCCTCGGTGACGACGACATGGGCGAGCGCGTTGACCAGCGCGACATTGGTGCCCGGCTTCAGCTGGAGATGGTGGTCGGCCTTGATATGCGGCGACTTCACCAGGTCGATCCGGCGCGGATCGGCCACGATCAGCCGCGCGCCCTGGCGCAGGCGCTTCTTCATCCGCGAGGCGAAGACCGGGTGGCCGTCTGTGGGATTGGCGCCGATGACGAGCACGACGTCGGCCTTGGCGACCGACTTGAAGTCCTGCGTGCCGGCCGAGGTGCCGAGCGTGGTCTTGAGGCCGTAACCCGTAGGCGAGTGGCAGACGCGCGCGCAGGTATCGACATTGTTGTTGCGGAAGGCGGCGCGCACCAGTTTCTGGACGAGGAAGACCTCCTCGTTGGTGCAGCGCGACGAGGTGATCGCGCCCACCGACTCGCGTCCGTATTGGGCCTGGATGCGCTTGAACTCGGAAGCCGCGTAGGAAATGGCCTCGTCCCACGAGACCTCGCGCCAGGGATCGGTGATCCTCTCACGGATCATCGGGCTGGTGATCCGGTCCTTGTGGGTGGCGTAGCCCCAGGCGAAACGGCCCTTCACGCAGGAATGGCCCTCATTCGCCTGGCCGTCCTTGTAGGGCACCATGCGGATCACGCGGTCGCCCTGCATCTCCGCCTTGAACGAGCAGCCGACGCCGCAATAGGCACAGGTGGTCACCTTGGAATGCTCGGGCTGGCCGTGCTCGATCACCTTGTTCTCGATCAGCGTCGCGGTCGGGCAGGCCTGCACGCAGGCGCCGCAGGAGACGCATTCCGAGCCGAGGAAGTCGGTCGGACCCGCCGCCACGCGCGAGTCGAAGCCGCGCCCCGTGATCGTCAGCGCGAAGGTGCCCTGCACCTCCTCGCAGGCCCGCACGCAGCGATTACAGACGATGCATTTCGACGGGTCGTAGGTGAAATAGGGGTTGGAGGTGTCCTTCGGCAGCCAGTTCTCGTTGGCGAGCCCGTCGCTGCCCTTGGCGAAGACGTGGTTCTCGCCCTCGTAGCCGTAGCGCACCTCGCGCAGGCCCACCGCCCCGGCCATGTCCTGCAATTCGCAATCGCCATTGGCCGAGCAGGTCAGGCAGTCGAGCGGGTGGTCGGAGATATAGAGCTCCATCACGCCCTTGCGTAAGGACGACAGGTTCTCCGACTGGGTCCGCACCACCATGCCGTCCTCGGCCGGCGTGGTGCAGGAGGCGGGCGTGCCGCGTCGCCCCTCGATCTCGACGAGGCAGAGGCGGCACGAGCCGAAGGGCTCCAGGGAATCGGTGGCGCAGAGCTTCGGAATCCTGGTTCCCAGGCTCATGGCGGCGGCCATCACCGAGGTGCCGGCCGGCACGGTGACGCTCTGGCCGTCGATCGTCAGCGTGACGGTCTTGTCCGCGACGCGGATCGGCGTGCCGAAGTCGATCTCCTTGATCAGGCTCATGGTTCAGGCCTCCTCACTCCGCCGCCAAGGGCAGCGGGGGACGGTCGAAATCCTCGGGAAAATGGTTCAGCGCGCTCAGCACGGGGTTGGGCGTCAGCCCGCCCATGGCGCAGAGCGAGGCGTCGGCCATCAGCTTGGACAGGTCGCGCAGCACGGCGATGTTCCGGGGCGCCTCGGTGCCCGCGAGGATGCGGTCCATCACCTCGACGCCGCGCGTCGCGCCGATGCGGCAGGGCGTGCACTTGCCGCAGCTCTCCTTGGCGCAGAATGCGAAGGCGAAGCGTGCCTGCCGCGCCATGTCGACGCTGTCGTCGAAGACGACGATGCCGCCATGGCCGAGCATGGCGCGGATCGCCGCGAGCGCCTCGTAGTCCATCTGCACGTCGAGCTGGCCGGCCGTCAGATAGGCGCCGAGCGGCCCGCCGACCTGCACGGCGCGGATCGGCCGGCCAGAGAGCGTGCCGCCGCCCATGTCCTCGATGATCTCGCGGAGCGAAATGCCGAAGGCGAGCTCGATCAGCCCGCCGCGTTTGACGTTGCCGCCGAGCTGCACCGGCAGCGTGCCGCGCGAGCGACCCATGCCGAAATCCGCATAGGCCTGCGGGCCATGCGCCAGGATCCACGGGATCGCGGCGAAGGAGAGCACGTTGTTGACGACCGTCGGCCTGCCGAAGAGCCCCTGCAGCGCCGGAAGCGGCGGCTTGGCCCGCACGACGGCGCGCTTGCCTTCGAGGCTCTCCAGCAGGGAGGTTTCCTCGCCGCAGATATAGGCGCCGGCACCGAGGCGGATCTCCAGATGGAAGGGGCGGCCGGATCCGAGCACCGACTCGCCGAGAAGCCCCGCGGCCTGCGCCTTCTCGATGGCGCGCCGCATCGTGCGGAAGGCATGCGGATATTCCGAGCGCAGATAGATGTAGCCGCGCGTGGCGCCCACCGCGACGCCGGCGATCGCCATCCCCTCGATCGTGAGGTAGGGATCGCCCTCGAACAGCATGCGGTCGGCGAAGGTGCCGCTGTCGCCCTCGTCGGCATTGCAGACGATGTATTTCTGCTCCGCCCGCGCGTCATGGACCGTCTTCCACTTGATGCCGGTGGGAAAGCCGGCGCCGCCGCGTCCGCGCAGGCCCGATGCGCGCACCGCCTCGACGATCTCCGCGCCGGTCATCGCCAGCGCCTTGTGGAGCCCTGCCAGCCCGCCATGGGCGCGGTAGTCGGACAGGGACAGGGGGTCGATCACCCCGACGCGCACGAAGGTCAGGCGCTGCTGGCGCTTCATCCAGTCCATATCCTCGACCGGGCCGAGCCGCCGCGCATGGGCCGCGCCCGCGAGGAAGCCGGCGTCGAACAGGCCCGGCACCTCGGCCGCCGTCACCGGCCCGTAGCCGATGCGCCCCTCGGCCGTCTCGACCTCGACCAGCGGTTCGAGCCAGAGCATGCCGCGCGAGCCGTTGCGGACGATCTCGACGGACAGACCCCGCGCCTCGGCCTCGCGCTGCACGGCGCGCGCCACCGCCTCGGCGCCGACCGACAGCGCCGCGGCGTCGATCGGGACGAAGACCCTGGTGGTGGCGACCCTGATGGAGGAGGGCGCGCTCATGGCCGGCTTCCTGCGGCGGCTTTGCCGCACAGCGCCGCTACGGCGCCCGCGTCGAGCCGGCCGAAAAGCTCGCCATCGACGAGCGCTGAAGGGCCCAGCGCGCAGTTGCCGAGGCAGTAGACCGTCTCGACCGCGAGGTCGGGATCGTCATGGCCGTCGACCGCGATCCCATGCTCGCGTGACAGCGCCTCGACCACCTCCTCGCAACCCAGCGCCTGGCAGGCCTCGGCCCGGCAGAGCTTCACGATCCGGCGGGCGGGCGGGGAGGTCCGAAACTCGTGATAGAAGGAGATGGTGCCGTGAACCTCGGCGCGCGAGAGGTTCAGCGCCTCGGCGATCAGCGGGACTGCCTGCGGATCGATATGCCCGAACGCATCCTGCAGCGCGTGCAGGATCGGCAGCGCCGCGCCTTCGAGATGAGAAAGCTCCACGATGATCGCGCGCGCATTGTCGGGGTCCCAGGCGGGATAGGCTGCCATCTTTCCTCCGTGCGGTGCGGCTACGCCGTCTTCCTGCTGCCGGAAAAGGTGGGGCCCGCCGGGGGCTATTTCAAATCGTTTGTTCCGAATAATTGATAGTCAAAAACTATCAATTGAGCCCTTCGGCGACGCGCGAAGCGGCCGCCCGTGCGGTGCTTTCCGATTTTTTGCGCTGCGTCATCCGCGATGCTCCGCCAATCCA
The DNA here is from genome assembly GCA_003248805.1 of Chelatococcus sp. Lineage (GTDB taxonomy): Bacteria > Pseudomonadota > Alphaproteobacteria > Rhizobiales > Beijerinckiaceae > Allobosea. The sequence continues at coordinate 50,435 of QFQY01000029.1, read as the reverse complement.
TAGGCTAGAGCTATCTCGTGGCCGGTCGCGGGGCCTAGGCAAAGCCTATCGGATGATCGGGCGGCGCGGCAGGCCGGCGTCGGAGATGGCGCGCGACATCATCATCAGGTTGCGCGCCAGGGGCGCGAGCGGCTGTCTGTCGGCGACGATGAGGCCGATCGTGCGCCGTGCGTCGGGGTCCACGAGCGGCAGGGCCTTGGTGCCGAGCGGCACGCCGAAGAACTCGAGCAGTTGCAGCGAGACGATGCTGGCGACGCCCTGGATGCCGGCATGGGAGCAGAGGTTGAAGATGGAGTTGGTCTCGATCGCGGGGCGCGGCGAGGCTCCGACCGAGCGGAAGATGCCGTCAATGATGCGCCGGTTCTGCATGTCGCTCGTCAGCAGGCAGAGCTTGAGTTCGGCGGCCTCGGACCAGGAGATGCTGTCCCGTTCGCCGAGCGGGCCGTCTTCCCGCGTCAGCAGCACATAGGCTTCCTGGTAGATCGGCTTGGAGACGATGCGCTCCAGCGGCTCGGTGTCGAGATAGGTCAGGCCGACATCAAGCTCGAAATTGTCGATTCGCGTCTGGATCTCGTCCGAGGTGAGCGAGAGCACGGTCAGCGAGACCTGCGGATAGCGCTCCGAGAACGGCGAGGTGAGGTGCGCCACCATCGGCAGCGCGGTCGGAATCGCGCCCAGCCTGATGCGGCCGCTGATTCCCTCCCGCAGCTCGGCGATGGATTCCTTCATCAGCTCGGATTCGGCGAGGATCCTGCGGGCATGGGCGAGGACGGCTTCGCCCTCCTTGGTCAGGCCCTGGTAGCGGCGTCCCCGCTCGACGATCAGCACGCCGAGTTCGTCCTCGAGCTGGGCGATAGCCGCGGACAGCGTCGGCTGCGAGACGTGGCAGGCCTCGGCGGCGCGCCGGAAATGCCGCTCGCGGGCGAGCGCGTCGAGATAGACGAGCTGGCGGATGATCATGGCCGTGCCGCTCCGGCTGGACGCTGTGCCTACGGCGTGGCGCCGCGCTGCACGATTGCCGCTGCGGCGCCCGGCAGGCAAGCGGGAGCGGCGGGCTTGTGGCGAGGCCGCGACCCGCGCAGCGCTGGCGCGGCGATTGCCGGTCCCGGCGCATCGTAAAGCTGGATGTGCCTCGATGAGACAGAACGCGCCAAAAACGGACGACGGCTCGCGACCGCAACGCGAAAATTCGATCATGGCGCGAATCGCCAGGGGCCTCGCCGGTGGCGCGAGCGCCTTTGCGCTCTCGCTTCCGCTCGCCAGCCCGCCCGTCACGGCCGGGGACTGGCAGGTCGTCGGGCAGCACTATTCGGGCGGCTGGATCAGGACCTATCGCAAGATCCGTCCCAATAATGGCGGCGTCATCGAGCTCAAGGGAGGCGTGGCTCCGGGAAACAACTGCCAGCTTCCCGCTTTCGAGGTGATGAACCCCAGGCGCGGGGAAGCGCGCTGCGTCGGATACGTCGTTCCGTACTGAGCGCGAAAGCGACGCGCGGCGTTTTCCCCCTCCCGGCCCTTCGCGGCACGCAGCGAGGAGGGGGGGCGGCATGACGAAAACGAACGAAAAAAGGGCTCGGGCGACGTGTCGCCCGAGCCCTTGAATTTGCTGGCTCCCGGAGCAGGATTCGAACCTGCGACCAATCGATTAACAGTCGATTGCTCTACCGCTGAGCTATCCGGGAACGGTGGCCGGGGTAATAGCGATGCAGTTGCGCCAGCGCAAGCCCCGAAAAGCGACTTGCGGTGGATCGCTAGCGGATTGCGACTGGCGGGTTGCGGTCGGGCCGGCATCTGGCTATAGCCGGCACCGGGCTGGCGCCGACGGCGCGGCTCGCGGAAGGCCTCGTGGCGGAGTGGTTACGCAGAGGACTGCAAATCCTTGCACCCCGGTTCGAGCCTCGTGGCGGAGTGGTTACGCAGAGGACTGCAAATCCTTGCACCCCGGTTCGATTCCGGGCGAGGCCTCCAAATTCTCCCGCATCGTCGGACGCATCGGCGTTCACGCTCTCTCGGAGCGCGGCAGGTGCGCCGTATTGCGCCGCACATATTGCCTTTTGGCGCCGTCTCGAACAGAAAGCCGTAACGGGCGAGCGGGTGCGAATGGACCGCGTCCGCCCGCATGGACGGTGCGGCTCGTCGCCGGCCCGTTCGCTCGACGACGGCGATATGGAGATTTCGGGACATGGATGGCTTCGACGGGCTGCGCCACATGATGGTCGACTGCCAGCTTCGGACCTATGACGTCACCGACCGTGCGGTCCTGACGGCGGCCGACGAAGTGCCGCGGGAAGCGTTCCTTCCGGCCGATCTGTCCCATCTGGCCTATCTCGATCAGGCCGTGCCGCTGCCCGGCACGGGCCGCGCGCTGATGGCCCCCATGGTCGTCGCGCGGATGATCCAGACGCTCGACGTCGCCGAGGGCGAGGATGCGCTCGAGTATGGCGGCGGCAGCGGCTATGGCGCCGCGCTGATGGCCCGGATGGGAGCGCATGCGACGCTCTGGGAAACCGATTCGGAAGCGCTCTCCCTGGCCGAAAAGGCTCTGCAGGGCACCGGCGTGTCCGTGACGGCGAAGCGCCCGGCCGGCGAATCGTTCGACGTCGTTCTCGTGGGCGGCGCATGCGAGGTAGTTCCCGAGACGCTGTTCGCGCTTCTGCGCGAGGGCGGCCGGCTCGTCGTCGTCGAGGGCGCAGGGCGCTCCGCGCGGGTGAAGCTCTACCGGAAGTCGGGCGCCAGCGTGTCGGGCCGGCCGGTTTTCGATGCCGCGGCGCCCGTTCTGAGCGAATTCCGCAAGCCGGCCGAATTCGTGTTCTGAATTCGCCGGGTGTCGCATTTTTGTGGCAGTGCGGCGGATAATCCAGTCCTTCGAGCCGGGGCGAGGTTGGCGGTTAACCTCGCTGCAGCTATGAATGGATTATTGAATGCCGAGGCTGGGGCGATGCCTAGGCGCGACTCCAGTCCGCATATGAGGCGTCCGGTGACATCACGGAAGAACGATAAGGCGCTAGGTTTCGGCGTGGCCGCCGTATTGGCAGCCATTCTGGCGACGGGGGCCCCGGCCACCGTCAGCGCTCAGACGATGGAAGCAGCGTTGGCGCGCGCCTATGGCGGCAACCCGACGCTGAACGCCCAGCGCGCCGCCGTGCGGGCGACCAACGAGAACGTTCCGCAGGCTCTCTCCGGCTACCGTCCCCGAATCACCGCCTCGGCCGATATCGGCGCGAGCATCCTCGATTCCGAAACGCCCGCCTTCGCCGGAGGTTCCACGAACCTCAACGGCCGCTCGACCTCGCGGCTCGGCCCGCGCGGTGCCGGCGTCCAGATCGACCAGAACATTTTCGACAGCGGCAAGACGCGCAGCTCGGTCAGCCAGGCCGAATCGCAGGTGCTCGGCGCACGTGCGACCCTGCGCAACACCGAGCAGAACGTGCTGCTCGACGGCGCCACGTCCTATATGAACGTGCTGCGCGACACGGCGATCCTGAACCTCAACCGCAACAACGTCGAGGTTCTCGAGGAGCAGCTGCGCCAGACGCAGGACCGATTTCAGGTCGGCGAAGTCACGCGCACCGACGTCGCCCAGGCCGAGGCCCGGCTTTCCTCCGCCCGCTCCCAGGTGATCCTGGCCGAATCGAACCTCAAGACGTCGATCGCGCGCTATCGCCAGAATATCGGCGCCGAGCCGCGCAAGCTGGCGCCGGGCCGGCCGGTCGAGAACCTTCTGCCGAAGGCTCTGCCCGCGGCGCTGGAGATCGCGCTGACGGGGCATCCGGCGATCGTCGCGGCGCTGCACGGCGTCGATGCCGCGGAACTGCAGGTGAAGGTCACGGAAGCCGATCTCTACCCCGTCGTCGGCGTTCGCGGCCTCGTCTCCCAGCGCTACGACACGAATATCTATGGCGACCAGCGCACCAGCGCGAGCGTCGTCGGCACGCTGACCATTCCGATCTACGAGGGCGGTCAGGTCTATTCGCGCACGCGCCAGGCCAAGGAGACGGCCGGGCAGCGTCGCATCGAGGTCGACACCCAGCGCGACACCGTTCGTGCCGCTGTCGTTTCGGCCTGGGGCGGGCTGGAAGCGGCCAAGGCGCAGATCATCGCCGCGCAGGCGCAGGTCCAGGCGGCCGAGACCGCTCTCGCCGGCGTGCGTGAGGAAGCGAAGGTCGGCCAGCGGACGACGCTCGACGTGCTCAACGCCCAGCAGGAACTCGTCAGCGCGCGTTCGACGCTGGTGACTGCCCAGCGTGACCGCGTCGTCGCCTCCTACTCCGTGCTTTCGGCGATCGGCCGCCTTTCGGCCGATACGTTGAAGCTGAAGACCGAGCTCTACGACGCCCGCCGCCATTACGATCAGGTCAAGGGCCTGCTCTGGGGCACGCAGACGCCCGACGGGCGCTGAAGCGGCGGCTTTCCGGCAACAGGGCTGAATTCTGTTGTGGGCGGGGCGGTGTCCCGCCTTGTCTGCCTGCGCCTGCGTGAAATACTCGGAAGGGAGCGGCGCCGATTCTGTCGACGCGCCCGGTGTTCGAGTGGTCCGGTCCCGAGATGAGCGCGCAACCCAAGCCCAACGAACCGTCGATGGAGGAGATTCTCGCCTCCATCCGGCGGATCATCTCGGACGACGAAGCCAAGCCGGCCGATGCGCCGGAGGCTGCCGAGCCGCAACCGGAACCGGAGCCGCAGCCCGTGGTGGCGGCGGAGCCGGAGGCCGTCGAGGACGACGTTCTCGATCTCGGAACCGAAGCGGCGCTCGTCTCGTCGCCCGAGCCGGCCGAGCCTGCGTCCAGCGATATCGAATTCCTCGAGCTTGCCGAGCCCGAGCCGGTCGTCGTCGCGCCGCCTCCACCCCCGCCGCCCGCTGCGCCGCTGCAGGAGCCGCCGGCCCCCGCCGCCGCTGCGGTGGACATGTCGCAGATGCTCTCGGACCAGGCGAGTTCGGCGGTCGCCAGCGCGTTCGGGCAGCTCGCCCACACCGTGCTGAGCAACAATGCGCGCACGCTGGAGGATCTCGTCAAGGATATGCTCCGGCCGATGCTCAAGACCTGGCTCGACGACAATCTGCCGACGATGGTCGAGCGCCTCGTCCGTGCCGAGATCGAGCGCGTGGCCCGCGGAGGCCGCAGCTAAGTCAACGTCCGAAGCGCGGAATCCCGTTTTCCGAAGACTCTGACGCCTTCACGACAAGTTCGATAGCGCTCGTCGCCTCCGGCTGGGGCGGTGACGGCTATCGCCCATTCCGGATCCACCGCGCCCTCGACGGGGCGCGGCGGTTTCTGCTTCAGCCTCGCGTCGCTCGCGCGGTGCGGCGCCGGCGTGCGGGGGCCGCCTTGAACGCGCCCGCCTCGTCGAGCTTCTTCAGCGCCAGGCCCGCGAGCGCGATCATCACGGTCGGGGTGCCGAGACGCGCGATGAGCATCGACAGCCCGACCGCGACCGGGCGGGGATAGCGTCCATCCGCCGCCTGCGCCGCCATCCAGGCTCCCAGCCCGTGTACCAGCAATCTCATCACGGTGCTCTCCTTCCGGCGTTCAGAGCCGAACCTTGCGGTTGTCGCCGAGATCGGGCCGCGTTCCGGTGATGGCGGCGGCGGCCATCTTGACGGCGGAGACGATCTTGCCCGGGCTGTCCCAGAACTCGGCGCTCTCGGGCCGGACGCGCAGGACGCGGATATTCGGATCGTCCTTGTTCTCCCAGAAGGCCTGGGCCCCGACGTCCCAGAGGTCGTGCACCTTGGCGCGGTCGTCGAGGATGTTGGCGGAGCCGCTCACCGAGACGAAGACGTAGCTGCCGTTGTCGGCGAAGGTCAGGCAGACGCTGTCGTTGATCTCGACCTCCTCGTCCTTGCGGTCGCGGACGTCGGTCAGGAAATAGATCGCGTCCTCGTCGCGGTTCGGGTGGGCGTGCATGGGCCGGGCGCGCATGGCGTCGGTGCCGCCGTCATGCGTCACCATCATGCAAAAGCCGATGCGCTCGATCAGGCTCCAGACGCGGTCCTGGTCGCTGTGTTGGGTCATGGTCGTCCTCCTGCTGTCATGACAACCGCCGCGAAGGCCGGCGGTTCCAGGCCGCCAGTTCCAGGCCGCGAGGAGGGAACGCCGGCCGCGCTCGCGCGTATTCCGCTCACGCCGGGTGGCCGGCGCCGACGCCCGGGAGACTCGGATGAAGAAGGCAGCAGCCAAAGCCACGCGGAAGAGCGCCTCGGCCGGCGCGACCGCCAAGATCGTGAAGAGCAGCAAGGTCGACCTGGCCTCGAACGCAAAATCCGAGATCGCGGCGCTGCTGAACGCCTGCCTCGCCGACGGCATCGACCTCGCGCTGGCGACCAAGCAGGCGCACTGGAACCTGAAGGGGCCGGGCTTCATCGGCGTGCATCTCATGCTCGACGGCTTTCGCGACCAGCTCGACGAGCATGTCGACACCATCGCCGAGCGCATCGCCCAGCTCGGCGGCATCGCCTTCGGCACCTCGCAGACGGTCGCCGGGGCGAGCCGGCTCTCGCCCTATCCGACCGGGATCGTGCCCGTGCAGGAGCATCTCGAGGCGTTGATCGAGCGCTATGCGGCGGGGGCGAATGCGGTACGGGAGGGAATCGACTCCGCCGAGGAGGCGGGCGATGCCGGGTCGGCCGACATGCTGACCGCCTATTCGCGGATGCTCGACAAGGCGCTCTGGTTCCTGCAGTCGAACCAGGCCTGAGCCGCCCGGAACGCGGCCAGGAACGGCCGAGGAACCGCCAAGGAACCGCCAAGAACCAGCCAGCGGCCCGCCAAGGGCGTTGACGCGCGGCCCTGCCATGGGCTCTTAAGGCGTCGACCTTTCTGGCCACCGATTTTCGCGGCCGGGGCGCGTTCCCCGGCCGCTTTGCGTTCGAGCGAAGCGATGATGGACAAGACATTCGAGCCGGCCTCCGTCGAGGCCCGCGTCAGCAAGGCGTGGGAAGAGGCCGAAGCCTTCAAGGCGGGGCGGGGCGCCGCGCCCGGTGCCGAGCCCTATTGCATCGTGATCCCGCCGCCGAACGTGACCGGCTCGCTGCATATGGGCCACGCGCTCAACAACACCTTGCAGGACGTGCTCTGCCGCTTCGAGCGCATGCGCGGCAAGGACGTGCTCTGGCAGCCGGGCACCGACCATGCCGGCATCGCGACGCAGATGGTCGTCGAGCGCAGGCTGGCCGCCGAGCGCAACATCTCCCGCCGTGACATGACCCGCGAGGATTTCCTCAAGGAGGTCTGGGCCTGGAAGGAAGAGTCCGGCGGCACGATCGTCAACCAGTTGAAGCGCCTCGGCGCCTCCTGCGACTGGTCGCGCGAGCGCTTCACCATGGATCAGGGCCTGAGCGCGGCCGTGCTCAAGGTCTTCGTCGGCCTGCACCGGCAGGGGCTGATCTACCGGGCCAAGCGGCTGGTGAACTGGGACCCGAAGTTCCAGACCGCCATCTCCGATCTCGAGGTCGTCCAGGTCGAGAAGACCGGCTCGTTCAAATGGGAGCGGGGCGGGGAGGAGCCTTTCGACGCCGAGAAGCTCGGCAAGGTGCTGGCTAAGGACCCGAGCGGCCACCTCTATTACTTCGACTACCCGCTGGAAGGGGCGACCTACGATCCCGACGACGCCTCGACCTATGTCACGGTCGCCACGACGCGGCCGGAGACGATGCTGGGCGACACCGGCATCGCGATCCATCCCGAGAACGAGCGTCTCGGCCACCTGATCGGCCGCAAGGCCGTGCTGCCGCTGGTCGGCCGCGTCATTCCGATCGTCGGCGACGACTATGCCGACCCCGAGAAGGGCACGGGCGCGGTCAAGATCACGCCCGCCCATGATTTCAACGATTTCGAGGTCGGCAAGCGCCACAAGCTGGCTGTGATTAACATTCTCGACGCCGAGGCACGGCTGTTGCTGTCGGGAAATGCTGAGTTCCAAGCCGCAGCCAATCCTGACGCTTGGACGTTAATGTTGAATGGCTTCGACCGCTTCGATGCGCGGAAAGCAATCGTCAAAAAAATGGCAGAGCTTGGCTATCTCGCCAAGGTCGAGCCGCATGCGAACGCCGTTCCGCATGGCGACCGGTCGGACGTGCCGATCGAGCCCTGGCTGACCGACCAGTGGTATGTCGACGTCAAGCCGCTGGCGAAGCGCGCGCTGGAGGCGGTGCAGGACGGGCGCACCAAGTTCACGCCCGAGAACTGGACCAAGGTCTATTACGACTGGCTGGAGAACATCGAGCCCTGGTGCGTCTCGCGCCAGCTCTGGTGGGGCCACCAGATTCCGGCCTGGTACGGACCGGACGGGGAGTGCTTCGTCGCCGAGTCGGAGGCGTCCGCGCAGGCGCTGGCGGTCAGCCACTATGGCGGGCCGGTCGCGCTGACCCGCGACGAGGACGTGCTCGACACCTGGTTCTCCTCGGCGCTCTGGCCCTTCTCCACGCTCGGCTGGCCCGAGGAGACCCCGGAGCTGAAGCGGTATTATCCGACCGCGACGCTCGTCACCGCCTTCGACATCATCTCGTCTACATCCACGCCATCGTTCGCGACGAGAAGGGCGCGAAGATGTCGAAGTCGAAGGGCAACGTCATCGATCCGCTGACGCTCGTCGACAAATACGGCGCCGACGCGCTGCGCTTCACGCTCTCCGCCATGGCGGCGCAGGGGCGGGACATCAAGCTCGCCACCTCGCGCGTCGAGGGCTACCGCAACTTCGCGACCAAGATCTGGAACGCGGCGCGCTTCGCCGAGCTGAACGGCTGCGCGCGGGCGGAAGGCTTCGATCCAGCCAAGGTCAAGCAGCCGCTCAACCGCTGGATCCTGAGCGAGGCGGCGAAGGCGGCCGAGGAGATCGCTGCCGGCATCCCGAGCTTCCGCTTCAACGAGGCGGCGGGCGCCGCCTATCGCTTCGTCTGGAACCAGTTCTGCGACTGGTATCTCGAGCTCGCCAAGCCGGTGCTGCAGGGCGAGGGCGTCGACGCGGCCGAGAAGGCCGAGACGCAGGCGACGGTCGCCCATGTCATCGACCTGATCTGCCAGCTCCTCCACCCCTTCATGCCCTTCCTCACCGAGGAGCTCTGGGCCCAGAAGGCCGAGGCGGGCGCGCTCCGCAAGCTCGCCGCCGGGGACGCCTCGCTGGTCTGCCTGACGCGCTGGCCCGAACTCGCCGCGCTCAAGGACGAGGCCGCCGAGGCCGAGATCGGCTTCGTCGTCGACCTGATCTCGGACATCCGCTCGGTCCGCTCCGAGGTCAACGTGCCGGCGGGCACGCAGGCGCCGCTCGTCCTCGTCAACGCCTCCGAGGCGACTCGCGCGACCGTCAGCGCGTGGAAGCCGATGATCGAGCGGCTGGCGCGCGTGTCCGAGATCGCATTCGCGGCGGCCGCTCCGGCCCAGTCCGCGCAGATCGTCGTGCGCGGGGAGGTCGCGGCCCTGCCGCTGGCCGGCGTCATCGACCTCGATGTCGAGCGCGCCCGGCTGGAGAAGGAGATGGCGAAGCTCGGCCAGGACATCCTGGCGGTCGAGCGCAAGCTCTCCAATCCCGATTTCGTGGCGCGCGCGCCCGAAGAGGTCGTCGAGGAAAATCGCGACCGCAAGACGGCCGCCGAAGCCCGCAAGCTCATGATCGCCGAGGCGCTGGCCCGGCTCTCCTGAACGGGGAGCCGTCGCCCTGGCGGAGCCCGCCGGCTCCGTCGCTGCGGCGTCGAGGCAAGCGTCGGGATCTGGCCCGGGACCGCCGGATGCGGCAGCGGGACACGGGCCGCGCGGGGCCGTCGCCCGCGTGAAGACACGGCTTTGTCTTCAAATTGACGTTACCTCAAGAGAAGGCTGGCATTCTTCAGCGGACACCGCTTAGATGCGGCTGGCGCAGACACGCCATGCGTTTCGGTAGCGACTCTCAGGACCGGTTGTTTCGTCACGATGCTCAAGCGAGCCTATGATTGGTGCGTTTCCTACGCATCCCACCCCGCGGCGCCCTGGCTGCTTTTCGCGCTCACCTTCGTCGAGAGTTCGGTCAGCCCGCTGCCGCCGATTCCGCTGCTGCTGCCGATGTGCATCGCCCGGCCGGACAGGGCCTGGTTCTATGCCGGCATCTGCTCGCTCGGCGCCGTTCTGGGCGGCTATCTCGGCTATGCCATCGGCGCGCTGCTCTACGACTCGCTCGGCGCCTGGCTCATCAGCATCTATGGCCTGCAGGACAAGGCCGCGCATCTGATCCACACCTCGCAGGACTACTGGTTCTGGGTGCTGGTCACCAAGGGGCTGACGCCGATCCCCTTCAAGATCGTCACGATCATGTCGGGCTTCCTGCATTTCGACCTGTGGAAGTTCACGATCGGGATGGTCGTGTCCCGCGTGACCTTCTTCATGATGATCGCGGTCGCGCTGCGCTTCTACGGCGACGACATCCGCATCTTCATCGAGAAGCATCTGCCGATGACCGCACTCGCCCTCCTGGTCGTCGTGGTCGGCGGATTCTTCGTCCTGCCGATGGTGCTCTAAGCATCGGCCCGAAAAGTGAAGCGCGGTTTTCGGGGAAAAGCCGATGCAAGATCAAAAAGTTAGAGTATCGGGCTGAATACGATATTCAGCCCGATACCCTAGGCGCGTCCTTCGCGGATTTGTGACATCCGCGCAACAGGCGCTCCCCATCGCGTAGCGAAGGGGCATGGCGCAGGGAACCGCCGCGATCCCGCCACAAAGCGGCCTCAGCAACGGAGCCTGTTAAGTCTCTGAGATATGGAACAATTAAAGCCTTGGCACGAGGCGTTCTCCGGAGAGGGGCACGCGGCGGCGGTCATGGGCTGGCGTTGCACCGGGCGCGGACCGCGTGGCACATCTGCCCCGCGCCGTCTGGCGCCTAGGGTGGAACGAGGAAAAAGACGATGGATGCGCGTGTGTTCGATAAGTCGAGGCTTCCCAGCCGGCATGTGAGCGTCGGTCCCGCCCGCGCTCCGCATCGCTCGTACTACTACGCGATGGGCATGACCGCGAAGCAGATCGCGCAGCCCTTCGTCGGCGTGGCCTCCTGCTGGAACGAGGCGGCCCCCTGCAACATTTCGCTGATGCGCCAGGCCCAGGCCGTGAAGAAGGGCGTCGCCGCCGCTTCCGGCACGCCGCGCGAATTCTGCACGATCACGGTCACCGACGGCATCGCCATGGGCCACCAGGGCATGAAGTCGTCGCTGGCCTCGCGCGAGGTCATCGCCGACTCCGTCGAGCTCACCATGCGCGGCCATTGCTATGACGCGCTGGTCGGCCTCGCCGGCTGCGACAAGTCGCTGCCGGGCATGATGATGGCGATGGTCCGCCTCAACGTGCCGTCGATCTTCATCTATGGCGGCTCGATCCTGCCCGGCTCCTTCAAGGGCAAGCCCGTCACGGTCCAGGACGTGTTCGAGGCCGTCGGCAAGCATTCGGTCGGCGCGATGTCGGACGAGGACCTGAAGGAACTGGAAGAGGTGGCCTGCCCGTCCTCCGGCTCCTGCGGCGCGCAGTTCACCGCCAACACCATGGCGACCGTCGCCGAGGCGATCGGCCTTGCGCTGCCCTATAGCTGCGGCGCGCCTGCTCCCTACGACGTGCGCGACGGCTTCTGCTACACGGCCGGCGAGATGGTGATGGATCTCATCGCCCGCAACATCCGCCCGCGCGACATCGTCACCCGCAAGGCGCTCGAGAACGCGGCCATGGTCGTCGCGGCGACGGGCGGCTCGACCAATGGCGCGCTGCATCTGCCGGCGATCGCGCATGAATGCGGGATCGACTTCGATCTGTTCGCCGTCGCCGAGATCTTCAAGAAGACGCCCTACATCGCGGACCTGAAGCCGGGCGGCAAATACGTCGCCAAGGACATGTTCGAGGTCGGCGGCATTCCGCTCGTGATGAAGAGCCTGCTCGACGCCGGCTATCTCCACGGCGACTGCATGACCGTGACCGGCCGCACCATCGCCGAGAACCTCGCCTCGGTGAAGTGGAACGACGAGCAGGACGTGGTCTATCGCGCCGACAAGCCGATCACCGTCACGGGCGGCGTCGTCGGCCTGTCCGGCAATCTGGCTCCGGAGGGGGCGATCGTGAAGATCGCCGGCATGCCGGAGGACAAGCTCGTCTTCACCGGGCCGGCCCGCTGCTTCGACCGCGAGGAGGACGCCTTCGAGGCGGTCAAGAATCGCGCCTACGAGGTCGGCGACGTGCTCGTCATCCGCTACGAGGGGCCGAAGGGCGGCCCCGGCATGCGCGAGATGCTGGCCACCACCGCCGCGCTCTATGGCCAGGGCATGGGCGACAAGGTCGCCCTCATCACGGACGGACGCTTCTCGGGCGCGACGCGCGGCTTCTGCGTCGGCCATGTCGGGCCGGAGGCCGCCGTGGGCGGACCGATCGGCCTGATCCGCGACGGCGACATCATCGAGCTCGACGCCATCACAGGAAAGCTCGCTGTCCGCCTTTCTGATGCCGAACTTGAGTCGCGTCGTAAGGACTGGAAGCCACGCAAGACCGACTACAATTCCGGTGCGCTGTGGAAATATGCGCAGACGGTCGGCTCCGCCAAAGGCGGTGCCGTCACCCACCCAGGAGGGGCGGCCGAAACCCATTGCTATGCGGATATCTAGCGCAACCATAGCATGTCTCATCCTCGCGCTGGGCGGCCCTCGGGCCGTCCTGGCGCAGGATTACGCGGACGGGCGCCCCCCGGTTCCGCCGCGACCGATTCCCGGTATTGCGCTGCCCGAGCCCGAGGGCCCTTCCGAGGCGTCGAAGGTCGTGCCGGCGCCCAACGCGCCGACCGCCCACACGGCCCTGCCGCTCGCGCCCTTCACCAACACCCGCGACGCCATCAAGGCGTGGATGCGCGATTCCACGGCCGGCAACCAGGCGGGCGCCGTGCGCGCGCTCGAATACGCCGCGTCGCAGGGGCACCTCACGGCGCAGTTCAAGCTCGGCCGCATGTATGCCGGCGGCGAGGGCGTGCCCGCCAACGATCTCAAGGCTTTCGAATATTTCTCGAAGATCGCGGACGAGAATGCCGACGCCATTCCCGGCACCGCGGACGGACGCATCGTCGGCAGCGCCTTCGTCGCGCTGGGCGGCTATTTCCTCGACGGAATCAAGGGCAGCTATGTGCGGCCCAATTCCGACCGGGCCTTCGACATGTTCCATTACGCGGCCTCCTATTTCGGAGACCCGGACGGCCAGTACAACCTGGCGCGCCTCTACATGAAGGGGCAGGGCACCGCCCGGGATCCGCGCCAGGCCGCCCGCTGGATGAAGCTCGCCGCGGAGAAGGGGCACACCCCCGCCCGCGCCGTCTTCGGCGACATGCTGATCCGCGGCGGCGAGGGGGTTCCGCGCCAGCCGGTCATCGGCCTGATGTGGCTGTCGCTCGCCCGCGAGAGCGCCGATCCCACGCGCGAGAGCTGGATCATCGAGCGCTACGACACCGCCTTTCAGGCGGCCTCCGCATCGGACCGCAGCGCGGCGCTCTCCATGGTGGAGCGCCAGCAGACGGCGAGCGCGGCGCGCGTCGCGCCCGAGCGCTGAGCCGTCGGCGCCCAAACGCCCGCCATTCGGGATTCAGGCCAGCGTCACCATCACCGGCACATGGTCCGAGGGCTTCTCCCAGCCGCGGATGTGCTTGGCGATGCTCACCCCGGCCAGCCGGTCGGCGGCCTGCGGCGAGAGCAGCAGATGGTCGATGCGGATGCCGTTGTTCCGCTGCCACGCCCCGGCCTGATAATCCCAGAAGGTGTAGAGCCCGCCGGCGTCGGTCGTCGCGCGCAGCGCGTCGGTCAGCCCGAGATTGATCAGTTCGCGGAAGGCGGCCCGCGTCTGCGGCAGGAACAGCGCGTCATGGACCCAGGCCGCCGGCTCGCGCGCGTCGAGCGGTGTCGGGATCACGTTGTAGTCCCCCGCCAGCACGAGCGCCTCCTCCTGCTCCAGCAGCATCCTGGCATGGGCGGTGAGCCGCTTCATCCAGCCGAGCTTGTAGGGATACTTCTCGGTGTCGGGCGGGTTGCCGTTGGGCAGGTAGATCGAGGCCAGCCGCACCACGCCGAAGGCGGTCGGCAGCACGCCCTCGATATAGCGGGCCTGCTCGTCGCCGTCGTCGCCCGGCAGGCCGCGCCGGACATCCTCCAGCCGGTGCCGGCTCAGGATCGCGACGCCGTTGAAGGTCTTCTGGCCATGGGTCTCGACATGCCAGCCGGCTTCCTCGATCTCCGCGCGCGGAAAGTCGGCATCGAGGCATTTGAGCTCCTGCAGGCAGAGCGCGTCGGGCTCTGCCTCCTTTAGGAAGGCGAGAAGATGGCCGAGGCGCTGGCGGACGGAATTGACGTTCCAGGTGGCGATGCGCATGGCGTTCTCCGGATCGGGCGGCCGGCACGATAAGCGGCATCGCGGGCGCCGTTGCAACCCCCGGCGATGGGCGGCCCGCAGCATGAACCGCATGCCGCCGTCACGTCCTGTCGGGAGCGCGAAGCCGTCTGGAGCGAATGGACGCCCCTACGAAAAAACTCCCCGCATCGCTGCGGGGAGTCTGCATCTCGGTTCGGTGTTGCGGACTGTCGCCGCCCGTCAGGGGCAGTAACGGACCACGCCGCCGCTGCCGATATAGGTGCCGGTCTCGGGGTCGTAGCTGCGGAAGCGGCGCGAGCAATAGGCGATCTCGTCCGGCGTCGGGTCGGCATAGACGGGCGCCGGCGCGGGATAGACCGGCCGCGCCTGCGAGGCGATCGCGCCCGCGGCCAGGGCGCCGATGGCGCCTGCGGCGATACCGGCGCCGATCGCGGCGCCCGGGCTGGGGCCACGACGGTAATAATAGGGGCCGGGGCCGTAATAGCCCGGGCCGTAGCCGTAACGGCGCCACTGGACCGTCTCGACGGGCATGGAATCGGCGGCGGCGACCGCCGGAACGCCGGCATGGCCGAGCGGCGCTGCGACGGCCGGCACGGCGGCCAGGGCGCTCGCGACCAGCGTGGCGCCGAGGGCGATGGTCTTCAGCATTGAGGGTCTCCTTTCCTCGGCGGGCTGCGCGCGTCGCACACGAACCCGCCAGTCCCGACGATCCTACGCATGCGCGCGGCTCGGCGGAAGACAAACCCACGATATCGTCAAAAAAACGTCGCCTCCTGCCTGTTCTCGTCGGCTGTTTCCGACCGACGACGCAGAGCTTGCGGATTCGGTGCCGTCACTTCATGTAGCCAAGGCGCGATCTCGCACCGCATCACGGCCCCAAAGGACCTCCATCACGCCATGTCGCACTCCGGCGAAACCTCTCCGACGCGTGCCGCCCCGAAGGCTCTGCGGCCGCTGCCGTTCCTGATCTTCGGCTCACGCTGGCTTCAGCTGCCGCTCTACATCGGTTTGATCGTGGCGCAGTGCGTCTACGTCTTCCTGTTCCTCAAGGAGCTCTGGCACCTCGTCGCCCATGCGTTCGATTTCAGCGAGCAGCAGATCATGCTCGTCGTGCTGGGGCTGATCGACGTCGTCATGATCTCGAACCTGCTGATCATGGTCATCGTCGGCGGCTACGAGACCTTCGTCTCGCGCCTGCGGCTGGAAGGCCATCCGGACCAGCCGGAATGGCTCAGC
The DNA here is from genome assembly GCA_003248805.1 of Chelatococcus sp. Lineage (GTDB taxonomy): Bacteria > Pseudomonadota > Alphaproteobacteria > Rhizobiales > Beijerinckiaceae > Allobosea. The sequence continues at coordinate 34,860 of QFQY01000029.1, read as the reverse complement.
CACGTCAACGCCAGCGTGCTCAAGATCAAGCTCGCCATGGCGATCATCGGCATCTCGTCGATCCACCTGCTCAGGACCTTCATCGAGGCCGGCAACATCGGCGGGCTGGGCCGGACGACGAACTATACCGAGACCGGCGTCCTCCTGCAGACGCTGATCCATGTCGTCTTCATTCTGTCGGCCATCGGCATCGCCTGGGTGGACAGGATGACGGCCGTGCCCGGCAAGGGGCATTGAACAGCGTCATTGCGAGGAGCGTGAGCTCCGAAGCAATCCGGGGGCGGCAGAGCTCTACATCCCCGTGGATTGCTTCGCTCCGCTCGCAATGACGGGATCGGTCGACCTTACTGCCCCCGGCCGGCGCGGGACGCGAAGCGGATCGCCTCCTCCGCCGCGCGAAACAGGGCCTTGGCCTTGTTGACGCATTCCTGCTGCTCGGAGGCCGGGTCGGAATCGTAGACGATGCCCGCACCCGCCTGGACATGCATGCGCCCGTCCTTGACCACCGCCGTGCGCAGCACGATGCAGGTGTCCATCTCGCCATTGGCGCCGAAATAGCCGACGCAGCCGCCATAGGCGCCGCGCGCATCGCGCTCCAGCTCGTCGATGATCTGCATCGCCCGCACCTTCGGCGCGCCGGAAACCGTGCCGGCCGGGAAGCCCGCGACGAGGGCGTCGAGCGCGTCGCGACCGGCGCCGAGGCGCCCCTCGACGTTCGAGACGATGTGCATCACCTGGCTGTAGCGCTCGATGAAGAACGATTCGGTGACCTTGACCGAGCCGATCTCCGAGACGCGGCCGACATCGTTGCGGCCGAGGTCGAGCAGCATCAGGTGTTCCGCGCGCTCCTTCGGATCGGCCAGCAGTTCCTCGGCGAGCGCCGCGTCCTCGGCCGCACTTTCCCCGCGTCGCCGCGTGCCGGCGATCGGCCGGATGGTGACGGTGTCCTCGCGCAGCCGGACCAGGATCTCCGGCGAGGAGCAGACGATCTGGAAGTCGCCGAAGTCGAGATAGCACAGGAAGGGCGCGGGATTGACGCGCCGGAGCGCCCGGTAGAGCGCGAAGGGCGGAAGCGCGAAGGGTGCCTCGAAGCGCTGCGACAGCACGACCTGGAAGATGTCGCCGGCGCGGATGTAGTCCTGCGCCGCCGCCACCATGGCGTGGAATTCCGCTTCCGACGTGTTGGACACCACGGCCGGCTCGGGCAGGGCGGCGATGTCGATGGCCGCCTCCGAGGGCAGGGGGCCTTCCAGCGTCGCCACGACATGGTCGAGCCGCTCCAGCGCCCGCTCATAGGCGACACGGGCCGAAACGCCCGGCTGGCTCCGGACAGGCGTGACGGCATGGATCTCGTCGCGGACCGAATCGAACACGACCATCATGGTCGGCCGCGTCAGGATGGCGTCGGGCACGCCCGTACCTGTCTCCTTCGGCTCCGGCAGCCGCTCCATCAGCCGCACCATGTCGTAGCCGAGATAGCCGAAGACGCCGGCCGCCATCGGCGGCAGGCCCTCTTCCTGGGGCACGGCGCTCTCGGCGAGCAGGGCGCGCAGGCTCTCGAAGGCGGGGCGCGGATCGTCGAGGAAGGTTTCGCCCAGCGCCGGGCGGCAGAGCGAGGCCGTGCCGCGATGACAGCGCCAGATCAGGTCGGGCTCGAGCCCGATCATCGAGTAGCGGCCGCGCACGGCGCCGCCCTCGACCGACTCCAGCAGGAAGGCCGGGCCGGCCGAGGCATGCCGCAGCTTCATGAAGGCGGCGACGGGCGTCTCGCAGTCGCCGACCAGCACGCGCCGCAGCAGTTGCGGCTCGCCGGCCCCGTAGCGCTCCGCGAAGCGCGCGAACTCGTCCTGCCCCGGCATCGTCAGTTCTGCGCGCCGCCGGTCGCGTTGCGGAACGCCACCTCGTTGATGCTGACACCGAGATCGGCCTGACGCTTCGCGACATATTGCGCGAGGATGTCCTCGCTGACGCTGGACGACAGAGTCCGGGCGACGTTTTCCGCCTCCTGGGTGGTGCGGATGTAGGGCGGCACCGTCGCGCTGTCGACCTTGAACAGGATGCGTCCGCCCTCGCCGTCGGCGGCCGAGCCGCTCTTGCCCGCGAAGGTCCCGAAGATCAGGCTGACGACATTGGTCGGCATGCCCGGCCGCTGCTCCTGGCGGGACAGGTCGGCCGCCGTCTCGACGGTCAGGCCGGCGGAGGCCGCGACCGCCTCGAAGGCCTCGCCCTTGTCGAGCCGATCGACGAGCTCGCGGGCCTTGGTCGAGAGGGCGGCGGCGACCTCGTCGGCGCGCCACTGCGCCTCGACCTGCGGCTTGACCTCGTCGAAGCTGCGCTCGCGGGCGGGGTCGATCTTGACCACGTCGAACCAGACATAGCCCGCGCTTCCGGGCAGCCGGATGGCCTCGTTGTCGACGCCGATATCGGAGCGGAAGATCGCCTGCGTCGTGTCGCGGCCGCCCGGCAGGGCGTCTTCCTGCGTGCCGTCCGGGCGGGTCAGCGCCGCGTCGACCGGGCCGATGCGGCGCAGCGGCAGGCCGAACTCCTTCGCGATCTCGGCCAGCGGGCGGGCGGAGGCGCGCTGGTCCTCGATCTTGTCGTGGATGTCGGCCAGCAGGCTCGAGGCGCGGCTCGTCGCGACCTCGCGGCGGACCTCGTCGGCCACCTCCTCGAACGGCTTCACATGCCCCGGCTGGATCGCCGACACGCGCAGCAGCACCGGCCCGAAGGCGCCGGTCACGGGCGCGCTGACCGCGCCGTCGGCGAGGGCGAACGCGGCATCGCGCACGGCGGGGTCGAAGATCTGCTCGCGGGTGAAAGTGCCGAGATTGAGATCGGCGGCGGCGATCTTGCGCTCCTCGGCGACCGCGTCGAAGCTCTCGCCGGCGTCGATCCTCGCCTTGGCGGCCTGGGCCTCCTCGGCGCTGGGGAACGCGATCTGCTGGATGCTGCGCGTCTCGGGCGTGGTGAAGCGCTGGTCCTTGATCGCCTCGTAGCGCGCCTTGGCCTCGGCCTCGCTGACCTTCGACGGATCGGCGAGGGTTTCGGCCGAGAGCGCGAGCACGTCGGCGGTCCGCATTTCGGGCGCGCGGAACGAGGCCTTGCGCTCCTCGAACCAGCTCTTGAGCTTGTCCTCGGCCGGGGCGGCGATCTCGCCGGCGGCGCTCGCGGGCAGGCGGGCGAAGGTCACGCCGCGCCGCTCGTTGCGCAGCCGGTGGCCGAGCTCCTGCAGCGCGACGGGGGCGGCGAGCGCGCCGACCACCATCTCGCCGACCTCCTGGCGCAGGATCGTCGCGCGCTGCTGGGTGACGTAGCTCTGCTCGGTGAAGCCGTTCGAGCGCAGCAATTCGTTGAAGCGCGGCGCGGAGAAGGCGCCCGAGGCGTCACGGAAGACCGGGTCTTCGAGGATCAGGTTGCGGATCGTGTCGTCGGAGACGGCGAGGCCGAGCGACTTCGCGGTCTGGTCGAGCGTCGCCTCGGTGAGCAGGCGCGAGAGGGCCTGCCGGTCGAGCCCGAGGATGCGGGCCATCTCGGGCGTGATCTGCCGGCGCTGCTGGCGCGTCAGCTGCTGGATGTCGTTCTGGTAGGTGGTGCGCAGCTGCTCGATGCCGATCTCGGTCTTGCCGACGCGCGCCACCACGTTGCGGCCATAGCCCTGGAAGATGTCGCCGATCCCCCAGATCGCGAAGGAGAAGATCAGGAAGCCGAACATCACGAAGATGACGAGCTTGCCGAGGAAGCTCTGGCCCGCCTTGCGGATGCCCTGCATCATCATTGAACGGTCTTCCCTGCTCGGTCTGCGCGGCCGCAGGGGCCGCCTGCGCGTTTTTCAGGGCCCGCTTATAGGAAGGGCCGTCGCCTGCCGCAATCGCTCCGGCGGAATCGTGTTCGCGCGATTGCGGGCGCCGGCTGCCGTTGCTAGAGGCGCACGCGAGCGAAGAGCGGGCGAGCGAAGATAAGGAGTGCGGACGTGGCGCGCAGCATCAGGCCCCTGGTGGCCGGCAACTGGAAGATGAACGGCCTGAAGGCCGACCTCGCCATCGCGGCCGAGGTGGCGAAGGGCTACGACGCCGCGCTGAAGGCGGCGGTCGATCTCGCGATCTGCCCGCCGGCCCCGCTGCTCTACCCCATGACCGCCGCGCTGATCGGCTCGCGCATCGCCACCGGCGGCCAGGATGCCAGCCAGCATGCCGCCGGCGCCTATACCGGCGAGGTCTCGGCCGCGATGCTGGCGGATGCCGGCGCCGCCTTCGTCATCCTCGGCCATTCCGAGCGCCGCAGCCTGCATGGCGAGAGCAACGCCCTGGTCAGGGCCAAGGCGGAAGCGGCGCTGCAGGAGCGGCTCGTGCCGATCGTCTGCGTCGGCGAGACGCGCGAGGAGCGCGAGGCCGGCAAGGCGCTGGCCGTGGTACGCAAGCAGCTCAAGGGCTCGGTGCCGGAGCAGGCGGACGCCGCCGGCCTCGTCATCGCCTATGAGCCGGTCTGGGCCATCGGCACCGGCCTGACGCCGACGGCGGCCGACGTCGCGGAGGTGCATGCCTCGATCCGCTGGGATCTCGCCCGGATCGTCGGCAAGGCGGCGGCCGCGGGCGTGCGGCTGCTCTATGGCGGCTCGGTCAAGCCCGGCAACGCCGCCGAGCTGATGAACGTCGCGAATGTCGACGGCGCGCTCGTCGGCGGGGCGAGCCTCAAGGCCGAGGATTTCCTGGCGATCGCGCGCGCCTGTGCCTGAAGCCTCCCGCGGGGGTGATGTATCGGGGGTGGTGCATGGCGAAGCCGCGTGTTATGTGCCCCGCCGGTTTCGCCATGAGCGGATGACGGAGCGGGCGGTCCTTGGCGATCGCGCGCTCCATACCCATTTCGTGAGACAATGCAGAACGTCCTCATCGTCATCCATCTGATCATCGTCGTCGCGCTCGTCGGCGTCGTGTTGCTGCAGCGCTCCGAAGGCGGCGGCCTCGGCATGGGCTCGGGCGGTGGCGGGGCCGGCGGTTTCATGACCGGCCGGGGCCAGGCGAATGCGCTGACCCGGGCGACCGCGATCCTGGCGGCGGCCTTCTTCCTGACCTCGATCGTGCTCGCGGTGATCGCCAATCAGGGTCGCAAGCAGCGCTCGATCATCGACGGCGCCCCGGCGGCGGGCGCTCCGGCCAATCCGTCCGCGCCCAGCGCGCCGAATGCCGGCGGCGTTCTCGATCAGCTGCGCCAGATGCAGAACCAGAGCCAGGGCGGCGCGCAGCCGCCGACGCCCTCGACCCCCATTCCCTTCACGCCCCCGGCGGGAGCACCGCCGGCGGCGCCGCAGCAGTGACGACAGGGCCGGGCAACCGGCCCTTCTCTTTTGTGGACAAGAGCCGTGCGCAGGACGGGGCTGCGCGAATGGGCTTAGCGAATCGAAACCCCGGCGTTAGAGGTGACCTCCCATGACGCGGTATGTTTTCATCACCGGCGGCGTGGTGTCTTCGCTCGGCAAAGGCCTGGCGGCGGCGGCTCTCGCGGCCCTCCTGCAGGCACGCGGCTACAAGGTCCGCCTGCGCAAGCTCGACCCCTATCTCAATGTCGATCCGGGCACGATGAGCCCGTATCAGCATGGCGAGGTCTTCGTCACCGACGACGGTGCGGAGACGGACCTCGACCTCGGTCACTACGAGCGCTTCACCGGCCGGCCCTGCAACAAGGGCGACAACATCACGACCGGCCGCATCTACATGGACATCCTGACCAAGGAGCGGCGCGGCGACTATCTCGGCGCGACGATTCAAGTGGTGCCCCACGTCACGAACGCCATCAAGGAGTTCATCCTCGACGGCAACGAGGATTACGACTTCACGCTGGTCGAGATCGGCGGAACGGTCGGCGACATCGAGAGCCTGCCCTTCCTCGAATCGATCCGTCAGGTCAATCAGCAGCTGCCCCGGGGGCAGTGCATCTTCATCCATCTGACGCTGCTGCCCTATATCCCCACGGCCGGCGAACTGAAGACCAAGCCGACCCAGCACTCGGTCGCCGAGCTGCGCTCGATCGGCATCCAGCCCGACATCCTGCTCTGCCGCACCGATCGCGAGATCCCGCGCGAGGAGCGCCGCAAGCTCGCGCTGTTCTGCAATGTCCGCGAGAGCGCCGTGATCGAGGCGCGCGACGCGCCGTCCATCTACGACGTGCCGCTCTCCTACCATGCGGAGGGGCTCGACAACGAGGTGCTGGCCGCCTTCGGCATGGATTCCTCGGTGGAGCCCGACATTTCCAACTGGCGGCGCATTTCGGACCGCGTGAAGAACCCCGAGGGCGAGGTCACGATCGCCGTCGTCGGCAAGTACACCGGCATGAAGGACGCCTATAAGTCCCTCATCGAGGCGCTGACCCATGGCGGCATCGCCAACAACGTGAAGGTCAATCTCGACTGGATCGAGTCGGAGGTCTTCGAGAAGGAGGACCCGACGCCGTTCCTCGAGCATGTCCACGGCATCCTCGTGCCGGGCGGCTTCGGGCATCGCGGCGCCGAGGGCAAGATCAAGGCGGCGACCTTCGCGCGGCAGCGCAAGGTTCCCTATTTCGGGATCTGCTTCGGCATGCAGATGGCCGTGATCGAGGGCGCCCGTTCGCTCGTCGGCATCGAGGACGCGAACTCGACCGAATTCGGCCCGACGCCGCAGCCCGTCGTCGGCCTGATGACGGAGTGGATGCGCGGCAACGAGCTGGAGCAGCGCGGCCTCAACGGCGATCTCGGCGGCACCATGCGGCTTGGCGCCTATGCCTCGACGCTGGCCGCCGGCTCCAGGATCGCCGGCATCTACGGCACGACCGAGATCTCCGAGCGCCATCGCCACCGCTACGAGGTCAACATGGCCTATCGCGAGCGGCTCGAGCAGAAGGGCATGCTGTTCTCGGGCCTGTCGCCGGACGGCCTGCTGCCGGAGACGATCGAGTATCCCGACCACCCCTGGTTCATCGGCGTGCAGTATCACCCCGAGCTGAAGTCGCGCCCCTTCGAGCCGCATCCGCTCTTCGCGAGCTTCATCGGCGCGGCGATGGTGCAGAGCCGGCTGGTCTGACGCGGGGAGGGGCGGGCGCCGGACCAGCCGGACGCCGACCCCACCGCTGCCGACGCAATTCACAGGACCCTCCACCGTCATGGTCGCCCTTGTGGCGACCATCCACGTCTTGCGCCGCCGATGGCGGGCGAGGGCTTCCGTCGAAGGGCGGCGCCCGTCGTTCCGGCGTGAAGACGTGGATGGTCGGGACAAGCCCGACCATGACGGGGAGAACGGGAGGAATTGTCCCCGCCGCTTTGTTCTCCCCCTACAGTGAGCCACCTCATCCCCGAGGGGCAGCCATCCGGAAGGCACGCCGTTGGTCGGGATGAGGGCGGCGCCTGCGGGCGGGTTTGCACCCCGCACTCGGGAGGCTTCGGGGCACCGCCCTGGGGATACTACGGTCCCTGTGCGAGGAGCTCGCTGGACGGTTCGGGGTGTCCAGGCCCCGATGCGGAGCGGATGACGAGGCGATGAGGCGGCCCGGAGTCTTGAAGAACGCCGACGAGCGGAGCGCCACGGGGCGTGCGGAGGGTGGCTCAATCCCTCCGCGCCGCATCCTGGCTCAACGGAAGCGGCCGATACCCCCGCGCCTCGCGGCGCTCCGCTGCCCCTCGATCGTCACCGAACGCGGACACGCGGGCGGAGGCCGCCGCATGCCTCATTCATTTGGCGGATGCGTTGACCTGTCGGGAGGCGAATGGTCTCATTGATGGAAAGGCACTGGCGCCGGGGGCGGGGACATGGCGATCTCGATGGCGGGGCTACCCGCCTTCCTGCTCTATTTCGTCGTCGGCGCCGCGCTGATCGGCTGTTTCACGGCGGTCTATCTGCGGCTCACCGCCCATGACGAACTGGCGCTGATCCGCGGCGGCAATCTCTCCGCGGCGGTGGCGCTCGGCGGCAATGTGGCGGGCTTCGCGGTGCCGCTCGAGAAGGCGATCGCGCAGGCCAGCAGCATCCCCGATCTCGTGCTCTGGGCGCTGGCTGCGATGATCATCCAGTTCGGCGCCTATGGTCTGGCGCGCCTCCTGATTCCCGAGCTGTCGCGCAAGATCGAGGAGGACCGGCTGCCCTCGGCGGCGATGCTCGCCGTCATCGCGGTGATCTCCGGCACGCTGGCGGCCGCCAGCATGACGGTCTGAGGGCAGGGCGATGAAGCGCTCCACCCAGATCGCTCTCGCCGCCGCCGGTGTGGTTCTCGTGGCCTCGTTCTGGCCCGGCGGCGAGGAGGATCGCGAGGATCTCGTCTACAACGGCCTCGACGAGTGCCGGAAGGATGGGCGCCTGAGCGCGCAGCAATGCGAGACGGCGTTCTCCGAAGCGACCGCCGCGCGCCTGCGCGACGCGCCGAAATTCGCCAGCCAGCGCGAATGCGAAGCCCAGTACGGCGCCTCGGGCTGCAGCTCCGCCAGCATCGGCGGCACGAATTACTTCATCCCGGCCCTGGCGGGTTTCATGCTGGCGCGGGGGCTTTCGGGCGGTGCGCAGCCCCTGATGCCGCCGACGACCGCCGCATGCCCGCCGGGCTCGGCCAATCCCGAATGCCAGCAGGCACGGGCGGCCACCTCGTCCTCCTCCTCCTCCTCGTCCGGCGGCAGCTCGGGCGGTGGCGCGCGGCGCTATTCGACCTCGGGCGGACGCAGCATCGCCGCCGTTCCCACAGCCGCCCGCGCGGCATCCGGCGTGTCGACGACGTCCCGCGGGGGCTTCGGCTCGACCGCGAAGTCCTACTCCTCGCATGCGTCGTCCTGACGATGCGCCGGATCGCGATACCGCCGAGACCCGACTGGCAGGCTCAGGTCGAGCGGCTGGGCTTCGCCTTCCACACGATCGACGGCGAGACCTATTGGGACGAGAGCGCCGCCTACGGCTTCACGCTGGAGGAGATCGAGCGTGAGATCGAGGCGCCGAGCGAGGCGATCAAGGAACTCTGCTTCGCCTTCGTCGAGAAGGCCGTGGCGGATGAGAAGACCCTGACCCGCCTCGCGATTCCGCCCGCGCAATGGGATTTCATCCGCGACAGCTGGCGCCGGGGCGACCGCAATCTCTATGGCCGGCTCGACCTGGCCTATGACGGCACCGGCCCGGCGAAGCTGCTCGAATACAACGCCGACACGCCGACGGCGCTGTTCGAATCGAGCGTCGCGCAATGGGACTGGCTGGAACAGGCGATAGGGCGCGGTGCGCTGCCGCCCGGGAGCGACCAGTTCAATTCGCTGCATGAGCGCCTGGTCGCGGCGTTCCGCGATCTGCGCGGCGGCGCGCCCTACAGGCTGCATCTCACCTGCGTGGAGGGCAGCGCCGAGGACAGGGGCACGGTCGACTATCTTGAGGATTGCGCCCGGCAGGCCGGCCTCGAAACCCGCTTCGGCTTCATCGAGGAGATCGGCCTGCTCTCGGATGGCCGCTTCTGCGACGGCGCCAACCAGCCGATCGAGACCCTGTTCAAGCTCTACCCCTGGGAGTGGCTCTTCCGCGAGAATTATGCCGCGGCGCTCGCCGGCTCGCGTTGCCGCTTCATCGAACCGCCCTGGAAGGCGCTCCTGTCCAACAAGGGCATGCTGGCCTTCCTGTGGGAGATGGAGCCCGGCCATCCCAACCTGCTGCCGACCGTCTTCGAGGACGATCCGCGCCGGGATACGCTGTCGCGCCGCCATGTCCGCAAGCCGCTCTATTCGCGCGAGGGCGCCAACGTCACCCTGGTCGAGGACGGGCGTGTCGTGGACAGCGACGACGGTCCCTATGGCGCGGAGGGACATGTGCTGCAGGATGCGGCGCCCCTGTTCCGGGCCGATGGCAACCATGCGGTGCTGGGCTCCTGGCTCGTCGCCTCGCGCGCCTGCGGCCTGTGCGTGCGCGAGGACGCCTCGCCCATCACCCGCAACACCTCGCGCTTCGTGCCGCATTTCATCGAGCCGTGATGGCGGGCGTGGCCGCCGCGCGCCATGTGCCCCGCGCCATGACCCGGCGCCGGAAACTTGCTAGACGGAGGGTTCGATCCGCCTGCCGAGAGAGACCGCCATGTCCGACGTCGCCTCCGCCACCAAGCCCCGTGGCCTCGACCATCTCGTGATCGGCGTCCGCGATCTCGATGCCGCCGGCGCGCTCTACGAGACGCTCGGCTTCAAGGTCGGCGCGCGCAACCGTCATCCCTGGGGCACCGAGAACCGGATCGTGCAGTTCCCGGGATCGTTTCTGGAGCTGATCGCCGTCGGGGACGAGGGGGCGATTCCGCCGCACGCGCCGGGTCGCTTCTCCTTCGGGGCCTTCGTGCGCGACATGCTGGCGCAGAAAGGCGAGGGGCCTTCCATGCTCGTTCTGGAGAGCGTCGACGCCAAGGCCGACGCCGCCGCCTTCAAGGCAGCCGGGATCGGCGGGTTCGAGCCGTTCTTCTTCGAGCGTCGGGCGCGCAAGCCCGACGGAACGGAGGTCCGGGTCGCCTTCGAGCTCGCCTTCGCGGCCGATCCGCTCGCACCCGAATGCGGCTTCTTCGTCTGCCAGCAGCTCGAGCCGCAGAACTTCTGGAACCCCGCCTTCCAGCAGCACGACAACGGCGCCGTGGCGCTGAGCGCGGTGATTGTCGCGGCGGAGAACCCGGCCGCGCACCGCGCCTTCCTGAGCGCCTTCTCGGGCGGCGCCGAAATCCTCGAGGGCAACGAGGACTTCGTGCTCGGCCTGCCGCGCGGGCGCATCGACGTGCTCGATCCGGAGGCGGCCCAGGCGATCTATGGCCTGGAGCCGGAGACGACGCCGGCGCGCTTCCTCGGCTTTTGCGTCGCCGTGCCGGATCTGGCGGCGGTGGCGCAGCGCCTGGAGGCGGCCGGGATCGCGTTCGTCGCCTCCGACGAGCGCATCGTGGTGCCGGCGGCCGAGGCGATGGGCTGCCTGATTGCCTTCGAGCCGGCCTGAAGGGCAGGATCGTCCGCTCATCCAAGGGATTCGGCTCTATGATCGCACAGGCATTGGCGAGGCTTCCGGACTTCGCCCTGTTTTTCTCCGTGTCGCTGTGCCTCGTCGGGCTCTACCTGCTGATCTACACGCTCGCGACGTCGCATAACGAGTTCGGGCTGATCCGGCAGAACAACATCGCCGCGGCGCTGTCCCTCGGGCTAAGCCTGACCGGATTCGCGCTGCCGCTCGCCAGCGCCGTCGTCAATTCCAACACGGCCGTCGATCTGGTGGTCTGGGGCGTGGTCGCGATCGTCGTCCAGCTGATCGTCTACGCGCTCGTCCGGATCGTCCTGCCGAATCTCTCGGCCCGGATCGCCTCGGGAGAACTCGCGGCGGCGCTCTTCCTCGGCGCGGCCTCGCTGGCGGCGGGCGTCATCAACGCCGCCGCCATGACCTTCTGAAGATACGCTCCGCTCAGCCCGCCGGCCGTTCGGCGGGCAGGGCTGCGAGCAGGCCGATCAGCGCCCGGTCGTGCAGCACGACCATGCGCTCCTTCGGCTTGAGCCAGATCGTCGCGTCCTCGATCGTTTCGGCATCGACGAGCTTGGCCTGCGCGACGGCCCGGTCGGGCTCGATCTCGCCACGCCGGCGCAACGGCGCCTCGGGCAGCATCAGCGCGTGCGCCTCGCGCAGCGCGGGGTCGGAATGGAGCGCGGCGAGCCCGTCGGCATCGTCGAAGCCCGCCTTCGCGAATTCGGCCTGCAGCGCGTTCGCCCTGACCGCGATTCCCGGCGGATCGCCTTCCTCGGGCGTGATCAGCAGCCGGTGCCGCTTCAGCCACAGCCCGATTCCGAGCTGGCCGGAGGCCCAGGACAGCGGAATCGCGAGCACGAGGCCGACGATGGTGGGCGACATCCAGGCGAAGAGCGAGGTCGCGATCATGAAGGCGGAGATGCCGGTGACGACGCCGAGCACCGCATGCGTCCGGTGCCGGCGCACGATGTCCTTGAACGGAATCGAGCCGTCGTCGCGCCGCTGCGGGTTCCAGCCGGTGTCGCGGCCGAGCAGAATCTGGAAGACCGAGCCCGACTGGATCAGCATCATGATCGGCGCGAACACCGCCGAGAACAGCACCTCGATGAGGGCGGAGACGACGAGGCGGAAGGCGCCGCCGCCGGCCCGGCGCAGCTTGGTGTTGAACAGCGTCAGCAGCAGGCCGAAGAGCTTCGGCGCGAGCAGGATCGCCATGGTCAGCGCGAACAGGTTCAGCGCGCGCTCGGGGTCGAACCGCGGCCAGACCGGGAAGAGCGTGAACTCCTCGGTGAAGTACTCGGGTCGCGCGTAGTTGACCTGCAGCACGATCAGGATGCCGACCACGAGCTGGAGCAGCCAGAGCGGCGAGGCGAGGTAGCCCATGATGCCGGTGGCGAAGTGCTGCCGTGTCGCCAGCACGAAGCCACGCGCGCCGATGATGCGGGAATGCTGGAGATTGCCCTGGCACCAGCGCCTGTCGCGCACCGAGATGTCGATCAGCGAAGGCGGGCTTTCCTCGTAGGAGCCCGTCAGGTCGGGCAGCATGTAGACCGACCAGCCGGCACGCCGGATCAGCGCGGCCTCGACGAAGTCGTGGCTGAGGACATGGCCACCGAAGGGCGGCTTGCCCTTGAGATCCGGCAGGCCGCAATGCTCCGCGAAGGCGCGCGTGCGGATGATCGCGTTGTGGCCCCAGTAGTTGCCGTCGCGGCCCGACCACATGGCGAGCCCGGTCGCGATGACCGGGCCGTAGACCCGGGCCGCGAATTGCTGGAGGCGCGCGAAGAAGGTGTTGCGGTTGATGATGAGCGGCAGGGACTGGATGATGCCGGCATCGGGATCGGCTTCCATCGCGGCGGCGAGGCGCACGATGCAGGTGCCGGTCATCAGGCTGTCGGCGTCGAGCACCAGCATCTGCTCGTAATGCCCGCCCCAGCGCGTGACGAAATCGGCGATGTTGCCGGCCTTGCGGTGGTGGTTCTTCGGCCTGTGCCGGTAGTAGACGCGCGAATCCGGCCCCAGCCTGCGGCGCAGGTCGAGGAAGGCGCGCTCCTCGGCGACCCATACGTCCGGGTTCGTCGTATCGGAGACGATGAAGTAGTCGAAATGGTCGCCGAGCCCGGTCGCCTCGACAGACTCGCGGATCGCCGCCAGAGCCGCGAAGGTCCGCGCGGCCGACTCGTTGTAGATCGGCATCACCACGACGGTGCGGTGCTCGAGTTCGGTCGCGGGCTTGGAGCGCAGCGCGCCGAACAGAATGCCGAAGAAGCCGAGCACCGAACTCGTGAAGGCGAGCGCGATCCAGGAGAAGTTGATCGTGAACAGCACGAGCAGGGCATACTGCAGCATGGTCGTGCGGCTGACCGACACGACATTGTACATTTCGCGCGCGCCATAGGCGGTCAGCAGCAGCGCGCCGCCGAACACGAAGAGCCGCTTGAGCCATGGCGTCTTCCAGTCGCGCGGCGCGGCGGGCTTGCGCCGGTCGGACGCGTTCCACCGCCGAAACGACTGCACAGGCATGACGAGCCGGCTTTCCGGCGGCGTTGCCGGTTCGCGCGCGATCGGATCGTCGAGTTCGTCCTGCATCGGCGCGGTCGCGCGGGCTGCGGTCACCACGTCCATCGGTTCAACCAGGTTTCCGAGACGGGCTTGCCGTCGGACTGCAGCACGACCCGCAACTCGCAAAGCGAATCCGTGCCGGGATCGACCTCGAATCCGACGCGCATCAGCTTGCGCTCCGGATAAGGCCAGAGCCGCACATTATGGATCGCGCCCGGTTGCGTCGTGATGTTGGCGCGCGTCGACGCGATCAGCGCCGGATCGGCGAGGTTGTCGCCGGCGAACTCGACGAGGAAGCGACGCCGCCGCCCCTGCGAGCCGCGGCCCTGGCGGGTACGGGTCGTGATCGCCAGCGGCGGCCGCTCGGGCGGCTGCCAGCACCAGGCCTGCCGATAGGCGATCGTCGTCTCGCTGCCGGCCGCCAGCGCCTGCCGGGGCCGCCAGTACATGATCATGTTGTCGTTGACGTCCGACTCGCTCGGGATCTCGATCAGCTGGACGGAGCCCGGTCCCCAGTCGCCGAGCGGTTCCATCCAGACGCTCGGCCGCAACTCCCAGCGCTGGTCGTCGTCCTGGAAGGCGGCCCAGTCGCGCTGGCGCTGCACCAGGCCGAAACCCTTCGGGTTCTCGTCGATGAAGGAGGAGACCTGCAGCGTCGCGGGGTTGTTGACCGGCCGATAGATCCACTCGCCCTTGCCGGAGAGCATCTGCACGCCGGATACCTCGTGCACGGCCGGGCGCAGATCGTCGAAGGTTCGCCGGCTCTGCGGGCCCGAGAGGAAGGTGCCCATCGTGCAGCCGAAGCCGACATGCTCGAGAGCCTGCCTCGCGAACAGGGTCATCTCCACGTCGATCAAGGTGATCTCGCCGGGCCGAAGCGTCATGCGCAGCGCGCCGGTGAGACTTTCCGAATCGAGCAGCGCATGCACGACGAGGGAGCCGGAGGCCGGTCCCGGCCGCTCGATCCAGAAGGCGCGGAAGAACGGAATCTCCTCGCCGCGCTGCTCGCCCGGCCGCAGGATCAGCGCGCGGGCCAGCGAGCCGAACGCCTGGCCCCGGGCGAGCGCGCGAAAGAAGGTCGCGCCCTGGAACACGGCGAATTCGTAGGGCCGCTCCATGCCGGTGAAGATGCGCATGCCGGAGAATTGGAGGTCGACATTGGGCGGAGGCGGGTTGACGCGGCCATAATCGAAGCGGCTCCGGTCGAAGCCGACGCGCCGAACCGTGCCGTCCTCGACGGTGAACAGGCTGACCGGATTGGAGAAGACATAGCCGCGATGCAGCGGCTCGACCGTGAAGCCGCGATTCTCGCCGGCCCAGATCACGCTGCCCGGCTGGGCGCGAATTCCGGAGAACTGGTCGAACGGCAGGCTCGCATAGCCCTCGGGCAGATCGGTCGCCGACATCGGGATCAGCGGCCGCTGCGCCAGCGCCCTCGCCGTGTCGAGCACGATGGCGGGGTCGAAGCTCTGGCCGTCGGAGAGAGCGGGGATGTTGAAGGCGGCTGCGCCCGTCGGCGCCTGCGCCCTGGCGGGGCCGGCGCCGACCACGGACAGGGCTGTCGCACCGAGAGCGGCGCCTTCGAGAAACTGCCGGCGATTCAGGGGATTCGACATCGTATCCAACATGCGTGGGCGACGCCCTCGCCCCTTCGCGCTTCTAGAGCATTTTCCCATGCCCTGAAAAGGGTTTGCATCCGGTAACCATCCTGGCGACCGGCGCATCGGCACCCTTCCGAAAGGGAATGCCCGGGCTTTGGCAAAAGACACTCGGATGGGCTATTCACGGCGCCCGCAAGGCCGCCACGTGCCGGGCAGCCGCAAGGGAACCGATAATCATGACGGAAATGCGCTCCGGCTCGTCCTGCCTCGCGATCGTGCTCGCCGCGGGCGAGGGCACGCGGATGAAATCGAGCCGCCCCAAGGTGCTGCACGAGGTCGGCGGACTGTCGCTTTTGGGCCACGCGCTGAAGGCCGTCGCGGCGGGCGGCGCGGACGCCCTGGCGGTGGTGATCGGGCCCGGCCGCGACGACGTCGCCGCGCAGGTCGCGGCGCTGTCGCCGGGCGCCGGCGTCCATGTGCAGGCCGAGCGGCGCGGCACCGCCCATGCCGTGCTGGCGGCGCGCGCGGCGCTGGCGGCGGGCCATCGCCAGGTGATCGTCGCTTTCGCCGATACGCCGCTGGTCCGGCCGGAGACCTTCGCCGCGCTGCGCGCCGGCCTCGATGGCGGGGCGGCGCTGGCCGTGCTCGGCTTCGAGGCCCGTGATCCGACCGGCTATGGCCGGCTGGTCGTGGAGGACGGCGTGCTCGAGGCGATCGTCGAGCACAAGGACGCGACGCCCGCGCAGCGCGAGATCCGCCTGTGCAATGCCGGTCTCATGGCGTTGTCGGGCGAGCACGCGCTGTCGATCCTGGAGGCGATCGGCAACGCCAATGCGCAGGGCGAGTTCTATCTCACCGACGCGGTTGCCGTCGCACGGGCCCGTGGCCTCTCGGCGGTGGTGCTGACCGCGCCCGAGAGCGAAGTGCAGGGTGTCAACGACCGCGCGCAACTGGCTGCGGCGGAAGCGGCGTTCCAGCGACGCCGGCGGCTTGCGGTCATGGCCGAGGGCGCGACCCTGATCGCGCCCGAGACCGTGTTCCTGAGCCATGACACGGTGATCGGCCGCGACGTGCTGATCGAGCCGAATGTCGTCATCGGCCCGGGCGTGCGCATCGCCGACGGCGCCGTGATCCATGCCTTCTCGCATCTCGAGGGCGCGGATGTCGGCGAGGGCGCGAGCGTCGGTCCCTATGGCCGCCTGCGTCCGGGCGCGAAGCTCGCCGAGAAGGCCAAGGTCGGCAACTTCGTCGAGATCAAGGCCGCCGAGATCAGTGCCGGCGCCAAGGTCAGCCATCTGACCTATATCGGCGATGCGACCGTCGGTGCCGACGCGAACATCGGCGCCGGCACGATCACCTGCAACTACGACGGGTTCTTCAAGTACCGCACCGTGATCGGCGAGGGCGCCTTCGTCGGCTCGAACTCCTCGCTGGTCGCGCCGGTCACGATCGGGGCGGGCGCCTTCGTCGGCTCCGGCTCGGTGGTGACGGACGACGTGGCGCCCGACGCGCTGGCCGTCGCCCGGGGCCGGCAGGTCGAGAAGCCGGGCTGGGCCAGGAGCTTCCGCGAACTCTCCGCGCGCCGCAAGGCGGCCGGCAAGAAGGCCTCCGAATAGGATCGCCCGACGCGGCTCCGGCGCCGGCGAAGCCGCGAAACAACGCGGGCTTCGGCCAGCCACCATTCATAGTTCGATATGCATAGTGATTGGGCGTCGCCGGGTTTCGCGGCTATGTGCATCGCAACGGCAACGGCTGGAGAGGCTTTGGCATGTGCGGCATCGTCGGGATTCTGGGCAAGGAAGCGGTCGCTCCGCAGGTGGTCGAGGCGCTGCGCCGGCTCGAATATCGCGGCTATGATTCGGCCGGCGTCGCCACGCTCGAGCACGGCCGGCTCACCCGCCGCCGCGCCGAAGGCAAGCTCAGGAACCTCGAGGTCCGTCTGTCCAACGAGCCGCTCGAAGGGCTGATCGGCATCGGCCATACGCGCTGGGCGACCCATGGCAAGCCGACGGAAGGCAATGCCCACCCCCACGCGACCGAGAAGCTCGCCGTCGTCCATAACGGCATCATCGAGAACTTCCGCGAGCTGCGTGCCGAGCTGGAAGCCGACGGCTACGTCTTCTCGACCGAGACCGACACCGAGATCGTCGCCCATCTCGTCACCCGCGAGCTGGATCGCGGCCAGACGCCGGTCGAGGCCGTGGCGGCGAGCCTGCCGCGCCTGAACGGCGCCTTCGCGCTCGCCTTCCTGTTCCAGGGCGAGGAGGATCTGCTGATCGGCGCCCGCAAGGGCTCCCCGCTCGCGGTCGGTATCGGCGACGGCGAGATGTATCTCGGCTCGGACGCGCTGGCGCTGGCGCCCTTCACCAATCTCATCGCCTATCTGGAAGAGGGCGACTGGGTCGTCCTGCACCGCCGCGGAGCGACCTTCTACGATCGCGACAACCGGCAGGTCGAACGTCGCGCCCAGCGCGTCGCCTCCGGCGCCTTCCTGGTCGAGAAGGGCAACCACCGCCACTTCATGGCCAAGGAGATCTACGAGCAGCCCGAGGTCGTCGGCCATACGCTGACGCAGTATCTCGACATGGCGGCGGGCAAGGTCAGCCTGCCGTTCGAGGGTGTCGACTGGCAGGGGCTCTCGCGCCTCTCCGTCTCGGCCTGCGGCACGGCCTATTATGCCGGGCTGACGGCGAAATACTGGTTCGAGCGGCTGGCGCGGCTGCCGGTCGAGATCGATGTCGCCTCCGAGTTCCGCTATCGCGAGGCGCCGCTGCCGGAGAACGGGCTCGCGCTCTTCGTCTCCCAGTCGGGCGAGACGGCCGACACGCTGGCCTGCCTGCGCTATGCCCGGCAGGAGGCGCAGAAAATCCTCTCCGTCGTCAACGTCCCGACCTCGACGATCGCCCGCGAGAGCGACGCCGTGGCCCCCACGCTCGCCGGCCCCGAGATCGGCGTCGCCTCGACCAAGGCCTTCACCTGCCAGCTGACCGCGCTCGCCTGCCTCGCGCTCGCGGCCGGGCGCGGACGCGGCGTGCTCTCCGCAGAGGACGAGACACGCCATGTCCGCAGCCTCATGGCGCTGCCGGGCCTCATCGCCAAGGCGCTGGAGCTCGAGCCCGAGATCGAGAAGCTCTCCCGCGAGCTCTCCAAGGCCAAGGACGTGCTCTATCTCGGCCGGGGCACGAGCTATCCGCTGGCTCTCGAAGGGGCGCTGAAGCTGAAGGAAATCAGCTACATCCACGCCGAGGGTTATCCGGCGGGCGAGCTCAAGCACGGGCCGATCGCGCTGATCGACGAGAGCATGCCGGTCATCGTGGTGGCGCCGCATGACGCGCTCTTCGAGAAGACCGCCTCCAACATGCAGGAGGTCGCGGCGCGCGGCGGGCGCATCATCCTGATCACGGACGCCCGGGGCGCCGCCGAATGCGGGATCACGCCCGAGGCGACGATCGTCCTGCCGGACATGGACCCGGTCTTCGCGCCGATCGTCTATGCGCTGCCGATCCAGATGATCGCCTATCAGACGGCCGTCTTCATGGGCAAGGACGTGGACCAGCCGCGCAACCTCGCCAAATCCGTCACGGTGGAGTGATCAGCGGTCCGGGGGCGGAGGCGGGCGGCTGGCGACATAGGCGGCGGCCGCCAGCAGGCTCCCGCCCGATGCCCACAGGGCCACGGGCGGCGCGCCGCTGAGCATGACGAGGCCGAAGCTCAGCGCCATGGCGCCGAGCGCGAGGACTTTGGCGCGCCGGTCGATGGAGCCGGTCTCCCGCCAGTGCCTGACGCGGGGTCCCAGCCGGGGGTGGCCGAGCAGCCACGCCTCGAAGCGGGGCGAGGAGCGGGTGAAGCACCAGGCGGCGAGGATCAGGAACACCGTGCCCGGCAGCAGCGGCAGCACGAGCCCGATCGCTCCGACGAAGGTGAAGATCCAGCCGGCCGCGAGCAGGAGAGGGCGGCTCCAATGCCGGTTCGGCCGATCCTCCTCCGCCACCTGTGCCGCACCTTTCGATTCGCGAGAGGGGACAGTTCCAACCAATCGCTCGCCTGTCGTCACCATATCGCGGCATGATGGTTGCGAGACAAGCGCGTCGCGCTCGGTGACGCCAACGGGACAGACGATGACGGCCGGACCACCCGATCCCAGTATCCTGATCCAGACCGACCTGCTGCGCCCCAGCTTCGGGACGCGGCTCAGGCGCTATTTCTTCACCGGCCTCGTCATCGCGGCGCCGCTCGCCATCACCGCCTGGGTGACCTGGTGGTTCGTGACCCTGGTCGACGGCATGGTGAAACCGCTGATTCCGAACAGCTACCTGCCCGATTCCTATCTGCCCTATCCCATTCCCGGCCTCGGGATCGTGATCGTGCTGGTCGGGCTGACGCTGCTCGGCTTCCTGACCGCCAATCTCGTCGGGCGCACGCTCGTCGAGGCCGGCGAGGCGATGCTGAACCGCATGCCGGTCGTGCGCGGGCTCTACAAGGGCGTGAAACAGGTCTTCGAGACGATCTTCTCCCAGTCCGGCACCTCCTTCCGGAAGGTCGGGATGGTGCAGTTCCCGCAGCCCGGCATGTGGTCGATCGTCTTCATCGCGCAGGAGGCGGCGCCCGAGATCGCCGGGCGCCTGCCCGATGGGAACGAGCAGATCGGCGTCTTCCTGCCCTGCACGCCGAACCCGACGACGGGCTTCTTCTTCTACCTGCCGCGCCGCGAGGTGGTCGAGCTGTCGATCACCGTCGAGGACGGCGCCAAGCTCATCATGTCGGCCGGGCTGATCCAGCCGGGGCTGCCGCCGCCGAAGCCCGGCTCCGGCGGCGGACGCTGATCACGCGGCCAGAGGCAGCCAGATCTCCAGGAGGCCCATTCCCGTCGCCGGGTCGAAGCGCTGGTCCATGCGCTCCAGCGCCGGGCCGTCCGCCGGCTTGCGGCCGGATTTGGGCAGCCAGTCGCGCCAGATCGCCGCGTAGGTCTGCTTGATCGCGGTGACGTGGCCGCGATGCTCGAACACGGCGTAGAGCTGTTCCGGGACGCGGGTGCGCGCGAACTCGGCCGGCAATGCATCGAAGTCGCGGACCTCGACGCCGGCGATGTAGTCGAAATTGCCGTGGTCGTCGCAGTTCAGGCTGACGCCGTAGGTCACGGCCCCGACCTGGCCGGGCACATGGCCGATATGGGGCGCGAAGCGCTGCCAGAGTGCGGGGATGCCGGCGACGTTCTCGACGGAGAACGAGCCGCCATATCCGGCGATCAGCAGGGATTTCCCGCTCGTCAGCCGTGGCTCGGGCAAGGTGATCAGTGTGTCGGCTTGCATGGGGAGAGGCTCCGTCAACGGAAGCAGGGACAGGTCGCCCTTCGCGCGCAGCTCCTCGGGCGTCAGCCCGAAGCGCTCGCGGAAGGCGCGGGTGAAGGCCTCGTGCGAGCCATAGCCCCAGTTCAGCGCGACCGAGAGGATGTCGGGCGCGCCGTCCGCCAGTTCGCGCGCCGCCTCCGTCAGCCGGCGCTCGCGCACATAGCGCATGACGGAGCGGCCGGTCGCATCGCCGAAGGCGCGGCTGAGATGGAAGCGCGAGACGCCGCTGACCTGCGCGATCTCGTCGAGCGAAAGCTCGGAGGCGAAGCGGCTCTCGATGCACCAGATGGCGGTCTTGACCGGGTCCATGACGTCTCCACGAAGCGGCGCGAGATTGGCCGAGCCCGCCATGGTTCGCTTGATCGGGATTGATGAGTGAGAATGCGCATTTACGAAGCGTTCGCCGGTCCAATGCTAATTTTGAGGTGCAATGCGGCGGGCATGGGTCGATTTTTGGCTGGACGCTTCCAACATCGCAGCGTTGCTGCTGGTGGGCCTGCTCTGTATCGAGGTGGGTAGCGTCTTAGTCTTGGCGTTCTGGCTTGCGCTGCCCGTCACCGACTCAAGCCCTGCCTTGTGCCGCTCGCTCTCGTCGCTATGGCCGGACCGCGATGCAACTGCCGCTTTGCTGGACGTTCGAACAGCAGGGGCTGGGTCGATCCTATGTGCGTTCAATCTTCTGCCGCGAGCCTTCTACATCCCGATGGTGCCGATAGCGCTGGTCTGGATGGCGACATACGTCTTCGTACGAGCCTCGCAGAAGGTGTTCCCGTTCGTTGCAGGCGACGACTTTATTCGTGCCTTCATCGTCGCGGTCGGCCTGGCCAGATTTGGCACCGGGGCTTACGCGAAGTTGGCTTCGGGGACCCTGAGTCCGTTCGTGCCGATCGCGATCTACCTCGTGACGTCGTCGATTCAGCTTCTCGTCATTGTCTGGTTCCAGCGTCGCATCAACGAACTGACGTTCATCGCTTCGCGTGATTGAACAAGGGCGTGGGGCTACCCGGCCCTCAGCAGCCTGATCGCGACGTCGCGCTCGAACAGATAGAGCAGCACCCTGATCGCCTTGCCGCGTTCGCTCTCCAGATGTGGATCGGTCTCGATCACCAGCCGCGCATCGTCGCGGGCGGTGGCGAGCAGGTCGCCATCGACCTCGGGCCGTGCGATCCGCCAATCGGGAGAGCCCGACTGCTTGGTGCCCAGCACCTCGCCCTCGCCGCGCAGCCGCAGGTCTTCCTCCGCGATGCGGAAACCGTCCTCGGTCTCGCGCATGATGGTCAGGCGCGCCTCCGCCACCGGCCCGAGCGGGCCCTTGTAGAGCAGCAGGCAGGTCGAAGCCGCCGAACCGCGCCCGATGCGTCCGCGAAGCTGGTGGAGCTGGGCGAGGCCGAAGCGCTCCGCATGCTCGATCACCATCACGCTCGCATTCGGCACGTCGACGCCGACCTCGATCACCGTCGTCGAGACGAGGATGCGCGTCTCGCCCCCGGAGAAGGCGGCCATGGCCGCATCCTTGTCGCGGCCGGGCATCTGGCCGTGCAGCAGGCCGACCTTGCTGCCGAAGATGCCCTGGAGCGCCTCGAAGCGCTCCTGCGCGGCGGCGACCTCCAGCGTCTCGGATTCCTGCACCAGCGGGCAGACCCAGTAGACCTGCGCGCCGGCCTCGACCGCGCGCCGGATCGCGCCCACGACCTCGTCGTAGCGTTCGGAGGAAATGGCCTTGGTCGCGATCGGCTTCCGGCCGGCCGGCTTCTCGGCGAGGATCGAGATGTCCATGTCGCCGAACCAGGTCAGCGACAGCGTGCGCGGGATCGGCGTCGCGGTCATCACCAGCACGTCGACCGCCTCGCCCTTCGAGCCGAGCAGCAGGCGCTGATGCACGCCGAAGCGGTGCTGCTCGTCGACCACCGCGAGCGCGAGATCGCGGAAGATCACCCCTTCCTGGAACAGGGCATGGGTGCCGACGGCGATGTCGATCTCGCCATTCGCCAGCCCTTCGAGCACCTGCCGGCGTCCCGGGCCCTTCTCGCGTCCCGTCAGCAGGGCGAGCTTCAGACCCGCCTGCTCAGCCAGGGGCGCCAGCCGCTCGGCGTGCTGGCGGGCTAGGATCTCGGTTGGCGCCATCAGCACCGACTGGCGCCGGGCTTCGGCGGCGGCGGCCATCGCCATCAGCGCGACGACGGTCTTGCCGGAACCGACATCGCCTTGAAGAAGTCGCAGCATGCGCTCGGGCTTCTCCATGTCGGCATGGATGTCGACGAGCGCCTGGCGCTGGCCCTCGGTCAGCGAGAAGGGCAGGGCGGCCGCGATCCGCCGGCGCAGGCTTCCGTCGCCCGCGGTGGCGCGCCCGGCCGCCTTCTTCTGCTGCCGCCGGACGAGGGCGAGCGCGATCTGGCTCGCCAGCAATTCGTCATAGCCGAGGCGCCGGCGCGCGACCGTGTCGCCCTCCACCGCCTTGACGTCGGGAGGATGATGCAGGGCGCGGATCGCTTCCGCGAAGGCCGGAAAGCTGTTGCGGTCGCGGAAGGCGGCGTCCTGCCATTCCGGCAGCTCCGGACATTTCTCGACCGCCGCCGCCGCGATGCGCGTCATGACGCGGGGGCCGATGCCTTCGGTCAGGCCGTAGACCGGCTCGGTCGAGGGCAGCGTCGCGGCGAGCTTCGGATCGAGGATGCGGTCGGGATGCACCATCTGGCGCATGCCGTCCCAGAGCTCCAGCTTGCCGGAGATGATGCGGACCTCGCCGACCGGCAGGGTCTGCAGCAGATGCCGCACATCGGCATGGAAGAAGACGAGGGTGACGTCGCCGGATTCGTCCTCGACGACGATGCGATAGGGCGCCTTGCCCTTGCCTGGCGGGGCCGGGCGATGCTCGGAGACCCGCGCGGCGAAGGTCGCGACGCCGCCGATCGGCGCGTCGGCGATCGTGGGGCTCGGCCGCCGGTCGATCGCGCCCGTCGGCAGGTGGAACAAGAGGTCGACCACCCGCGCGCCATGCGTCTCGTCGCCCAGGAAGCCGTCGAGCAGCTTGCCGAGCTTCGGCCCGACGCCCGAGAGGGTCGTCGCCGAAGCGAAAAGCGGATCGAGCAGGGACGGACGCAAGCGGCCTCGCGGTTCTGTCAGGAGTCTCTGCGGGCTTGCGGTTTCGCCGCTGACTTCGCGCCTCGCCGTGGCTATATAGCCCGCGAAGGCAGGCTCCGCGACGGGGCCGGCCCCGTCGTCATTGCGACGGTCCCCAGTTTCTTTCGCCCCGCGTTTCTCTGCCCGAGGTTTCCATGTCCGGCTCGACCCGTTCCAGCGCCGATCTCGACCCGCGCCGGCGCAAGATCCTCTTCCGCGCCTGGCATCGCGGCATGCGCGAGATGGACCTGATCATGGGCCGCTTCGCGGATGCCGAGATCGGGGCCATGAGCGACGCCGAGCTCGACGAGTTCGAGCGGCTGATCGAGGTCCTCGACCGCGACCTGCTGTCATGGGTGACCGGCGAGGCGCCGGTGCCGGAGAACTACGACACGGAGCTGTTCCGCAAGCTCAAGGCGTTCCACCGGCACGACAGGCCGATTCATGTGTGACGGCGCTCTTGGCCGTCATGGTCGGGCCTGACCCGGCCATCTCTGAATTGCAGCCCGCCGGTCCCGAGATTCTCGGGTCAAGCCCGAGAATGACGCCTTTTGCCAGAATGACGCCTGTCCCATGAGCATTGCCCCTCCCTCCCAGATCGCCAAGCCGGCCCTCGACCGCGTCCTCGACGCGCTGAATCGCGGCGACAAGCCGACGCTGGCCGGCGTGCCGGACGGGTTCGACGCCGTCGTCCTCGCCGACCTGACCCGCGCCCGCGCCAAGAAGGCCGCCGGGCCCGCGATGCTGGTCTTCGTCGCGCGCGACGGCCAGCGCCTGCAGGTGCTGGAGAACGCGCTCCAGTTCGTGGCGCCCGATCTCGAGGTGATGAGCTTCCCGGCCTGGGACTGCCAGCCCTATGACCGCGTTTCGCCGGCGCCCTCCATCGTCGCCCATCGCATGACGACGCTCTCGCGCCTGGCCAAGACCAAGTCGGGCGACAAGCCGCGGCTGCTGCTGACCACCGTCAATGCCGCGCTCCAGCGCGTGCCGGCCTTCGGCCGCGTCGCCTCGGAGAGCTTCTCGGCCGCGCCGGGCAACATGGTCGACACGGAGGAGCTGGCGCGCTGGCTCGACATCAACGGCTATCTGCGCACCTCGACCGTGCGCGAGACCGGCGAGTTCGCCGTGCGCGGCGGCATCGTCGACCTCTTCCCGCCGGGCATGCCGGCGCCGATCCGGCTCGACTTCTTCGGCGACGCGCTGGAGTCGATCCGCACCTTCGATCCGGAGACGCAGCGCACCACCGGGCAGTTGCGCGGGCTCGACCTCGTGCCGATGTCCGAGGCGCAGATGACGAGCGAAAGCATCCGCCGCTTCCGCCAGTCCTATATTTCGACCTTCGGCACGCCCGGCCGCGACGACACGCTCTACGAGGCCGTCAGCGAAGGGCGCCGCCCGGCGGGGCTGGAGCACTGGCTGCCCCTGCTCGCCGAACGGCTCGACACGCTGTTCACCTATCTGCCGGACGTGCCGCTGGTGCTCGATCATCAGGCGGAGGACGCCGTCGGTGAGCGTATCAGCCTGATCAAGGACTATTACGACGCCCGGAAATCCGCGCTCGACCAGCCGTCGCCCGGCAGCATCCCCTACAAGCCGCTGCCGCCGGACGCGCTGTATCTGTCCCCGGCCGACTGGCGCTCCGTGGTCGACGGGGCGGGGGTGGCGAGCCTCACCCCGTTCCAGCTGCCCGACAGCGAGGGCAAGCTCGTCCTCGATCTCGGCGGCCGGCAGGGCCGCAGCTTCGCGGCCGAGCGTGCCGCGGAATCGGGCGGGGTCTTCGACGCGGCGGTGGCGCATGTGAAGGCGCTGGAGGCCGACGGCAAGCGCGTCGTTCTCGCCGCCTGGTCGGAGGGCTCGCGCGAGCGGCTCGGCCATGTGCTGGCCGATCACGGCCTCAAGACCACCCAGCTGACCGGCTCCCTGCGTGCCGCCTTCGACCTCAAGCCCGGCACGGTCGCGCTCGCCGTCTGGGGCTTCGAGACGGGGTTCGAGGCCGGCCGGCTCGCCGTCATCGGCGAGCAGGACATCCTGGGCGACCGGCTCGTCCGGCCGCGCAAGAAGACGCGCCGGCCGCAGGATTTCATCGCCGAGCTGTCCTCGCTTTCGCCCGGCGACCTCGTCGTCCATGTCGATCACGGCATCGGGCGCTTCATCGGGCTGAAGTCGATCACGGCGGCCGGCGCCCCGCATGACTGCCTCGAAATCCATTACGCCGGCGACGCCAAGCTCTTCCTGCCGGCCGAGAACATCGAGCTCCTGTCGCGCTACGGTTCTGAGGACACCGAGGTCCAGCTCGACCGGCTGGGCGGCGGCGGCTGGCAGGCCCGCAAGGCCAAGCTCAAGCAGCGCATCCGTGAGATGGCGGGCAAGCTCATCCAGATCGCGGCGGCGCGCGCGCTCAAGGAGGCCCCGCGCCTCGTCCCGCCGGAAGGCATCTACGACGAGTTCTGCGCCCGCTTTCCTTATGAGGAGACGGAGGACCAGCAGAACACCATCGACGCGGTGCTCGACGATCTCGCGGCCGGGCGGCCGATGGACCGGCTCGTCTGCGGCGATGTCGGCTTCGGCAAGACGGAGGTCGCGCTGCGCGCCGCCTTCGCCGCCGCCATGGCCGGCAAGCAGGTTGCGGTCGTCGTGCCGACGACGCTGCTCGCCCGCCAGCACTACCGCAATTTCGCCGAGCGCTTCGCCGGGCTGCCGATCCATGTCGGGCAGGCGTCGCGCTTCGTCGGCTCGGCCGAGCTGAAGGCGGTGAAGCAGCGACTTCAAGGATCTCGGCCTCGTCATCGTCGACGAGGAGCAGCATTTCGGCGTCGCCCACAAGGAGCGGCTGAAGGAGTTCCGCGCCGAGGTGCACATGCTCACCCTGACCGCGACCCCGATTCCGCGCACGCTCCAGCTCGCCATGACCGGCGTGCGCGAGCTCTCGATCATCGCGACTCCGCCGGTCGACCGTCTCGCGGTGCGCACCTTCGTCACGCCCTTCGACGCGCTCATCATCCGCGAGGCGCTGCTGCGCGAGCGCTATCGCGGCGGCCGCAGCTTCTATGTGGTGCCGCGCATCGAGGACATCGCCGACGTCAAGGACTTTCTCGACAAGCAGGTGCCGGAGGCGAAGGTCGGCATCGCCCACGGCCAGATGGCGGCGGGGCAGCTCGAGGACGTCATGACGGCCTTCTACGAGGGCCAGTACGACATCCTGCTCGCGACCACGATCGTCGAATCGGGCCTCGACATCCCGACCGCCAACACGCTGATCGTGCACCGGGCCGACATGTTCGGCCTCGCCCAGCTCTACCAGCTCCGCGGCCGCGTCGGCCGTTCCAAGACGCGCGCCTATGCGCTCTTCACCGTGCCGGCCAACCGCAAGCTGACCGACCAGGCCGACAAGCGCCTCAAGGTGCTGCAGTCGCTCGACACGCTCGGCGCTGGCTTCCAGCTCGCCAGCCACGATCTCGACATCCGCGGCGCCGGCAATCTGCTCGGCGACGAGCAGTCCGGCCATATCAAGGAGGTCGGCTACGAGCTCTACCAGCAGATGCTGGAGGAGGCGGTGGCCGCGCTCAAGGCGGGCGTCGAGATCGAGAGCGACGCGCAATGGTCGCCCTCCATCCAGATCGGCGCGCCGGTGATGATCCCGGAGCACTACGTCGCCGACCTGACGCTGCGGCTGACGCTCTACAAGCGGCTCTCGACCATGGACGACGACGCCGAGCTGCAATCCTTCGGCGCCGAGCTGGTCGACCGCTTCGGCCCGCTGCCGGAGGAGGTCAACCAGCTTCTGGAGATCGTCGCGATCAAGGCGCTCTGCAAGCGCGCCAATGTTGAGAAGGTCGAGGCGGGGCCGAAAGGCATCATCGTCGCCTTCCGCGACAACGAGTTCGCCAATCCGGAAGGGCTCGTCGGCTATGTCGCCAAGCAGGGCACGCTCGCCAAGGTCCGCCCGGACATGCGCGTCGTCTTCATCGACGATTTCGAGACGGTCGAGCAGCGGCTCAAGGCGACACGGCGCCTGCTGACCGATCTCGCCCGGATCGCGGAGCGCAAGAAATCGGGGTGAGCGGACAAGGATTCGGGTTCAGCGGAGCGCTTGCGATCCCTCCGCCCTCATCCTGAGGAGCCGCGCAGCGGCGTCTCGAAGGATGGTCCAGATGGTTCCGGAGCCTCCCAGGGCATCCTTCGAGACGCCATTCCTGGCGGAATGGCTCCTCAGGATGAGGGCGGAGGGAGACCGTTGATTCCCGCCCGCTCGGCTACCAGGCCCGCCGCGGCCCGGTGTCGATGTGGATCAGCCCGTTCCAGTAGACCTTGTGGCCGCCGGCCTCCGGCACGGCGGCGCGGACCCATTCCAGCACGGCGCGCGGCGGCTTGCCCGGCACGCGGAAATCCATCGCCTCGCAGCGCAGGTGATAGGACGCGCGGCGCGCCCGCCAGGGCGGCCGCCAGGTCGAGGTCACCTTCACCGCCCCGTATTTCTCGGCGATCTGTTCGAGAATCGTCTTCAGCCGTGGCGGCAGGCAGGCGATCGAGGTCCCCGGGTCGGTCGAGATGCCCGGCCGCTCCGGTTTCTCGTTCGGGTCGAAATCCGGCTCGGCGCCGGCTTTCTGCCCCGGGGTCAGTTTCGGCCACTCGGCTCCCTCGTCCTCGTCGGGGTCGGTCGCGAGGGGCGTCTCGGGCGCGACCTCGGGCGCCTGCGTCGCCGATGCCGTCTGGAACGGCGGAGCGGGCGGCGGAGCGGGCGGCGGGGAGGCGGCGACGGAGGGCGCGGGCACGACGATCGGCGGCATCGGCGGGGCGCCGAGATCGAGGTCGAACGGGCGCTGCGGCGGCACGGGCGCCCTGACCAGCTCGCCCTCCTGCTGCGCCCCGGCGTCTGCCGCTTGCAGGCTCAGCGCGAGCGCCAGCGGCAGGATCAGCGGGATGCGTGGCACGATCAGGGCGTGGGCGCGGGAATGAAGGCCGCGCGCGTCTCGGCCCCGACCAGCGGCAGCTGCGGTGACTTGGCGCAGAGCTCGGCGAGCGCGGCCGGCGCGGAGGCGATCCGGTCGGCATCGACCAGCGGTCGCTGGGCGCTACCGGCATAGTAGCCGGCCAGCCACAGCGAGAGCTGGGCGCGGTCGGTCTCGCTCATGGCGGTGAAATCCGCGCAGCTCGCGCGGGTGAGGTCGATCGGCTCGGCCCGGGCCGGTGCTGTGGGCGCAGCGAGCGCGGCGAGAGCGAACATCGCGAGGGCGGCCGGACGCCTGGGATGGAGGGGCATGGCAGCTCCTGGGTCTCAGGGCGACTTGCCGCGAGGCGGTGTCACCGGGAATCGATTCGCCGCGAATTTGTCCTGCCCCGCGCGGCTCCGCCACAAGAAAACCCTCCGTAACGGCAAAAAGACGGGAGGCTGCGTCGTCCGCGACCGAGTTGCGCCCGATTGCGGTGGCATTGCGCTGCGTTCAAAGCAGTCAGGCGATTGTGCGGCGCGGCAGAGTCTTGCTTGATTCTAATCGGCGGGCTAATCGACTGCTCAGCGCGCCGTTGCCGGCCGCACGCAGCGGGATCGCCCATGCCATCTGTTCCAGTACCGTCCCTGCTCAGCGACTACCTGCCGCTGGTCATTTTCCTCGGCGTTGCGGCCGTCATCGGGCTGGCGCTTCTCATCGCCCCCTTCGCGATCGCCTATTCGAGCCCGGACCCGGAAAAGCTGTCTGCCTATGAATGCGGCTTCAATGCGTTCGACGATGCGCGCATGAAGTTCGACGTTCGGTTCTATCTGGTCGCGATCCTGTTCATCATCTTCGATCTCGAGGTGGCCTTCCTCTTCCCCTGGGCCGTCGCCTTCGGCGGGCTCGGATGGTATGGCTTCTGGTCGATGATGATCTTCCTCGGCGTGCTCACGGTCGGATTCGTCTACGAGTGGCGCAAGGGCGCGCTGGAGTGGGACTGACCGGCAGCGGGGATCGGCGCCTCTGCGCCCCTGTCTGACGGTGAGTGGATCACGAGGGTTAGAATTATGGCAGTGACTGCGATCGACCGCGGGAACCCGCTCGTCGCGCCGGCCCCCAAGGGCCTGCTCGGGCCGGACGGCCAGCCCGTCGGCGCGCGTGATCCCTTCTTCGTCGAGATCAACAACGAGCTCGCCGACAAGGGGTTCCTCGTCACGGCGACGGACGATCTGATCAACTGGTCGCGCACCGGCTCGCTGATGTGGATGACCTTCGGGCTCGCCTGCTGCGCCGTCGAGATGATGCAGCTCTCGATGCCGCGCTACGACGTCGAGCGTTTCGGCTTCGCGCCGCGTGCCTCTCCGCGCCAGTCCGACGTGATGATCGTCGCGGGCACGCTGACCAACAAGATGGCCCCGGCGCTGCGCAAGGTCTACGACCAGATGCCGGAGCCGCGCTACGTCATCTCGATGGGCTCCTGCGCCAATGGCGGCGGCTACTACCACTACAGCTACTCGGTCGTGCGCGGCTGCGACCGGATCGTGCCGATCGACATCTATGTTCCGGGCTGCCCTCCGACGGCGGAGGCGCTGCTCTACGGCGTGCTGCTGCTGCAGAAGAAGATCCGGCGCACCGGGACGATCGAGCGCTGACATCAAGTGCGTCATGCTCGGGCCCGGCCCGGGCATCTCCTGACGGAGAGGCGCGGGTTACGAAGACGGGATTTGAGCGCCGTCCTGCATGAGATGGTCGGGTCAGCCCGACCATGGCGCGGCACGGGCATGAAGGTGAGACGATGAGCGAAGTGCTCGAAAAGCTCGGCGAAGAGATCAAGGCCGCGCTGCCCGGCGCGGTGACGGAGGCGGTCGTCGCCTTCGGCGAACTGACGATCCATGCCGAGGCGGCGTCGATCGTCGAGGTTCTGCGGACGCTCTATTCCGATCCGCGCTTTCGCTTCGTGAACTTCACCGACATCGCCGGAGCCGACTATCCCGGCCGCGAGAAGCGGTTCGACGTCGTCTATCACCTCCTCGCGCCGCACCATAACCGGCGCATCCGCGTGAAGGTGCAGACCGACGAGGCGACGCCCGTTCCCTCGGCCATCGAGGTCTTCCCGGCGGCGAACTGGTTCGAGCGCGAGGCCTACGATTTCTACGGCATCCTGTTTTCCGGCCATCCCGACCTGCGCCGCATCCTCACGGATTACGGTTTCGAGGGGTATCCGCTGCGCAAGGACTTCCCGCTGACCGGCTTCGTCGAGGTCCGCTACGACGACGAGCAGAAGCGCGTCGTCTACGAGCCGGTGAAGCTCAATCAAGAATTCCGCAACTTCGATTTCCTAAGCCCATGGGAAGGCACGGACTACGTGCTGCCGGGCGACGAAAAAGCGAAGACGGCGTGATCGGAGCCGGACATGTCAGAACATAACATCCGGAACTTCTCGATCAATTTCGGCCCGCAGCATCCGGCTGCGCACGGCGTGCTGCGCCTCGTGCTGGAGCTCGACGGCGAGGTGGTCGAGCGCGTCGACCCGCATATCGGCCTCCTGCATCGCGGCACCGAGAAGCTGATCGAGGCCAAGACCTATCTGCAGGCCGTGCCCTATTTCGACCGGCTCGACTATGTCGCGCCGATGAACCAGGAGCATGCCTACGCGCTCGCGGTCGAGAAGCTGATGGGCGTGACGGTGCCCAAGCGCGGCCAGCTTATCCGCGTGCTCTATTCCGAGATCGGCCGCATCCTCTCGCATATCCTCAACGTGACGACGCAGGCGATGGACGTCGGCGCGCTGACGCCCCCGCTCTGGGGCTTCGAGGAGCGCGAGAAGCTGATGATCTTCTACGAGCGTGCCTGCGGCGCCCGCATGCACGCCGCCTATGTCCGGCCCGGCGGCGTCCATCAGGACCTGCCGACCTCGCTGATCCACGACATCGCCGAGTGGTGCGATCCGTTCCTGAAGGTCTGCGACGACCTGGAAGGGCTGCTCACCGACAACCGCATCTTCAAGCAGCGCAATGTCGACATCGGCGTGGTCGATCTCGAGACCTGCTGGAAATGGGGCTTCTCGGGCGTGATGGTGCGCGGCTCGGGCGCGCCCTGGGATCTGCGCAAGTCGCAGCCCTACGAGTGCTATGACGAGCTCGAATTCGACATTCCGGTCGGCAAGAACGGCGACTGCTACGACCGCTACCACATCCGCATGGAGGAGATGCGCCAGTCCGTGCGCATCATGAAGCAGTGCTGCGCCAAGCTGCTCTCCGCGGAGGGCGGCGGTCCGGTCTCCTCGCTCGACGGCAAGATGGTGCCGCCCAAGCGCGGCGAGATGAAGCGCTCGATGGAGGCGCTCATCCACCACTTCAAGCTCTACACCGAGGGCTACAAGGTGCCCGAGGGCGAGGTCTATGCGGCGGTCGAGGCGCCGAAGGGCGAGTTCGGCGTCTATCTGGTCTCGGACGGCACCAACAAGCCCTATCGCTGCAAGATTCGCGCTCCGGGCTTCGCCCATCTCCAGTCCATGGATTTCATGTGCCGCAAGCACATGCTGGCGGACGTGTCCGCGATCCTGGGCTCGCTGGACATCGTGTTCGGGGAGGTCGATCGGTGAGCCGTTCCTCAGCCGTCATGGTCGGGCTTGACCCGACCATCTCTCGCAGAATTGTCGCCATCTGCCAGCGAGTCAGAGATGCTCGGGTCAGGCCCGAGCATGACGCGCGTGGAGTGAACTGATATGTCCGTCCGTCGTCTCGCGCCCGATCAGGTGCAGCCCGAAACCTTCGCCTTCACCGCGGCGAACGAGAACTGGGCCGACCAGCAGATCGCCAAATATCCGGAAGGCCGCCAGGCCTCGGCCGTGATCCCGCTGCTGTGGAAGGCGCAGGAGCAGGAAGGCTGGGTCTCCCGCGCCGTGATCGAGACCGTCGCCCGCAAGCTCGGCATGGCGCCGATGCGGGTGATGGAGGTCGCGACCTTCTATACCATGTTCAACCTCCAGCCGGTGGGCGAGTATTTCGTCCAGCTCTGCGGCACGACCCCCTGCGCCCTGCGCGGCGCCGAAGCGCTGAAGAAGGTCTGCGCCGAAGTCATCGGCCCGCAATCGACCGTGACGGCGGATGGCAAGCTGTCCTGGCTCGAGGTCGAGTGCCTCGGCGCCTGCTGCAACGCCCCGATGGCCCAGATCAATGTCGACTATTACGAGGATCTGACGCCGGACAATTTCCGCCAGCTTCTCGACGATCTGCGCAACGGCCGCCCGACCAAGCCCGGCCCGCAGAACGGACGCGTCGGCTCTGAGCCGGAAGGCGGCGGCGAGACGCTCAAGGACCAGGCCCTCTATGACGGCTCGATGATCGGCGCCGGCAACTGGCAGGCCCGCGTCGCCGAGCAGCGCAAGGCCGCCGCCGAAGCCGCCGCCGCCAAGGCCAAGGCGGATGCCGAGGCCAAGGCTGCGGAGGCCAAGGCCGCCGAGGCTGCGAAAGCCGATGCCACCCCCGCCGCTGCCGCCAAGCCCGCGACCGAGACCGCTGCCGCCGCCCGGCCGAAGCCGTCGGAGCCGGCGCAGCCGAGCGGCGCCGCTCAGGACACGCCGGCCGCCGACGGCAAGCCGAAGCCGACCCGTTCGCGTGCCAAGACCGCCAAGAGCGGCGACACGCCGGCGGAGTGAGGATCAGACCATGCTCGCAGATCGCGACCGTATCTTCACCAATCTCTACGGCCTGCACGACCGCACCCTGCAGGGCGCGATCAAGCGCGGCCATTGGGACGGCACCAAGTTCATCCTGGAGCAGGGCCGCGACTGGATCATCGACGAGATGAAGAAGTCGGGCCTGCGCGGCCGTGGCGGCGCGGGCTTCCCGACCGGGCTGAAATGGTCGTTCATGCCCAAGGTCAGCGACGGACGCCCGAGCTACCTCGTCGTCAACGCCGACGAGTCGGAGCCCGGCACCTGCAAGGACCGGGAGATCATGCGCAACGACCCGCACACGCTGGTCGAGGGCTGCCTGATCGCCTCCTTCGCCATGGGTGCGAACGCGGCCTACATCTACATCCGCGGCGAATATGTCCGCGAGCGCGAGGCGCTGCAGCGCGCCGTCGACGAGGCCTATGAGGCCAGGCTCATCGGCAAGGACAACGTCCACGGCTATCCCTTCGACCTCTACGTCCATCACGGCGCCGGCGCCTATATCTGCGGCGAGGAGACGGCGCTGCTCGAAAGCCTCGAGGGCAAGAAGGGCATGCCGCGCCTGAAGCCGCCATTCCCCGCGAATGTCGGCCTCTATGGCTGCCCGACCACCGTCAACAACGTCGAATCCATCGCGGTGGCGCCGACGATCCTGCGCCGTGGCGCGGCCTGGTTCTCGGCGCTCGGCAACCCCAACAATGTCGGCACCAAGCTGTTCTGCGTGTCGGGCCATGTGAACAAGCCCTGCAACGTGGAAGAGGTGATGGGCATCACCTTCCGCGAGCTGATCGACCGGCATTGCGGCGGCATCCGCGGCGGCTGGGACAATCTCAAGGCGGTCATCCCCGGCGGCTCGTCGGTGCGCATGGTGCCGGCCGAGCAGATCATCGACACGCCGATGGATTTCGACTCGCTCTCGAAGCTGCGCTCCGGCCTCGGCACGGCGGCGGTGATCGTCATGGACAAGTCGACCGACATCGTCCGCGCCATCGCCCGCATCAGCCATTTCTACAAGCACGAGAGCTGCGGCCAGTGCACGCCCTGCCGCGAGGGCACCGGCTGGATGTGGCGGGTCATGGAGCGCATGGCCGAGGGCCGCGCCCAGAAGCGCGAGATCGACATGCTGCTCGACGTCACCAAGCAGATCGAGGGCCACACCATCTGCGCGCTCGGCGATGCCGCTGCCTGGCCGATCCAGGGCCTGATCGCGCATTTCCGGCACGAGATCGAGCAGCGCATCGACGACTATGCCGCCAACCCGCACAGCGAGCCTGTGCGCCTGATGGCGGCGGAGTGAGACCATGACCAAACTCCTCATCGACGGCGTCGAGGTCGACGTACCCGCCGAGTACACGGTGCTTCAGGCCTGCGAGGCTGCGGGCGCCGAGGTGCCGCGCTTCTGCTTCCACGAGCGGCTCTCGATCGCCGGCAACTGCCGCATGTGCCTCGTCGAGGTGAAGGGCGGCCCGCCGAAGCCTCAGGCCTCCTGCGCCATCGGCGTGCGCGACCTGCGCCCCGGCCCGAACGGCGAGCCGCCGGTCGTCCTGACCAAGTCGCCGATGGTGAAGAAGGCCCGCGAGGGGGTGATGGAGTTCCTGCTCATCAACCACCCGCTGGACTGCCCGATCTGCGACCAGGGCGGCGAGTGCGACCTGCAGGACC
>QFQY01000097.1 GCA_003248805.1 Chelatococcus sp. | reverse complement strand
CGGCGGCGTCAGTCCCGAGGCGTTCGAACGCGCTTCGGTGTGAGGCTCGGCTTTGTCCACGAAACCGGGGACCGTCCAACAGGCGTGCCTAGGATACTCGCACGCCTACCGTGCCATACCGGCGCATGGCCGATCAGGGTTGCCCTCCTTAGCGCGCCTTGCGCTGGCGATCACAACGATAAGGCCAATCGCCGAGGTCGCTGCTCCAGCCAGCGCCACCA
Source organism: Chelatococcus sp. (assembly GCA_003248805.1). GTDB lineage: Bacteria > Pseudomonadota > Alphaproteobacteria > Rhizobiales > Beijerinckiaceae > Allobosea. The sequence continues at coordinate 7,935 of QFQY01000097.1, read as the reverse complement.
TGGGATATCCCCAACCCGCGGCGATGACACCGCCGCCGAGCGCTGCGCCGAAGGCGTTGCCGAGGTTGAACGCGCCGATGTTGACGGCAGAGGCCAGATTGGGTGCTTCCGAGGCCGCTGACATCACCCGCACCTGCAGCGGCGGGACCAGCGCAAAGCTCGCAATGCCCCAGAGAAAGATCAGCACGGCGCTCGCGGCCGCTTGCCCCATCAGCATTGCGAAGGCGACGAGAACTGCAGTCAGCGACGCGAGCGTCACGATCAACGTCCGGTCGACCGAGCGGTCGGCGAAGCGGCCGCCGAGCCAGTTGCCGAGCGTCAGGCCGACGCCGTAGGTGAACAGCATTGCCGTGATGAAAGCGGGCGAGGCTTTCGTCGCGTCCCGCAGGATCGGCGCGATATAGGTGAAGACGGTGAACATCGCGCTGGAGCCGATCACCGTGAGCGCCAAAGCTCCCAGCACGTCGCCCCGCGTCAGCGCGCGCAATTCCGCCATCACCTTCGCACCCCTGGGCGCCGGCAGAGGCGGCAGGGTGAGGCGCAGCGCCACCATGGTGAGGACGCCGAGCCCCGCGATGCCCCAGAAGGAGGCCCGCCAGCCCAAATGCTCGCCCGCCCAGGTGGCGAGCGGCACGCCGACGACATTGGCGATGGTAAGGCCCATGAACATCGCCGCGACCGCCGCTGCCTGTCGCTGCGGCGGGACGAGGCTGGCGGCCACGATCGAGCCGACGCCGAAGAAGGCGCCGTGATTGAAGGACGTGAGGATGCGCGCCGCTAGCAGCATGCCGTAGCCGTCGGATACGGCCGCGAGCAGGTTGCCGGCGGTAAAGATGCCGGCGAGCATGATGAGCAGCTTGCGGCGCGGCACGCGGCCGGTCGTCAGCGTCATCAGCGGCGCGCCGATCATCACGCCCAGCGCATAGGCGCTGATCAGCAGTCCCGCGCTGGGGATAGAGACTCCCAGATCGTTGGCGATGATCGGCAGCAGGCCCATCGGCGCGAATTCGGTGACGCCGATGCCGAAGGCACCGACTGAGAGCGCGATCAGTCCGGGATTGAGTTTCATGGCGAGACCTCAGACGACGCGCGGGGCCAGGCGGGCGAAGCCCTCCTGCTGCCGGTAAGGCGTGTGAGGATAAGGCGGCAGCACCTCGCTCGCCGCATCGAGGCCGGCGATCTGCTCGGCCGTCAGAGACCAGCCGACGGCGCCAAGATTCTGGCGCAGCTGCTCCTCGTTGCGTGCGCCGATGATCACTGAAGAGACCGTCGGGCGCCGAAGCAGCCAGTTGAGCGCGATCTGGGGCACGGTGCGGCCGGTCTCGGCGGCGACGGCCTCGATGGCGTCGATGACGCGGTAGAGATGCTCGCTCTCGACCGGCGGCGCGAACTGCTCGGTCTCGTGCAGGCGGCTGCCGTTCGGCACCGGCCTGTCGCGGCCAATCCTGCCGGTCAGGCGCCCCCAGCCGAGCGGGCTCCAGACCAGCGCGCCGATGCCCTGGTCGAGGGCGAGGGGCATCAGGTCCGTTTCATAGGCGCGTCCGATCAGCGAGTAGTAGACCTGATGCGCGACAAATCGCGCCCAGCCATGGCGGTCGGCTACCGCCTGCGCCTTCATCAGCTGCCAGCCGGGATAATTGGAGACGCCGGCATAGCGCAGCTTGCCCTGTGCGATCAGCTGGTCGAGCGTCCCCATCAACTCCTCGACCGGGGTCGACGCGTCGAAGGCGTGGAGCTGGAGCAGATCGATGTGGTCGGCGCCGAGTCGCTTCAGCGCCCCATCGACCGCGCGGATGAGCCGCGAACGCGACACGCCCCAATCCTGTGGACCATCGCCCAGCGGCAGGCCGGTCTTGGTCGAGATCAGGACGTCGCCACGACGTCCGCGCAAGGCCTCGCCGAGGATTTCCTCCGACGCGCCATTCGAATAGACGTCCGCCGTATCAAACAAGGTCACGCCGGCTTCGAGACAGATGTCGATCATGCGCCGCGCCTCGCGCGCATCGCTTTGTCCCCAGGCGCTGAACAGCGGTCCCCGGCCGCCGAACGTGCCGGTGCCGAAGCTCAGCGCCGGAACACGCAGGCCCGACGATCCCAATTGACGATATTCCATGACTTGCTCTTCCATTGATAGGCTGCTGCATAGATAGCGGCGGCCTCTTCCCTGGATTATCCGGCCCGTCCGGCGAGGATATTTGCAATGGACGCAAAGATGCCGTTAGGCGCCGACAGGGCGCATTCACTGGCGATGTTTGCCGCCGTCGTCGAGCAGGGCAGCTTTTCAGCGGCTGGGCGGCGGCTGGGCCTGAGCCCATCCGCGGTGAGCCGGACAATTGATCGCATCGAGGCGCGGCTCGGCGTCCGGCTCCTGCTGCGCTCGACGCGGGCACTCTCGATCACCGCGGAGGGGCAGTCCTATCTTCAGGCGGCGCGGCGTATACTCGCCGATCTCGACGATGCCGAGCAGCAGATCGCGGACCAGGGAGCGCCGCGCGGGCGCCTTCGGGTCAGCGCCGCGCTATCGCATGGGCGGCTGTGCATCGTGCCGCTGCTGGGGGAATTCGCGGCGCTCTATCCGCATATTTTGGTCGACATCGCGCTCACCGACACAGTCGTCGATGTCGCCGCCGGGCAGGCCGATGTCGCTGTCCGTTTCGGGCTCCTCGCCGACAGCACGCTGACCGCTCGCAAGCTCGGCGAGACGCGGCGCCTGATCGTGGCCTCGCCAGATTATCTCGCCCGCTTCGGCACACCACAGGTGCCCGAGGACCTGCACCGGCACAACTGCCTCAACTTCAACTTTCGCCGCGTCGAGCCCGTCTGGCCCTTCCTGCGCGATGGTCGCGAATTCGCTCTGACCGTGAAGGGCAACATCGAAGCGAACAATGGCGAGACGCTCGGTCAGCTCGCGGCGATTGGCGTCGGCGTCGCCCGGGTCGGCGCCTTCAGCGTCGCGCAGGAGATCGCGGATGGAAGACTTGTACCCATCCTGGAAGAGTTCAATCCCGGCGATGTCGAGATCATCCACGCCGTCTTCGTCGGTGGCACCACGACGCCCGCCCGCATCCGCGTCTTTGTCGATTTCCTTGCGGCCCGACTATCGCGATCCATGCCTGAGCCGGCGACATAGCTGAACGTGCATTTCAACCGTTCTGCCCCTTTATCGCTTGGCGGTGCAACAGGACCAAGCGGATCGGTATGAGAGAGTTTTTCGCAGCGGATGAATGTCTGCTTCCGGGCAATGCGCCAGGTTCAGCTCTTGGCGCTACGTGGCCTGCCTCGGTCAGCGGTTGGTGAGCATCATCTTACCGAGTGCGCCCGCGGCCAACACCGACTATCCCGCAGACGGCCGATCCGGCGTAGCTGAAAGAGCTACTCCGCTCCCCATCGATAGCGTTGGGCGGCACGCGAGAATGCGGCCGCCGCCGGGGAGAGCTGCCTGCCAGCCATGTTGACCAAGCATACCTCACGCTCAACCGAGGGTTCGATTAGTGGCCGGCGCAGGATACCAGCATGGGTCACAGAATACTCTGGCATGAAGGCGAAGCCCAGCCCGGCCATGACCATGCCCTGGACCCAGTCCTCCCTTTCAGAGCGGAAAGTGGCATAGAGTTCAATCTTGTTCTGGCCGCAGGCGGTCATGACCGTCTCCCGCATCTCGCATGCGAGACGGTCCACATAGGCGTTCTGGTCGGTGTCCTCGAGACGCACCGTGTTCTGCCGCTCGAACGGATGCCCTGGTGAAACAATCACGACGTAGCGCTCGCGATAGAGCGGCAGAGCACGTGTCACCGGCGAGTGCCCTCCGGGAGCATGGAGCACCGCCAGATCGAGGTCACCCGCATCAAGCTGGGTCTGGAGTTCGGACAGGCTACCCTCATGCACGCCGAGTTCAACTCCGGGGTGGTCTTGCTGGTATCGTGCGAGGAGACCTGACAGCCTCATCGGGCCAATCGTGGTCATGATGCCGATCCGCAGCGGAACCTGTCGCAGAAGCCTAAAGTCGCTGGCAGCCTGCCTTATCGTCTCGGCCTGTTCAGCCATCTGACTCAAATACGGACGCAGCCTCTGCCCCAGCTCGGTCAACAGGATACGCTTGCCGTCGCGATGGAAGAGTGGTCCGCCGAACTCGTCCTCAAGCTTCTTGATCGCGACGGTAAGCGACGGTTGCGAAATGTTGCAAGCCTCCGCGGCGCGCGTGAAATTCAGATGCTCGCATGTCGCGAGGAAGTAACGCGCCTGATCCAGCTCCATGCGAGTTTCCCTGTCGAGATATCAGCCCGCATCCTGGCACGCTTTGCCCAAGGCTTGGGCTATGGATCGATAGAAAAAGAGTATTTTCGTTTGGAACAGGACGAGAGCAATCCAGCGATATCAGGGCGGTGGTTCCGCCGCTGCGAGAGATCTTGATCATGCCCATGTTTGCGTCGTCAAACACAGAAGCACCTAACGGGGACATCAACGCCCGCCTGCCGTCTTCGGCCGTCATCGATCTCGACATGCAGCGATTTTTGCGACGCCGCCTTTTGCTCAGAAGCGAGGACATTGCCAAAATCGATATGGCTCTGGCGGAGGCGGCAGGACTGATCCCGATGTTTCGAGCCAGTCGATCTGCAGAGCGATCGTAATCGATCGCTCGCGATATCCAAAACGGGGATCGCTAAAAGAGCTCGCTGGCCCGATCTCTAACGCCATAGGACCACTCCCATGCCGTGCCCCGTGGATTTCTACTTCTGGCCCGGCTCCACATACACCTACCTGACGGTCAACCGCATCGAAGCGGTGGCTGAGCGGGAAGGCATCGAGGTCCGGTGGAAGCCCTTCAATCTGCGGGCGCTACTGCGCGAGAACAGTAGCGTACCGTTCCCCGCCGGGAGGGCGAAGACGGAGTACATGTGGCGGGACCTCGAGCGGCGGGCTCAGATGCACGGCTTACCGTTTCCTGATGAACGGGCGGTCTATCCCAGCGACCCAGAGGCGCTCAACTTCAAGGCCGCGCTGGTCGCCTACGAGCAAGGTTGGGGAAAGGAGTATGCTCTGACCGCCTTCAAATGGTGGTTCCTCGAGGGCAGACCTCCGGGAATGCACGGCAACCTCGGGCCCATGCTCAGGGAAATGGGCAAGGATGCCGCCACGATCCTCTTCCGCATCGCAGCCCCCGACATGAACGTAAAGATGGCCGCCAGCGCCGACGAAGCGCGGGCTCTCGGCCTCTTCGGATCTCCGCACTTCGTGGTGGGCAAGGAGGTCTTCTGGGGAGACGATCGGCTCGAGGACGCGTTTTTGTGGGCCAGGGCTGAACGCTCGCCTTAGCTCGATACCCGTCACTCGGCCCGAAGCCTAACGTCCGCTTTATGGTAGAGGGCTAACGTCAACTTTTGGCGCATCTACGTCGGGCTCAACCACTTGAACCGCTGTGACTATCGGTCCGTTCGGTAATTCTAGCGAGAACCACAAATCGGACCCAATACAGTCGCCAGCTTCAAAGCGTGGCGTCTTACTCGGGCAGCCAAGGATCCATGCGATCGGCGACGTCCTGTTCATGCCCCGCGAACAGAGAGCGAATGACGTCCTCGGAAACCAGGAGGGTCACCGGCCAACGCGTGAAGAAAGCGGCAGGCAGCTTCGTGCGCCGACTTGACCTCCGTCCGGCCGGCATCGGATCGGCGGGCCTCGTCTACGAGGCGCCGTAATACCTACGACGCCCCGCCAAGCTGTGCCGAAACCCGTTCGTCGAACGCCTCTGGATATCAGTCAAATGCGAGGAGGTGTATTCTCACGCGCCTATATCAACGTGCCGGAGGCCCGCGCCTCGATCGGCCGGTATCTCGACTTCTTCAACACCCGGAGGCCTCATCAGGGATTGGGGCGACGGACACGCGATCAAGCCTGCCTCAAAGCGCTGTTGCCAACCCCGGCAGCGGCATAACCAAGACCGACACTCGCTTAGCGAGAGTGCCGAAAATGTTCAGCTAAACCTAGCGAGATCTGTCGGCCGTACACGCAAATGGACGGCCATCTGCGACTCGCGCTTTTGGCTGAAAATGCCAACTTGAGCAGTGTGTCCAAGCTGTTCACGGTGGCTGTCCGGTGGCTACTCAGCAAATCAAGTCGCTGTCGCCCGGCTGCTCGCGTGACAGAAAGCTTCGATTCCATAATGAGTTAGTTGGCGCGCCCGACACGATTCGAACGTGTGACCTTTGCCTTCGGAGGGCAACGCTCTATCCAGCTGAGCTACGGGCGCTAACCGTGAAGGCTGGATAGCCGATCCCCGCCGCTTCGGCAATGCGGGATTTGCAACGGACAATCGCCGCGAGCGCGGCGGGCGCACGGCCCGACCGCGTCGGACCGCATCGGTCGTCGCGAGACCGGGCTGCGGCCCCCGTAAACCCGGATCGCCCTGAGTCGATCGGTCCACCGCTCGCGGCGCGTCGGCGAGGGCGGGCGCCGGCCGTGGCGCAGCCGGAGGCCGGCGCCCGCCCGACGATCCTCGCTCGGGCGATGCCCCTGCCGGCAGGGCGTGACGGTTGTCGGACACCGCTTCCCATGACGGCCGAAGCGGCCCGGCCCGCTCGCGCGGCGCCGAGCCCTCTCTCGTCAGGCGTGCCCCCGCGGGCCCTCCCTTCTGCCGCCCAGGAACGCGGCGACGTCCGGAGCGAGGAGATCGTGCTTCTCCGCCCAGGATGCGAACAGGCCGCGTGCCGTGTCGGGTTCGATTTCGCCGCGCATCGCCGCCAGGCAAGCCTTCATGGCAAAGCCATGCACGGGATCGCGCTTGCTCACGGGCCAGTCGGCCAGGAACATATAGGCTTCCATGGCCGATCCGAGCGCCGCCGGATGCCCGAACCCCGTCAGGATCACGACCGGCCGTTCGAACACGTCAGACCCTACCATGTGCGCCTCCCCGAACGGGAAGCGATCGCCAACGTTGCCATAGCCATATCCTCCTAAAAGCAACATGGATCCGGTTTGGTTGATCACCGCCGCGAGCGGGCTGTCGCTGCCGGCGGTTGCCATGATTTTGGTCGGTGTTGTCGCCGGGTCAAGCCCTGCGCCGGTTCGAAGGCGGCGGAGCTTCGGGACCTCCCGCAAGTCCGGCTCCGCTATCGCGCGGGCCGCCGTGATCGGAGTTCGCCGCGGCCGGCGGGAGGCGGCGCCGAATTTCAATTTAGATGTTTTGTCAAAGACTTATGACGACATCAAAAAAATCGCGCCTCCCCCTTGAAGGCAAAAATGCGGCAACCCAAATCATCGCGCGGGCGCGGCGCCTCAGGGGCGCGCGGAACCTCGCCGCGAGACCCGCACAGGGCCGGCCCGCTTTGACATGTGACCGACATGGAAACTGGAGGAACTCATGAAGTTTCGGCCACTGCATGACCGCGTCGTCGTGAAGCGCATCGACGCCGAGGAGAAGACCAAGGGCGGGATCATCATTCCCGACACCGCCAAGGAGAAGCCGCAGGAGGGCGAGATCGTCGCCGTCGGCCCCGGCGCCCGCGACGAGCAGGGCAAGCTCGTGCCGCTCGACGTCAAGGTCGGCGACCGCGTGCTCTTCGGCAAATGGTCCGGCACCGAGGTGAAGATCGACGGCGAGGATCTGCTGATCATGAAGGAGAGCGACATCATGGGGGTCGTCGAGGCCACCGCCTCCCTGAAGAAGGCCGCCTGACGGGGCCTCGCTTCCAGATCATCAACCTGAAACCTCAAGTCTGAAGGAGTGGGGAATCATGGCTGCGAAGGACGTCAAGTTTTCGCAGGACGCGCGCGAGCGGATGCTGCGCGGTGTCGACACGCTGGCCAATGCGGTGAAGGTGACGCTGGGTCCCAAGGGCCGCAACGTCGTGATCGAGAAGTCGTTCGGCGCGCCGCGCATCACCAAGGACGGCGTCACCGTCGCCAAGGAGATCGAGCTCGCCGACAAGTTCGAGAACATGG
>QFQY01000028.1 GCA_003248805.1 Chelatococcus sp. | reverse complement strand
TCTGGAATTTCGGGCCGCCGAGCAGGACCGGCGTGGCATAGGCGTTCATCGCCAGGATGAAGGTCAGGATCGTGCCGGCCAGGATGCCGGGCAAGGCGAGCGGCCAGAGCACCCGGCGGAACATCGCCGCCGGTCCGGCGCCGAGGCTGAAGGCCGCCTCCTCGACATTGCGCGGGATGCCCTCGATGACGCTCTGCAACGTCAGCACCATGAAGGGCAGGTTGACCGCGATGATGCCGATCAGCACGGCGTTCTCGGTGTACATGATCTCGAGCGGCTGATCGATCAGGCCGAGGCCCATGAGCGAGGCGTTGAGCGCCCCCTTGCTGCCGAACGCGGTCATCCAGCCGGCGGCGCGCACGGCGTTGCCGACGAAGAGCGGCAGGATGACCGAGATCACCAGCAGGTTCTTGAAGCGACTCTGGGTCCGCGCGAGCACATAGGCGAGCGGAAAGCCCATGACGAGGCAGACCACGGTGCAGATGACCGCGACGCGCACGGTGCGCCAGAGCACGTTGAGATAAAACGGGTCGGTGAAGAACTTGACGTAGTTCTCGATCGTCAGCCCGTCGACCATGAACTGGCCGGGAATGAACTGGTTCAGCGAATAGCGGAACAGGATCGCGATCGGGCCGAGCAGCCCGATCGCGACGAAGATCGTCGCCGGCACGACGAGCGTGCCGGCGAGGCCGGTGCGGGCACCGGCTACGGCTTCGGGGGCGGCGGTGCTCATGGCTGACCCCTGTCATTCCGGGGCATGCCGAAGGCATGAACCCGGAACCCACGACTGGGGGAGCGGTGGCGGAGGCGAAAAGGAGGGAGCCCACCCGGTCGTGGGTTCCGGGTTCGCTCCTGCTGAGCGCCCCGGAATGACAGATGGAGCATCACGCCTTGAAGACCTTGTCCCACCACTCCTTCATGGCGGAGTCGTTCTTGGCGAGGAACCCGTAGTCGAGATCGCGCAGCTTCTTCTCCTCCTCGGGGGTGAAGCCGATGCGCTTCTGCAGGGCGGGGTCGACCGAGAGGCCGGTGACGGTGCCGTTATAGCCCATGTCGACGGCGAAGGCCTCCTGAGGCGCCTTCTCCAGCATCGCGTTCATATAGGCGTAGGCGTTGTCCTTGTTGGGCGCGTTCTTCTGGATGACGAAGCCCGAGACATAGGCCGGGATGCCCTCGACCGGCGAGACCGCCTCGCAGGGGATGCCGGCGTTCTGCCACTGGACGACGCGGGCCTTCCAGATCGCGCTGATGCCGATCTCCTCGTTCTTCATGGCAGCGGCGAAGGCCTCGTTGGTCGGGTAGACGCGCCCGCCCGCCTTCTTGACGGCCATCAGGACTTCCTTGGCCTTGTCGAGGTCGTTCATGCTGGCGCCGTTCGTCGCGGCCATCGAGGCGGCGATGAAGATCGACTGGTACTGGATGTCGATGAAGCCGATCTTCGAGCCCCATTTCGGGTCGAGCCAGTCCTTGAAGCCCGTCGGCGCGGGGCTGATGATCTTCGGGTTGTAGATGACGACGTTGCCCGAATAGATGTGCCCGATGCCGTAAGGGTACTTCATCGTCGGCAGAAGGTTCTTGGCGTTCGGAATCTTCGAGTAGTCGAGCTGCTCGAGAACGCCGGCCTCGTTCATCTCGTACATGTTGGCGGCGGACAGGCCCTGGATGTCGACCGTGCCGCGCGGCAGGCGGCGTTCGGCGACCATCTTGGCGCGGCGGGGCGCATCGCCCGCCTGGTCCTGCACCACCTCGATGCCCTTGGGCTTGAGGATCGGATCCTCGATGTTCTTGGTCAGCAGGCGGGCATAGTCGCCGCCCCAGGTGCCGACCACGACCTTGCCGGCCGATTGGGCGAGGGCGGGCATGCCGAGGCCCGAGACGAGCGCGGCAGCGCCGGCGCCCTTGAGCAGATCGCGTCTGTCGAATGTGGTCATGGTGACAACTCCCCTGTTGGACGCCCGTCGATGCCTGGGGTCAGGCTTCGCGCGGATAAACGAGCCCGGCGTCGGCGGCCCAGCCTATCGTGATGGTCTCGCCCGGCTTCGGCTCGGCGGCGCCGGCCTTGTTCGGGATCTGCAGCAGCATGCGGTCGTGTTCCGACAGGCTGACGTCGATGTCGAGCAGCGCGCCGAGATAGGAGGCGTGCTCGACGCGCGCCTGGAACTGGTTGGGCAGCCCCGCCGCTTCGCCCGCCACGGCAATGCGCTCCGGGCGCAGCGCCAGCGTCGCGGCGCCGGTGCCGGTCGCGGCCTCGCAGAGGATTTCGATGCCGCCCCTGGTGCGGAAGCGGCCGGAGGCCGCGATGTCGCCGTCGAGGAAGGCGCTGCGGCCGATGAAGCCCGCCACGAAGCGGTCGGCCGGCTTTTCGTAGAGCTCGCGCTGGCTGCCGATCTGGCGGACCTTGCCCTTCTCCATCACCACCAGCCGGTCGGCCATGGTCAGGGCTTCTTCCTGATCGTGGGTCACCATGATCGTGGTCAGGCCCAGCTTGCGCTGGAGGTCGCGGATCTCGACGCGGACCTCCTGGCGCAGCTTGGCGTCCAGGTTGGAGAGCGGTTCGTCGAGCAGCAGGACGTCGGGCTGCATGGCGAGCGCGCGCGCCAGGGCGACGCGCTGCTGCTGGCCGCCCGAGAGCTGGCGCGGATAGCGTCCGTCGAAGCCGGTCAGCTGGACGAGGCGCAGGGCCTCCGCGACGCGCGGCGCGCGGTCGGCCGGCGACACCTTGCGCATCTCCAGTCCGAAGGCGACGTTCTCCGCCACGGTCATGTGCGGGAACAGCGCGTAGCTCTGGAAGACCAGCCCGCAATTGCGCTTCCAGGGCGGCAGATTGGTGACGTCGCGCTCGCCGATGGTGATCTGGCCGGCGCTGGGGGCGATGAAGCCGGCGACCATGCGCAGCGTCGTGGTCTTGCCGCAGCCGGAGGGGCCGAGCAGCACCAGGAATTCACCGTCCGCGACGGCGATGTCGACATCGTCGACGACCGTCAGGTCGCCATAGCTCTTGCGCAGATGCCCGATCGATAGCCGCGCCATGCTCTTATACCACCCGACTCAGTTTGACGTAGCGATCGGTCACGATCATCGCGGTGCCGATCAGGACGATCTGGATCAGGGAGGCGGCCGCCACCGTCGGATCGATCTTCCATTCGAGATATTGCAGGATCGCGATCGGCAGGGTCGTGCGCCCCGGTCCGACCAGGAACAGGCTCATTTCCAGATTGCCGAAGGAGGTCACGAAGCCGAAGAGGCCGGCCGCGACGATGCCGGAGCGGATGCTCGGCAAGGTGACGCGCCAGAAGGTCGTGACGGGGCCGGCGCCGAGATTCTGGGCCGCTTCCTCGATCGTTCGGTCGAAGCCGGCGAGGCTCGCGGTGACGAGGCGCACCACCCAGGGGATCACGACGAGCGTATGCGCCGCGACCAGCCCGCCCAGCGAGCCGAGCACCGGCAGCCCCGTCGCGATCTCGGTCTCGATCTGGAACACGTAGACCGCCGTGCCGAGCACGATGCCGGGCATCACGAGCGGAAGCAGCAGGAGCGTGTTCAGAACGGGGCCGAACGGAATGCGGTGGCGGACCAGCGCGAGGCTCGCGGGCACGCCCAGCGCGAGACCGATCAGCGTCGAGACGACGCCGACCTGCAGGCTCAGGACAAAGCCGTCGATGAAGGGCTTGTTGTTCGCCGCGGCGGCGAACCACTTCACCGAATAGCCTTCGGGCGGAAAGGACGGGATCTCCTGGGTGAAGAAGGAGAGCCAGGCGACGAAGAACAGCGGCATCAGGATGAAGCCGAGAGACAGCGTCGCCGCGCCGTTGAGCGCGAACCGGCCGAGCTTCTGCGACGACCCGGCGCTCAAGCGACGGCTCCCCGGCCGGGCGCCGCGTTCCGCCGTGCCGATGCCTGCGATAATGCCAGCCTGCTCAACGCTACCGTTCCCATTCGTCTTCCCGGATTGCGGCCGAAGGCTGGGGAGAGGCCCGCCGACAGTCAATCCGCTTCGTCTCTATGCGTCGCATCGCCCGCTTCTATGCACCCGCTGCGCGGGCCCCGCGGCCGATCTCAATGCAGCGTGTTCTTGTGGAACGCGCCGCCCTTCATGATCATCGCCAGATGGCGGCCCTGATCCTGGAAGACCCTCAGATCCTTCAGCGGATCGCCGTCGACCAGGATCATGTCGGCGAAGGCTCCTGCACGCAGCGTGCCGAGCTTGCCCTCCATGCGCAGGAGCTGCGCGCCGACCGTCGTCGCGGAGCGGATGATCTCGATCGGCGAAAGCACCTCGCGGCGCAGCAGGAACTCGCGCGACTGGTCGACCTGAAGCTCGCCGAGCAGGTCGCTGCCATAGGCGACCGGCACGCCGGCCCGCTTGCAGATCTCCAGCGAACGCAGCCCGCCGTCGATGACGAGGTCGTTCTTGGCCAGCATGTCGCCGTTCATGCCGAACTCGGAGGCGCGTTCCTTCATGGCGTAGTAGGCGACGAGATTGGCGGTGAGGAACATGCCTTTCTCGGCCATCAGCTTGGCCGAGGCGTCGTCGATCAGGTTGCCGTGCTCGATGGCGCGCACGCCGCAGTTCGCGGCCCGCGTGATCGCTTCCGGCGTATAGGCGTGGGCGCAGACATAGCGGCCGAAGGCGGCGGCTTCCTCGACGGCGGTGCGCACCTCGTCGAGACTGAACTGCAGCGAGTCGAGCGGGTCATAGGGGCTCGCCACGCCGCCCGACATCATGATCTTGATGTGGTCGGCGCCGAGCCGCATCTGCTCGCGAACCGACTTGCGGACCGCGGAGACGCCGTCGGACACGTTCATCGTGTAGGCCATGGCGTTGCAGCAATGGCAGCGCGCGCCGAAATCGGTGCGCCGGCGCGGGTCGCTGTGCCCGCCGGTCGGGCCGATCGCCTGGCCGGCGATGAACAGGCGCGGGGCGGCGACATGGCCCTTGTCGACCGCCTCCTTGATGCCCCAGTCGGCGCCGCCGGTGTCGCGCACCGAGGTAAAGCCGCGGTCGATCATGCCCTTCATCAGGCCGATGGCGCGCGCCGTCATCAGGGTCAGCGGCATGCTCTCCATGGCGCGGATGACCACTTCCGAGAGAACGACGTGGACATGGCTGTCGATCAGGCCCGGCATCAGCGTGCGTCCGCCGCAGTCGACGACGTCGGCGGAGCCGGCGTCGGTCGGCTTGTCCGAGAGCTCGCGGATGGTGTCGCCCTCGACGAGCAACTCATACCCGCCCCTCAGCTCGCCGAATTCGGGCTCGAGCAGGGAGAAATTCTTGAAAAGCAGGCTGGGCATGGCGACGCTCATCTCCCGGGAAAGGCGCTCGGCGGCGCCTTCATCTCCGATCGCTGATATATTGCGAGATGGCGACGCCGCTGTCTACCGTATCCCCAATCGAACCTGCCTGCAAAATAGGCGGAGTTCAGCTCATAACGGAGGCGGTTCCCGACGGGGTCGTCCGGCTGCGGATCGGCATGGAGAGATCGTCGGCCAGGGCGCGGCCGATCGCGGGCAGGCCGTCGAGGAGGCTCGGCACGAAGGCCTGGGACGGCGGCACGCGCTTCGGCAGGGAGTGCAGCGCTTCGGCCATGACCAGCGGATCGCGCCGCCCGTCGCCCTGCTGGCCGGGGTCGTGCAGCATGTTGACGAGGCCCAGCGCCTCGGCGCGCTCGGCGCGGATCGCCTGTTCGAGGCGTGGCTTGACGCGGGGCACGATCAGGGCCGGCTTGTCGAAGGAGAGGATCTCGCAAAAGGTGTTGTAGCCGCCCATCGCAACCACGCAGTGGGCCCGATTCATCAGCAGTTCGAGGCGCGGCTCGAAGCCGAGGCCCTCCAGCTTCGGAATGCGGCCGATGCGCTCGGCGAACTCCTTGCGGCGCTCGCGCGACATGAAGGGTCCGAAGACGATCAGCGCCGGCAGCTCGATCGTCGGGTCCGCCTCATAGGCCGAGATGACCCAGTCGATGACGCCCGCGCCGTCGCCGCCGCCGCCGGGCGTCACCAGAATGAAGGGCTGCTTGGTGATGCGCGGATAGCGGTTCGGCGGCATCGGGCTCGGAACGGCGCGCCGCAGATAGCCCGTATAGCGGATCCTGTCGGCGAAAAGATGCTGGTCCGGCAGGCCGGCGAGCGGCTGGTAGACGCTCTCCAGCCCGTAGACCCAGATGTCGTCATAGTACTGGAGCGCCTCGATCGCGCCGCTGGCGCGCCATTCCTCGTGCAGCCGCGACGGCTCGTCGAGGACGTCGCGCAGTCCGAGCACGATGCGCGCGCCGCGCCGGCGCAGGATCTCGAGCGCCGGCTCCAGCTCGCCGCGCAGGCCGATCGGCTCCTTGTCGACGATGACCACGTCCGGATCGAAGGAGAGCACGACCTGCTTGATGATGTCCGCCCTCAGGCGGATGGTGTCGCAGAGATCGAGGTTCAGGTGGTGCGGCCGATAGCGCCCGTCGCCGTCCTTCTCGACGCCGGGGATCCGGACGTAATCGACGCCCTCTCCGAACTGGAAGCTCGAGATCACGGACGAGCCGGAGACGATAACGACTGATATATGAGGGTAGCTGGCCACAAGCGCGTTGGCGATCGCGCGGCATCTGCGGATATGGCCGAGGCCGAAGGTATCGTGGCTGTAGATCAGCACGCGGGGAGCGTGCGGGCTGCGCTGCGCGCGCTCCACGCCCGGGAGATCAACGACGTTGTTTGGCATTTTCGCGCCGCCCCTCGCGAAGGAAAGTCAGACGACCTCGCGGAGAGGACGAACGCACAGCTTCCGTGCGAACCGGACTATAGCGCGCGGCATGGCGCGATCCAAGCTTCGCCGCCGTTACGACGAGAGCCGCCCGATGGTGTTTTCGGGGTAGCGCGCCGCGCTCGGCGTCGCCGGGGGCAGCCCGAAGATCGCGCGAGGGTCGGCAAGGGCCACGGCCGGGTGCGAGCTCATCCCGGCCAGCAGCGTATCGAGGGCATTCCATGCCACTTCGTCGTGATCGCGATGGTGCAAGAGGATGCCGAGCGCCTCCTCGTCCGTGGCCGGCGACCGACGTCGTCGCGCGAGCAGATCGTGAAGCTCGGACAGCAGGTTCTGGACCGGGCGCCCGACACGGCCGCCGCGCCAGTCCATGATGTCGAGATGCGTGTTTCCGACGACGAGGCGCCCGTCGTCGACGGGCCGGTCGTTCCGGAAGCAGGACAGGCCGGCGAAGCCGATCTCCGCCAGCCGCCGGGCATGCACGGGGGCGATGCGGTTCCAGGGCGGTACGAAGACGGGAAGCGCGGCTCCGTCCAGCAGGTCCTGCAGGCGCGCGCGCGCCTGCGCGATCTCGCCGGCGACGGCCTCTTCGGGCCGCTCGGCTCCGAACTCCGATTTCTTCGCGTCCCCGGGGGCATGGTTGTGGTGGCGGACGCCGTGCTGGCAGGGCAGGAGCCAGGGCTGCGAGGCCAGCGCGCCGGCAAGCGACGGCTCCGCCAGCATGGGGATGACGGCGAGGAGGAAGGGAACGCCGAAGCGCTCGCCCAAGCGCGCCAGCCGGTCGAGGGCCGCGCTGGGCGCCACGGCATCGTCGTCGCGCAGCCAGAGCCGCAAGCGGCGCCCCTCGCGCGTCCAGTTGTCCAGCTCCTGCTCGAGCCGGCTCCAAGGGGTTTCGCCGGCGCGTGCGCCGCCGCGTGCCGCGGCGCGGCATGCTAGGTTGCGGCTCGCGTCGGCCAGCCCTCGGGACAGGATCTCGGCGGCCCGCGCAGGGGTCCTTTGCGTCAGCGCGAAACGTCGCGCGGCCGCGCCCATGCTCTCGCGGCGTGCGGGATCGTCGATCAGCTCGGCCAGAATGCCGGCGAGTCCGGCCTCGTCCCCCTCCGGGGCGAGGAGCGCCGTCTCGCCCGCGCTCACGGTCGCCGGGACGCCGCCGCTGCTGAAGGCGACGACGGGAAGGCCGATGGCCTGAGCCTCGAGATAGACGAGGCCATAGGCCTCGCCGATGCCCGGCCATACGAAGAGATCGTGCGATGCCAGCTCCGCCAGAGCGGTCTCGCGCTGGATCGCGCCGAGCCAGCGGATGCGGCCGGCTGGAAAAGCGGAGAAGGCCTGCTCGATCTCGCCGCGCCGGTGGCCGTCGCCGATGACGGTGAGCGTCCAGTCCTTCTCCGGGAGCCGCTGCAGCACGCGGGCCAGCGTCAGGTAACTCTTCAGCTTCGTTCCCTCGCGCATCATGGCGATGGTGACGAGGCGCGTTGCACCCGACTGGGGCGCGCGGGCCGGCGGCGGCTGGTCGAAGGCGATGAAAGGCGGCAGCTCGAGCAGGCTGCTATGGGCGCTGCGGCAATATTCCAGACCGAGGCGATCGCGCTCGGTGAAATAGAGATGCAGGTCGGCCAGCGCCAGACCGTGCCGGACGATCGCGGTCTGCGCCGCCCATTCCCCCCGCGCCCGCTTGAAGGCGTCGCTGCCCTCGGCGACGACATAGGGAATCGAGAGCCGCTCGGCGATCTCGGGGCCGAGCAGGTCCGGGGCGCGATAATAGTTGTGGTAGGTGAACCAGAGTTCGGGCGCGGGCTCGCCGGCCTCCCATCGCGCCAGCAGCGTCTCGCGCGTCCGGTCGGCGGCGGCGCGGTGACGGGCCAGCAGGTCGGGGTCCGAGCTGCGCAGGAAGTCCCGCTCGGCCTCCACCGGAGCGACCTCGTGGCCGAGACCGCGCAGGGCCGCGACGAGCTGGCGCGCCATGCGCCGGTCCCCGGAGATGCCGGCGTCGCGATAGCGGTTGAGGGGGGTGTGGAAGGCGATGCGCAAGGGAAGTCTTCGCGGCGAGACGGTCCGGCGTGGTCAGCGATAGGGATCGGCCGCGTCGCGCAGCCCGTCGCCGAGGAAGTTGAAGGCGAGGATGATGAGGATCACCGGCACGCAAGGGTAGAGCAGCCAGGGATAGAGTGCCACCACGTTGATGTTCTGCGCCTCGTTGAGCATCACGCCCCAGCTGGTGATCGGCGGCCTGAGCCCGAGGCCGAGGAAGCTCAGCGCCGTCTCGCCGAGAATGGTCTTGGGGATGGTGATCGTCGCCGAGGCGATGAGATGGCTCATGAAGCCGGGCACGAGATGCAGCCCGATGATGCGCGCCGGCTTGGCGCCCATGAGCTGGGCGGCGACGACATAATCCTCCTCGCGCAACGACAGCAGTTTCGAGCGGACGGAGCGGGCGAGCCCGGTCCAGTCCATCAGGCCGAGGATCACCGTGATGCCGAAATAGACCAGCAGCGGGCTCCAGGACGGCGGCATGATCGAGGCCAGCGCCAGCCAGAGCGGGATATGCGGCAGCGACTGCACGATCTCGATGAGGCGCTGGACGACCAGATCGACCTTGCCGCCGTAATAGCCGGCGATTCCGCCGATGATGACCCCGAGCACGAAGGAGATGCTGACGCCGATCAGGCCGATCGAAAGCGAGATGCGGCCGCCATAGAGAATGCGCGAGAACATGTCCCGGCCGAGGCGATCGGAGCCGAGGAAGAAGAACGTCCCGTCCTTGGGCGGGCAGACGAGGCGCAGATTGCCGGGGATCATGCCCCAGAACATGTACTCGTCGTCGCCGCGGCAGAAGAAGCGCAGCGGCTGCGGCCGGGAGGTGTCGACCTCGTATTCGCGCTTCAGATTCTCCATGTTGAGCCATTCGGTATAGGGGTAGACGAACGGCCCGAGGAACCGGCCCTCGTGGAAGAGGTGGACCTGCTGGCGCGGCGCGCGGATGAAGTCCGTATTGCGCGTCGTGTAGTGATAGGGCGCGAGGAATTCCGCGAAGGCCGCCATTCCGTAGATCGCGACGATGACGAAGGCCGAAATCACCGCGAGCTTGTGCTTGCGGAACTTCCACCACATCAGCCGCCATTGCGAGGCGAGGTAGACCCGCTCCTGCTCGGGCGTCATCGCCTCGACGGCATGGGGCTCGAAGGGGGCGGTCGACGCCTCGTGCGGCAGCGGCGCGCCGTCTTCCGGCAGCCTCGAAAGCGGGGCGGCGGTCACTTTGTCGCGGTTCCCTGCAGGCGGATGCGCGGGTCGAGGAAAGCCAGCGCGATATCCGAGATCAGCACGCCGATCACGGTGAGGAAAGAGAGGAACATCAGGAAGGAGCCGGCGAGGTACATGTCCTGGCTCTGCAAGGCGCGGATCAGCAGCGGCCCGGTCGTCTGCAGCGACAGCACGATGGCGACGATCTCGGCTCCCGAGACGATCGAGGGCAGCACGTCGCCGATGTCGGAGACGAAGAAGTTCAGCGACATCCGCAGCGGGTATTTGCGCAGCGCCTTGCCCGGGGGCAGCCCCTTGGCGCGGGCCGTGACGTAATACTGCTTCTGGAGTTCGTCGAGCAGGTTGGCGCGCACGGCGCGGATCATGCCGGCCGTTCCGCCGGCGCCGATGATGATGACCGGGATCCAGAGGTGCTCGAGCACCGACCTGAACTTGGCCCAGCTCATCGGCTGGTTGAGATATTGCGGATCGACCAGGCCTCCGATCGAGGTGCCGAACCAGACATTGGCGAGATACATGAAGACCAGCGCCAGCAGGAAATGCGGCACCGCGAGCCCGATCAGGCCTATGAAGGTCAGGCCGTAGTCGCCCCAGCTGTACTGGTGCGTCGCGGAATAGATGCCGATCGGGAAGGCGACGATCCAGGTCACGATGATGGTCACGAAGGAGACGACCATCGTCAGCAGCAGCCTGTCGCCGACGATTTCCCGGACCGGCCGCTGGTATTCGAACGAGTAGCCCATGTCGCCGTGGAGCAGCCCGGTGACCCACCAGAAATAGCGTTCGATCGGAGGTCGGTCGAAGCCGTACTCCTTCTTCAGGAACTCGATGCGGCTGAGATCGGCCTTTTCGCCCTGGGCCTGCATCTCGGCGGCGAGCGTTTCGAAATAGTCGCCCTCCGGCAGATTGATGACGGTGAAGATCAACGCGCTGGTGACCAGCAGCGTCGGGATCATCACGAGGATGCGCTTGAGGATGTATCGCAGCAGCACGGTCGTCAGCTCTTGGCCGGGGGGCGGTCGAACCAGAAGGTATCGGGCATGTAGCGTCCGAAGAAGGCGCCCGGCTCGAAACTGTAGAGCCCCTTGAGGGGGACGTTGCGCAGGTCCCGCGAGACGACGACCGGCTGCAGCGTGCCGTTGATGACGCCGATCGTGAAGAGCTGCTCCGCGTTGATCTCCAGCATGCGCCGCCAGATGCGCCTGCGCTGCTCGCGCGTCGTGCTGGACCGCCATTCCGCATAGAGCGCCAGAAGCTGCTGGATCTCGGGCAGGTCCGGCGCCTCGCCCTCGCGTCCGCCGCTCTCGAAATACAGCCCCCAGCGCGGCCATTCGAACTGGGCCGAGGAGGTCGGCGCGAGCGCGTCCGGCTCCATCTCCGGGGAGACCAGGGCGTTGTCCATGCCGCTCCAGGCCGACATCACCGTCTGGCCGGCGAGAATCCGGCGGCGGAACACGTCGCGCTGCGTCGAGCGCGGATAGATCTTGATGCCGAGGGTGAAGAAGTCCTGCTTGATGAGGTCGAGGATGTCGGTCTCCTCGGTGTTCTCGCCCGCGGTCTCGACGGTGAACTCCAGCCGCCGCCCGTCGGAGAGCAGGCGCACGCCGTCGGTGTCGCGTTTCGTCAGCCCGATCTCGTCGAGCAGCCGGCCGGCCAGCGCGGGATCGTACTGCGTCCACATCCGGGAGAGCCGCTCCTCATAGAGCGGGCTTTCCGGCAGGGCGGTGTTGCCGCTCTCGCTGGCGAGGCCGAAGAAGATGACCTTGTTGACGTCCTTGCGCGGGATCGCGACGGAGAGCGCCCGGCGGTAGCGGACGTCGCGGTTGAGCGCGCGCCACACCGGATCGGCGACATTGAGGTTCGGCATCAGCGCGAACCAGGACCCCTCGGCCCGCTTCCAGAGCCTGACCTCGAACGGCATGCGCTTCGAGGCGTCCTTGAGGAAGGTGTAGTTGTCGAAGCGCAGATAGCGCGCCTGGAGATCGCTTTCGCCCGCCGCCGTCTTGGCCGGGATGAGCGAACCCGTGCCGATCGTCAGCGTCACCTCGTCCGTATAGGGAAGCTGGCGGCCGTTCTGGTCGAGGCGATGGAAGTAGGGGTTGCGCCGGAACGTGAACTGCTCGGCCGGCAGGGCGGTCGTGTTCCGCCACGGGTCGAGCGTCGGCAGATCCGGGTTCTCCGGCCGGTAGGTGCGCGAGAGACGCTCGTGCAGGGCGCCCCAGTCGCGGACACGCGCGACCTTGACGCGCGCGGCGAGCGTCACCGGATCGGCGTGGTCCTTGTGGAACTGCTTGAGATAGCCCGAGGGCATGTAGATGTAGGTCGGCTGGGCGGCCGCGAGCGAGGGCAGGAACACCGGATTGGGCTTGGTCCAGGTGTAGCGGACCTCGGTCGGGCTCAGCACTTCGAAGGTGGGCGGCTCGCCGTCGACGAGGAGGGCCTGGGGCGGCCCGCCGGGCGAGAGCCGCCGGTTGTTGGCGACATGCTTCCACCAGTAGTGGAAGTCCTCGGCGGTGAAGGGCGATCCGTCGGACCAGAGATGGCCGGGTCTCAGCCGCAGCGTGAAGACGCGCTCGTCCTCGACATCGAAGCTCTCGAGGATGTCCGGCACGATCTCGAGGTTCTCGTCATAGACCGCGAGCCGGGTGTAGCTGTAGAGCGTCATCATCCGGATGTCGCGCTGGTCGCCCATCAGCATCCGGATCGTCCCGCCATGACGACCGGGATTGCGGTCGATGCCGGTCACGTCGACGATGCGCGGGCGCAACGGAATGCGCTGGCCGACGGGAGGCAGCTCGCCGCGCGCGACCATCTCGGCGAAGAAGGGGCTGTCGATCGGCTCGGCCGAATCGAGCGCGGCGCCGACAGCCCGCGCAGGCAGCATGCCGGCGGCCAGGGCTCCCGCGCCCAGAGCGAGCGCGGAGCGGCGTGTCGGGTGGCGATCGCCGCTCATAGCGCCATCTCCCGGATATCGGCATCGCGCCGGGCGAGCACGAAATGACCTTCGCCGAGGGGGCGCGGCGCCAGCGGCTCGCCGTCGGGATCGGGCCGGAAGGCCTGGTCCCAGTGGCTCATGTCGGACGCGCCGCCGGGAGCCGCGAGCTTGAAGTCGAGCTTGCGGTCGAGATCGGCGAAGGGCACCGAGCGCAGCAGGGCGCGCGTATAGGGGTGGGTCGGCCGGTTGAAGAGCGCATGGCGCGGCGCGATCTCGACGATGCGGCCATTGGCCATCACGGCGATGCGGTCCGCCATGTAGTTCACCACGGCGAGATTGTGCGAGATGAAGAGGAAGGTCAGGCCGCGCTCGGCCTGCAGGTCCTTGAGCAGGTTGAGGATCTGCGCCTGCACCGAGACGTCGAGCGCGGAGACCGGCTCGTCGCAGATGATGAGGTCGGGATCGAGCGCGAGCGCGCGGGCGATGCCGATGCGCTGACGCTGGCCGCCCGAGAAGGAGTGCGGGTAGCGGTTGAGAAACCGCGGGTCGAGCCCGACATCCTCCATGAGCGCCCGGGCGCGGGTCAGCTGCTCGGCGCCGTCGCAGCGATCATGGATCGCCAGCGGTTCGCGCAGGATGTTCAGGACGGTCATGCGCGGCGAGAGCGAGGACACCGGATCCTGGAAGATCATCTGCACGCGCGGACGGAAGGCGCGCAGCGCCTCGCCCTTCAAGGCGAGGATGTCGACCGGCGCCTGCGTGCCGTCGTCGAAGACGACCTCGCCGGAATCGGGCGTGACGGCGCGCATGATGATCTTGCTCACCGTCGTCTTGCCGCAGCCGCTCTCGCCGACGAGCCCGAGGCATTCCCCGCGCCTGATCTCGAAGCCGACATCGTCGACGGCGGTCGTGGTCGAGAGCGTGCCCTTGCCGAAGAAGCTGCGCGTGCCGGTGACGTAGGTCTTGCGCAGGTTGCGCACGGCGAGCAGGGGCGGCGCGTCGGCCGGGACCTCGACCGGCCGGGCCACGACAGGCCGGCGCCGGGCTTCGCGCAGGGCCACGAGCCGTTCGCCCTCCCGCATGTCGAAATGCGGCGAGGCCTTCAGCAGCGCTTTGAGATAAGGGTGGCGCGGCCGGCGGAAGATATCCTCGACCGGGCCGCGCTCCGTGATCTGGCCGTGATAGATCACGACCACCTCGTCGGCCATGTTGGCGACGACGCCGAGATCATGCGTGATGAGCAGGATCGCCATGCCCATCTCGGCCTGAAGATCGCGCATCAGATCCAGCACCTGGGCCTGGATGGTCACGTCGAGCGCCGTCGTCGGCTCGTCGGCGATGAGCAGGGCGGGCTGGCAGATGAGCGCCATGGCGAGCATGGCGCGCTGGCGCAGCCCGCCGGAGAGCTCGAAGGAATACATGTCGAAGGCGCGTGCCGGATTCTTGAAGCCGACGCGCCCGAGCATCGCCTCGATCAGCGCGCGCGCCTCGGCCTTCGGCGTCGGGCGGTGAAGCTGCAGGGCTTCCTCGATCTGGTTGCCGATCGTATGGACGGGGGACAGCGACGACATCGGCTCCTGGAAGATCATGCCGATGCGCCCGCCGCGCAGCGCCCTGATCTCCTTGCCCTCGGCCGGCAGCTCGGCGATGTCGACCGAGCGTCCCGGCGTGAGCGGATCGCGGAAGAGGATCTCGCCGCCCGTGATCCCGCCATTGCGCGGCAGAAGGCCCATGATCGCCTGGGAGATCACCGACTTGCCCGAGCCGGACTCGCCGACGAGCGCGACCGTCTTGCCTGCCGGGACGCGCAGGCTCACGCCGTTCACGACCTCTCGCGCGAGGCCGTGGACCGTGAAACCGATCCGCAAGTCGCTGATACGCAGGATGTCCACGATTCCGAAAAGCCCCTTCGTGCTCGCCTGATCGCAGTAGACGTCGAAAGCCCCGACTTGCCAACGACTTTCGACCGCCGTCCCCGGTCGCCCGCGCCCCGGGAACCGAAATGGACGGTCCGCCGGCCGAGGGCGTCGTCGGCCATTGGGGGACGGGCGCCGTCGCTGCACGTTGCGCTCGGCGGGAAGCTGACACACATATGGTTCCGGCGGGTCCGGTAAACAATCGCGACACGAATCCGCATCACGCCGGCTCGACAGGACCGCTCCCTTGGAGACCAACCTCTTCCGTTACATATGGCAGAAGAGCCGGGCCGAGCAGATCGTCGTCCTCGCGATCATCCTGTTCTCGATCCCGTTCAACTGGGCGTCCTTCGACGTGCCCAAGCGGATCGTCAACGACGCGATCCAGGGGCGGGCCTTCAGCGACGGCAAGACGACCGCGACGCTGCTGGAGTTCGGCTTCGGCCTGCCGGGCTTCCTCGGCGGCGGGCATGTGCAGCTGTTCGAGGGCTTCCAGGTCGGGCAACTCGGGCTGCTGCTGGGGCTGAGCGGCTATTTCCTCGTCCTCGTCCTGATCAACGGCGCTTTCAAATACGTCGTCAACGTGCGCAAGGGCGTGCTCGGAGAGCGCATGCTGCGGCGGATGCGCTACGATCTGTTCAGCCAGCTCATGCGCTTCCGGCCCGAGGACATCCGGTCGGTCAAGCCGGCCGAGGTCGCGAGCATGATCAAGGACGAGGTCGAGCCGGTCGGCAGCTTCGTCGGCGACGCCTTCATCCAGCCGGTCTTCCTGCTCAGCCAGGCGCTCACGGCGCTGGTCTTCATCATGGCGCAGAATTTCTGGCTGGGCTCGATCGCCCTGGTGATCGTGCTGGCCCAGGCGATCATCATTCCGATCCTGCGCAAGGAGCAGTTGCGCCTCGGCCGCGAGCGGCAGCTCGCCTCGCGCCAGCTCGCCGGCCGCATCGGCGAAATCGTCGATGCGGGTCCCACGATCCAGGGCCATGGCGCGACGAGCTATGTCCAGTCCGACATCGCGGCCCGGCTCGGCCAGCTCTTCGAAATCCGCTATGCGCTCTACAAGCGCAAATTCGCGGTCAAGTTCCTGAACAACCTGCTGGCGCAGATCACGCCGTTCTTCTTCTACGCCATCGGCGGCGTCTTCGCCTTGCAGGGGCGGCTCGACATCGGCCAGCTCGTCGCCGTGATCGCCGCCTATCGCGACCTTCCGCCGCCGGTCAAGGAACTGATCGACTGGGACCAGCAGCGCAACGACGTCACCATCAAGTACGAGCAGGTGATCTCGCAGTTCAATGCCGACGACACGGTCGTCCTCGAGGAGAAGGGCCAGATCGTCCGGCTGCCGGAGACCGGCGAGATCAGGCTGGACAGCGTCCAGATGCTCGACAATCGCGGCCAGCCCCTGCTCAACATGCTGTCGCTGCGGCTGCCGCGCCCGGCGACCGTCGCCATCATCGGGCCGCCCGGCAGCGGCCGCGACGTGCTCGGCCGCATTCTCGGCCGTCAGACGATGAGCTATTCCGGCCGCGTCCTGCTGGACGGCAGCGACCTGTCGCGGATGTCGGTGGAGCGGGCGAGCCATCTCATCGGCTATGCCGGCGCCGAGACCGAGATCATCGCCGGCTCCATCCGCGACAACATCCTCCTGCCGCTCAGGCGCTGCCGGCCGAGCGTGAAACCGGACGGACGCTCGCCGCCCGGCGAGCACAGGCGTTTCATCGAGGCCGTGCGCTCGGGCAATTCTCCGTTTCCCTTCGATGCCGACTGGACGGATTACGACGGCGTCGGCGTCGACGGGCCGGTGGCGCTCGAGGTGCAGCTGCGCGCCGTGCTGGACGTGCTCGGCTGCGCCGAGGACGTTTACGAACTCGGGCTCGACGGCCGGGTCACGGCCACGCTCGACGAGAGCAAGAAGGAGCAGATCGTCGAGGCCCGCCACGTCGTGGGCGAGGAGCTGCGCCGCAGCAAGCTCTCCGAACTGATCGCTCCTTTCGACACCGAGCGCTACAATTCCAATGCATCGATCGCCGAGAACCTGATCTTCGGCGCGCGGCTCACCCCCCGCTTCGCCAACCAGACCCTCCTGTTCGAGCCCTATGCGCACGCCATTCTCCGGGCGGAGGCGCTGATCGAGCCCTTCGTCGAGGTCGGCTCGCGGATCGTCGCGACCGTGGTCGAGATCTTCGCCGGCCTGCCGCTGGGGCATGCGCTGTTCGAGCGCTATTCCTTCGGGACGGGGCTCGACTTCGAGAGGCTGCGCGACCTCGTCGCGACGCTCGACAAGCACGACATGCGCACCCCGCTCGATGCGGAGACCGAGCGCGACCTCGTCGCCCTCGCCCTCGGCTATATCGAGCCGAAGCACAGGCTCAACCTGCTCGACGAGCGCATGAAGCAGCGCATCCTGCGTGCGCGCGCCAGCTTCCGCCGGCACCTGCCCGCGGACGCCGTCGAGGATGTCGACTTCTACGATCCAGACCGGGTCATGCTCGGAGCGAGCCTGCGCGACAACCTGGTCTTCGGCCGCCTCGGCTACGGTGTCGCCGACGCCGGAAAGAAGGTGGCGGCCATCGTCCGCGCGGCGCTCGCGCGGGCCGGTCTCGACGGCGAGCTCTACCGGATCGGCCTCGGCACGGATTGCGGCGTGCATGGCCGGTTCTTGCCGCAACGGTTGAAATTCGCGGTTCCACTCGCTCAGGCGTTGATCAAGCGGCCGCAGATCGCCATCCTGGACATAGGCGGATTGGCGGCGACGCTGCCCGAATCCCGGGCGTTGATTGCGCGCCTGCGCGCCCATTGCGAGCAGGCGACACTGTTTCTTCTGCTCGGAGATGCTAGTCTGGCCGAGGATATTCCGCTGCGGATCGTCTTCAGCGGAGCGTCGGGCGCGGTCGAGAGCCCCGGGGCTTTCGACAGTGCGGACGTGCCGCCCCGCGGCGAGCGTCCGCAGACGAACGCCGTGGAGCGGGTGGAGGCGCGGACATGACATTGGAAGCTGATATCGGCTGCCTGCGGCAACTGCCGCTCTTCCGGACCCTGCCCCAGCCGCGGCTCAAGCTCGTGGCCCTGATGGGGGAGAAGCTGCATTTCGAGCCCGGAATGAAGATCTTCGAGGAGGGCGAGCTCCCCGACGGCGTCTACGTCATCATCGGCGGCGAGGTCGAGCTGCTCCACGAGACCGAGGACGGCCGCCGCAAGCACTTCCTGATCGAGACGGGCGCCATGGTCGGCGACGTCGCGGTGCTCAGCGGGCAGGGTTTCGCCGGCAAGCTTATGGCGAAAAGCGCCGTGACTGCGCTGCGGCTCCCGAAAGACCTCTTCTTCGAACTGCTGCAGACGATTCCCGATTTCAGCATCGCCGTGTCGCGCGATCTGGCCTCGCGGCTCTATCGGCTTGCGAACTTCGTCCTCCACGACGATCGTCTCGCCGAGCGGGAGACGGCATGAGTGTCTCTCCGACGGCGGCGCCGAGGCGGTCCGCGATGGGAAGCATGAAGCGGGTGTCGTCCTGGCGTCGCGATATCCGCTTCGCCTCCGGGCTGATCCTGCTGTTCTTCGCCACGACGCATTTCCTGAACCATGCGGCAGGCATCGCCGGCCTGTCGGCGATGGAGCATGTCCAGGAATGGCGCTACTGGCTGTGGCATTCCACGATCGGGACCGTTGCGCTGTACGGCGCGCTCGTCGTGCATCCGTTCTTCGCGCTGCTGCGGGTCGCCCAGCGTCGCACCTTCCGGATGCCCGTGCGGGAAATTCTCCAGATCGCGCTCGGGCTGGCGATTCCGTTCCTGCTGATCGACCACATCGTCGGGACGCGGGTCATGGGCGCCTTCTTCAATCTCGATGAGAGCTATCACGCGGTGTTGCGGAGGCTGTGGCCCGGCCTCGCATTCTCGCAGTCGCTCCTGCTCCTGCTCGTCTGGACGCACGGGATCATCGGCCTGCACTTCGTGCTGAGCGCGCGCGACGGCTACCGGCGCTGGCGCGATCCCTTCCTGCTGGCGGCCATCCTCATCCCCGTCCTGGCCCTGATCGGCTTCACGGTCGGAGGCCGTGAGGCGGCACAGATGGCCCTGCCGCCCGAGGTGACGACGGACGCCCAGATCGTCATGTTCAACCAGAACGTCGCCTTCGCGAAGGCCGCGTTCTACGGCCTCGTCGCCTGTTTCGTCGGTTTCGTCGCCGTTCGGGAGATCAGGGTCCGCACGACGCGGCACATCACCGTGCGCTTCGTCGGCCATGGCGTGCGCAAGCTCGCGCCGGGCCCCTCGGTGCTCGAGATGTTCCGCCGCTTCGGGATTCCGCATGCCGCCCTGTGCGGCGGCCGGGCGCGTTGCGCGACCTGCCGCGTACTCGTGCTGGACGGCGCCGACAAGCTGCCGCCGCCCGCCATGAACGAAGCCCGCCTGCTGCGCCGCATCTCGGCACCGGAGCATGTCCGCCTCGCCTGTCAGATCCGGCCGCGGGACGATGTCCAGGTCCAGGTGCTGCTCGCCTCCAAACTCGGTACCGCGGTGCGCCGGGACACGCAGATCGACGAGGCCGCCGGCCGACGGGGGCTGACCGTGATGGTCGCGGATCTGCGCGCCTTCACTGCCATCTCCGAACGGCAGTTGCCGCAGGAACTGCTGGGACTGCTCAACCGCTTCTTCGACGAGATGGCCCAGGCCATCGCCGCGCATAACGGTCGGATCGACGCGTTCTACGGGGACGGCTTCATGGCGGTCTTCGGGCTGGAAGGGCCCCCGGCGCGCGCAGCCCAGAACGCGGTGGCCGCCTCGGCCGATATCGTCAGGGCCGTCGAGGCCCTGAACCGGGAGTTCGGCGCCGCTCTGCCCCTGCCGCTGCGCATCGGCATCGGCATCCATTCCGGCAGGGCGGTCACCGGCGCAGTCGGGAACGAGTCGAGCGGCCTGCGCGACATCACGGTCGGCGAGACGGTGGCGGTCGCGAGCGAGCTCGAGGCGGCTACGCGCCGGGTGCTGGCGGATGTCGTCGTCTCCGACGACGTGTTGCGCATCGCAGGCCGCAGCTATCGTGGCATGACGCAGCTCAAGGTCCCCCTGCGGGGGCGCGACAAGCCGCTGACGGCGTATGGTTTCATCAGCGCGCCCGAACTGCACGAGGCGGAGACGGAAGCGCCGGCGCCCGACATTCCCGCCGCGGCCGCGGGCGAGGGTGGCGATATCGGCGCGGTCCTTGCGGGTTTCGTGGAACCGGAGACCGAGGCTGCGGCGAGGCCCGCCCCGGCGTCGTCCGACAAGGTGCCGGGCGGCTGAGGCCCTCGCGCGCCGCTGGCCTTTGCCGCCGGCACTGCCTATGGTCCGCCGCCTCGCCATGATTCAGCTCGCCGAAATGCCGCATTCTCCGCCCTCCGAGGCTTTCCACGACCTGCTGAAAGGCGTCGCAGCTCTGACCGGCCACCCTGTGGCGTCGGATATCGCGCGGCTCTACGGCAAGGGCGTGCCGGCCGACCTCTCCATCGCCTGCAGCCACAAGCAGATCGCCAACAAGCAATGGCTGGTCGCCGCGCTCGCTCAGACGCTGCCGAAGCCGGACGGACCGGTCTGGGTCCTCGGCGCCTGGTACGGCGTGCTCGGCGCCCTCCTGCTCAACGAGCCCGCGCTCGCGATCGGGCAGGTGGTGAGCCTCGATATCGACCCGGGATGCGCCTCCGTCGCCGAGACGCTCAATCATCGCCATGTCGCAGCCGGACGCTTCCGTGCCGTGACGGCCGACATGATGAGCGTCGACTTCGCCAGGGAAAGCCCGATGCCGGGCCTCGTCATCAACACGAGCTGCGAGCATCTCGACGACGTTCCGGCCTGGATCGCCACCTTGCCGCGCGGCCTGCCGCTGGTGCTGCAATCGAACGACTATGTGCGCGAGCCCGACCACCGGAGTTGCGTGCCGTCTCTGGAGGCTTTCCGGGAGCAGGTCGGGTTGTCCGAGGTGCTGTTCGCCGGCGCCCGGCCGAGCCCCAACTACACCCGCTTCATGCTGATCGGACGGCGATGACGGTTTCAGAGCGCCCGCGCGTGGCCATCGCCATGAAGGGCTATCCACGCCTGTCCGAAACCTTCATCGCGCAGGAATTGCTCGGGCTGCAGGACCGGGGCCTGGATTTCGAGATCTGGTCGCTGCGTCGGCCGACTGACGCGGCGCGCCACCTCATGCACGAGCGGATCGCCGCGCCTCTGCGCTATCTGCCGGAATATCTGCATCACGAGCCCATCAGGGTGCTGCGCGGCGCGCTCGCCGCCCTTTCGCGCCCGGGCTTCCGCGAACTCGCCGGCGTATTCCTGCGCGACTTCGCCCGCGACCGCACCCGCAACCGGCTGCGCCGCTTCGGCCAGGCCTGCGTCATGGCGCGCGAGCTGCCCGCCGATATCGGTCACCTGCATGTGCATTTCCTGCACACGCCGGCCTCGGTGGTCCGTTACGCGGCGTTGCTGCGCGGGCTCACCTGGTCGTTTTCGGCCCATGCCAAGGATATCTGGACGACGCCGGCCTGGGAGCGGCGCGAGAAGATCGCCGATGCCGTCTGGGGCGTCACCTGCACGCGCGACGGCTGGGGCGAGCTCGGCCGTGTCGCCGACCGGCCCGACAAGGTCGCGCTCGTCTATCACGGGCTCGATTTCAGCCGCTTTCCCCCGCCGCCCTCGCGACCGGCGCGCGACGGCAGCGACGCGGCGGCCCCCGTCCGGTTCGTCACGGTGGGGCGCGCGGTCGAAAAGAAGGGGTTCGACGATCTGCTGACGGCGCTGGCGCGCCTGCCGCAGGAGCTGCACTGGCGGCTCGTCCATATCGGTAGCGGCGAAAAGCTGCCCGCCCTGCGCGCCCAGGCCAAGGCCCTGGGGCTCGACGATCGGGTGTCGTGGCTCGGGCCCAAGGCCCAGGACGGCGTGATCGCGGCGATGCGCGAGGCGGACCTCTTCGTCCTGCCCTCCAAGCAGGCCGGCGACGGCGACCGCGACGGGCTGCCCAACGTCGTGATGGAGGCGGCGAGCCAGGCGCTGCCGATCGTCGCGACCGACTTCGCCGGCATTCCGGAATTCGTCCGCTCGGATATCGAGGGCGAACTCGTGCCTCCGGGAGACGTCGTGGCGCTCGCCGACGCGCTCGCCGGGCTCGCCGCCGACCCCGCCCGACGCAAGCGGCTCGGCCAGAGCGCCTTCGCCCGGCTGAACCTGGACTTCTCCGCCGATTCGGGCCTCGACCGGATCGCCGGGCTGTTGCGTGCCACGCTCGGATCCGGCGCGTGAGCAGGCGCGTCGTCGTCGCCGTCACCCATCTCCTCGGAAGCGGCCACCTCGTTCGGGCCGGCCATCTCGCGGCGTCGCTCGCAGGGGCCGGCTTCACCGTCACCCTGGCCAGCGGCGGCGTTCCGCCGCGTGTCCGGCCGGGCGGGAAGGCGAGCTTTCTGCAACTGCCGCCGGTGAAGGTCGAGGGGACGGATTTCCGCACCCTGCTCGACGAGGAGGGGCGGCCGGCCACGCAGGCCCGCCTGGCCGAGCGCCGCCGCATGCTGGTGGAACTGGCCGAAGGGCTGCGGCCCGACGTGGTCGTGACGGAGCATTTTCCGTTCGGGCGACGCCAGCTCACCGAGGAATTCCTGGGGCTCGTCGCCGCGGCGCGGGCGGCCAATCCCGGCGCACGCATCCTGTCCTCGGTCCGGGACGTGCTGGTCACGCCGCGCCCGGCCCGCATCGCCGAGGCGCAGGACCATCTCGCGCAGCGGTTCGACGGGGTCCTGGTCCATGGCGATCCCGCCTTCCTGCCGCTCGAGGCGTCCTGGCCGGTGACGCCGGAGCTCGCGGCCAAGCTGCACTACACCGGCTATCTGGAAGCTTCGCGTCCGGAGCTGGATGGCAATGGCGCTAAGGCGGAAGGAGGCGATGGAGAGATCCTCGTCTCGGGCGGTGGCTCGGGCGCGGCGCTGCCGCTGTTTCGACTCTGCCTCGAGGCCGCGCGGCTCCTCGGCGCGTCCCGGGGATGGCGCCTGCTCGTCGGCCGCGGAATGGGCGAGGCGGACTTCGCCGGGCTGTGCGACGCCGCGCCCGGGCATGCGATCGTCGAATGGGCGCGGCCGGATTTCCCGGCGCTGCTCTCCCGCTGCGCGCTCTCGATCAGTCAGGCGGGCTACAATACGGTGCTCGATCTCGTCGCCGCCGGCCGGCCGGCGCTCGTCGTGCCGTTCGACGCGGGCGGAGAGACGGAGCAGGGGATCAGGGCGGAGGCGATGGCCCGCGCCGGCCTGGCGCGCTGCCTGCGTCTGGCGGGCGAGGAGCCGCTGACGGGCGCATCGCTGGCCGATGCGGTCGCGGAGGCGCTGCTCGATGTCGCCCCTCAGCCTGTCCGAATCGATCGGGGCGGCTTCGCGGCCGTCCCCGGAATCGTCGCGGGCCTGCTCGCGGAACGAGCCGGCCCCTGAGCCCTTCGATCCGTTTTGCGGCTACCCTCCCATGCCTGCGGCGATGGCCCGCCTGCAGCTTTGCGAATTGCCGCTGCCGGGCTTTGCCTCTAAGGGTATTGGTTACGCCTCCCTTCCTGGTCGGCTCTGGGACAACCGGTCGTTTACCGGCCCCGTCCCCGCGCCCGGAGACATGACGATGACGACGACGAATACCCCCGGCCTGCCCGACATGAAGCTTTCGGTGCGGCAGACCTTCGGGATCGACTCGGATCTGGAGGTGCCGGCCTATTCGGAGACCGATCCGCATGTGCCGGATCTCGACCCCGACTACCGCTTCGACCGCGACACCACGATCGCGATTCTGGCCGGCTTCGCCTATAACCGCCGCGTGATGATCTCGGGCTATCACGGCACCGGCAAGTCGACCCATATCGAGCAGGTCGCGGCCCGGCTGAACTGGCCCTGCGTGCGCGTCAACCTCGACAGCCACGTTTCGCGCCTCGATCTCGTCGGCAAGGACGCCATCGTCCTGAAGGACGGCAAGCAGATCACCGAGTTCCAGGACGGCATCCTGCCCTGGGCGCTGCAGAACAACATCGCGCTGGTCTTCGACGAGTACGACGCCGGCCGCCCGGACGTGATGTTCGTGATCCAGCGCGTCCTGGAGCAGTCCGGCAAGCTGACGCTGCTCGACCAGAAGCGCGTCATCCGGCCTCACCCCGCCTTCCGGCTCTTCGCCACGGCCAATACCGTCGGCCTCGGCGACACCTCGGGCCTTTATCACGGCACGCAGCAGATCAACCAGGGCCAGATGGACCGCTGGTCGATCGTCACGACGCTGAACTACCTGCCGCACGACAACGAGGTCGAGATCGTGCTGGCGAAGTCCAAGCACTATCAGAAGAGCCCCGAGGGCCGCGACATCGTCAACAAGATGGTCCGCGTCGCCGACCTCACCCGCAACGCCTTCATGAACGGCGATCTCTCGACGGTGATGAGCCCGCGCACGGTCATCACCTGGGCCGAGAACGCCGCCATCTTCGGCGATGTCGGCTTCGCCTTCCGCGTCACCTTCCTGAACAAGTGCGACGAGACCGAGCGCGCCCTGGTTGCGGAGTTCTTCCAGCGCTCCTTCGGCAAGGACCTGCCGGAGAGCGCAGCGAACGTCGTTCTGAGCTGAGGCGACGAGCGGCCGTGGCGACGATCCAGCGCGAGCCCGACTACGCCGGCACGCGCGAGGCCGTCCTGCGCGGCCTCTCCGCCCATAACGAGGCGAAGGTCGGCCCGCGCAACGCCAAGCCGCTGGCGATCAGCCTGCGCGACGAGACCGGCGCCATGATCGGCGGCCTCGTCGGCGAGCTGAAATGGGAGTGGCTCTATGTCGATCTCTTCTGGATCGACGAGGCCCATCGTGGCGCGGGTCATGGCGAGGCGCTGCTGGCCCAGGCCGAGCAGGAAGCGAAGGATCATGGCGCGCGCGGCGTCTATCTCGTTACGATGAGCATACAGGCGCCGGGCTTCTATGCCCGGATGGGTTATCGCGAATGCGGCCGGATGGAGGATTATCCGGTCGCGGGCCAGAAGCTGTACCACTTCACGAAGGCGCTATGAGCATCTCGAACCGCAAGCCCGGAACGCCGAAGGAAGCCCCCGCCGAGCCGATCAAGCGGGCGATCTCCGGGGCCATGAAGGCGATCGCGCGCAAGCCGGAGATGGAGATCGTCTTCGCGGCCGACAAACCCGCGCTCGTCGGCGAGCGGGCGCGCCTGCCCGAGCCACCGCGCAAGCTGACCGCGAACGATGTCGCCATCCTGCGCGGCCACGCCGATTCCATGGCGCTCAGGCTCGCCTGCCATGACGCGACGATCCATCGCCGGGCCGCGCCCGAGGGCGATGCGGCCCGCGCGGTGTTCGACGCCGTGGAGCAGGCGCGCGTCGAATCGGTCGGCGCGCGGCGGATGTCCGGCATGGCCGGCAACATCACGGCGATGCTGGAGGACCGCTATCATCGCGGGGGCCGCTACGAGGAGATCACCGACCGCGCCGATGCGCCGCTGGAAGA
Organism: Chelatococcus sp.; assembly: GCA_003248805.1. Lineage (GTDB taxonomy): Bacteria > Pseudomonadota > Alphaproteobacteria > Rhizobiales > Beijerinckiaceae > Allobosea. Next base: position 32,910 of record QFQY01000028.1, on the reverse strand, counting down.
TGCGCTGGCGCTGATGGTGCGCGAGCGGCTGACGGGCCTCAAGCCTCCGAAGGCGGCCGAGAAGCTCGTCGATCTCTGGCGCGACCAGATCGAGACCAAGGCGGGCGGCGATCTCGACCGGCTGGCGAAGTCGGTCGAGGACCAGCGCGCCTTCGCCCGCACCGTCCGCGACATGCTGGCCTCGCTCGACATGGCCGACCAGACGGCGCAGGGCGACGACTCCGAGGAGGACGAGGACAATCAGGACCAGTCCTCGCAGGAACAGGAGCAGCAGGAAGGCGACGCCGAGCAGGAGAGCGGCGGCGAGCGTTCCGAGACCGAGGTCAGCGAGGAAGCCGCCGAGGAGATGCAGGAAGGCGCCTCCGAGGCCGCCGACGCTCCCTCCGGCGAGTGGGACGACGAGGACGAGAACTCCGAGGCCGAGGAGGCCGGAGAGGCCCCGCGCCCGCGCGAAGGCAAGAACGACGGCCGGCAGGCAACCGACTACAAGGCCTACACCACCAAGTTCGACGAGATCGTCACGGCCGAGGAGCTCTGCGACGCCGAGGAACTGACGCGGCTGCGCGCCTATCTCGACAAGCAGCTCGCCCATCTCCAGGGCGTGGTGGCGCGCCTCGCCAACCGGCTCCAGCGCCGCCTGATGGCGCAGCAGAACCGCTCCTGGCAGTTCGATCTCGAGGAGGGCGCGCTCGACCCCGCGCGCCTGCCGCGGATCATCATCGACCCGTTCCAGCCGCTGTCCTTCCGGCAGGAATCGGATGTGAACTTCCGCGATACGGTCGTGACGCTGCTGATCGACAATTCGGGCTCGATGCGCGGCCGGCCGATCACGGTCGCGGCGACCTGCGCCGATATCCTGGCACGGACGCTGGAGCGCTGCGGCGTCAAGGTCGAGCTGCTCGGCTTCACGACGCGGGCCTGGAAGGGCGGCCTGTCGCGCGAGGCCTGGCTGCAATCGGGCAAGCCCGCCAATCCCGGCCGCCTCAACGACCTGCGCCACATCATCTACAAGGCGGCGGATGCGCCGTGGCGTCGGGCCCGCAAGAATCTCGGGCTGATGATGCGCGAGGGGCTGCTGAAGGAGAATATCGACGGCGAGGCGCTGGACTGGGCGCATAAGCGCCTGCAGGCCCGGCCGGAGCAGCGCAAGATCCTGATGGTGATCTCGGACGGCGCGCCGGTCGACGATTCGACGCTCTCGGTCAATGCCGGCAACTATCTCGAGCGGCATCTGCGCCACGTCATCGCGGAGATCGAGACGCGCTCGAACGTCGAGCTCATCGCCATCGGCATCGGCCACGACGTCACGCGCTACTATCGCCGCGCCGTGACCATCGTCGATGCGGAGGAGCTCGGCGGGGTGATGACCGAGAAGCTGGCCGAGCTCTTCGAGGACGATGCGGCGGGGTCCGGCCGCGCACCGGTGTCGCGGCGGCTGCAGTGAGGCTTTCGCGGCGCGCGGCGCTGCTCGGGCTGGGCGCCGCAGCGGCCGGCGCCGGTGGCCCGGCGGCGGCGCAGGTCCGCGACAATCTCGTCCGCCAGGTCACGGTGACGACGCGGCCGCTCGCCAGCTTCGAGCCGCGCAAGCCGGAGCGCACGCGCTTCGGCGAACTGGTCTTCCGCAGCGGGATGGTGCTGCGCTGCGACCATCCCCGCTTCGGCGGGTTCTCCTCGCTCTGGCGTTCGCCGAACGGCCGCGATTTCGTCGCGCTGGCCGACATCGCCTATTGGCTGACGGGCAGGCTGCGGTCCGAGAAGGGGCGGCTGACCGGCATCGACGACGCCGTGCTGGCGCCGGCGCTCGACGCCAATGGGCGGCCGATGCGCTGGTCGCGCTACTACGATACCGAGAGCCTCGCGATGGCCGACGGCTATGCCTATGTCGGGCTCGAGCGGGTCAACGCCGTGATGCGCTTTCCGTTCGGCCGCGATGGCGTCCTGGCGCGCGGCCAGCTCCTGCCGGTGCCGTCCGAGGTGAAGAGCCTGCCCAACAATCGCGGTCTGGAGGCGATCGGGATCGTGCCGGACGGGATGCCGCTGGCGGGCAGCCTCGTGGCCGTGGCCGAGCGCTCGGGCGGGGATGACGAGCCGACCCTCGGCTTCATCCTGAGCGGGCGCCAGCAGGGCACCTTCAAGGTGCGCCGGCATGACGACTACGACATCACCGACCTCGCCTTCCTGCCGGGCGGCGACATGCTGCTGCTGGAGCGCTGGTACTCGCCGTTCAGGGGCGTCGGGATGCGCATCCGCCGAATCCGCGGGAGCGACATCAGGCCGGGGGCGCTGCTCGACGGCGCTTACCTGATCGAGGCCGATCTCGGACAGGAGATCGACAATATGGAGGGGCTGAGCGTCCACCAGGAGCAGGGACGCACCATCCTGACCGTGATCTCGGACGACAACTTCTCGTTCCTGCAGCGAACGGTCCTGCTGGAATTCGAGCTGGCGTGACCAGGACGCCGACGAGCGCAGCGAAGCAATCCAGGGAATCGTTGCGCTCTACGAAGCTGGATTGCTTCGTCGCTTCGCTCCTCGCAATGACGGCCTGGCGTCGTGGGCCAAACGAAAAAAGCGGCCTTGCGGCCGCTTCCTCGGATCGAAACGAAACGCGCGCTCAGTTGGCGGCGAGCTTCTTCTCGATGTCGCGCTTCAGGGTCAGCGCGCCGGGCGACAGGTCGCCGGCCGGGGCCTTGATCAGGAAGGCGTCGAGACCGCCGCGATGGTCGACCGTGCGCAGCGCATTGGCCGAGACGCGCAGGCGGACCGAACGGCCGAGCGTGTCGGACTGCAGCGTGACGTTGACCAGGTTCGGACGGAAGACGGTCTTCGTCTTACGGTTCGAGTGGCTGACGAGGTGGCCGGTGAGGGTGGCTTTCCCGGTCAGTTCGCAACGGCGGGCCATGATATCGTTCCTTGCATCTTCGGGGCGCTCAAACAAAAATGCCGACACGCGACGTGCCGACGTGGAGCACCTTGAAGTCGAATTGAATTCGCCGTCTCCATAGCCAAGGCGCGTGGGCGCGTCAAGCTCGGGCGTCACGAACGGGGCGGGGATCCGCCAGCGTTAACGGGCCGTAAAGATCGAGCGGGGATGTTCGTGTCACGGCACGTCTTCGTGAGCTTGCGAGCTGGCCACGTTTCAGGCCGATTTGCCATGCATGCCGTCACAACGCATCGATTCCGGAGGAACAGGATGAAGTCCGTCGTCGCCTTGTCCCTGGCCGGTCTCTCGCTGCTCGGCGCCATCAACGGCGCGACGGCCGCGAATCTCGATGCGCAGTACGACGTGTCCCTGTTCGGACTGACGCTGGGGACCGCGAATCTCACGGGTGGAATCACGGGCGACAGCTACAAGCTCGACATGTCGGCCAAGCTCACCGGGCTGGTCGGCAGCTTCACCGGCGGGCGCGGCTCCGGCGTGGCGAGCGGCACGCTCCAGGGCGGCAAGCTGACGCCCAACAGTTTCGCGATCAATTCCGCCAGCTCGAGCGAGAGCCGCACCGTGCGCATGGCGCTCGGTGGCGGGGACGTCTCGGCCGTGGCCATCGAGCCGCCGATCGACGAGAAGCCGGATCGCGTGCCCCTGACGGAAGGGCACAAGCGCAACATCGTCGATCCGCTCAGCGCCTTCCTGATGCCGGTCAGCGGGCGCGGCGGGGTGAGCGCGGCCTGCAACCGCACGCTGCCGATCTTCGACGGCGCGGCGCGCTACGACATCAAGCTCAGCAGCGCCGGCACCCGCGAGGTCAAGCTCGACGGCTATAGCGGGCCGGTCGCGGTCTGCCAGGCGCGCTACGTGCCGATCGCGGGCCACAGGGCCCTGCGTCCCAGCACGAAGTTCATGGCCGAGAACAAGGACATCACCACCTGGCTCGCGCCGGTGGCGGGCACCAATGTCATGGTGCCGGTGCGCATCTCCGTTAAGACGATGATCGGTACGGCGGTGATCGAGGCCTCGAGCTTCAAGGTCGATCCGGGCGTGACGGCGACCGCGCGGCGGAACTGACCGGGTCAGTGCGCCGTCGCGCGTGAGAACAGGTTGATCACCAGGACGCCCGCGAGGATGAGCCCCATGCCGATCAGGGCGGGCGCGTCGAGCTTCTGGCCGAAGAGCACCAGCGCGATCAGGCTGATCAGCACGATGCCGATGCCGGACCAGATCGCATAGGCGATGCCCACGGGAATCGTCCGCAGGCTCAGCGACAGGCAATAGAAGGCGATGGCGAAGGCGACCGCCGTGATCAGCGAGGGCAGGGGCCTCGTGAAGCCTTCGGAGGCCTTCAGCGCCGAGGTGCCGATGACCTCGCTGAGGATGGCGACCGCGAGATAGAGATAGCTCACGATACCCTTCAGGCGGCGTTGGCCCGTTCGAGGAAGCCCTTCATCCGCTCCAGCGCGCGCTCGATGTTCTCCAGCGAGTTCGCGTAGGAGAGGCGGATATAGCCCTCGCCATGGACGCCGAAATCGGGGCCGCCGATGGTGGCGACGCCTGCGTCCTCCAGCAGGGCGGAGGCCAGCTTCTTCGCCTTCCAGCCGGTCTTGGAGACGTTCGGGAAAGCGTAGAAGGCGCCCTTGGGCGTGATGCAGGAGATGTCGGGCAGGGCGTTGAGGCCCGCGACGACGGCCTTGCGGCGCCGGTCGAACTCGGCGAGCATGGCGTGGACGGCGTCCTGCGGTCCGGTCAGGGCAGCGAGCCCCGCCCATTGCGTTGGCGCGTTGACGCAGGAGTGCGAGTTCACCGCCAGCTTGCGGGCGTTGTCGTAGAGCGGCTTCGGCCAGATGGAGTAGCCGAGGCGCCAGCCGGTCATGGCATAGGTCTTGGACCAGCCGTTGAGCAGGATCAGCCGGTCGCGGATCTCGGGATAGCTCAGCAGGCAGACATGCTGTTCGCCGTCATAGAGCATCTGGTCGTAGATCTCGTCCGACATCACGGCGACATCGGGGAAGCGGGCGAGGCCCGCCACGAGCTTGTCGACCTCGGCCTTCGGCGTGACGCCGCCGGTCGGATTGGCCGGCGAATTCACGATGAGCAGGCGCGTCTTCGGGGTGATGAGCGACAGCGTTTCCTCGGCCGAGAAGGCGAAGCCGTTTTCCTCGCGGATCGGCACGGGGATCGGCGTCGCGCCGGTGAACTCGATCATCGAGCGATAGATCGGGAAACCCGGATCGGGATACATGATCTCGACGCCCGGCGCGCCGAACATCAGGATCGCCATGAACATGGTGACCTTGCCGCCGGGCACGATCATCACCTCCTCGGGCGAGACCTCGACCGAGAAGCGCTTGTGCAGATCAGCCGCCACCGCCTCGCGCAGCGGCAGGATGCCGTTGGCCGGGGTGTAGCCGTGATGACCGTCGCGCAGCGCTTTCACCGCCGCCTCGACGATATGGTCGGGCGTCGCGAAATCGGGCTGGCCGATGCCGAGATTGATGATGTCCTTGCCCTGGCGCTGCAGCTCGGTCGCGCGTGCCAGCACGGCGAAGGCATTTTCCTCGCCGATGCGGGCGAAGGACGGGACGACATGCAGCGTCATGACGACATTTCCTCGGACGGCTCGTAGGCGGCCCGCTCGCGCCGGGGCCTTGCTCTCTCTTGGCGCCAAATCGCCGCCGCTGGCAAGCGCAGCCTGCGGCAGGTCGTTTGTTGCATGCAGCATGCAGGCTGCATAAATAGTATGACTATCCAGCGGATCCGGTCTTGCCGAGCCGGGGACGATGCGCATGATGGTGCGTCTAAAATCGTTTGAATGAGAGACTGCAAGCGGCCGTCAGTGCCGCGCGGCGCGAGAGGAAGACGAGGATGGCCAAGACCCCCACCGGCAAGAAGCCGGTCCGCAAGATCAAGCCGGAGCAGCTCCGCTCCAAGGCCTGGTTCGACAATCCGGCCAATGCCGACATGACGGCGCTCTATATCGAGCGCACGATGAATTTCGGGCTGTCGCGCGAGGAACTCCAGTCGGGCCGGCCGATCATCGGCATCGCCCAGACGGGCTCCGATATCGCGCCCTGCAACCGCCACCATCTCGAACTCGCGCCGCGCATCCGCGACGGCATCCGCGAGATGGGCGGCGTGCCCTTCGAGTTCCCGATCCATCCGATCCAGGAGACCTGCAAGCGGCCGACGGCGAGCCTCGACCGCAACCTGCAATATCTGTCGCTGGTCGAAATCCTCTACGGCTATCCGCTCGACGGCGTGGTGCTGACCACCGGCTGCGACAAGACCACCCCGGCCCAGATCATGGCCGCGGCGACCGTCGACATCCCGGCCATCGCGCTGCCGGGCGGGCCGATGCTGAACGGCGATTTCCGCGGCGAGCGCACGGGCTCCGGCACCATCGTCTGGAAGGCGCGCCAGATGATGGCGGCCGGCGAGATCGACTATCGCGGCTTCGTCGACCTGGTCGCCTCCTCGGCGCCCTCGGCCGGGCACTGCAACACCATGGGCACGGCCTCGACCATGAACGCGCTGGCCGAGGCGATGGGCATGACGCTACCCGGCGCGGCGGCGATCCCGGCCCCGTATCGCGACCGCTACGAGATGGCCTATCTCACCGGCAAGCGCATCGTCGAGATGGTCTGGGAAAACCTGATCCCGTCCAAGATCCTGACGCGCGAGGCTTTCGAGAACACCATCGTCATCAATTCGGCGATCGGCGGCTCGACCAATGCGCCGATCCACGTCAACGCCATCGCCAAGCATATCGGCGTGCCGCTCGACAACGAGGACTGGACCAAGATCGGCTATGACACGCCGCTCCTGGTCAACATGCAGCCGGCGGGCGAATATCTCGGCGAGGACTACTACCGCGCCGGCGGCCTGCCTGCCGTCATCGCGGAGCTGCTGGAGAAGGGCAAGCTCAAGCCGGCGATCACCGCCAACGGGCGCACCCACGAGGAGAACTGCAAGGGCTTCTTCGCTGTCAACCGCAACGTCATCAAGAGCTATGACGAGCCGATGAAGAAGGAAGCCGGATTCCTCAACCTCTCCGGTAACCTGTTCGATTCCGCGATCATGAAGACCAGCGTGATCACGCCGGAATTCCGCAAGCGCTATCTGGAGAACCCGAAGGATCCGATGGCCTTCGAGGGCCGCGCCATCGTCTTCGACGGGCCGGAGGACTACCATCACCGCATCGACGATCCGGCGCTGGCCATCGACGAGCACTGCATTCTCTTCATCCGCGGCGTCGGCCCGATCGGCTATCCGGGCGCGGCGGAGGTGGTGAACATGCGGCCGCCGGATTACCTCATCAAGAAGGGCGTCTCCGCGCTGGCCTGCGTCGGCGACGGGCGCCAGTCCGGCACGTCGGGCTCGCCCTCGATCCTCAACGCCTCGCCGGAAGCGGCGACCGGCGGCGGTCTCGCGCTGCTCAAGACAGGCGACATGGTCCGCATCGACCTGAACAAGCGCACGGCCAACATCATGATCTCCGACGAGGAACTCGCCAGGCGCAAGGCCGAGTTCAAGGCCAATGGCGGCTACAAATATCCGAAGAGCCAGACGCCCTGGCAGGAGATCCAGCGCAAGATCGTCGGCGAGCTGTCGGAGGGCATGGTCCTCAAGCCGGCGGTCAAGTACCAGAAGATCCACAAGAAATTCGGCGTCCCGCGCGACAATCACTGAGCGGCGGCAGCTGGAGCGTCGATCTCGGGCGGCGCGGCCTCCCCCTCTCCCCTTGCGGGAGAGGGTTGGGGTGAGGGGTTTCGCGACGGTGATCGTAAGCCAAAAGCAAAAGCGCCACGCGTCCGAGCGGACGCGTGGCGCTTTTTCTTTCACGACCTGCGCGACCCCTCATCCGGCCCTTCGGGCCAGCTTCTCCCGCAAGGGGAGAAGGGAAGAAGGCCTGCCCTCACGCCGGGCAGGGCTCGCCCGGCGTCTCGGCCTGGATTTCGGCCGGCGTCGTCTCGATCTCGGCGGGCAGGGGCGCCCAGCCGCTGGCGGTCCAGCTCTTCAGCGCCGACCAGGTCGAGCGATCGAGCCGGTACTGCTCGCAGGGGAAGAGGCCGCCGCGCGCCGGCAGCGACTTCAGGAACGAGCCCTCGGCGCGGAAGCCGGACTTCTCCAGCACCCGCCGCGAACCGGGATTGATGACCCGGACGTCGGCCTCGATCGCCGGGATGTCGACGAGGCTGAACATGGTGTCGATCAGCGCCTGCGTCGCCTCGGTCGCGTAGCCCTTGTTCCAGTGCTGCGTGCCGAGCCAGTAGCCGATGAAGGGAATGCCCTTCGCCTGCCTGTGCGCGCCGATCATGCCGATCAGTTCGTTTGGCCGGGAGCGCGGGGTGATCGCCAGGACGAGATGCTCGCCCAGCGCATTGCCCTTGCGCGTCGCGAAGATGAAGGGGTCGACCGCTTCCGGCGGATAGGGATGCGGAATATTCGCCGTCATCTCCGCCACGGCTTTCTCCCCCGCCTGGCGCAGAATCGCCGTGGCGTCGGCCAGGCGCGGCCAACGCAGCCAGAGGCGGCGGGTCTCGAGCCGGAAGACATCGTCGCGGGTCAATTCGGGGAACATGGGTCTCTCCGTCGGCGCAAACGAAAAAGGGAGCTGGGATTTTGTCCCACCTCCCTTTCGCTGACCTTGGGTGACCCCGTGTCGGGTCTGGACCCCTGATCCGTTCCGGTTCGATGGAACCGGCGGATCGAGAAAGTCCCTATCCGCCGTCTTATTCTGCGGCCTCTTGGGCCGGGACTACGTTCACGAAAGCTCGGCCGAGTTTCGTCGTGAATCGGACTCGGCCAGCCGTGGTCGCAAAGAGGGTATGGTCTTTGCCCATGCCGACATTGGCGCCGGCATGCCACTTGGTGCCGCGCTGACGAATGATGATGTTGCCGGACACGACCGCCTGGTCGCCGAACTTCTTCACGCCGAGGCGCTTGCTTTCGGAGTCGCGGCCGTTGCGGGACGAACCGCCTGCCTTTTTGTGAGCCATAACGCCCTACCTCAAAAACTCGTGGGTCTCTCTAACCCGAATCGCCGGCAAAAGCCAGCGGTCCGGGCGACGAAACGCGAAGGGTGACTGACGGGTGCCGTCAGTAGTCTTCGCCGGAAGCCTGTTCGGCCTGGTCGACCTTGGCGCGCGGGGGCTTGCCGGCCAGAAGCTCCTTGGCCTGCTCGACCCACTCCTCGCGGGTGGCGCGGCCGCGCAGCTTCAGCTCCTCGTCCCACTTGGCGACGTCGGCCTCGGTCCAGGCGGCGATGTCGTTCCAGGAGGTGATGCCGGCGGCGCGCAGCTTCTTCTCGATGGTCGGGCCGACGCCCGAGATCAGCGAGAGGTTGGACGCATCGAGCTCTTCGCTCTTCGCGGCGGCCTTCTTGCCCTTGGTCTCGGTCGAAGCGGCCTTGAGCGCGACGGCGGAGGCATCGCCCTTCTTCATCTCCGGCTTCTTGCCGCCGGTGAGGATGTCGGTGATGCGGATCACGGTCAGCTCGGCGCGGAAGCCGCGCTTGCGCTTGGAGTTCTGGCGGCGGCGCTTCTTGAAGGCGATGACCTTCTCGCCACGGGCCTGCTCGACGATCTCGGCGGCGACGGTGATCTCGCCGAGCGCCTTGGCGTCGAGGGTGGTCTTGTCGCCGTCGGTGAGCATCAGCACGGTGCCGAGAGCGACGGTGTCGCCCGGGTTGCCCTCGATCTTGGCGACGGTAATCTTGTCGTTGGCGGCGACGCGGAACTGCTTCCCGCCGGTCTTGATGACTGCGAACATTTTGTCCTCCATGTTCGGCCCCGCCCTGTCATGGCCGCGAGGGCGCATGCGGGACGGCTTTTTGGCAGTCGATTGCGTGGTTGGGTTGGCTCCGTCCGGCCCGCGACGCATCACGCAGGCAAAAGGAGTCCGGGCGCGGGTTTCCCCACGCCGGATGCGGCTCACTAGTGGGGCCGGTGGGCGGGGTCAAGCGAAAGATGTCCGGACGGCCCGATTTATCGCTCGCGCGACACTTGTTTCCGGCCGGCCCGGCGTGTAGTAAGCAGCCCGCTTCGACCGAAGGCGACCGCGGACAGGTGGCAGAGTGGTTGAATGCACCGCACTCGAAATGCGGCATACCTGCAAGGGTATCGGGGGTTCAAATCCCTCCCTGTCCGCCACTGCGCCTACGCCAGGCGCTCGACCTTCTTGACCGCTGGCCGTCCTGAGCGCTGAGACCCTTAACGGCACGCCCGACAGTCCTTCCTGTTCGATGGCTTTTCGATGGGGAGGGGTCGATCTGGCGCGGCATTGCCGATGCGATCTCATCGCGACGCTTCCGCCTGGCCCGGGTCTGCGTCTCGCTGCCTCCGAATAGCTCGCATCGCGTCGAATCCGCACTTCGAGGAACGGCGTGATGCCGGTTGCCACGGATCGGCGGCGTATCGCCTATTCCCGGGGGGCTGCGATCACGACCAGGGCTTCCGCCTTTCGGCTGCCGATGCTGCGGACCTCGTGCTGGGAATCCGACGAGAAATAGAGACAGTCCCCCTGCTTCAGCAGAATCTCCTCGCCGTTCATCCGGATGCCGATCTGTCCGCTGAGGACGTAAAGCATCTCCTCTCCGGCATGGCTCGCCCGCGCCGCCGATTTGAAGGGCGGCTGCATGAGGAACGGTTCCATGATCTTGCCGGTCCGGCCCGCCGCGAGCGGCGAGAGCCAGAATCCGCCATAACCCGGCGAGGGCGGATCGTCCTGATCGTGCCGGTAGAGCGAATATTGCGGCGCGGGGGCTGAATCGCGGTTGAAGAGCTGTGCGACGTTCAGTTCGAGGGCGTCGGCGATGCGGACCAGCGCGGCAATCGACGGCGTCTTCAGGCCCCGCTCGACGAGCGAAAGATAGCCGCGCGTCAGCCCGCTGAGGGAGGCCAGCTTGTCGAGCGTCAGTTCTCTCGCCTGGCGCACGGCCTTGAGGTTCGGGCCGATCCGCTCGTCTTTGTAAACAGGCTTCACCGTTCGCCCCGCTTCTGGAGGCCAATATATGCCCGCGCGCCCGGCCCCCTGCAACGGCATTGAATGGTGCTGTCAGTAAACATAATCGGCGCTATATCCATGTGGGAATGACGCAAATTTGGCCGCTGAAAGTGGCGCTTTTGGCCGATAATGGCCTGCGCAGTATCGCTTTTTGGCCGTTTCGCTCGTTTTTTGGGCGCAATTGCGATTGATTTCCATTAGTAAACATTTCAGCCTCGGTGCTTATCTGCAGCGCCGATAGAGACCGTCGTGGGGAGACGGCGCGGCCTGCGCAAAACCAGGTGGAGGTCGAGATGAGCATAGCCGAAGGACTCTCGGTGCCCGGAGCCGCTTCCGAGCAGGCGAGGCAGATGCGGAAGATCGTCACGTCGAGCGTCGTGGGGACGGCGGTCGAATGGTACGACTTCCTGATTTACGGAACGGCGAGCGCGCTCGTCTTCAACAAGCTGTTCTTCCCCTCCGTCGATCCGGCGATCGGCACGATCGCGGCCTTCGGCACCTATGCGATCGGCTTCCTGGCGCGGCCGCTGGGAGCGGCGATCTTCGGCCACTACGGCGACAAGCTCGGCCGTAAGGCGATGCTCTCGCTGACGATCATCATCATGGGGCTCGGCACGTTCCTCATCGGCCTGCTGCCGACCTATGAGCAGATCGGCGTCGCCGCGCCGATCCTGCTCGTCGCGCTGCGCTTCCTGCAGGGCATCGGGCTGGGCGGCGAATGGGGCGGCGCCGTGCTGATGGTGGTCGAGAACGCGCCGGCGAAAAAGCGCGGCCTGCTCGGTTCCATGGTGCAGATCGGCAATCCCATCGGCAACCTCGCCGCGATCGGCATGTTCGCGCTGCTGACACAGCTACCCGAGCCCGCCTTCCTGTCCTGGGGCTGGCGCATCCCGTTCCTGATCAGCATCGTGCTCGTCGCGGTCGGCCTGTTCATCCGCATGCAGCTCGAGGAGACGCCTGCCTTCCGCCAGCTCGAGGCGCGCAAGGAGGTGGCCAAACTGCCGCTGGTCGAGGTCCTGACGACCTATCGCCGGTCGTTCCTGACCGCGGTCGGGCTGAAGCTCTCCGAAATCGCCTATGCCAGCATCGGCGGCGTCTTCGTCATCAGCTACGTCACCGGTACGCTCGGCCTGCCGCGCTCGCTGGTCCTCAACGCGATCTTCCTCTCGGCGGTGGTGGCGCTCGGGGCGATCCCGTTCTTCGGCTGGCTCTCGGACAAATTCGGCCGCAAGCCGATGTTCTATGCGAGCTGCCTGTTCTCGATGGCTTTCGCCTACCCGATGTTCTGGCTGCTCGACACCAAGGACCCGACCATCATCACCTGGACGATCGTCGCCGCGATCACCTTCGGCCAGATGGTCGGCTTCGGGATCGGCGCGCCGTGGTATTCGGAGCTGTTCACGGCGCGGCTGCGCTACAGCGGCGCCTCGCTCGGCTTCCAGATCGGCGCGGCGCTGAGCGGCGGGCTCACGCCCTTCGCGGCGGCGAGCTTCATGGCCTGGACGGGCGGCGCGACCTGGCCGATCTCGCTCTACCTGATCGCTCTTGCGCTGCTGACCTTCATCGCAACGCTGCTGGCGCCGGAGACGGCCGGCAAGGACATGAACTGACGCAGGCTGACGACAATGCGATGGCCGGCGCCGACGCGGGCCATCGCCACGCGGAGAAACGACATGTCATCCTCTGAAGCGCAGACCCGGACGGCGGCCACGCAAGAGCATGTCCCGGCCTTCGATCATCCCGCGGGCCGGATCGCCCGCGAAACCTCCGGAGGAGCGGTCGGCTGGCGCGGCCGGCTGCTGCACATCCACATCGCGCCGGCCGCCAGCTTCGAGATGGAGGAGCTCGCCGAGGCGCGATGCGTCGCCGGACGCGGCATCGTCGGCGACCGCTATTACGAGGGCACCGGCAGCTACTCGAAGCGCCCCGACGTGCGCGAGGTCACGCTGATCGAGCAGGAGGCGCTCGATGCGCTCGCCCGCAACGATCCGCCGCTGCAGGACGGAGCGATCACGCTTCTGCCGATCGACCACCGGCGCAATCTCACGGTCAAGGGCGTGCCGCTGAATCATCTGGTCGGCCGGCGCTTCCGCGTGGGGGAGGTCGTCTTTCGAGGCGGGAGGCTGAACTTTCCCTGCAAGTACCTGGAAGAACTGCTCGGTCTGCCGGTCTATCTGCCGCTCTACAATCGCTCCGGCCTGAATGCCGGCATCGAGAGCGGCGGCGTGATCCGGCCGGGCGATACCATCGAATTGCTGGACTGACCGGCCATGTCCGCGCGCCTGATCATGAAGCTGCGCGTCGCCGAGGCGCGCTTCGTCACGAACGATACGCTGCTGCTGCGCTTCGTGCATGCCAGCCGGCCGCAGTTGCCCGCCTGGACGGCAGGGGCCCATATCGATCTGCTGCTGCCGGACGGCAAGATCCGCCAGTATTCGCTTTGCGGCAATCCGGCCGAGCGCGACAGCTACACGATCGCGGTCAAGCGCGAGGCGGCCGGGCGTGGCGGCTCTGCCTGGATTCACGAGAACCTCGCCGAGGGGGCGCCCGCCAATGTCTCCGCGCCGCGCAACAATTTCGGGCTCGCCGAGGGCGCGGCGCATCATCTGCTCATGGCGGGTGGCATCGGCGTGACGCCCATCCTCGCCATGGCGCGCGAACTGGAAGCAGGCGATGCGCCGTACTCGGTTCATTATTGTGCGCCGCGCGCGACGGCAGCGCCGCTGCTCGAAGAGCTGCGCAGGGTCTGCGGCGCGCGTCTCACGACCTGGTTTTCGGCGGAAGGCCAGCGCCTGTCTCCTGTCGCGCTCGATGCCCTGCCCGACGGGACGCATCTCTACGCCTGTGGGCCGCTCGGCCTGATCGACGATCTGACACGCCATGCGCTCGGCCGCGGCTGGTTGCCCGAGCAGATCCATGCCGAGAAATTCCAGGCACTGCTGGACGAGAACTTCGTGCCGGAGGACTTCGAGGTGGAGCTGTCCTCCACCGGGCAACGGCTCCATGTGCCGGCCTCGGCGACGCTGCTTTCCGTATTGCAGGCCCATGGCGTCTCGATACGAACCTCATGCGAGACCGGACTGTGCGGGTCCTGCATCTGCGAATATGCCGAAGGCGACGTCATTCACCGCGACGCGGTGCTCCAGATCGCGGAGCGCGCGCATCGCATCGTGCCCTGCGTCTCGCGGGCGAGGGGCACATTGTCGCTCGCGCTCTAGTTGTCCGCTCTCAACAGGTTGGCCATCCGGGCCCGGCGCGAGGAAGCCGGGGGCGCAGTTGCAGTGGTCCTCGCACGAGGGCCGGACGAGCATCCTCGAGAGGGCCCGGCCGATGCCGCCGCGTCTCCGGGGATCGCGACGTCGACCGCGCTTTTCGTCGTCGACGGCATGGCCGCGGCGCCGGCCAGACCCGTGCTCCGGTCTCTCCGAGGCGTTTATGAGGCCTTGATATCTTCGTCTCCGGCCCCGCCTCGAACGGCTATGGCCGGCCTCCTAGCTTGTCCGGGCGGCCAGATGGCCGTTTGGAACGCTGGATCATGCATCAACGTCTTCACGCTCCTCGCCGAGCGCAGCCGACATTCCTCGTCGGTCTCGATGCGGAAGGGCATTGGGTCGCGGTCGAAACGCATGGACGCGGCGGCGGCATCTTCGCCGATCGGGGCACGGCGATCCGCTATGCCGAGTCCGAGACAGGACGCAGGCCGCGCGCCGTGCGCTTCAGCGCCGGGCCGCTGCGCTTGCTGTGAGGCCGGCCATGAACCATTGGCTCCACGGCATGTTCACGGCGCTGGTCACGCCGTTCGCGGGAGAGGCGATCGACCGGGGCGCGCTGGCGCAGCTCGTCCGCTGGCAGATCGACCAGGGCGCGGACGGCGTCGTGCTGGGCACCGCCACCGGAGAGCATGCCACGCTCTCGCCCCGCGAGCGGCTCGACCTTCTCACCGTCGCGCGTGCGGCTGCCGGCCCGGGGTTCCCGATCATCGCGGCGGTCGGCAGCAACGACACGGCGGCGACCCTCGGCGAAATCAGGCAGGCGACGGCCGCCGGCGCGAGCGCCTTGCTGCTGCGCACGCCGTATTACAGCCGGCCGAGCCAGGACGGTTTCGTCGCCCATGCCCGGGCGGCCGCGAGCGCGACGCCGCTCGAGATCATTCTCGACAATGATCCGGACCGCTGCGGGATCGAGATTTCCCTGCCGGCTCTGGAGGCGCTCGGCCCGACCGCCAATATCGTCGCGATTCTCGAGCGACGCGGCGACATCCAGCGCTGCGATCGCATCGCGCGTATCCGCGACCGGCGCTTCATGCGGCTGACCGGGGCTTCCGACGCGATTCCGGCCTATCTTCTCGCGGGGGGCTGCGGCGCGGTCACCAGCCTGGGCAATCTCGTTCCGCAATGGCTGGCGCGACTCATGGCGGCGGCCCGCTCGGAATTCTTCGTCCAGGCGCAGACGCTGCAGCGGCGGCTGGTGCCGCTCAACGACGTGCTCTCGCGCGAGCCGGATCCGGTCGGAACCAAGCTCGCGCTCTCTCTGCTTCACCCGCAGCTGTCGCCTGCGTGCAGGCTCCCGCTCGTCGCGACGACGCCCGCCTGGATCGAGGAGTTGCGCCAGGCGGTGGAGGATCTGCCGTGTCCCGCCCGCGGGCGTGCGGCGGCCGGTCCCTTTCTCGCCGCAGCCTCCCGGCCGGCTTTGGCGTGAACGCGCAGCCGACCGATCCACCCCCACTCTTTTCGGGAGGCCGTGATGGCCGTTCACGATGCCTATCGCCGCCGCCGCGAGGCGATCCACGGGGCGCTGCGGCAGGCGAGCGCGAAGGATGCGATGCGCGACCTGCTGCGGAGCCTGCCGAGGCTCCTGCTGCTGGCCGCGCTGGTCGGGGCGTCGCTCTGGCTCGTCGCGCCGCCATAGCCTGGGGCATCGGCAAGGCGGTGGGTCGCGCGCTCAGTCCGTCGCCGGTTCCGGCCTGGCGGCGACGATCTCCTGGCAATGGCGCATCACGTCGGCGCCGGTCTCGTTCCAGGTCGTGATGCCGCCGGCCATGACGACCTGGACCAGCCCTTCCGCCAGCTCGGGCAGGGTCAGGCCCAGCTTCACGGCCGCGGCCGCGTGGTTCCGCGCGCCTGTCTTCTGGCCGATCAGCGTGTCGAGCAGCGCGAAGATGAGCTCCTTGGTCTTCAGGTCGAGCGCCCCGCCGGTGTCCCTGTCGCGCATGATCGCACTGCGGATCAGGCCATAGCCGGCGAAGGCGCCGGGCGCATGCTCCGCCAGCAGCCGGAAATTGTCGGGCACGCGGCCGAACGTCGCCTCGAAACTCGCCACGCCGGCCCGTCCGGCGGCTTCCGTCAGATCATCCACGCCCACGACCATCGGCTCCTCGTCATCGCGATGGGTGAGAGCAACGCGGGCCGGCCGTCCTGTCAATCGAGGGGGATCCTCGGGCGCGTTCGACCGTTTGAACCTCGGGCCGCGCCGATGCGACCTATGCATGGACCCGTTCCCGCGTGGCCCTCGCCGCCCCGACCTCAACCCCTCCCATCGCGGTCGGGGCGGCACCCTTCCTCAGGCTCGGTCGCGGTTTCTCGGCAATGCATCCTCAGCCGTGGGCGAGGGCGACGACAGGGTCCAGTCGCGCGGCGTTGCGCGCCGGCAGGAAGCCGAAGACGACCCCGATCAGCGTCGAGCAGGTGATCGCGGCCGCGAAGGCCTCGGCCGAATAGACGAACCCCATCTGCGGGTTCACCTGCTGGAAGATGAAGCCTATCGCGAGCGACAGCGCGATGCCGAGCGCGCCGCCGATGAAGCAAACCAGCGACGCCTCGATCAGGAACTGCTGAAGGATGTCGCCGCGCCGTGCGCCGACCGCCATGCGCAGGCCGATTTCGCCGGTGCGCTCGATCACCGAGACGAGCATGATGTTCATCACGCCGATGCCGCCGACGAGCAGCGAGATGACCGCGATGGAGGAGATCATCAACGTCATCGTCTGGGTCGTGCTGGTGATGGTCGAGCGGATCTCGTCCTGGTTCAGTATGAAGAAGTCCTTGGCCCGGTGGCGATGGGTCAGAAGCTCGGTGAGGGCGTTCTGGGCCGCCGCCATCGGCGTGTCGTCGTCGACGCGCAGCGTGATGCTGCGCAGGGAAAGATCGCCGAGGAAACGGCCCTGCACGGTGGTGTAGGGCAGGAAGAGCTGCGGGTTCTGGCTCGAGCCGAAACCGCCCTGCTGCTGGCGGACGATGCCGATCACACGGCATGGCACGACACCGACGAGGATGACCTTGCCGATCGGGTCCACCGAGGCCTGCGGGAACAGCACGCCGCGCGCGTTCTCGTCGATCACGACGTCCTGCGCCAGCCGGCGGACGCTGTCGGCGTCGAAGAAGCGGCCGCGCTGGAGCACGCTGCCGCGCACGTCGAAATAGCGCTCGCCGACGCCGTTCACGAGCGCGTTAGCCTCGACATTCCCGAAGCGGACGGTGGTGCTGGTCGAGACGGTCGGCGTCACGCTCGCGGCATAGGGTTGGCTCGCCAGAATGGTCGCATCGGCGACGGTCAATGTCCGCACGCGCCCCGAGCGGACATCGCCGAAGCCTGTGCCGGGGAAGATCTCCAGGGTATTGGTGCCGAGGCCGGCGATGTTCGCCAGCACGCGCTGCCGCGCCCCTTCGCCGAGCGCCACGACGCTGACGACGGCCGCGATGCCGATGACGATGCCGAGCATCGTCAGTGTGGTTCTGAGCTTGTTGGCGGCCATGGCGCGAAGCGCCATGCCGAAGGCCTCGCGCAGCCGCCCGAGCGTGGCGCGAAGCGGGCCCGCGGCAGGCTCGGCGGCCGGCGGAGCGGCGGGGGCGGGGGGCGCCGGCGCCACCCGCCTGTCGGAGACGATGCGCCCGTCGCTCAGCTCGACGATGCGCTGGGCCCGCGCCGCGACGTTCATGTCGTGCGTGACGAGGACGATCGTCTGGCCTTCGCGGTTCAGTTCGTCGAGCAGGGCGAGCATCTCCTCGCCGCTCTTGCGGTCGAGCGCGCCGGTCGGCTCGTCGGCGAGGATGACGCGGGCGCCGTTCATCAACGCGCGCGCGACCGAGACGCGCTGCTGCTGGCCGCCGGAGAGTTCGGAGGGGCGATGGGAGGCGCGCTGGCTGAGGCCGAGGCGCGCCAGCAATTCGGTCGCGCGGCTGCGGCGACGGCCGGCATCGACGCCGGCATAGATCGCCGGCACTTCGACATTGGACAGCGCCGACAGGCTGGACAGCAGATGGTAGCGCTGGAAGACGAAACCGAAATACTCGCGCCGCAGGCGGGCGAGCTCGTCGGGATCGAGGTCGCGGGTCGGCTTGCCGTCGATCTCGTAGCTGCCGCCGGTCGGCCGGTCGAGGCAGCCGATGATGTTCATCAGCGTCGACTTGCCCGAGCCCGAGGGGCCGACGATCGCCACCATCTCGCCGGCCTCGATGACGAGGTCGGCGCCGTCCAGCGCCGCGACATTGGCTTCGCCCGTGCCGAAATCGCGACGGACGCCGGCGAGGCGGATCAGCGGCGCCATGCCGTCAGAACCCGAAGGGGGAGGCCGGCCGGCGCATCCCACCCGGACCGCCGCCCGCGGCGGCGCCCGCCTGCACCGAGACGATCCGTTCTCCCGCCTTCAGGCCCGAGGTGATCTCGGCGAGGATCTTGTTGTCGAGCCCGACGGTGACCTTGCGCGGGACAGCTTTGCCGTCCTCGCCGGGGATGTCGACGAAGGTGCCTCCCTGACGGCGCCGGATCGCGGTCGAGGGCACGGTCACCACGCCGCGGGCGCTACCGACGACGACGGTGACCTGCGTCGTCATCGAGGTCAGGAGCCGGCCTTCCGGATTCGGCACGTCGAAAAGCGCATTGTAGTAGATCGCAGAGCTGGTCGAAGACGACGACGAACTCGTGCCCGATGAGGACGTGCTGCTGGTGGCGTTCTGCGTCTTCAGCGTGTCCGGCGCTGGCTCGACGAAGGCGATCCGCCCGGGATAGCGCCTGTCGGGGTCTCCGAGCACGCTGAAGAAGGCGTTCTGGCCGACCTGGAGCCGCAGCACGTCGGCCTCCGAGATCTTGGCCTTCACCGTCATGGTCGAGACGTCGCCCAGCACGACGATGGTCGGGGCAGACTGGACGGCGTTCACCGTCTGCCCCTCCTGGTTCACGATGGCGAGCACCGTCCCGGCGCTCGGCGCGGTGATGCGCGTATAGGCGAGCTGGGCCCGCGCCTTGTCGACCTTGACCTGGCCGGAGATGATCTGCGCGTCGAGATTCGCGATCTGGGCGCGGGTCGTGGCGACGGTCGCGACGGCGCTGTCATAGGCATCGCGGGAGACCGCATTCTGCGCGACCATCTGCTGCTGTCGCGCCAGCGTCGCCTCGGCATAGACGAGGTTCGCCTTCTTCTCCTCGCGCTGGGCTTGCAGCGCGGCGAGGTCCGCCTCGGCCGAACGCAGATCGTTCTGCAGCGTGATGCCGTCGATCTCGGCGATCTCGTCGCCGCTCTCGACCCGGTCGCCCAGCCTGACCTTGAGCGAGACGATCCGGCCGGACACCTGTGCGCCGACGCTGACCTGCCGGATCGGCTCGAGCGAGCCGGTCGCCAGCACGACGTCCTCGACATCGCCGGTCACGGCTTCCACGCTCGGCAGCGACGTGGCCGCGGCTGCGGCCGGGCTCGCGGCGCTGCGCGCCCGCCAGAACTGGTAGCCGAACGCTCCGGCGGCGAGGATCGCGACGAGCAGGATGAGGTGGCGCCGGGTCACGGCCGACCGTCCCGGGGCGAGGCGAGCCCGCTCGTCGTTCGGTGCGGCTGCCCATCGGCGCCTGAAGAATCACTCACGTCTCGGACATCCACGTCATCGATCGGGGCCGCGCCGGCAACCCGCCGCGAGATGCAGGCCTACAAAGCGGACTCGCGAAAGGCAAGGCGGACGCCCGTCGTCGGCTCGCCGAATGCCCGCCGGAAATATCTGGAAATAAACGGAAATGGTGCGCCGTCGTCAGTCGCCGGGAGCCCTGCTCGTCGGGCCGGCGCCTCGGGATGGCGCTCCCTCGTCGGTGGCGGCCGAGCCTGCTTAGCGGCAGAATTTCACCCGCCCGATCACCGGCTTGTGAAGCGGGCGCTCCGTCGATCCTCCCCATCGCGGGAAGGCCGGCGCCTCGCGCCGCATGCGCGGCGCGCCGCGCTTCCCCGGCGGGCAGTCGGACCAAACGCAAGTATGAGGCGGGCACCCTTTCCGACGGTACAGGCGGGCGGTGGCGCCGCCTAAGCTCGTCGGCGTCGGGGTCGAGGCCCCGGCTGCTCCCGTGGGCCGTTCCCGGCCTGCGGGCGGATGCGGATCTCGCGGCGGCGCGGCAGCGCCCGGCCCGGCTCGATGCGACGCGGAAGGGTGATCGGTGATGACGGGGAAAGGGATCCGGCGATATGACGAGCCCGCGGGCGGCTGGGGAGCGCTCAAGGCCCTGGGCGAGCATCTGGTCGAGCAGGACATCGCGCTGAAGGGCGCGGCCACGCTTCTGCGGATGAACCAGCCGCTCGGATTCGACTGCCCCGGATGCGCGTGGCCGGACCCCAAGCACACCTCGTCCTTCGAATTCTGCGAGAACGGCGGCAAGGCGGTCGCGTGGGAGTCGACGGCGAAGCGCTGCGCGCCGGAGTTCTTCGCGCAGCATACGGTGACCGAGCTGCTCGGATGGAGCGACTACGAGCTCGAAATGGTCGGGCGCCTCACGCATCCGATGGCCTATGACGCGGCGAGTGACCGCTATGTGCCGGTGTCCTGGGACGAGGCGTTCCGGACGATCGGCTGGCACCTGGCGGCGCTTCCCGATCCCGATATGGCGGAGTTCTACACCTCGGGCCGGACCTCGAACGAGGCGGCGTTCCTCTATCAACTCTTCGTCCGGGAATACGGGACGAACAATTTTCCCGACTGCTCGAACATGTGCCACGAGGCGACGAGCGTCGGCCTGCCGCCTTCGCTCGGCGTCGGCAAGGGCACGGTCCTGCTCGACGATTTCGACAAGACGGACTGCATCTTCATCTTCGGGCAGAACCCCGGCACCAACAGCCCGCGGATGATGACCAGCCTGCGCAACGCCTCGCGCCGTGGCGCCGCGATCATCTCCTTCAATCCGTTTCGGGAGCGCGCTCTGGAGAGGTTCCAGTCGCCGCAGAACCCGGTCGAGATGGCGACGCTCACCTCGACGCCGATCAGCGGGCGCCTTCACCAGGTCCGCGTCGGCGGCGACGTCGCCGTGATCAAAGGGCTGATGAAGACGCTCGTCGAGGAGGACGAGAAGGCCCGGGCCGCGGGCGAGGGCGCGATTCTGGACTGGGATTTCATCCGGGGCCACACGCTCGGGCTCGATGCTCTCGTCGCCGACCTCGAGGCCACGCGCTGGGAGGATATCGAGGCGCGGTCGGGACTTTCGCGCGAAGCGATCGAGGAGGCCGCGCATGTCTACATGAAGGCCGAGCGCGCCATCGTCGTCTTCGGCATGGGCATCACCCAGCACCGGCACGGTTCCCGAAGCGTCCAGCAGCTGGCGAATCTCTGTCTGCTGCGCGGCAATATCGGCAAGGACGGCGCGGGCCTGTGTCCCGTCCGGGGGCATTCCAACGTCCAGGGCGATCGGACCGTCGGCATCACGGAAGTGCCCACGCAAGCTTTCCTCGACCGGCTGGAGGCCCGCTTCGGCTTCAAGCCGCCCACCGCCCATGGGCACAACGTCGTCACCGCGCTGGAGGCGATGGCGGCGGGCCGCACGAAGGTTTTCGTCGGCATGGGCGGAAACATCGTCGCGGCGATTCCGGACTGGCAGGCCACCCATGACGCCTTTCGCGGGCTCGATCTCACGGTCCACGTCTCGACGAAGCTCAACCGCAGCCACCTCGTCCACGGTCGCGCGGCGCTGATCCTGCCCTGCCTGGGCCGAACCGAGATCGACATCCAGGCCGGAGGGCCGCAATCGATCACCGTCGAGGACTCGATGTCGATGGTGCATGCCTCGACCGGCATGAACGAGCCCGCATCGCCGCATCTGAAGAGCGAGCCGGCCATCGTCGCGGGCATGGCGCGCGCCACGCTCGGAGCCCGCTCGGTCGTCGACTGGGAGGGGCTGGTCGCCGATTACGACCGCATCAGGGACGATATCGAGGCGGTGTTCCCCATCTTCCAGGGCTACAACGCCCGCATCCGGGTTCCGGGCGGCTTCCACCTCACCTCGACGGCGCGCGAACGGATCTGGGCGACTCCCACCGGCAAGGCCAATTTCCTGGTCTATGACGGGTTGTGCGAGGATCCGGACCCGCATGATGCGGCCGTGCTGTGGCTGACGAGCGTTCGAAGCCACGATCAGTACAACACCACGCTGTACTCCCTGTCCGACCGGTATCGCGGCGTCTTCGGCCGGCGCGACGTGGTCTTCCTGAGCGCCGAGGAAATCGCGAAGCGCGGCTTCAGTCCCGGCGACCGGGTCGATCTGGTCGGCGCGGACGAGGATGGCGTCGACCGGGTCGTTCGCGGCTTCGAGCTCGTCGCCCATCCGTTCCCGGAGCGGAGCTGCGCGGCCTACTACCCCGAGGTCAATCCTCTGGTGCCGCTCGCGGCCCATGACCCGGTCAGCTTCACGCCTTCCTACAAGGGGATTCCGATCCGCCTCGTTCGCTCCGCGGCCCCCATCGGGGAAGCGTGAGATGCTCGTGCTCTCGCCCGCCCTCGGACAGCCCGCCCTCTCATCCTCCAACTGAGCCGAGCGCCGTGCCATGGTCTCCGAAACCGCCGCTCTGATCCCCATGCTCCCGGCCGCGATGGCGATCGTCTGCCTGGCCGTCTACGTCCTCGCCGACGGCTTCGACCTGGGTGTCGGATTCCTGCTGCTTCTCGCGCCCCGCCAGCAGGATCGCGACGTGATGATGGCGTCCGTCGCTCCAGGCCTCGACGGCAACGAGGCCTGGCTCGTCATGGGCGGGTTGTTGCTGCTCGCCGTGCTTCCGAGCGGCGGCTCGTCTCCGTCGCCGGCCCTCCATGTGCCTGTCGCGGTCATGCTCGCCACGCTCGTCTTCCGCGGGATTGTCCTCGCGCTCCGGCCGCGGCTCGTGCGGCTCCGCTGGGTTTGCGACTGCGCCTTCGCGGGAGGCTCGCTGCTCGCGACGCTTTGCCAGGGGGTGATTTTGGGCGTCGCCGTGCGCAGCGGCCAGGGTGGCGGTGGGGTGCTCGATGACCTCGCGCTGCCCGCTCTCTGCGGCGCCGGGCTGATCGGCGGTTACGCGCTGCTCGGCGCCGGCTGGCTGATCTGGAGGGCCGACGGCCCGGCTCAGGTCTTCGGCCGCGAGGTCGCGCATGCCGCCATCGTCCTGACCGGCGCGACGGTGGTCGCGCTCGCCCTCTGGGGCGCGTTCGGCCTGCCGAGCATCGTGCGTCTCGCGCCTCTGGCGGCCCTGGCCGCTCTCCTGCTGCTCTTCGCCTGGCGGCGGATCTGGACGGGTCGCCGGGGCGAGATCTTCCTGCTGGCGATGCTGATCGTCCTGCTCGGCTTCGCCGCGCTCGTCGTCGATCTGTGGCCCTCCGCGGTCTCGCCGAATGCGACGATCCGGAACGCCGTCGCCGCTCTTCAGGCCCATCTGGTCATGGCTGGCGGAGCGGCGATTGTCGTCGCGGCCGCCCTGGTCTGCCAGGCCCGTGCCGGTATCGTCCTTCTCGGCAAGGTCGGTCGTCCAGCCGCCGGTTACGGGGGAGCGGACCCTTGAAGGCAAGGATTTCCTCGATTGCGGGCGAAATCCCTGCGCCCGAGAGGACAAGGACATCGTCCGCGTCACTGGGCTCCGTCCTGCACGCCCTGCAGCGCGCGCTCCTCGCGCTCTTCGCGGGCCGCTCGCGCATCGTGCTCATCGCGATGGGCGCGGACCTGCTGGTGGCGATGCTCAAGTTCGCGGTGGCGCGTCAGACCGGCAGCTCGGCCATCTATGCCGAGGCGCTCCATTCGCTGATGGACGCCGCCACGGAGGTCGCGCTGCTTTATGGCCTCGCCGCGGCCCGGCGCCCGGCCACCGTGCGCCATCAGCTCGGCTATGGCCGGGAAGTGTATTTCTGGAGCTTCGTGGCCGCTCTCATGATTTTCGCCGGTGGCGCCGGCAGCGCGGTGCATGACGGACTCGCGCAGATCATGAACCCGCAGCCGATCCGCCAGGTTTCCCTCAGCTATGCGGTGCTGCTGATCTCGCTCGTCATCGAGGTGCTTTCGACGGCCTATGCGCTCACGCACGCGGCCGGAACGCGCAGCCCTCGCGGCTGGCTCGGGTTCATCGCCAACGACGGGGACAGTTCCTCGTCGACCGTGTTGCTGGGCGGCCTGGCCGCCATCGTCGGTCTCGCCCTTGCCGCTGGCGGGCTCGGCCTCGGTCTCGCGCTCGACAAGCCGGCTCTCGACGGCGTCGCCTCGCTGGGCATCGCCGTCGTTCTGGCGCTCACCGCCCTCGTGCTGGCCGCCCAGGGACGCTCTCTCCTGATCGGGCGGGCCGCGTCGGCGGCCAAGAGCCGTTCCATCGTCTCGCAGGCGGCGACGATTCCAGGCGTGGAGGCCGTGAACGGCGCCATCACCGTGCGCCTGTCGCCGGAACAGCTTCTGGTCGCGCTGAGCGTGGTGTTCGATCCGGCGCTGAGGGCGCCCGAGATCGAGGCGGTGACCGCAGCGATCGACACCGGAGTGAAGGCGCAGCATCCCGACGTCGTCGCCATTTTCGTCAAGCCGCAGAGCCGTGGCCGCTATGCGCATCTCAGCGCCGCGCGCGGCTGGTGAAACAGGCCCGGCGACCGGTGTTCGGCCCGGCCCGGTCACGATCCCGGGCGTAGGGCGGACCCATACGAAGATATGCCCGGCTCATGCGAACCGCCGGTCGCGGTGAACGCAACGATCATCGCCGAGACGGGTGGGAGAATGGCACCGTTCGGGGCGTTGCAGCGCTCCCCCGCATCGGGGGCATCGCGCTCGAAGCGCCGGCGGAGACTCCCGATGTCGTTCACATCCGACCCTGCAGCGGCCGACGCCGCATCCGCCTCCCCGACACAAGCAGCCTGAGCACGGTGCCGCATGACCGATGCCGCAAGCCTTCGACAGAACCGTCCTGACGACACCCCGGGCCGAGAGGCCGGTCCGGAACCCGGCCTGCTCCGGCGAGCCTTGAGCCACCCGGTCCTTCATGCCGGCCTCGTCGCCGCCATCGCGGTGGTGGGATGGGTCATCGCCTCGCATTGGGATCGCTGGTCGGGGACCGGGCGCTTCCAGAGCACGGACGATGCGTTCGTCGCGGGCGATACCACGCCGCTGGCGGCCCAGGTGTCCGGCTATGTCAGGACGGTCGCGGTCGACGACTACCAGCCGGTGAAGGCGGGGCAGTTGCTCGCCGAGATCGAGCCGGCCGATTATCGGGCGCAGCGGGATCTCGCCGTGGCCGATCTCGCCGCCGCACGGGCGTCCCTCGCGAGCATCAGCGACAAGAGATCGGTGCAGGCTTCGCTGATCGAGCAGGCCGAGGCGCAGATCAGCATCGCGCAGGCGGAGGTGGTGCGCGCGGAGGCGGAGGCGGTGCGCCAGCGCGAGCTGCTGCGCAAAGGCCTGGCCGGCACGGAGCAGCTCGTGGAACAGGCCGATGCCGCGGCGCGGAAAGCGGTGGGCTCGCTCGCGCTGGCGCGTGCCCAGCTCTCGCAGCAGCAGGCCGAGCTGACGGCCCTCGATGCGACCGAGCGCGGGCTCGCCGCGCAGGTGGTTGCGGCGGAGGCCCGGCTGAAGCTGGCCGAGGACAATCTCGGCTATACGCGGATCGTCTCGCCCGCCGACGGCCTGGGTGGGGCCCGGCAGGTGAGGCGGGGGCAGTTCGTCTCTCCCGGTACGCAGATCATCACGGTGATGCCGCTCGGCACGCTGTGGGTCGTGGCCAACCTCAAGGAAACGCAGATGAGCAGGGTTCGCGCCGGCGAGCCTGTCCGCATCACCGTCGATGCATTTCCCGGAACGACGCTGACCGGCCGGGTCGCGAGCTGGTCGCCCGGAACGGGCAGCGTCTTCGCGCTGCTGCCCCCCGACAATGCGACGGGCAATTTCACGAAGGTCGTGCAGCGCATCCCGGTGAAGATCACGCTGGATCCGAACCCCGCGCTGGGAGCGCTGATCCGCCCCGGCATGTCGGTCGTCGCCACGATCGACACCGGCAGCGGTGAGCGTCCGGTCGGGGAACTCGGCGATGGCTGACGCGCCCGCAGCCCGCTGGAAGCCCTATGTCGGGCTGCTCGGCGTCATGATCGGCTCGATGATCGCGACGCTCGGAACGCGCGTCACGAGCTTCGGCCTGGCGGATCTGCGCGGCAATCTCGGCCTGGGCTTCGACGAGGGAGCCTGGATCACGACGGCGTTCGGCCTCGGACAGCTGATCTCCGGGATCGCCAGCCCCTACCTGTCCTCGGTGGTGGGCGGGCGCCGCATGCTGCTCGCCGGCAGCCTCACCGCCTTCTTCGCCTTCCTGCTCGCGCCCTTTTCCAGCGGCCTCGCGCCCTACCTCACGGCCGAGTTCTTCGCCGGGCTGGGCACCGGGACCTTCATCCCGCTGACGATCATGTACATCGTGCGCCACCTGCCGCGGCCGCTGATGCCCTATGGCATCGCCGTCTACGCGATGAACCTCGAAATCTCCCTGAATATCGCGGCTTCGCTCGAGGGCTTCTACGTCGACAACTGGTCGTGGAAGTGGATCTCGTGGCAATATTGCCTGCTGCTGCCGCTGATGTGGACCTGCGTCCTGCTCGGCATGCCGAAGGACGAACTCCATCGCGAGGCGCTCAAGCGGTTCGACGGCATCGGGCTCGCCCATGCCTGGATCGGCCTCGGCGCGTTCTACGTCGCGCTCGACCAGGGCAACAGGCTGGACTGGACCGGCAGCGGGCTGATCGTCGCCATGCTGATCGTCGGCGCCCTGTCCATAACTGCGTTCGTCTTGCGCGAGAGGACCGCGTCCCACCCGGCACTCGATCTGCGCCTGCTCGCTTCGCCTCATCTCTGGGTGCTCTTCACGCTGCTGGCGGGCTTCCGCTTCATCATCCTGTCGACCGCCTATGTGATCCCGTCCTATCTCGAGACCATCCAGGGCTATCGCGGCCTGGATGTCGGCGCGGTGCTGATCTGGATCGCCGCGCCGCAGTTCTTCCTCGTCCTGCCGCTCGGCATCCTGATCGGACGGATCGATCCGCGATGGACCCTGGGCGTCGGCGCCATGATGATCGCGGCCGCCTGCCTCATGGCGACGGGACTGACCGCGAGCTGGGCCACGCCGGACTTTCTCGCGTCGCAGATCCTGCAGGCCGTCGGGCAGTCGATGGCCTTGACCAGCCTGGTCGCGCTCGTGCTCGGGACGGTCCGGCCGGAGCAGGCGGCGACGGTGGGCGCGCTCATGCAGACGAGCCGCCTGCTCGGCGGCGAGGCGGGAACGGCCTTCATGCAGACCTTCGTGAGGGTGCGCGAACAGATCCATTCGAACCTGCTCGGGCTGCATGTGGAAGCGCAGGCGGGCGAGACGACGAGCCGCATCGCGAGCTACGCGCACATGCTGTCCGGCAAGCTCGCGACAGCATCGGATGTCGCGGCGGCCAAGGTCGAGCTCCTCGCGACGGCGGTCGCCCGCCAGGCCGCGGTGCTCGCCTATATCGATGCGTTCGAGGCCGCCGCGGCCGTCGCGGTGCTGTGCTGGCTGCTCGCCGCCTTCGTTCCGAAGGCCGCCCCGCGAGCGTAGGGCAGGGGGCTTCCGGCGTCAGGGCCGGAACTCCCGCTTCGGCGGTCAGTCGATTGCGGTCGCAAGGCGCTATCCGTCTCCCCGCTGCCTCCGGTTTCCGGCTCGCTCGACGTCGTCCGACGCTGGCGAGGCCAGGCCTTCCTGCCCCGCCCGATTCCAAGCGGCTGACATCCGTGGCTTCGCTGCTGTTCGCCGGCTGAATCACTCCTGCTCCGGCTCCTGTCTTCCCGTCGCGCACTCGGCTTCGTGGCGCTGGTTCGCGCCTGCGGTGCCCGAGCGGCGGGTCTCGTGAGAGGCCTTTCGAGGCCGGCCCTCGGTGTCGGCAGCGGATCCGCGATCGCTGCCGACGGAGCCTGCCCGGGGCGCTGCCGGCGAAGGCTCGCGCGGTCCTGATGCAGCGCCGTCATCGAGCCCGGCTCCGTTCGGTGCGAGGCGATACGGGTTCGCGATGGGGCGGGCGGGGGGGACGCAGCGGCTTCCGGCGAAGGGCACAGTCAAAAAGGAGCCGAGACCCATGGCTATGCCATGGGTCTCGGCTCAAGATCAGGAGCTCGGCGCGCTTCAGTATTCTTCGTTGTTCTTGGTTTTGCCGCGGAACGTGAAGTAGACAAAGCCCGTGTAGGCCAGGGTCAGAGGCAGGGCGAACAGGCCGGCGCCCCAGAACAGGAACTGAAGGGACGAGGCCGGGGACGCCGCCTGCTGGATCGTCAGCGAGAAGGGCAGCATGTAGGGCAGGAAGGATCCCGCCAGCGTCGCGAAGGCCGCGACGAAGATCGCCGCTCCGGAGACGAACAGGAAGCGGTCGTCCCGGCGGCGGACGGACCGGACCATCACGGCGAAGGCGACGAGCCCCAGCAGCGGGCAGACGAGCAGAGCGGGCCGCTCGACCCAGCGATGCAGGACCGGCAGGTCGATCGCGAGGGACCAGGCGAAGACGGCGACGAGGAAGGCGAGCAGAGCCGCCATCAGTGTCGGCAGGGCGCGAAAGCCGAAAGCCCGCAGCGAATCCTCGGATTTTCGCGTGATCCAGCAGGCGCCGATCATCGCATAGCCGATGCAGAGACCAAGGCCGCAGAACAGCGAGAAGGGGGTCGCCCAGCCGAGGGGGCCGCCGGTGTAAAGCCCGTTCTCGACCGGCAGGCCCTGAACGATCGCTCCGACCGCGGTTCCCTGGACGAAGGCCGCGACATAGGAGCCGGCGACGAAGCCGGCGTCCCAGAGCGGGCGCGACCGCGTCGCCTTGTAGCGGAACTCGAAGGCGACGCCGCGCAGGATCAGCCCCGCCAGCATGACGGAAAGCGGGAGATAGAACGCGGAGAGGAGGATGGAGAAGACCACGGGAAAGGCACCGAACAGCGTCGCGGCGGACACCACGAGCCAGGTTTCGTTGCCGTCCCAGATCGGAGAGATCGAGGCCAGCATCCGGCTGTGCTCCTTCTCGCCGGCGGCAAACGGAAAGAGCATGCCGACGCCGAGATCGAAGCCGTCCAGAAGGACGTAGAGCAGGATGGAAAGCCCGAGTACGAAGGCCCAGAACTCGACCATGATCAGTCTCCCGTGACGGTGGCGCCCGCCACGCCCGGGCTGGCGCCGGGCAGGGACATGGGACGCTTGGGATTGGTGCCGTAGAAGGACAGCGCGGGTGCCGGGATCGGGCCGGCGCGCAGCATGCGATAGATGTAGAGCACGCCGAAGCCGAAGATCAGCGCATAGACCAGGCCGAAGAGCACGAGAGTGATCGCGACCTGTTGCGAGGTCAGGAAAGGCGTCACGGCGTCGGCGGTGCGAAGCTGCCCGTAGACGACCCAGGGCTGGCGGCCCACCTCCGCCGTAAACCAGCCGGTCAGCGTCGCGACGAAGCCGAGGGGGAAGGACAGAAAAGTCGCCGTCAGGAACAGGCGGGCCTTCAGGATGCGCTCGCTGAAGCTGAGCCAGGACCCGAACCAGGCGATGGCGAGCATGAGCAGGCCGCAGCCGACCATGACCCGGAAGGCGAAGAAGGGAATCGCGATCGGCGGGCGCTCGGAGGCGGGAAAGCTCTTGATGCCCTTTTCCTCGGCGGTCAGGCTCATCGAACCGATCACGCTGCCGAGATAGGGCACGGCGATCTCGAAGCGGTTGCGTTCGTTTTTCTCGTCCGGCCAGGCCAGGAGAATTTCCCGCGCGGGCTGCTCGTTGTCCCAGCGCCCCTCGATGGCGGCGAATTTGGCCGGCTGCTTGTCGTGGACGAAGTCGCCGACGAGGTGGCCGAAGCCGATCTGGACGGGAACCAGGATGGCCGCCAGCCGCAGCCCCATCGCCAGCATGGCGCGGCCTTCCTGCACCGCCTTGCCGCGCAGTACGTACCAGGCGCCGGTCGCCGCGACGCAGAACGCCGAGGTCACGTAGGCCGCGAGGATCATGTGCGGAAAGCGGGTCCAGACGGCCTGGTTGAAGATGATCGCGGACCAGTCGGTCGGCACGAAGACGCCGTCCGGAGTCAGGCCGTAGCCGGTCGGGTACTGCATCCAGCTGTTGTTGACCATGATCCAGAATGCCGAGAGGCTCGTCCCCAGCGAGACCATCAGGCACGACAGGAAATAGGCCCAGGGCGGCACGCGGCCCCGGCCGAACATCAGCACGCCGAAGAACGCGGCCTCGAGCGCGAAGGCGGTGAAGCTCTCATAGCCCAGCAGGGGGCCCTGGATCGGGCCCGTCCGGCGCGCGAGCTCGCTCCAGTTGGTCCCGAACTGGAAGGCCATGACGATGCCCGAGACC
Organism: Chelatococcus sp.; assembly: GCA_003248805.1. Lineage (GTDB taxonomy): Bacteria > Pseudomonadota > Alphaproteobacteria > Rhizobiales > Beijerinckiaceae > Allobosea. The sequence continues at coordinate 2,422 of QFQY01000028.1, read as the reverse complement.
ACGCCGAGCCCGAAGGCGACGGCGAAGATCTTCAGCCAGAAGTCCGACAGCCGGCGGTAGATGTGCTCGCCCGTCAGCAGGCTGCACGCCTCCAGGAAGGTCAGCCACGCGGCCAGGCCGATCGTGAAGGCCGGGAAGATGATGTGAAACGAGATCGCGAAGGCGAATTGGATCCGCGACAGCAGCAATGGCGTCAGGTCCATGGCACTCCCCCATATTGTGCGGAATCGCTGGTGAATCCCGGCGCGCGGCGCCGGGATTCGTGCCGGTCAGCGCGGCAGCAGGTTCGTCCGGGCGAGGTCGAGCACCTCGTCCCCGCGACCGCTCAGCACCGCGCGCAGCATCCACAGGCCGAAGCCCTTGGCCTGCTCGATCCCGATCGTCGGCGGCATGGAGAGCTCCTGGGTCGCGGTGACGACGTCGAGCACGGCCGGCCCGTCATGAGCCAGGACGCGGTCGATGGCGTCGGGCAGGTCGCCCGGGTCCTCGACCCTGACGCCCAGGATGCCCATGGCGCTGGCCATCGCGGCGAAATCGGGGTTCTGCAGGTCGGTGCCCAGCTCGACGAAGCCGGCCGCCTTCATCTCCAGCGCCACGAAGCCGAGCACGCCATTGTTGAAGATCACGACCTTCACGGGCAGTTTTTCCTGCGTCAGCGTGATGAGGTCGCCCATCAGCATGGAGAAGCCGCCATCGCCCGAGAGGGACACGACCTGGCGCCCCGGTTGCGCGGCCTGGATGCCGATCGCCTGCGGCAGCGCATTCGCCATGGAGCCGTGCGCCAGCGAGCCGACGAGCCGGCGCCTGCCGTTCATCTTCAGGTAGCGGGCCGCCCAGATCGTCGGCGTGCCGACGTCGAAGGTGAACGCGGTATCGTCCGCCGCGCGCTCGCTGACGAGCCTGGCCAGGAACTGCGGATGGATCGGCTTGCGGCCCGGCGTGCCGCGCGCGAGGGCGTCGAGGCCTTCGCGGGAGTGCTTGTAGCGGGTGAGGCTGTCGTCGAGATGGAGGCGATCCTGCTTCACGGAGAGGCGCGGCAGCAGGGCGTCGATCGTCGCGCCGACATCGCCGACGAGGCCGAGGTCGAGCTTGCAGCGCCGTCCGAGATTGGCTGGCCGGATGTCGACCTGTGCGATCTTGATGCCGGTCGGCAGGAACTGCTTGTAGGGGAAGTCGGTGCCGAGCATCAGCAGGACGTCGCAGGCGTGCATCGCCTCGTAGCCCGAGGGGAAGCCGATGAACCCGGTCATGCCGACATCGTAGGGGTTGTCGTATTCGACGTATTCCTTGCCGCCCAGCGCGTGGACGATCGGGCTCTTGAGCGTCTCCGCGAGCTGCATGAGCTGCGCATGCGCGCCGGCGCAGCCGCGGCCGCAGAACAGCGTGACCCGCTCGGCGCCGTCGAGCAGGTCGGCCAGGGCGTCGAGTTCGGCGGCGGCGGGAACCACGACCGGAGCAGGCGGGAGAAGGCCCTGCGGCGGCGAAACTTCACGGTCCGGAGCGTGCGCGAGCGCAATGTCGCCGGGCACCACGACGACGGCGACACCGCGCTCGCCGATGGCGGCCCTGATGGCGTTCTCCAGGACGAAGGGCATCTGGCGAGGGTCGGAGACCATCTCGCAATAGACGCTGCATTCCTTGAACAGGTTCTGCGGGTGGGTCTCCTGGAAGTAGCCGCCTCCGATCTCGGACGACGGAATCTGTGCCGCGATCGCCAGCACGGGCGTGCGGCTGCGCTGCGCGTCGAAGAGGCCATTGATGAGATGGAGATTGCCCGGACCGCACGACCCGGCGCAGACGGCGAGCTTGCCGGTCATCTGCGCTTCGCCGGCCGCCGCGAACGCCGCGACCTCCTCGTGCCTGACATGGAGCCAGCGGATCTTGCCGGTGGTGCGCAGCGCCTCCGTCAGGCCGTTGAGGCTGTCGCCCACGACTCCGTAGATGCGCTCGACGCCCGCCTGCTCGAGCGTGTCGACGATGAGTTGTGCAACGTTCCTTGACATGGGTGCCTCCGTTTCCGCGCGTCGCTGAGCGATGACTGATGGGAGGTTAGGCGCTCAGGTCGCGTCGAACATTCACACCTGTTGGCGGTGCGCGCATACGTTCGGATGATCGGGACGTCGGCCGAGGGATCGTGAGGCTCGACCCGGCCCCGCATCCGCGGCCGCCGCCATGTCCGCTTCGAGCGGCGTCCTCGTGACCTGGCCGTGGCGACCCAGTCCAGGAGCGTGCGGCCGCGGTTCGGGAGGGGGCTTTAGGCCGTCCGGCTGACCACCGCTGCGCGGAGATGCCCGAAACGAAAGACCCCGGAAACCGCTTCCGTGAAGCGATGTCCGGGGTCTCGAAAATGGTGGGCGCGACAGGGATCGAACCTGTGACCCCTACGATGTCAACGTAGTGCTCTCCCGCTGAGCTACGCGCC
>QFQY01000096.1 GCA_003248805.1 Chelatococcus sp. | reverse complement strand
CCATCTGGGCGCCCATGTTCTCGAACTTGTCGGCGAGCTCGATCTCCTTGGCGACGGTGACGCCGTCCTTGGTGATGCGGGGAGCGCCGAACGACTTCTCGATCACGACGTTGCGGCCCTTGGGACCCAGCGTGACCTTGACGGCGTTGGCGAGGATGTCGACGCCGCGCAGCATCTTGTCGCGCGCATCGGTGGAGAACTTGACGTCTTTGGCTGCCATGAGAGCAACTCCTTGGGAAATGACGGGAAAGAGGCTGTCAGGCGGCTATCAGCCGACGACGCCCATGATGTCGGATTCCTTCATGATGAGGAGATCCTGGCCGTCGATCTTGACTTCGGTGCCGCTCCACTTGCCGAAGAGGACGCGGTCGCCCTTCTTGACGTCGAGAGCGACGAGCTTGCCGGCTTCGTCACGGGCGCCGGGACCGACCGCCACGACCTCGCCCTCCTGGGGCTTTTCCTTGGCGGTGTCGGGGATGATGATGCCACCCTTGGTCTTCTCTTCGCCATCGAGGCGCTTGACGACGACGCGGTCGTGCAGGGGACGGAACTTCATGGTTCTGTTGTCCTCGTTCAATCAAATGCGATGCGGGCAGGCGCCGGGCCGTACCCGTCGGCAAGGTCGTTAGCACTCTCCCGAAGGGAGTGCTAGCAGACGGCCGGGAGATAGGGGGGCGTCCCGGCGGAGTCAAGGATGCCACCGTCGACAAAGTGAACGCGACGCCGGTCTTGGCGGTGGCAGGGCGCAGCGAACACGCTAGCATGGCGCCATGATGACGGATCCTCCCCTCGACGACATCGCGCGCAGCTGCGTGGCGCTGCATGTGCGCATGACGGCGCGAGCCGTCACGCGTGCCTATGACGAGGCGATGCGGCCGAGCGGCCTGAAGATCACGCAGTTCGTCCTGCTCGCGGCGCTCAGCACCGGGCAATGGCGCTCGGTCACCGAGCTCGCCGAACGCTTCGCGCTCGAGCGGACCTCGTTGACGCGCAACCTCCAGCTTCTCGCGTCGCAGGAGATGATCGAGCCCGTCGGCGGCAAGGGCCGGGCGTCGGTCTATGCCGTGACGGAGAAGGGGCGGGCCGCGATCGAGGCCGCGATCCCGTTCTGGCGCGCGGCTCAGGAGCGGATCGAGGGCGGGCTCGGCGAGCAGCGCTGGCTCGACATGCGTGGCGATCTCAAGGCGCTGCGCCGCGCCGCGAGGCAAACCGGCTGACATCCGCTCGACGGGGATGGCCCTTTCCGGCGCCGCATCCTTCCCACCCGGTCGAACATGCCATATCGTGCAGATACACGAATAGGGAGGCGCGCATGGCGGCGAGTTTCGGGGTGGTGGCGAAGGACGTGCTGCTGGCGGAGGACGGGATCAGCTTTCTGCGCGGGATGGTCGAGGGTCGCCATCCCGGCCCGCCGATCGCCGACGCGATGGATTTCGATCTCGTCGAGGTGGAGGAGGGGCGCGTCGTCTTCACCGGGCGTCCCTCGGCCCGCTTCTTCAATCCGCTCGGCACGATCCATGGCGGCTGGACGGCGACGATCCTGGATTCCGCCATGGCCTGCGCGGTGCATGCGACGCTGCGGACGGGCGAGGGCTACACCACGCTCGAGATGAAGCTGAACTATGTCCGGCCCGTCATGCCCGACGGCGAGACGCTGCGCTGCGAGGGGCGGATCGTCCATCGCGGCGGCACCGTCGCGACCGCGGAAGGACGATTGCTCGACGGGCGGGGCCGCCTGCTCGCGCATGGCACGGAGACCTGCGTGATCTTTCCAGCCAAGCCGGCTCGGTGAATAGCGGCGCTTCCGCGCGAAGCGACCGGGAGACCGTCAGCGCCGGCTGACCGACAGGGCCCCGGCGACGATCAGCAGCGCCCCAGCATAGGTGGTGATCAACGGCACCTCGTCGAACATGACGTAACCGAGCAGGCTCGCCCAGACGAGGGCCGTGTATTCGAGCGGCGCCAGCCGCGAGGCCTCGGCCCGCGCGAAGGCCGAGGTCAGCGTCAGATGTCCCGTCACGCCGAGCGCGCCGGCCAGGACATAGGCCGCAAGGTCCCAGGCGGTCATCGGCACGAAGGCGAGAAAGGCCGGGATCGCGACGCAGACTGCCGGCCCGGCATTCTGGAAGGCGACGATGACCGCCGGGTGCTCGCGCTGCGCGATCTTGCGCAGCAGGATCAGGTTGAACGCATAGGTCACAGCCGAGAACAGGGCGGCGGCGACGCCGAGGCCGGTGCCCGTGACATGGCCCTGCAGCCGCGGCCAGACCATGACCAGCATGCCGAGCACGCCGAAGCCGAGCGCCTGGACGATGCGCCTGTCGAGCGTCTCCCTGAGCAGCAGCCCGCCCAGCAGGGCGACGAAGACGGGCGCGAGGAAGGCGAGCGTCAGCGCCTCCGCCAGCGGCAGGACGGAGAGTGAATAGAAGAAGCTCCCCGCCGTCAGCACCACCACCGGCACGCGGATCAGGTTTCCGATCACGCTCTGGCGGGTCGGCCAGGCAGGGCGCACCACGGCCAGCACCGCGAAGGCGCACAGCGCCCCCATGGCGAAGCGCATGAACAGCGCGACCGCGAACGGGTGCTGCTGCATCTGCGCCTTCACCACCGCGTCCATGGCGGTCAGCAGGGCGATTCCGAGGACGGCCCGCAGGGCCGTGGCGAGGGTCATGCCGTGGCGCCGGGCGCGACTGGCCGCCGGAAATGATACTCCCAGGTCTCCGACACATCCGCCAGGTAGCGCTCGCCCGGCCAGCGCGCGAAGCCTAGCTTCTCGTAGAAGCGGTGGCCGCGCGCGAAGCGCGTGTCGGACCACAGCATCAGTTCGCGGAAGCCTCCCTCTTCGGCGAAGCGAAGGGCCTCGCCGAACAGCGCCTGCGCCAGCCCGGTGCCGCGAAACGCCGGCGCGGCATAGACCTTGGTGATCTCGACGGCGCGCTGCTCGGGCACGGGCGCGACGCCGAGCGAGGCGGCGATCGCGCCGCCGGGCGCTTCCGCCACCCAGAGCCTGCCCGCCTTGGCGGCGAAACGGCTCGCGGGTTGCCGAAGCTCCGGAAACTCGTCCCAGACGAAATGGCAGTTCGGATATTCGGCGAAGCTGGCCGCGATCAACGCGGCGAGCGCTTCGGAATCCTCGTCGCGTGCGAGGCGGATCGGCGGGAGCGTGGTCATGGTGTCGATGCCATAAGGCTTGCGCGAGGTGCCCGCCAGATCGAAACGCGCCTTCCGCGGAGCCGTCAGCGGAGCAGCGAGAGGGCTGCGTCGAAGGTCAGCTTGGCGGCCGCGATGGCGAGGAGCGTATAGCAGGCCAGGAACAGCCGCTTCTGGTCCAGCCGGTCATGGACGACACGCCCGAGCCAGATCCCGAGGGGGACGGCCGGCGCGAGCGCCAGAGCGCCCCAGAGCGCGTCCCGATGCGTCAGGCCGAGCGAGATATAGGGCGGCAGCTTCAGCCAGTTGCCGATGGTGAAGAACACGATCGTCGTGCCTACGAACCGCGTCTTGTCGAGACCGCGAGCGAGCAGGTACATCGCGATCGGCGGGCCGCCGGCATGGGCGATGAAGGTGGTGAAGCCGGAGGCGATGCCGGCCGCGAGCGCCAGCGGCGGCGAGACCGGCCGCGTTCCGGGCGGCGCGATCCGCCCCTTCATGAACCAGTGGAGGGTGAAGGCGAGCGTGATCAGCCCGATGACCAGCGTGACGATGCGCGGGTCGACTTCGACGAAGACCAGATAGCCGACGCCGATGCCGAGGACGAGCCCGGGCAGAAGCCAGATCAGGTCGGGCACCGACCAGCTGTCGCGCCCGAATCGCTGCAGCGCCATCAGGTCCATCAGCGAGACGAGCAGCGCGACCATGATCGCCGCCTGCAGGGGCTGCGTGACGATGGCGAGCAGGGGGATGCCGAGAATGGCGAGCCCGCCACCGAACGCACTCTTTCCGACCGCGACGAGCACGGTCGTCGCCCAGCCGACGACGTAGAACAGGGGATCGGTCGGCATCAGCGGCGGTCGGTCGGCGGCTTCGGCGCGGGCCGGTCGTTCCATCCAGGGGCAACGGAGCCCGGAGCGGCTATCGGTCTCGGACTGGTCATCGCCTGTGGTCTCGCACGCGTCGCGAGGTCCGATTGGCGCAGCGATCGCGCCGCGGGTCAAGATCGGACGGGCCGCCGCCCGAGCGGGGCCTGGCCGGGCGGAAAGCCTTCCTTCACCCTGTCTCTTCGCGGTCCGCTAAGGTTAATTTCGCGAATTGGCGCCATCGGCGCCCGCCATCCCTCGCGGCACCGTCCGATTCACCATTCCTTCTGCCTGATCTCCGCAGGCTTTTTCGGATATCTGTCCGAGAGAGTTGCGTCATGCGCCTGATCGCCCTCGCCCCCGTGCTCGTCCTGCTGGCGGCCCCTGCCCATGCGCAGGGCCGTCCCGACCCCTTCGATCCGATGACCACGGCCTCCTCCGGCCAGCCGAATTACGGCGGCGGCTTCATCGAGCTCCTGATGACCGGCCGCGACCCCACTCCGGGGCGGGGCGGCGCCGTCTACAACAGGCCCCGCGCCTATTCGGCCTATGGCCAGGGCTATCGCGCCCCGGCGGGCTACGCCGAGGATCCCTATGAGCGCGGCGTCGCGCCGCGCAGCCGCACCGCCGCGCTGGGCGAGCCGCTGCAGGCCGAGCGGCCGATCGAGCGCGTGCTCGATCCGCGCTTCCGCAAGCAGGAAGTCGCCTATGACGGGCCGCACAAGGCCGGCACCATCGTGATCGACACCAACCAGAAGTTCCTCTTCCTGGTCCAGCCGGGCGGCCGGGCGCTTCGCTACGGCATCGGCGTCGGCCGGCCCGGCTTCGAATGGGCCGGCATGAAGACGGTGACCCGCAAGGCCGAATGGCCGAGCTGGACGCCGCCGGCCGAGATGCTGAAGCGCCGGCCCGACCTGCCGCGATTCATGCCGGGCGGCCCGGAGAATCCGATGGGCGCGCGCGCGCTCTATCTCGGCTCCTCGCTCTACCGCATCCACGGCACGAACGAGCCCAACACCATCGGCCAGGCGGTCTCGTCGGGCTGCATCCGCATGACCAACGACGACGTCACCGATCTGTACGGGCGCGTGGCGGTCGGGGCGAAGGTGCTGGTGATCTGACGCTTGCGGACGAGATCGACCGGATAGGGAAGGGCCCGCCCGGCATGCCGGGCGGGCCCTCTTTCGTCATGATGCCTGCAGCCGTCGCCGTCGCGGCGCGACGGGCCTGTCAGACCCAGCTGTCGTCGTCGCCGCCGAAGCCGGGGTCGTCGTCCTCGACCGGGGTGTCGTCGGCAGCCTGCTGGTAGTTGGCGGGGTCGGACGAACCGTCATTGTAGTCCGTGTTGCCGCTGCCCCAGCCGCTGCTGGCGGGCTGGGCCGTGTCGGCGACATTGCCGGCCGTGACGCTGTCCGCGAGGCTCGACGTGCCGCTCGCCGCGGCCGTGCCGGCCGCCTGCGCCGCGCCATGGCTGCCGCTGAAGGCGTTCATCAGCATGTTGCCGACGACCATGCCGCCGGCGACGCCCGCCGCCGTCGTCAGCGCGCTCGCCATGAAGCCGCCGCCGCGCGCCGCAGACTGTGCGGCCTGCCCGCCCCAGGGGCCGGGCGCGGCCGCCTGCATGCCGGGCGGCGGCGCGGCCTGCATCGGGGCGGCCTGAGGCTGCGTGTTCCAGGCGGGCGAGGGGGCCTGCTCCGTCCGCGGCGGGAAGGAGGGCACCGAGCGCGGTCGCGGAGCCTGCGGGGCACCGCCGAAGATGCCCGACAGGAAGCCGCCGGACGGGGCGGGGGCCTCGGCCTGGCGCTCCTCGAGGGCGCGCAGCTTGGCCTGCAGGTCGTCGACCTGCGCCTGCAGGTTCTGCAGAGCCTGTTCTTGGACGTAGACCGACTGCGCCATGGCATAGGGCGCATAGGGCTGTTCGCGCAGCCGCTCGGCGATGAAAGCTTCGGCTTCGGGGTCGCGCGGCTGGTTGGCCGCCTGCTTCAGGCGGTCGAAAATCCCGGCGATCACGTCGCGTTCCTGCGGCGTCATCGTCATCTCCTCTCGTTTGCGGCGGCGCGGGTTGCGCCGCCACGTCAAGAGGTGGTGCCGTCCTATGACGGTATCAAGGCAGCCGCGTGCTTCAGAACGATGCTTCGGCGAACTCGTCGCCGGCGTCGCCCGGAACGAGCTGGCCGCGGTTCAGCACCACGACCGTCGTGCCGGTCGGCACGCGGTTGTAGAGGTCGATGATGTCCTGGTTGAACAGGCGGATGCAGCCCGAGGAGACCGACTCGCCGATCGACCACGGCTCCGTGGTGCCGTGGATGCGATACATCGTGTCGCGATCACCCTGGTAGAGATAGAGCGCGCGGGCGCCGAGCGGGTTCTCGAGGCCGCCGGCCATGCCGCCCGCCCAGGGGCGGTTCCGTTCCGGCTCGCGGGCGATCATCGCGGCGGTCGGCGTCCAGCGCGGCCAGGTCGCCTTGCGGGCGACGGTCGCGCGGCCGCGCCAGGACATGCCCTGCTTGCCGACGCCGATGCCGTAGCGGATGGCCTTGCCGCCTTCCATCACGAGATAGAGAAAGCGGTTGTCCGTATCGACGACGATCGTGCCGGGCTGCTCGCGCGTCGGATAGGAGACGACCCTGCGCAGGAAGCGCGGATCGACCTCGCTGACGTCGGTCGCGGGCAGCGGATGCTGCTCGTCGGGCCGCTCGCCATACATCGCCAGATACTCGGCGCTGACGCCGGCCGCGCGCTGCGTGACTTCGAAGGGCTGCTGCGGCTGGCTTACGCAGGCCGCGAGGAACATCGGCAACAGGGCGACGGCCGTGCGACGAGACGGACGGGCCAGGACCGTTTCGGCCTGATGGGGAGCGGACGGTTCGGAGGACATTGTACGGGAGGCTCTGTGAGCGGTGTCGGGCGAGGCGGCTGGAAGAACGCGAGCACGGGTCCTTCCGTTCCGAAGGGCCATCTCGGTCGATGGTTTGAAAGGCGCCGGAGATGGCCGTGGGGTGAATACGCTGTGGCGAAATTGTGGCGCTCCGGCTTCGTTGCATATCGGCAACAACGCGCGACGTCGGTCGCGGATGCCGCATTGCACGCATGGGTTGCTCCCGGCGCTGTTCGAGTCTGCGCGATCTGTTCGCAATGAGCGTGATTGGAAGGCGCGATCGGGCCGTTTAACCCGACATTAATCACGAAGAACGAGAATTTGGAGTTGCTCCTGCCTGCTGGAAGAGGTCGCGCAAGCCCTCCGGGAAGACGCGGTCGTCGGCGGGCGACGAGGCCTTCCGATGAGGTCACCTCATCTTGATCATGCTCGCGTGCCCGGTTGCTGGCCGGCGTGTCGAGACGGCTGGCGGCAAATCGGGACGGCGCATGCGCGCCAGGACCCATGGGGCTCTCCATGAAGACGTTGCTTTCCCTGCGGCTGCCGATTGCGACGCGCCTCGCCATCGTCGGAGTTCTCATCGTCGCGGTCGCCGTCGGCGCCTCGGTGTGGCTGTCGATCACCGAGGCGCGGGATGCGATGCGCGAGCGCGCTCAGGCCAGTCTCGTGGTCAACATCAACATGCTGCGGGACATCCTGGGCGCGAAGGGCGAGCCTCGGCTGGACGGCGAGCGGCTCCTTTACGGAAGCGACGTGATCAACGGCGATTTCACGGCCGTCGACAAGGTCAAGGCGCTGGCCGGCAGCACCGCGACGGTCTTCATGGGCGATATCCGCGTCGCGACCAATGTCCAGAAGCCGGATGGAAGCCGGGCGGTCGGGACGAAGCTCGCGCCGGGACCGGCCTATGATGCGGTGTTCAAGCAGAAGACGCGCTATTCGGGCACGGCCGACATTCTCGGCGAGTCCTATTTCACGATCTACGAGCCGATCGTCCAGAAGGCGGACGGCAAGGTCATCGGCGTCCTCTATGTCGGCGTGAAGCAGGCCGAGTTCATGTCGGTGATCCGCGAGATGGTGGTGTGGAACACGCTGGCCGGCCTTCTCACCGCCGCTGTCGCCGGGCTCGCCCTCTTCCTCCTCGTCCGCCGCATGCTGGCGCCGCTCGACGCCATGAAGCAGGCGCTGGACCGGCTTGCGACGGGCGACCATGAGACGCCGGTGCCGGTCTTCCGCGCCGGCAGCGAATTCGCGGCAATGGGGCAGGGCGTCGAGGTGTTGCGCCGCGCGTCCCTGGAGAAGGTCCGGCTCGAGAGCGAAGCGGCGGCCCAGTCCGGGATCGTCGAGCAGACGCGCCGGATGACCGAGGCCGAGCGGGAGGAGGCGGCGAACCGCCAGGCTGAACAGGCGCGCGACCTGAAGACGGTGATGGATGCCGTCGCCGAGGGACTGGGCGAACTGGCGGGCGGCAATTTCGCCCACCGGATCACCGTCGCGATGCCCGCCGGCTATGCGAAGCTGCGGGCCGATTTCAACGAGACGGTGGAGCGCCTGTCGGCGACGGTTCGGACGATCCAGTCGACGTCCTCGGATGTCGGGACGGCGGCGCG
>QFQY01000027.1 GCA_003248805.1 Chelatococcus sp. | reverse complement strand
ACGCGATCTTCGATACGTTCGACACAGAGGAGGATCGGCAGGCCCATCTTGACGGCAAGGTTGCCGCCGCACTGATGGAGAAGGCAGAAGAACTGTTTTCTGAACCGCCGCAGATTCACAAGTTCACCCTGCTGGCCGCGAAATAGCGGAGCTGTCGGTACTGATCCACCCCCGTTGAATTGGTCCACCCTGAAGTATGTCTTTTGGCAGACAGGAGGACCGAGATGCCGAAGAAGCGCCACAAGCCCGAAGAGATCGTCGCGAAGCTGCGCCAGGTCGATGTGCTGGTCTCGCAGGGGCAATCCGTTGCCGACGCGATCCGCTCGATCGGCGTGACGGAGGTGAGTTACTACCGCTGGCGTCGTGAGTTTGGCGGCCTGAAGTCAGATCAGGTGAAGCGGATGAAGGAGCTTGAGGCCGAGAACGCCCGGCTCCGTCGGGCCGTCGCGGACCTGACGCTCGACAAGCTGATCCTGAAGGAGGCGGCTTCGGGAAACTGGTAAGCCCCGCGCGTCGCTCGACCCAGCGCCGGATCCCGCGCGGACGCGACGATGAGGAGCAACTCATCGCCGACATCGTCGAACTGGTCCGCCGATACGGACGCTACGGCTATCGCAAGATCGCCGCGCTGCTGCGCACGGCGGGCTGGGCAGTGAACGTCAAGCGCGTCGAGCGCATCTGGCGGCGAGAAGGGCTCAAAGTGCCTCGGCGGCAGCCGAAGAAGGGGCGTCTCTGGCTGAACGACGGATCTTGCGTACGGCTGCGGCCAGAGCATCCCAACCACGTCTGGTCATATGACTTTGTCGAGGACCGCACTCACAACGGCCGGAAGTTCCGCATGTTGAACGTGATCGACGAGTTCACCCGGGAGAGCCTGGCGATCCGCATCGATCGGCGGCTCAGGTCGACCGATGTCATCGACGTTCTCTCGGACCTCTTCATCCTGCGCGGCGTGCCGGGCCATGTGCGTTCAGACAACGCCCCGAGTTCGTCGCCAAAGCTGTGCAGGGTTGGATCGGCGCGGTTGGCGCGAAGACCGCCTACATCGCGCCCGGCAGTCCCTGGGAGAACGGCTTCATCGAGTCGTTCAATGCCCGGTTGCGCGATGAACTCCTCGACGGCGAGATCTTCTACACCCTCGCGGAGGCGAAGATCATCGTCGAAAGCTGGCGGCGGCACTTCAACACCGTCCGCCCGCATGGCTCGCTCGGATACAAGCCTCCCGCGCCGGAGGTCTTCGTGCCCGCCATGACCGCGCGGGCGACTGCGCAACCCGGACCAGCTACGCCGCCCGCGCTGGCCGCGAGGCCAACTCTCCACTAACAATCGCTTTGGACCAGTCGGCGGGGGCGGATCAGTGCACACGTCACTTAGCCCGCTTCTTCGCAAGCCAAATAGGGGATCAAACCGCTGATCTCATCGGGATTGGCAAAGCGCTGCAGCGGCCTCATCTGAGCAAGATGGTCTGAGGGAGTGTCCTGGGTTTCATTGAGAAATGTCCGGGCTTTTGGGGCGAGAACAGTTGGGGGGCCGTGACATGTGGCGCGCCTGTCACCTATTCGATCTCCTGATCCGATGGGCGACGTGGCCTCTGGTGGGCAGGTCTGCTGCCCGATTCCGATGCTCGAGGTCTCGGAGCCGCCTGACCATTTGCGCTTGCTGGCGATGCCGGTTTCGGCCGGAGTAGGCCGAACTCCTCTTTCTCCGTGAACGCGGGAACATCGAACGTGATATTGTTTCGGATATTTTTCCGCGTGGATTGCGTTGCGCTCTTCGAAACGCCTGCCGAAGCCGCGATCGGAATGTGCGGATTCCGCGACCGCGCGACAGGCTGGTGCTGCGGGGCTGCCGCAGCCGTTCTGGCCACCGACCGTTCCGGCTGTCGGGGAGACGGACGGCTCCAAACCGAAGAGACGATGTTCGGCGTCAATGTCGTCGTCGCGTTATGCCGGCGCAGGTTCGGCCCGCCGTCTAGCCATTGCGTCAATTCCTCCGCGACCTCGCCGGCCTGCCGCGTGTGGAGGTGATCGAGAGTGTGACGGAAGCTCTGCGCGACCGCTGCCGTCGCCTGCAATCTCACCATGGCGTTGTCTATTGGGATTGCATCGAGAGCAGCGAGTTCGAGCATCGCTTGAGCGGCGATCTTCTGCCGTTCAAGGCGATGGCGCTCGAGTCGCTCCCGCAAAGCCTCCATCGCCTTGCTGAAATAGGCCTCGAGCCTGAGCGTGAACGCGACCAGCGCGTCATGAACAACAGCCGATTGCATCGCTGCATATCCGAGTTTCTTCTCCATGCGCTTGAGAAAGCGGCGCTCGCGGCGCTTCATCTCGTCAGCAAACTGCGTGGCCATTGCCTGAGCCGCGTTCGCGTCGTCATGGCCTCTCTCAATTTGCGAGCACTCAGTTTCGAGGGCTTGGCGCGCCCGGGTTGCCATGGCACCCGCGACATTCTTTCGCCCGGATACGCTGCCGCGCCTGCGGGCCTGCGCACGCCTTTCCGAAGGCGAGGTGCTGATCGCGGTGACGGGCTCCTCTTTCTGTTCAAGCGTGATCTCCGCCATCCGGGCGAGGGCGCCGAGCGCGACGATCGGATTGATCCGGCCAAGGTGGTTGATCGCGTCTCGCATGATCCGGTGCTGTGACGAAGAAGCCGATACTGCGGTAGCAATGTCATCTCCGTGCTGAGCAAAGAGCTTCGACATGATGCCGGCGCCGGCATTCTGGCGCAGGCGCTTGCGTTTCCCGTTCGAAGCATCGGTGGTGCTGATCACGGGAGATGGGGTAGAAACAGGTGCAGTTTCCCGTACCTCGCGCGTGGCGATAGCCTCCAGGATCTGGTTGCCTGCCGAAAGCGCGAGAAGCGGTGATATCTTCGCGAGCCGGGTGAGGGCGGCGGCGCGCCATGACGAGACGAGAGTGTTCTGACGCTCCAGTTCCTGACAGATCGATCGCAGACCGATCTCGACGACACGGGGAGCACGCGCAGGCGCGGGCCGAGTGCGTCGACGGAGTTCTTGATCCGGCAACTCCCTCAAGAGGGCGGCTTCCACCTGTCGGCTGGCCAATTGCGAGGCCCGTTCGGCGCGCCAATCCCGCCCGGCAGCGCCGCGCCTCGCTTGCCGCTTTTCGTATTCGATCTGGGCGCGGGGAACGTAAATCACCGGATCGAGATCGAGACCGCGGCGTTCGAAAGAACGATGATCCACCACATATCCGAGTTCGGCCGAGAGAAGGCCGGCCCAACGCGCCCTCATGGTTTCGATGGTGGATGAGATCGTCTTCTCGCGCCCATCGGCACGGGCATAGCGAACCTCGGCGGCTGTGCCGGCTTCGCGCTTGCGCATCGCGATCCCGTCCAGCTCGCGCACCTTCTTGCCGAAATTCTTGAGCGCTAGCGAACGGGTCGTCATCAGGAAGTGAGCGTGATCCCAATCGTGCTCAGGTTTGTTATGCACCGCGAACTGGACGCCGAGCCCGAGTTCCTCGGTCAGAAACCGGGCGAAGTCAGTGGTGACGCGCTCGGCCGCTTCCGGCGAAAGCGCCCAGGGCAATGAGCAGCGCATATGCGAAGCCAGTCTCGGCAACTCGCGCGAACGCATCTGGTATTCGCCGTCCTTCCGGCGTTCCTTGCGATCCACCCAGTGCCAGAGTTCATGCGGCGTCATCACGATCCCGGCAGGCAGCGACAGGCCGGTCATCGCAATCTCGCGCCGCCGATGAGGGTTGTTGACGCGGTGGCCATCGAAGGAATGGCCACCAGTGATGTAAGCGCTGACCAGACCGGCGCTGGCGGGTCCGAGATGGGCCCGCGCGCGCACCCAACTGGTCGAGAGATGCATGGTCCGGTCGAACATCGTGAAACCCGGCCTTCCTCTCTCAAAAAGCACCGCAGGGACCGCGCAGTCCGACTTTTCGGACTGCTATAGCGGGCCCAAGGGGCTGACGCCCCCTGGGAACCCCCGGCCATCGGTCGGTTCTTGATATATATGCGCATAAAATATCTGTTTGGCGAATCAAAATTATCTGCGTATATATGTGCGTCGAAGCCAGCCATAGGAGGTTATCGTGCACGACGATCTGGGGAAGTTGATGGATAAGTTCGCGAGGATGAGGGCACGCCAGCACTCCAACCGCGCAAAGCTGTTCCGCGTGACGCAGAAGGTGTGGGAGATCACCAACAACCCGCACGTTCTGGCCGGCGTGTTCAACGCCGCCAAGGCGCATTCGCCCGCGCTGGCGAAGGAGTTGATCGTGGCGGGTGCCGCGACCGACTACACCTTCCCGGCCGGCGAGTTCGCGACCGAGGTGACGCGGCAGCGCGCCGAGGCGAAGGCTAAGGCCGCGTCCGCGGCGGCGGGACAGGGTGCGAACCAGCAGGGGAGGAGCCAGTGACTCCCGACGAACTGACCAAGCGCGCCTGCGCCCTCCTCGAGGCCTCGGTTCACAACGGCACTCCGCGCCTGGCGCCGAAGACCTGCGTCAGGCTCGTCGCGACCATTGAGGCCGTTGCAGACACCCCTTGGGTCGAGGCGATCAAGCAGCGGGCCAAGGCGAATGCCGAGCAGACGCTACGCGAACTCGAGGATGCGGTGGCCCGGGACGAGGCTCTTCGGGTCAAGGCGGAAACCGAAGCGACCCGCGAACAGGCCGGCATCGTCGGAGCGGCGTTTAACAAGCCGCAGTGATCCGATCGATAGGCTAACAAAAGGCCCGGCGCGAGCCGGGCCTTTTCATGTCCAGACTTCGCGCATGACGCGTTCGAGCTCGACGACGCGGCAATCGTCGATGCCGATCTCGGCGATCCAGTTGGTATAGCCATCGAGAACAGAGCCCTTGGGCCCTGCGATGATCGTCTCCATACCCATCTGATGCGCGAGCAGGATCAGGCCGGCGTCGCTGGCGAACCTCGCCTTCTGATCGTTCGTGCCGAGGCGCGGCGGCAAGACGATCACGCCGAGTTCGCGATCGCCTTCGCCTCGGAAAGACAAGTCGAATTTGCCGAAAGGCGGAAGCGATCGGGGTGTCGATTGAAGCCCTCGTATCCAGGGCTCGCTATCCTCGATCTTCCCGCGCACGGCGTCGAGATAGTCCGGCGTCGGCGGAGCGCTCACTTTCGACCTGCCATGATGCTGCGAGGATTCGTAGCCGGCCCGGAGCTGGGCGAGCGTGAGGTTGCCGGCATGGTATTGTTTGGCGGCTTCTGATGCCGCGTGGCGATCGCGTGGATGCCAGCGCGAGATCACGTCGGTGACGTTGTAGGAGCTTCTCTCCAAGCACTCCGCCAGTTCGCGGTCGTCGGCACGAACTGATTGGATGAAGCGCCAGCCGTGAATGAGGCGCCGGACATGCTGTTCTGTGGTGCCGCGCTCCTGCGCTACATCCCATAGCGCCGCTGCACGGTCAGTCCCTGTTCCTGTCTGGAGCGCTCGCTCCGCCGCGTTCGCGATGCCTATCCAGTCTGCGACAACATTCGGGTTCAGGCGCTTGCGTGCCACGGCGGCTTGTCCGATAGATCGATTAATGTGGGCGTTTTAAATCGCAACAAATCGTGAGCATGGCAAGGGAGCAGTTACCTATGTTGTCTGAAGCGAAAGCCGAATTCCTGATTCATGCGAGTAAGGCAAATTCGTCACTGGCGAATCTTTCAGGCCAATAACGAAGGCTGGCGAGCCACAAACAACGCATGAATGCCCAAGATCCGCGCGAGCTGCATCCGTAAGCACCCCCGCGCTGCGCTCAAAGCCAGTTCACCCCGGCCGCGGTTCCGGGACGTGGAGACGAGCTCCAAGGGTGCCTAGCCTTCAAGGCCAAGGAGGGGCTTCTCCTTCAATGCGATTTGAGATCATGGCTCAATCATCGGGCCCTTGTGGTCCTAACCCTAGAAACGGGTCCAGTTGTCGTGCAATTTTCGGGCATCCTGAATCGCCGGGCATCGCATGGCGACACGGAACGGATCGGAGGACGGCTTCGGATGATGGCGATGGCTGATGGCTGGCGCGATGCGCCGATCGAGAATGACTTCATCGGCCATGCGGATGCGCATGAGGAACCGGGCTGCGATCCATATCCAGGAGCGCTACCCGACCGAAAGCTCCATGCGCGATGCGCAGGGCATCCCACATTCGGTTTCCTCATCCTAGCACTACTTTGGCAGATTTTTAGACGCGCTGGCATTTTTGGGATTCCCGCGGCGCGATTTGCGTGATTCATGGGTGGTCGGCTTATGGAGGGCCGGCCATGGACGAGAACTGGAAGTCGGATCTTGAGCACTGGCTTGCACCCTTTCTCGGTGCTCTGCGGCACAAGGTTCGGGTGCGGATGTGTCCGGCTTATGTGGCGGGGCTGATCGGCGCTGGGGATCGCAAGAGCGTCCAGCCGATGGCGGCGCGCGGCGGTGGCGTCGGCTACGACCAGCTTCATCACTTCATCGCCAGCGAGGCGTGGGACGCCGCACCGCTTGTGAAGATCTTACTTGCCGAAGCCGACAGGATGGTTGGTGGCGCTGAGGCCTGGCTGATCGTCGACGACACGGCCCTGCCGAAGAAGGGCGAGCGCTCGGTCGGCGTCGCGCCGCAATACGCCTCTGCCTTGGGCAAGAACGCCAACTGCCAGACCCTGGTGTCGCTGACGCTGGCTTCCGGTGAAGTCCCGGTCATGGTGGGGTTGCGGCTGTTCCTGCCCGAGAGCTGGACGAGCGATCCTGCGCGGCTGGCCCGAGCCGGTGTGCCGGACGATCACGGGGGCTATCGGACCAAGCCCGAGATCGCACTCGCCGAGATCGATCGGGCGCGCGCGGCCGGCCTGCGCTTCGGCTGCCTGCTGGCCGATGCCGGTTATGGCCTCTCCGCACCATTCCGGCAGGCCTTGAGCGAGCGTGGTCTCAGCTGGGCCGTCGGCGTTGGGGGGCGCCAGAAGGTCTATCCGATCGACGTGGCCCTCGTCTTTCCCGTCGCCGGGCGGGGTCGCCCGCGCAAGAACCATGTGCCCGACACGAAGTCGGTATCGGCGGAGAAGACGCTGGCGACGGCGCCCTGGCGCACGCTGAGTTGGCGGCGTGGCACCAAGGGCCCACTCAAGGCCCGCTTCGCTGCCGTGCGGATCAAGGTGGCCGACGGGCCGCCCCAGAGGATCGGCGACATGGGACAGCAGCATCTGCCGGGAGAAGAGGCCTGGCTGATCGGCGAACATCGCTCGAATGGAGAGCGCAAATATTACCTCTCGAACCTGCCGGCGGACACGTCGCTCAAGCGCCTGGCCGGCGCAATCAAGGCGCGCTGGATCTGCGAGCAGGCGCATCAGCAGCTAAAGGAGGAACTCGGGCTCGATCACTTCGAGGGACGATCATGGACCGGGCTGCACCGGCACGCGCTCATGACCATGATCGCCTATGCCTTCCTTCAATCCCGGCGCCTCAAGCAGGCGAAGCGGGAAAAAAAGAATCCAGGGCCCGCCACCCCAGCCGACCCTGCCAGCGATCCGCGCAGCCATCATCGCCAGACTCGAACGGCCACCACTGATACGATGTCCGCACTTTAACCGACGGCTCAACTCTAAAAATCTGCCAAAGTAGTGCTAGTATTCTGTTGGGGCATCTGCCCGCCGAGATACTGGGGCTCCTCGCGACAGTGTTCAAGGCGCCCGATGCGCAACGACCCTGTTGACCTGTAGACAGCCGTTTTCCCGACATGTCGTCCGACGTCGGGCCGAAATATCCAATTCGTTGCTTCCGGTCGGACAGCACATTCAGCCCCTGATATCGACAGCGTTTCTGTCCTCATTTTTGGCATCGAGGAAAGTGGTCTTCCGCCAAGGTGATGGCGTGATAGATGAAAAAAACACAATACTTCAATATAATAGCAGAATATTGCTCATCGTCGAACGACCGCTTCACGACCGGAAGTATGACATATCTTGGCAATTAATGTCCTTTTAGCACGGTCTCAAATGCGGCAATGTCGCGTCAACAAGCGAGCCAGCTGACTAGCAATTGCTGGACGGATGCACGCCCACCGGGAGGAATTTGGGTCTATGCTTTTGGCAGGTTTGAAAGCCGGCAATCCGTTCGAGCTGGAAGAGATCGAGACCGCATCGGTCGACGCGCTGCGCCAGCTGCAGGTTGTTCGGATGCGTCAAATCATTCGTCACGCCTTCGAGAACAGCGCTCCCTACAAGGCGAAGTGCCTTGCCGCCAGCGTCGGTCCCGACGACTTCATGCGGCTCGAGGATCTGCAGAAATTCCCGTTCTGCGTGAAGCAGGATTTCCGCGACCATTATCCTTACGGCATGTTCGCCGTTCCGCTTGAGCGCGTGGCTCGCATTCATGCTTCAAGCGGAACGACAGGCAAGCCGGCGGTCGTCGGGTACACGCAAAACGACTTGGCAACATGGGCTGGCCTCGTCGCCCGCTCGCTTCGGGCGGCGGGTGCACGAGCGGGCGACCGGGTGCACAACGCGTACAACTACGGCTTGTTCACTGGCGGAATGGGTTCTCACGACGGCGCGCAGGCTCTCGGCGTTACCGTCATACCGGTCTCGGGCGGCCAGACCGAGCGGCAGGTGAATCTGCTGGTCGACCTCAAGCCGACCATCATCATGGTGACCCCGTCCTATCTCCTCAACATCGCCGACGAATTCGACAGGCAGGGCAGATCCCTGGACGAGATCGCGCTTCGCGTCGCTCTCGTGGGGGCGGAGCCGTGGACCGAGGCGATGCGTAGCGAGATCAATCGGCGGCTCAATCTGCAGGCCGTGGACTACTACGGCATATCCGAAATCATCGGGCCGGGCGTTGCCTGCGAGTGCATCGAAACGCTCGATGGTCCGACCCTGTGGGAAGATCACTTCTATCCGGAGATCATTGATCCCGAGACCGGCAGTGTCCTTCCCGATGGCGAGTGGGGCGAACTGGTGATCACGACGCTCACCAAGGAGGCGCTTCCCGTCATCCGGTATCGAACCAGGGATATCACGCGCCTCCTTCCCGGGACGGCGCGGCCGATGCGCCGGCTCGATCGCTTCGCGGGACGCTCCGATGACATGATGATCATTCGCGGCGTGAACGTATTTCCGTCGCAGATCGAGGAGCAGATCCTCCTGGTTCCCCAGCTCGGGGGCCATTTCCAGATCGAGATCCACCGGCAAGGAGCCCTGGATCATGTCGCGATCAATGTCGAGCTCAGAGCCGGCAGCGCCGATGCTCCCGCCGCGGACATCGGGAAAGAACTCGGCAAACGCATCAAGACCATGGTGGGCATATCCGCAACAGTGAATGTCGTGCCCGTCGGCTCCGTCGAGCGGTCTCAGGGCAAGGCTGTTCGCGTGATCGATCACCGCAAAATGCTCTGACAGCGATTTCCCCTTCATCGCGGCTCTCGCGGCCGCACCGGATTGTTCCCCAGCAGCTCATGGAGAGATTCATGCTGATCGAGACCCTATTGCCCATGGGCAAGGTCGACCCGGGCCTTCGCGCACCGGACAAGCCTCTGGACATCCGCACCATCGGTGAGCAAGCCAAGCTCGTCGAGGAATGCGGCCTGGACGGTGTCTTCACGGAAGAGACGAAGGATGATCCGTTCGTCGTCATGGCGCTGGCCGCGCAGGCCACGACGACGCTGAAGGTCGGCACGGCTGTCACCATTGCGTTTCCGCGCAGCCCGACCGTGATGGCGCTGAGCGCCTGGACCATCCAGAAGCTTTCCAAGGGGCGTTTCACCCTTGGCCTCGGCCCCCAGGTCAAGGCGCATATTCAACGTCGCTACGGTCTCGAGGCTCACCCCGCCGGCCCCTGGATGCGTGACTATATCCGCGCCGTCCGGGCCGTCTGGGATACTTGGCAGAACGGCACGCCCCTCAACTATCAGGGCGAATTCTACAAGCTGGATCTGATGGTTCCGCTCTTCGATGCCGGGCCGATCGAACATCCCGATATTCCGATCCACATCGCGGCAGTGAACACCGTGATGTCTATGGTCGCCGGTGAAGTGGCGGACGGCATTCGCCCGCATCCGGTCTGCACGCCGAGCTATATTCGGGACGTCATGCTGCCCGAGGTGCGCAAGGGCGCTGAGAGGGCAGGGCGTTCGCTCGAAAACTTCAAGGTTTCGATGAAGCCTTTGATCGCAACCGCCCCGAACGAGGAAGAGCTCCAGACGAAGATCCGGGACGCGAGGGCGCGCATCGCGTTCTACGCGTCGACGCCGGCTTACGTCGCATGTTTTGAGCATGTCGGTCTCGGCGATCTGACGCAGGAGGCCAAGCTCCTCTCGCGCGCGCAGAACTGGGAGGAGCTGCCCAAGCTTATCTCCGACGAGACTCTCGAGAAGTTCGTGGTTTTCGGAACCTACGACGTCATCGGCAAGAAGCTGATGGATCGCTACGGCGACGTCGTGACGAACTGCGAGTTCTCGATCCCCGTTCGCGATGACGAGGAAAAGCGGATCATGCAGCAGCTCGTTCGCGACCTGCATGGCGCCAGCGATCATGGCGCGCGCGCCAATATCCTGGGAACGGCGCAGGCCGCCGCCTGACGGACATGCCGGAAACGGGAGGGCTCCATGGCTCGCGAAGTCTTTGTCTATGAAGCGATCCGCACGCCCCGGGGGCGGGGCCGGTTCGATGGATCACTGGCGGATGCGAAGCCTTTGCATCTCGTTTCCGGTCTCCTGCGCGAGCTCACGCATCGATTGGGCGTGAGCGGGGACGATGTCGACGAGATCGTGCTGGGTACTGTCAATCCGCATGGTGAGCAGGGCAGCGTGCTGGCACGGATCGCGGCGCTCGCAGCAGGCTGGGGGGATCATGCTTCCGGGCTGCAGGTCAACCGGTTCTGCGCCTCGGGCAGCGAGGCGGTCCATATCGGCACTGCCAAGATCGCGGCGGGGCAGGCCGAGCTTGTCGTGGCGGGTGGCGTAGAGTCGATGTCGCGTGTGCCGATGGGTTCGGATGGAGGCCCATGGGCCGAGGATATCGATGGAGCGACGGCCGGCATCTATGTCCCTCAGGGCGTGTCGGCCGACATCATCGCGACCGTCGATGGGCTGAAGCGCGAAGAGGCTGACCTTTTCGCGCTGCGTTCCCATCAGAGGGCTGCTGCTGCACGGGACGCCGGATACTTCGCACGTTCCATCGTGCCCGTGCTGGACGCGTCCGGTATGCCCATGCTCGACAAAGACGAGCTCATCCGCGCCGACACCAACCCCGAGAAGCTCGCGAATCTGAAGCCGTCCTTCGCCGGTGTCGGGGCCGTGGGGTACGACGCCGTCGCCCAGGATACCTATCCCGAGCTCGATGCGGTCCGGCACATTCATACCCCGGGCAATTCTTCTGGAATCGCGGACGCCGCTGCGCTGGTGCTTCTCGGCTCGGCCGAGGCGGGAGAGCGCCACGGCCTGACCGCACGCGGCCGTATCGCCGGGTGCGTCACAATCGGATGTGACCCAACGATCATGCTGGCCGGGCCGGGGCCGGCCGTCGATCGCCTCCTGGCGAATGCAGGCCTCGGCTACGACGATATCGACCTCTTCGAGGTCAACGAAGCCTTTGCTTCGGTCGCCCTCCGCTTCGTGAAGCACAGCGGCATCGATCCCGAGAAGATGAACCCCAACGGGGGCGCGATCGCGCTCGGTCATCCCCTCGGCGCGACCGGAGCGATCCTTCTCGGAACGGTGCTCGACGAGTTGGAGAGGCGAGGCGGGAAGCGTGGCGTCGTCACGCTCTGCGCCGCTGGCGGCATGGCCATCGCGACGCTGATCGAACGCGTGTGAGGAGACGACCAATGGGCAATCTCAGCGTCGCCTTGAGCAAGGACGGAATTGCTACGCTCACGATGGACTTGGACGGGAAGGTCAACATCATGAACGAGGAGTTCATGATGCGGATGCCGGAAGCGCTCGATCGTCTCGAAGCGGAGGTCGCAGCGATCCGCGGTGTCATCATCACATCCGCCAAGGGCTCATTCCTTGCCGGCGGTGACCTGGCGCTGATGTCTCGCGCCCGGCCGGGCATGGAAGCCGAGATCTTCGGGCACTTCGAACGGCTGAAGGGTTATCTGCGGCGCTTGGAGAAACTCGGTCGCCCGGTCGTCGCACTCATCAACGGGACGGCCCTCGGCGGAGGTTATGAGCTCTGCCTCGCCTGCCATCACCGGATCGCTCTCGATCGCGACGATGCCCAGATCGGTCTGCCCGAGGTCGACTTCGGCATTCTGCCGGCCGCTGGCGGGGTCATCCGGCTGACGCACCTGCTCGGCTTCGACAAGGCCCTGCCGTGGCTGCTCCAGGGACGTCGTACCTCCTTGCGGCAGGCGCTCGCGGAGGGCCTGGTCGATGAGCTGGCCAGCACGCGAGAGGATGCCGAGAAGCGCGCCCGCGCTTGGATCCTGCACAATCCCGAGTCGGTTCAGCCCTTCGACAAGGCGGGGCGGACCTTCGGGGCGCATCGTCTCTCGACCGAAAATCGCACCTCCCTGCAATTCGCTGCGGGGCGCGTGCGAAGCCTGGCGGGCCGCGGAAACCGCGCCGCGACCCGGATCGCCGACGTGGCGGCGCAAAGTCTCTACCTGCCCTGGGAGCCCATCTCCCGGATCGAGACGCGAGGCTTCGTCGAGCTGCTGATGTCGGACGAAGCGCAAGCCAAGATCGCAGCCTTCTTCGCGCCGAAGCGTGCGCTCGGCTGACCTGAACAGGAGAACGACATGGACAAGGTTTATGCCATCCTGGGAGGGACGGGTTCGCTTGGGTTCGGACTGGCGCTGCGTCTCGCTCGCTCCGGCCAACGGGTGATCATCGGCTCTCGTAGCCTGGAGAAGGCGCAGGAAGCGACCGAACGGGCGCGCACGATCCTGGCCGAAAGCGGGTCCGCCAGAATTGAGTTGAAGGCCGAGGTGAACGCTGCGGCCGCCGCGCAAGCCGACGTCATCGCCGTCACGGTCCCTTACGCGCAGCAGAAAGCCTTGCTGTCGGAGGTTTCCGCGCACCTGCAGGGCAAGATCGTGATCGACGCGACGGTCCCTCTGCTGCCGCCCAAGGTCGGAACCGTGCAACTGCCCGAAGGCGGGTCGGCCGCTGTCGCTGCACAAGCAATGCTCGGTGATGGTGTCAGGATCGTCTCGGCGTTCCAGAACGTCGCCGCCGACAAGCTGCAGACGCTCGAGCCGCTCGATTGCGACGTGCTGGTGGCCGGGAACGACAAGGCCTCCTGCCTGGAGATCGTCGAACTCATTAAAACGCTCGGCCTCACCGGATACTATGCCGGGCCGCTGGCGAATTCGGCCGCAACCGAGGCGCTGACCTCTCTGCTCATCCAGATCAATCGGCAATTCGGCTGCCAGGCCGGGATACGCATCACGGGCATCAAGTGATGAACGTCATCGTGCCGAT
The DNA here is from genome assembly GCA_003248805.1 of Chelatococcus sp. Classification (GTDB taxonomy): domain Bacteria; phylum Pseudomonadota; class Alphaproteobacteria; order Rhizobiales; family Beijerinckiaceae; genus Allobosea. The sequence continues at coordinate 45,701 of QFQY01000027.1, read as the reverse complement.
CAAATCCTTCGAGCACGCCAAGAGCCGGCTGGGGCCCATTCTGGATGGCGCCCTTCGTCGCCAGCTTGCGGCCATCATGGCCCGATCGGTGCTGAGCGAGCTCGGACAGGTCAAGGCACTCGGCCGGATTCTGACCGTCACCTCCGAGCCGACGATGATCAAGACTGCGACGTCTCTCGGAATCGAAGTCGTCTGGGAAAACGGCGCCAACGGGCTCAACGACGCGCTTGCGCAGGCCGAAGCCATGCTCGGCGGGGCGTGCGGCGGGGTCGCCGTCGTCTGTGCCGATCTGCCGTTTTTCCGCGCGGCCGAGTTCGAGCGGATGCTCGCGGCGCACGAACGCCTGGGCGAGGAAGCCGTCACCATCGCGAGCGACCGGATCGGTACGGGCACGAACGTCCGGATGGTTACGGCACGAAACCGATTTCCGTACCTCTACGGCCAGAACAGCGCGCAAGCCCATGCACTGGCAGCGCGCACGAGAGGTTTGACCCACATCTTGTTCAAATCGGAAACGCTTGCGCTCGACCTCGACACGCCGGCCGACGCCATCGAGGTCTTCCAGACGCGGGGGGAGAGCCCCGACCAGGCACTGACGGCGATCCTGTCGTCCCGCTTGAAGGACATCAACGGAGATCCCCAGCGATGGAACGGCAAACATTGACGACCGATCCGCATTACCCGGATCGAGCAGATGCGCTGGCCCTTCTGTCGCTTTCGAGCGTGGAGCTGCTGGGCCGCGCGCGGGATTGCCGCGACATCGGCTTCGGGCATCGTGTGAGCTACTCGCGCAAGGTCTTCGTCCCGCTGACGGAGCTCTGCCGGGACGTGTGCCACTATTGTACCTTCGCGAAGGCGCCGAGCAGAGTCGCCGCTCCGTTCATGTCGATGGATCAGGTCCTGGAGGTCGTGCGACGCGGCCAGGCTGCCGGCTGCAACGAAGTTCTGCTGACCTTGGGCGAGAAGCCCGAACTTCGCTATGCCGCGGCGCGCAATTGGCTCGAGGCAGCGGGATACGCGAGCACACTCGACTATCTCCATGCAGTCTGCGCGAGGATTCTCGCAGAGACGGGCATGCTGCCGCACGTCAATGCCGGCACCATGGAGCCGGAAGAGCTGGCGCGGCTGCGCGAGGTCTCGGCCTCGATGGGCCTGATGCTGGAAAGCGGCTCCGACCGTCTGTGCGAGCGCGGCCATGCGCATTTCGGTTCACCAGACAAGGTCCCGGCGGTGCGGCTGAAGACCCTGGCCGATGCGGGCAGGCTTCACATCCCGATGACGACCGGGCTGCTCATCGGCATCGGCGAGACGCCGGAGGAACTGGTCGAATCCCTGCTCTCGATCCGCGCCGTACAGGAGGAATACGGCAACATCCAGGAAGTGATCGTTCAGAACTTCCGCGCCAAGGCGGGAACCCGCATGGCCGAGGCTCCCGAGCCGGACGAGGAAACGTTCCTGCGTGCCATCGCCCTCGCCAGGCTCGTTCTCGGGCCGACGATGAGCATCCAGGCGCCCCCGAATCTCGCGCATGGCGATCTCGAGAAACTGATCGATGCCGGGATCAACGACTGGGGAGGGGTGTCCCCCGTCACTCCCGATCACGTCAACCCCGAGGCTCCATGGCCTCATCTGGACAGGCTGGCCGAGAAGACGGCGGCAGCCGGCAAGGAGCTGATCCAACGCCTGACGGTCTATCCGCGCTATATCGAACCGACGGGGCTATGGATCGACCGCAAGGTATTGCGTCATGTTCTGGCTCGCGCGGATGCCGAAGGGTACGCTCGCGAGTGCAGCTGGATCGCCGGAGGGCTGACGCCACCGGACACGTCGATGTTCGAGCACTTCGACAAGCCCGTCCCGGCCGAGCAGGTGAGGGCGGAAGTCGTCGACATCGTCTCCAGGGCAATGGCTGGCAGGCGCTTGCAGGCGGCCGAGATCGAAACCCTGTTCGGCGTTCGTGGCAGCGATCTGCACTTCGTCTGCCAATCGGCGGACGAGCTCCGGAAGCGGCAGTGCGGCGACGAGGTCAGTTATGTCGTCGTCCGCAACATCAACTACACCAACGTATGCACCTACTCTTGCAGCTTTTGCGCCTTCTCCAAGGGGAAGACGCATGAGGCGCTGCGCGGCAAGCCCTATGATCTGGACCTTTCCGAGATATCCCGACGGGTCGACGAAGCATGGCAGCGCGGCGCCGCCGAAGTCTGCATGCAGGGTGGAATCAGCCCTGACTATACGGGCGAGACCTATCTCGAAATCCTGCGCACGGTGAAACAGGCCCAGCCGGGCATCCATGTTCACGCCTTCTCGCCGCTCGAGGTCACGCAAGGAGCCGCGACCCTTGGAATTCCTCTCCGGGAGTTTCTAACGCGGCTGAAGGCGGCCGGTCTCGGATCGTTGCCCGGCACGGCCGCCGAGGTGTTGCACGACGAGGTGCGGGACATTCTCTGCAAGGGAAAGCTGACGACGGACGAATGGGCGGCGGCGATCGAACAGGCCCATGCGGTGGGGCTCAGGACGACGTCGACTATCATGTACGGCCACGTCGACCATCCACGGCATTGGGCGCAGCATCTGCTGTTGCTGCGCGATATCCAGGAACGGACCGGAGGCATCACCGAATTCGTGCCCCTTCCGTTTGTGGCGATGGAAGCGCCTTTGTACCTCCGCGGCGGCGCGCGGCCGGGTCCGACGTTCCGCGAGGCCATCCTCATGCACGCGGTGGCGCGACTAGTGCTGCACCCGCTGATCCCGAACATTCAGGCGTCCTGGGTGAAGCTCGGCCCGGACGGGGCCGTCATCGCGCTCAAGGCCGGGGTGAACGATCTGGGCGGAACGCTGATGAACGAGTCCATCACGCGCGCCGCGGGCGCCCAGCATGGCCAGGAATCGGCTCCGGAGGAGATGGAAATGCTCATCGCCCGGGCGGGCAGGCGGCCGGTGCAGCGCACGACTCTGTACGAGAGGCAGACGCAGGACCGGGTCGATTCATCCTTCGCCGCGCCCGAACTGCTGCCCGTCGTCAATCGCCCGTTCGTGCGCAAGCGCTCCCGGATGGACATGCTGGAGCCTGCGGAGTGACCGAAATAACCGTGACAGCGCCGCGGCAGCGGCCGATACCTTCGCAAAGGCAGGATTTCCTCCATTTCGAGGAGATCACCACCCGCTGGAACGATAACGACGTCTACGGGCACATGAACAACGCCGTGCATTACGGGCTGTTCGACAGTGTCGTGAACCGCTGGCTGCACGATGTCGGCAAGCAGGATCCGAGATCCTCGGATCTCATCGGGCTCGTCGTTCATAGCAGCTGCGACTATCACGCCGAGCTCGCCTATCCGGACAAGATCACCGCTGGTTTACGAATCGATAGCCTCGGCAGGACTTCGGTGACCTACCGTGTCGCCCTGTTCGCGGAGAACCGGGAGACGTCCGCCGCCGAGGGGATCTTCGTTCATGTCTATGTCGACAGGGCGGCGCGCAAGCCGGCGTCGATCGCGGATGGGCTGAGGGCGGCCATGACCCGACTCCAGCGCTCAGAGGTGACGACCCCATGAGCGATTATGTCTCTTTTTCTGAGCTGTCCGGACATTGTCCCGGCTCACACGGCAATGAGACAGTCCCAACGGTATAAGCTCAATCACTAAGAAAACCTGAGGCGTCTTACGCCCAGATCAGGACTATTCGGGAGGAGAAGCTCAGTGAGAAATCTGTTTGCGGTGGCATTCGCCGCCACCTTTTCGTTCGCCTTGTCATCGCCGGTCAACGCCGAGATAAAGATCGGGGCCTTCACCTCGGCGACAGGTCCGGCATCCTTTCTTGGAGAGCCGCAGCGCCTGACGCTGGAAATGCTCGTGAAGCAGATCAATGCCGCCGGCGGCGTGAATGGTCAGCCGATCAAGCTGATCTTCTACGACGACGCCTCCGATGCGAGTGCCTCGCGCAATTTCGCCGTGCGCATGGTCGAGGAAGACAAGGTCGCCGCGATCGTTGGCGGTTCGGGCACCGGAAATTCGATGGCCGTCATCCCGGTGGTCGAAGATGCGAACATCCCGTTCGTGTCGTTCTCCGGCGGCGTGGAGATCATCAACCCGGTTCGCAAATGGGTCTTCAAGCCGCCGCATACCGACCTCATGGCCTGTGAGAAGATCTTCGACGATATGAAGGCGCAGGGCCTGAGCAAGGCGGCGCTCATCGCGGGGCAGGGCGGATTCGCCAAATCCATGGCGAAGCAATGCACCGATCTCGCGCCCAAGAAGTCCATCACCATCCTGGCTCAGGAGAGCTACGGTCCGCGTGACAGCGACATGACCCCGCAGCTCAACCGCATCAAAGCCATCCCTGGCGTCGAGGCCGTCATCAACGCCGATATCGGTCAGGGGCCGGCAATCGTCACCCGCAACTTCCGCCAGCTCGGCATGACGCAGGCGCTCTACATGGGCCACGCAGCGGCTACGCTCGGTTACCTTGAGGCCGTGGCCAAGGACGGCGAGGGTATCCGCATTCCCGCGCCGTTGCTGCTGGTCGCCGACACGCTGGAAGCGAACGATCCCCGCAAGAGCGTTCTCGTGAAGTATCGCGACGACTTCGTTGCCGCGACGAAGCGGCAGCCGGATGCTTTCGGCGGCTACGCGCATGACGGTCTTCTCCTTTTGGTCGACGCCATGAAGCGGGCGAAGAGCTCCGACCCGCAGAAGGTTCGCGATGCTCTCGAGAAGACGGATGGCTTCGTCGGGACGGTCGGCCGCATCCGGATGTCACCGACCGACCACCTCGGTATCGACCTCGGCAGCTTTGAGATGCTGACGATCAAGGATGGCCGCTGGGCGCGCGCGCCGGGCAAGTGACTACGGGACTGCATCGGTGTGCGTGTCGTGCCGATGCAGTCCCGCACAATCCCAACCAGGATTTACGATGACGACGATCTTACAGTTGATCGTCTCGGGCCTTACGGTCGGAGCGATCTATGCCCTCGTGGCCGTCGGTTTCACGCTCATCTATCGAGCATCCGGCATCTTCAATTTCGCGCAGGGCGAGTTCTTCATGCTGGGCGGGATGCTGGCGGGCATCGGCGTCGCCAGCTACGGCCTTCCGTACCCGGTCGCGGCGCTGTTGGCTTGCGCGATCACGGTGACCTTCGGTCTCGCGCTCTTCCTGTTCGGCATCAATCAGGCGCGCTCTGCCTCACCAATCCAGCTTCTGATCCTGACGATCGGCGCTTCGCTGCTGGCCCGTGGACTGGCCTCGGCGATCCTCGGCAAGGACTTCGTCCGGCTCCCGCAATTGATGCCCTGGGATGTCTGGCGTGTCGGCGGGGTCGTCATCCAAACCCAGGCCCTCGTGATCATCCTGGGAGCGTTCCTGATCGTATCGGTGATGGGGTTCTTCCTGTCCCGGGCACTCACCGGAAAGGCGATCGTCGCCATCGCGGCGAACACCGTCGGTGCGCAGCTAATGGGCATCAACCGTGTGGCCGTCGTCAGTCTGTGCTTCGCGCTGTCGGCGCTGATTGGGGCGCTCGGTGGGATTCTGGCCACGCCGATCACGCTGACCAGCTACGACACCGGCGTCATGCTCGCGATCAAGGGTTTCACGGGCGCCATGCTTGGCGGAACGGGCAAGCCGTACGGCCCCGTCCTTGGCGGCCTGCTGGTCGGCCTGCTGGAGGCATTCGGCGCCGGCTTCATTTCCTCAGTCTACAAGGACGCGCTCGCATTGGTCGTCCTGCTCCTCGTCTTCGCGCTGTTCCCTCAAGGCATTTTTGCCTCGCGATCGGTCGAAAGGGTCTGACATGCGAAAACATCTCGGCCCGACCTACGTCCCGGTGCTGATCGTCGCCGCGTCGATCGTCCTGGTGTCACTTCTGCCGCTCACGAACTTCCAGGTTCGCATGGCAACCCTGCTCTTCATCTTCTCGGTCGTGGTGCTCGGCAAGAATCTGCTGATGGGCTATGCCGGGCAGATAAGCCTCGGGCATGGCGCGTTCTTCGGGCTCGGCGGCTATGTCGTCGCGGTCGGCGCGGCGCGCTATGGTCTCTCGCCCTGGCTCTTGACGGCCGGCTCCCTGCCGATTGCCGGCATCGTCGCATGGATCATCGGTCGCCCCATCCTCAAGTTGCGCGGCTACCACCTGGCGATGGCCACTCTGGCCTTCGGCTCGATCTTCGCGATGTTCCTGACGAATGCCGTCGACCTCACGGGTGGTCCGGACGGTCTGGCGCTCGACATGGCGTCGGTTCGCCTGTTCGGCATGACGTCACGCTGGAGCTGGTACTGGGTCTGTGGCCTCGTGCTGGTCGTGGTCATGTATCTGCTCGCCAGCGTTCTCGATAGCCCGACGGGGCGCGAGATGCGTGCCATTCACGACAGCGAGACCGCTGCCGGAGTCCTCGGCATCGACGTTGCGAAGGCGAAGCTGCATGCCTTCGTCATATCCGCAATTTTCGCCACTTTGGCGGGCTGTTGCTTCGTGATGTTCGACCGGTACATCACGCCCCATTCGGCCGGCATCCTGCGTTCGATCGAGTTCGTGACGATGACGGTCGTCGGCGGGTTGGGATCGCCCATCGGAAGTATCGTCGGGGCGGCCATCTTCGTCGTTCTGCCGCAATTCCTGACGGTCTTTCACGAATACGAACAGGCCATCCTCGGTCTGATCCTCATCGTGATCCTGGTCCTGCTGCCCAAGGGCATCGTGCCCAGCATCGCGGCCCGGCTGCGTCCTCGGAGGGCATGACGATGCTGCAGGTTGAACAACTCGGCATCCGGTTCGGGGGAGTGGTCGCGCTTGACGGTGTCGACTTCTCAGTCGGCGAAGGCGAAATCTACGCGCTGATCGGCCCGAACGGTGCCGGAAAAACAACCCTCTTCAATTGCGTTTCCGGCCTCTACATCCCGACGACCGGGAAAGTGACCCTCGCCGGCTCGGACATCTCCTCGCTGAGGCCGTTCGAGCGAGCGCGGCGGGGCATGACCCGCACCTTCCAGAACCTGCAGATTTTCGAGCACATGACTGTCGTCGAGAACGTCATGGTCGGCGCCCGCATCCACGAAAAGGGCGGTCTACTGGCGCATATGCTCGGACTGCCTTCGGTTAAGGCCCAGAACGCCGCAACCCGACGGCATGCACTCGAACTTCTCGAACGGGTTGGCATCGTGGCGCGCGCTGATGAGAGGGCAGGCGACCAGTCCTATGGCGTGGTCAAACGCCTGGAGATTGCCCGGGCCCTGGCGACGGCGCCACGCGTTCTCATGCTGGATGAACCCGTCGCCGGGTGCAATGCGGCAGAGACGGCCGAGGTTGAGGCCGTGATCCGGGAGGTCGCCGGCATGGGCGTATCGGTCGTTCTGGTCGAGCACGATATGCACATGGTGATGGGTCTGGCCGATCGTGTGCACGTCCTGAACCAAGGCAAGACGCTGGCCGTGGGGCAACCGGATGAAATCCGCTGCAACGAGGCCGTGATCGCGGCCTATCTGGGAGCGACGGAGCCCGCAGATGCTTAAAGTCGAGAAGCTGCGCAGCAGCTATGGCCGCATCGAGGTCCTGCACGACGTCTCGCTGGAGGTCGACCAGGGGAAGATGGTCGCACTGGTCGGAGCGAACGGGGCCGGAAAGACGACGCTGATGCGCGCGATCTCCGGCATCCAGCCGATCACCAGTGGGACAATCACCCTGGCCGGCGCGAGCATCCAGGGGATGCCTCCGGCCCGGCGCGTCTCCCGGGGCGTGGCGCAGGTTCCGGAAGGACGCCAGATCTTCGCGCCCCTTTCGGTGGAGGACAACCTGGCGCTCGGAGCCTGGGTCTCGCCGACGAAGATCGAGAGGAACCGGGCCCGCGTCTACGAGATGTTTCCGATCCTGCGCGAGTTTCGCAAACGCGCCGCCGGGACGCTGTCCGGCGGGCAGCAACAGATGCTGGCCATGGGGCGCGCGCTCATGTCGGACCCCCGCATCCTGTTGCTGGACGAACCGACCATGGGGTTGGCCCCGCTGCTCGCGCGGCAGGTGATGCAGATCATCTGCTCGATCCGGGAAGCAGGCACCACGGTTCTTGTGGTCGAGCAGAACGTCCAGGCCGTGTTGCGAGCGGCCGACCGAGGCTACGTGATCGATCGCGGTCGGATCTCCATGGAGGGCTCGGCGAAGGATCTGCTCGCCGATCCACGAGTTCGGGAAGCCTATCTTGGAGTCTAGTATAGGAACCGTCTCGCTCATTCCGTTGCCGGATTTTCCTCGGGTCGTTCCGGGCGACAGGCTGGATGAACAGATCCTGTCGGCTGCCGGGGCGGACGGCTTCCGCGACGGCGACGTCGTCGTGCTGGCCCAGAAGGTCGTCTCTAAGGCCGAAGGGCGCTATGTGCGGCTCTCGGACATCGTTCCGAGCGAACGGGCCGAACAACTCGCGGCCATCGCCCGGAAGGATCCGCGCGTCGTCGAACTGGTCCTTTCTGAAAGCAGCAGCGTGATGCGCGCCGTTCCGGGGATCATTATCGTCCGGCACAGGCTGGGTTACGTCATGGCCAATGCCGGGATCGACCAGTCCAATCTGTCACAAGGAGAAACTGAGCAGGTGTTGCTGCTGCCGGTCGATCCGGACGGCAGCGCCACGGAGTTGAGGCAGAAACTGCAAGCGGCCACGCAGCGCAGGCTCGCGGTGCTCATCATCGACAGCTTCGGGCGGGCCTGGCGCCACGGCACCTGCGGTACCGCCATCGGTTCGTCCGGGCTTCCCGCTCTTCAGGATCTACGCGGCCGTCCCGACCTCTACGGGCGGCGACTTGAGACCTCCGAACTGGGCTTCGCCGACGAGATCGCCGCAGCGGCTTCCCTCGTGATGGGGCAGGCCGACGAAGGACGGCCCGTCGTCATCGTTCGCGGGGTCCGTTGGGAAGAGAGCCAGCAATCCGCGGTGAACCTGGTTCGGCCAACAGCGAGTGATCTCTTCCCATGAAACGGCACTTCCTCTCCCTATGCGGCGGCGTCGGCGGCTCCAAGCTTGCCGACGGGCTTGCACGACATCTGTCGCCGGACGAGCTCACCATCGCCGTGAACACGGGCGACGACTTCGACCATCTGGGGCTGCGCATCTGTCCCGACATCGACACCGTCCTCTACATGCTGGCCGGGTTGGTCAGTCGCGAACGCGGATGGGGGCGCGAGGACGAAAGCTGGACCACGCATAAGACGCTGCAGGCCCTCGGTGCGCCGTCCTGGTTCCAGCTTGGCGACAAGGACATCGCGCTACACCTCTACAGGAACCAGCTGCTCTCGTCGGGACGCAGCCTGTCCGAAGCGATAGCCGCGATCGCGGCCGGCTTGGGGGTGCGCCATGCCCCGGTACCGGTGACGGACGCGGCAACGCCGACGACGATCGACACCGCCGATGGCGAACTGGCCTTTCAGGATTATTTCGTGCGGCTGCGCGCCGACGTCAGGGTCGACGGGATCCGATATGGCGGGACGGACGCCACGAAGCTCTCAGAGGGCCTGGAAGCCGCGCTCGCGAACCCCGCTCTCAGCGGCATCATCATCGCCCCGTCGAACCCGTTCATCAGCATCGAACCGATGCTGGCGACCGGTCGTCTCCGGGAGAGGATCGCCGGGGCCGAGATCCCCGTCGTCCTGGTCTCCCCCTATGTGAACGGCGCCGCCGTCAAGGGGCCGGTCGAACGGATTCAACGCGATCTGGGCCTTCCGCCCGGGGACGCAGGCGTGCTTCGGCACTACGACGGCCTCATCGACGTGTTCTTCACCGACACGGCCGTGCATGAAGCGGGCGCAGGCGTCGACGTCGAGCTGGGCGAGACGCTGATGCGCGATGCCGAGGGGCGTGCAGCCCTCGCGGGACGCATCCTGAGGCGCCTGGGATGGCAGAGATGAAAAGCGTTCTGATCGTCGGGGACGATCGTTTCGCGAACCAGCTCTTCGATACGGTCGCGCGCGGCTTCCCGACAGATGCCGTCGGACTGACGGCACCAGAGGATCCGCAGCTTCCGGAACGGCTCGGTCAGGCGGATTGGGTCATCGAGATCGCCGGACAGCACATCGAACGAAAGCAGGCGGTGCTGCGAGCGTGCGCGGAGTTCGCGCCGGGCCTGGTAAGCTCGGATTCGTCCGTGGCTACCCGGCATGAACTCCTGCGCGACCTGCCTGCAGCATTCGGCAAGCGATATGCGATCAGCCACTTCTTCTTCCCGCTGTCGCATTGTCCCCTGGTGGAGGTCGTCGTCGGCTCGGCCTCGGACCAGCCGCTTGTCGCGGGGCTTCGCGACATGCTTCTCGACAGTCTCGGCGGTCGGCTCGGACGTTCGGTCATGGAGCTTCCGGACACGCCTGGCTTCGTTGCCAACCGCCTCGGCCTGTTCTTGATAGCGAGCGCGATCAACCGGTCGTCGGCGCAAGCGATTGACCCAAACGCCATCGATCGAGCTGCTGCCCGTTCGCTGGGCCTGCCACGCCCGGCTCTTTTCGGAACGGCCGACCTTATCGGGCATCCGGTCTTGATCGACCTTCTGATCGGTCTGTCGGAACGGCTGCCGACGGCCGATGCTTTGCAGTCGGCGGCGCCTGCCGCGATTGCCCGACTGAAGGATATCGAAGCCACGGGCAACGCCAGGTTCATCGACCGTCAACTCGGGCGGGAGGCCGAGACCGCTGCAGTCGACGACCAGCACGTCGCCGATCTCGTTGCGGCGCTGGCATCGGATCGCGACCGCTATGTCGAGCGGATGTGCAGCGAATGCCAGATCTCGCCGGAGATTGCGGCCCTGGCCATGCGGCGCGGCTATGGCTGGACCGCCGAATGGTAGCGGTACGGCTAGTCCCGGGTAGGCTCCTTGAACTGCGCCAGCATCTGCTTGCGATAGGCGCGCGGCGTCAGGCCCGTCCATTGGCTGAAGGCCCGTGTGAACGCGCGCGTCTCCGAGTAGCCCAGCCGCTCCGCGATCACCGCCACGGACTTCTTGGTCTTGAGCAGGCTGCTAAGTGCAAGGTCCCTTCGTATCCCCTCCACGACGCGGCGAAAGCTCGTACCCTCGTCCTTGAGCCGTCGGCGCAGGGTCTGCGTGCTCATGCCATATGCTTCGGCGAAATACTCGAGTTGCGGAAACGCGACCCTTTCGCTGCTCGTGGCGAGAATGTCGTTGCGCAGGCGCCGGGAGATGCTGCCGATACTGGCCGGAACCATCATGAAGACCAGCGGAGCGCTGTTCAGCATCGCTTTCAGCTCGGTCCGGCTGCGGATGTTCGAAACCGCCGCAAGGTCCTCATCGAAGACCAGACGCGTCTTCGATTGGGAGAAACGTTGTACGGTCGGAAAGATATAACGAAGCTCTTCCGCTCGACCGATCGGTTTAGGGTAGCTGAATTCGGCGCGCTTCATCGCGATCGTCCGACCGGAAAACCAGCAGATTGCCCGGTACCAGATGGAGAGCCAGAATTCGAGAAAGTAGTGGTTCGGATCGTGCTCCGGGTGCTTGAATGTTACTTCGAAGAAGTAGGAACCTCCATCCTCGGTGAATGTCATGTCGATTTCATCGGTGAAGAGATCGTAGAACAACACGCCCTTTCGCATGACCGCGGCGATCGTCTGTTCATGGATGACGACGTTGCACATCATCGCGAAGACGCCTGGCTTGCACCGCTGTTGCGTGAAGCCCATGAACTCGTCGCCCAGAAGCAGCCAGACGAGTTGCACCAGTTCGGCCAGTTTTTCCGACGAGCCGCGCCACGCGGGATCGTTCACCTCGTCCGGAGCCAAATCGATATGCTTCAGGAAATCGTGGGCGTTGAATCCAAGTCTCTCGGCACCTCGTAATGTTTCACGGAAGTAATGTGAGCTGCACGTGGCCAAATCGAGCGCCTCCACTAGGGTCGCCATATAGAAAGAATGCGTCGATATATTTCTATTCGGCGAAGCCGTCTGCTTTCAATAGAAGATGAACGTCGATCCCGCCACTCCCAGTCGAAAGAAATCCGTGGCGTGCGACATTTTGCGTGACCAGGAGAATGTCATGAACTCCTTCAACTTCAGAACCGTATCGAACATCCATGTGGAATTCGGCGGGGCCGATCGGCTTGGCGAGACGATCTCGAGCTGGCTTCCGGCCACGAAGGTTCTCGCGGTAACCGACCGCTTCCTCCACCAATCGGGATTGATAGACGGGTTCAAGTCCTCCCTGGATCGGAACGGCTACCCGGTGGTGGTGTTCGATGCCGTCGAGGCGGACCCGGCGGAGGAGATAGTGCGCACATGCCGTGATCTTGCCGTCGCGGAAGGCGTCGGCATCGTCATCGGCATAGGGGGCGGGTCCTCGATGGATGTGGCGAAAGTGGTCGCCGCCCTAGCCAGGACCGATCAGGAGATCGCGAGCGCATATGGCATCGGAAATCTGATAGGCGATCGCTTGCCGTTGATCCAGATCCCGACGACGGCGGGGACCGGATCGGAAGTCACGGCGATCTCGATCCTGACCACAGGCGAGAAGACCAAGATGGGCATCGTCGCCGATCAGCTCTATGCCGATCGGGTCCTGCTCGATGCGGCGCTGACGCTCGGACTACCGAAACTCCATACCGCGGCCACCGGCATCGATGCGATGGTCCATGCCATCGAGGCCTACACCTCGATCCATCTTAAGAACCCGATCTCGGACATGCTGGCGCGCGAGGCGCTTCGGTTGCTCTCCGCGAACCTTCTCGCCGTCTGTACCGATGGCAATGACGTAAAGGCCCGCGAAGCGATGCTGCTGGGGGCGATGTTCGCCGGGCAAGCCTTCGCCAACGCGCCGGTCGCGGCGGTTCATGCGCTTGCCTATCCTCTCGGAGGACAGTTCCACATACCCCACGGTCTGTCGAATGCATTGATGCTCGGCCCGGTACTCGAGTTCAACGCGACGAAGGCGGCACCTCTCTACGCCGAACTGGCGGATGCCCTGGGGGTCGTTCGCGTCGGTCGGGCTGATGACGACGCCCGATCCGTCATTGCACGATTGCTGACGCTGACACGGGAGTCAGGCGCACCGCAACGCTTGCGGGATGTCGGCGTGCCGGCCGACGCCATCCCGCTCCTCGCGCGCGATGCCATCCTGCAGACGCGCCTTCTCAAGAACAATCCGGTGCCGCTGGACGAGGCGGCCATCATCGCAATCTACGAACGCGCTCACTGAGCGGCGCGGACCATTCTACGAGGGCGTGTGGTTATTCCAGAAGGCGCAAGGCCCGCCCGGAAGCATTGGCCCAGAGCGAAGGACGAAATCATGATCCCCCAATTGGACGACAGGAATCTGCTGAGGCAGGCGGCTCTGGTTGCAGGCATCTGGGTCGAGCCGAATGCCGATGCGATCGAGGTCTGCGATCCCGCGACCGGCGAACTCGTCGGGCGTGTTCCCAGGCTCGGCGCCGAGGAGACCCGCGCGGCGATCGAGGCGGCGCGGGTCGCACAGCCCGGCTGGGCTGCGCTCACCGCCAAGGAGCGCTCGCAGATCCTGCGCCGCTGGTTCGACCTCGTGATCGCCAACAAGGAGGATCTGGGACGCATCCTGACAGCCGAGCAGGGAAAGCCGCTCCGGGAGGCGATCGGCGAGATCGTCTATGGCGCAAGCTTCATCGAATGGTTCTCGGAGGAGGCGCGGCGCGTCTACGGCGACGTCATCCCGGGCCATCAACCCGACAAGCGCATTATGGTGCTGAAGCAGCCGGTCGGTGTGGTGGCAGCCATTACTCCGTGGAATTTTCCGAACGCGATGATCACCCGCAAGGTCGCGCCGGCCCTGGCCGCAGGCTGTGCGATCGTGCTCAAACCCGCCTCCCAAACGCCCTTCTCGGCCGTGGCCCTGGCGTTGCTGGCGGAGCAGGCGGGGGTTCCGAAAGGCGTCTTCAGCGTTGTGACGGGCGCTGCGCGAGCGATCGGATCGGAGATGACGGCGAATGCGATTGTTCGGAAGCTCACATTCACGGGGTCGACCGAGATCGGTGCGGAACTCTACCGGCAGAGCGCGCCAACCATCAAGAAGCTCGGTCTCGAACTCGGCGGGAACGCTCCCTTCATCGTCTTCGACGACGCCGATCTGGATGCGGCCGTGGAAGGGGCGCTGATCGCGAAATTCCGCAACAACGGACAGACATGCGTGTGCGCAAATCGCATCTATGTCGAGGACGGTGTCTACGACGCTTTCGCGGAGAAGCTGTCGACGGCGGTCGGGAAACTCAAGACCGGAAATGGATTCGACGAAGGTGTGGTGCTTGGACCGCTGATTGATCATGCGGCGCTCGAAAAGGTCGAAGAGCACATTCGAGACGCCGTTTTGAAGGGCGGAAAGCTTCGTCAGGGTGGCGCGCGACATTCCTTGGGCGGAACTTTCTTTGAACCCACGGTCCTGGCCGATGTTACGCGGGACATGCTGATAGCGCAGGAGGAGACTTTTGGGCCAGTGGCGCCGCTTTTCCGTTTCAAAGGAGAGGCGGATGTAATTGAGCAGGCAAACGCAACCGAATTCGGCCTCGCTTCGTATTTCTACGCACAAGATGTGGCTAAGGTGTTTCGCGTCGCAGAAGCGCTCGAGTATGGAATGGTCGGGGTCAATACGGGCCTGATATCGACAGCGGAGGCGCCGTTCGGCGGCGTCAAGCTCTCGGGGCTCGGCCGAGAAGGTTCGAAATACGGCATCGAGGAGTTTCTCGAAACGAAATACGTCTGCATCGGCGGCATCGCTTGAGGCGGCGAGGGCAGTTTGCGCCTATAGAGAGGCCGCACATCTGAAGAGTGGTGCTGGACCCACTGATCACATAACGATTTCAATCGTGTATGTGTTCGCAGATTTGTCTGGTCCGGCCCACCATCCTTTTCTCAACCATTCGATGTCCTTTCGGATGTCGCGGCGTTTTCCACACCTGGCGGCGAGGTGTGGGACAGGCGTTCGATTTCGGCTCCGGGATCGGGAGCGCGGCGGCCTCTTGCGCCCGGCGAGCGCTGTTCGCCTTGCTGGAAACGATCGGCGCAACTCCCCGCCCGGATCAGCCCAGGATCGCGTCGCGCTGAGCGCCCGATGCCTCGCGGCTCCTCGAATTGCTGTCGGGTCTGAGAGCCTGCCGGACTGTTTTCCACACCATTGGCGGCGATGGCGGGCTGCTCGGCGATCAGCCCGCAGGCCCTCCTCCCACCGGCGCGATCGCAGTCCCCGCCTCGGGCGGCGCTAGAGCATCGGACCGAATATCACATTCGGACCGATCCGCTAGCTCATTGATTTTGCATCGGCTTTTCCAGAAAATCGCGATCCACTTTTCGGGCCGATGCTCCTAGGAGGGCGCTGAACCGCTTCCGCGGCGCATCGGTGACGGACCTGGCCGGCCTCGTCCTGGACGACCAGGGGATGGCCGGTACCGCTCCTGAACGACTACGGTCGGTCGCCCCCTTCCCGGCGCCGCGGTGGGGCGCGGGGGGGGCGGTCAACGGCGCCCGAGCGTCACGGTTGGTCGCGCAGCCGAGGCATGCGGCGAGGGTGGCGGCGAGCCCGCAGGCGAAATGCGTCTTGCCCAGGCTGGACCGGCCGATCAGCGGGAGCGGCGCGAAGGCGCTCCCGAGCCAGGTCAGGCCGGGAGTACGCAGACGATCAGGGCCGAGGCGGCGTCAGCCCCTGCAGTTCGATCGTCCCGAAGGAGGGGATCGCGTCGAACTGTTTCTGCAAGGCGGCAGGATCGACCACCGCCGGCTTCTCGAGCCAGTAGGTCACCATCTGCGGGAAGGCGATCATCAGCGCCACGAGCAGCAGCTGCAGCACGATCCAGGGGATCGATCCGAGATAGATGTCGCGCGTCTTCACCGTCGGCGGCGCGATGCCGCGCAGATAGAAGAGCGCGAAGCCGAAGGGCGGGTGCATGAACGAGGTCTGGATATTGGCGCAGATCAGCAGGCCGAACCAGATCAGGTTGATGTCGAGCTTCTCCGCCGCGGGCGTCAGCAGCGGGATGATGATGAAGGCGATCTCGAAGAAATCGAGGAAGAACGCGATGAAGAAGACGAACACCATCGTGAAGGACAGGAAGCCGACCTGACCGCCGGGCAGCCCCGTCAGCATGTGCTCGATCCACTTTCCGCCGCCCACGCCCTGGAAGACCAGGCTGAAGACGCGCGCGCCGATCAGGATCATCGTCACCATGGCGGTGATGCGCATGGTCGAGGACATGGCCTGATAGGTCAGCTTCCAGGTCAGGGTGCGATACATGGCGGCGAGGAGCAGCGCGCCGACCGCGCCCATCGCACCGGCTTCCGTCGGCGTCGCCATGCCCATGAAGATCGTCCCGAGCACCAGGAAGATCAGCGCCGCCGACGGCACGATGCCCCGGATGCACTTCTTGACCAGCGGCCAGCCGGACAAGGTGCGCGCCTCGGCCGGCAGCGCCGGCACCTGCTCGGGCCGGATGATGCTCAGGACCAGGACCCACAGGCAGAACAGCGCCACCTGCACGATGCTCGGGCCGATCGCGCCGGCATACATGTCGCCGACCGACTTGCCCATGACATCGGCGAGCACGACGAGCACGAGCGAGGGCGGGATGAGCTGGGTGATCGTGCCGGACGCCGCGATCACGCCCGTGGCGTGCTGCATGTTGTAGCCGTAGCGCATCATCACCGGCAGCGAGATCACGCCCATGGCGATGACGGAGGCCGCGACCGTGCCGGTGATCGCGCCCAGGATCGCGCCCACGAAGATGACGGCATAGGACAGGCCGCCGCGGATGCTGCCGAAGAGCTGGCCGATCGAGTCGAGCAGATCCTCGGCGAGGCCGCAGCGCTCCAGCACCGCCCCCATGAAGGTGAAGAACGGGATCGAGAGCAGCAGGTCGTTGGAGATGATCGAGAACAGCTGGAAGGTCAGATTGCCCATGTACTGGGGCGCGATCACCCCCATCTCGATCGCGATGAACCCGAAGAACAGGCCGACCGCCGCCAGCGAGAACGCAGCCGGATAGCCGATCAACAGAAAGACGATCAGGCCCCCGAACATCATGGGGCCGAGATTGGCGCGGATCGTGTCGATCATTGCAGCGGCTTCTCGTATGCGTATTCGTGCTGGTGGAAGCCGCGCAGCGCCGCCGCACGCTTGATCATCTCGGAAAAGCCCTGGAGCAGGATCAGGACGAAGCCGACCGGGAGCAGCAGGATCACCGGCCAGCGGACGAGGCCGCCGGCATTGTTGGACGCTTCGTTCAGCGTCCAGGACTGCACGAACCAGGGCCAGGTGAACCAGATCATCACCAGGCACATCGGCATCAGGAACACCGCGCCGCCGACCAGATCGATCCAGTGGCGCGCCCGGTCGGAGATCGCCCCGTAGAAAAGGTCGACGCGGACATGCTCGTTGACCTTCAGCGTGTAGGCCGAACCGAGCAGGACCATGCCGGCGAACATGTACCACTGCAGCTCCAGCCAGGCGTTCGAGCTGGAGGAGATCAGGTAGCGG
This sequence comes from Chelatococcus sp., assembly GCA_003248805.1. Classification (GTDB taxonomy): domain Bacteria; phylum Pseudomonadota; class Alphaproteobacteria; order Rhizobiales; family Beijerinckiaceae; genus Allobosea. The sequence continues at coordinate 28,238 of QFQY01000027.1, read as the reverse complement.
ACCGTGGCGTTGCCGGCGCTGACGAGGCAGGCCAGCAGCACGAGCCAGCTCGCGACGACGCCCAGCGCCTCGCCGAGCCGGTCGATGGCGCGCGCCAGAGGCATGAGCTGACGGCAGAAGAACCAGGCAATGGCCACCGTCGCGGCCATGCCTGCGACCGTCGCGAATGCCAACCAGAGTTTGAACATCATGCCCCGCGCGGAAGCGTTTCCCCGCTAAGGAGCTATCAGCTATGGGCGTAGCCGTTCCATGGCATCGCAGCGGCTAGGGCATAGCCCCGGCATATCCGAAAGCCTCGAGCTGCTCCGCGGTGCGCAGGCGGTAGCCGACAGCGAGTTCGGTCACGACATAGATCGGCTTCACCGGGTCGGGTTCGATGCGGCTGCGCAGCTTCTTCATCAGAATCCGGAGATACTGAACGTCCTCGTTGGGATCCTGCGGCCAGAGCTCGCGCATCAGCTCGCGATGCGTAAGCACCGCGCCCTGATGGGCGGCGAGGATCCGCAGAAGCGCGAACTGCTTGGGCGACAGGACGATCGCGACGCCGTCCCGGCTGACGAGCCTCCGGGCGAGGTCGATCGTCAGCCCGCCGACGCTGACCACCGGCTCGGCCACGACCTGGCGCGCGGACCGCCGCAGCGCCACCCGCACCCGCGCGAGAAACTCGCCCATTCCGAACGGCTTGACGACGTAGTCGTCGGCACCCGCTTCCAGCAGCCTGATCTTTTCCTCTTCCGACTTGCGGACGGACAGGACGATGATGGGCACCTGCGACCAGGCGCGCAGCATCGTCACCACCGTCGATCCATCGGCATCGGGCAGGCCGAGATCGAGGACGACCAGCTCCGGCTGGCGCATCACGGCCAGCTCTTCGGCCTTGCGCGCGGTCTCGGCCTCGATCACGCGAAAGCCATGCATCTCCAGCCCCGTCCGCAGGAAGCGGCGGATCGGCAGTTCATCGTCGACGACCAGAACGAGCTGCCCCACGGATGCGCTGTGCGCGTCAGTCGTCATTGGCTTCGTCCCAGTTCGTTTCGGTCCGCGGCAGCAGGATGCGCATGGTCGTGCCTTTGCCCGGGCCGTCGCTGAGCGCGATGATACGCCCGCCATTGGCTTCGATGAAGACACGCGCGATCGTCAAGCCCAGGCCGCTGCCGCCCACCGCGTCGGCATGGCGCTCTCCGCGATAGAAGCGCTCGAAGATCTGGCCGGCCTCGCGCGCTTCGAGGCCCGGCCCCTGATCGACGATCTCGACGGAGACGAAATCGCCCTCGTTGCGCACCGATATCCGGATGGTCACCGCCGGAGGCGTATATTTGGCGGCGTTCTCCAGCACGTTGACGAGAGCCTGCGAGATCAGCACGGGGTCGACCCGCAGGTAGGGAAGCGGCTCGTCGAACGAACGTTCGACCGCATGGTCCTGAAGCCTTTCGCCGGCCGCTTCGACGGCGGCGTTGACGATATCGGCGGCATCGGCGTCGTCCAGCTTCGGCTGCAAGGCACCCGCGCGGATCCGTCCGAGGTCGAGGAGGTTCTGGATCAGCCGGTCGAGGCGCTGCGCCTCCTGCTCGATGCCGATGGCGAGGTCGTGCAGCGGTTCTTGGCCGGCGACGGCCGGTGCGGTGGCCAGCACGCTGGCCGAGCCCAGGATGCCTGCCAGGGGCGTGCGCAATTCATGCGAGACCGCTTCGACGAGGATATCGCGCAATTCGTCCGCGCGTTGCCTCAGCTTCCGCTCGGCCAGCGCGCGAGAGAGGCCGATCCGGTCGAGAGAGCGCGCGCTCTCCGCGAGCAGCGCCGGGATCTGCGCCATGGCCGCGTCGCGCTCGTCTTCGCCCCTGTCGTTCAGGCGCAAGGCCAAGGCCGCGGGCCTCTCGTGCCCGCTGGCGATGCGGCAGAGGAGCCAGCGCTCCCCCAGCAGCGTCGCCTGGATGGCGGCTGTGCCTTCGACGGGGGCGAGAAGCGTGGGGATGGCCTGCGCGAGCGCCGCGGTCTCGGCGTCCGACAGGGCCGATCGGGCCGCCCGCAAGCCGCCCCGATCCTGCGGGACGAAGAGGGCGACGGGCTGCCCGAGCGCTTCGGAGACACGATCCGCCACGGCGTCATGGACGGCCTCGACATCGCTCGCCGCGACGATGGCGCTGCTGAGCTCGTAGACATGGCGGATGGTTCGCTCGTTCTGCTTCGCGCGCAGCATCTCGGCGCGCATCCGTCCCGCGAGCGTGCCAACCGTCAGGGCAACGACCAGGGAGCTGGCGAGGTCGATCATCTGCGCGGGCTCGAAGACGAGCGGGCTGAAAAGCGGCGGATAGAACAGCGACGTCATGAAGGCGCCGAGCAGCGCTGCCGCGATGGCGGGCCCCGTACCCCAACGGATCGCCGAGACCAGGATCGGCAGCATGTAGATGGCGGAGACGCTGTCCAGCGATGCGAGCCACACGACGACGCCGGCGACCGCCGTGGCGATGGTCATGAGCCCGACGGTCTTGAGATAGGGGAGGAGCCAGCGACAGGCGGACATGCGTGCTCGGTCTTGGCGATCGGCTGCGGGCGCGATGCAGCATCCGAGACCATGGAGGCGGTGGTTGCGCCTTATACCCGCTCCGCCTCGGGCTGGCCAATGTCGGCTGTCCGGTATCGCGCCGATGGCCGGACGTGGCGCATTTTGCTGCCGCTGCCCGTCTGGTCCTCCTCGTTTTAGGATCGCTGTCTTGGATCATCCGGCTTCGGACGGCCCGACAATGTCCGGCTTGCCAGCTGGGACACGACGCCGCGTCGGTGGCGGGGTTCCCGCGCGGCGCACGGCCCGGGGTGCCGTCGGCCCTCATCGCCGCCAGAAAGCGGCCTTGCTGCGAGTGAAATGTGCGGAGGAGGGGGTGGAGCGGGTACCGGGAATCGAACCCGGGTATTCAGCTTGGAAGGCTGCTGCTCTACCATTGAGCTACACCCGCACCGACCGCGTGATCCCTAGCGGATCGCGCGGGCTCAGGCAAGGAGGCGGCCTGCGGCGCATGCGCCGGGAGACGCGCCTCTTCGTGGCGCGCCTACAGGTCGATGAGCTCGCCGGCGAAGGCCGCGCGCTCCTGGATGAAGAGGAAGCGCGCCTCGGGCTTGTTGCCCATCAGCCGCTCGACCGTGTCGGAGGTGTCCTCCCGGGCCTCGTGGTCGACCATGACCTTGAGCAGCAGCCGCTTGCCCGGGTCCATGGTCGTTTCCTTGAGCTGCGCCGGCATCATCTCGCCCAGGCCCTTGAAGCGGCTGATCTCGGGCTTCTTGCCCTTGAAGACCGTCTCGACCAGCTCGTTCTTGTGGGCGTCGTCGCGCGCATAGACGCTCTTTCCGCCGTGCTGGAGGCGATAGAGCGGGGGCACCGCGAGATAGAGATGGCCCTTCTCGATCAGCTTCGGCATCTGCCGCCAGAAGAAGGTCACGAGCAGCGAAGCGATATGGGCGCCGTCGACATCGGCGTCCGTCATCACGATGATCTTCTCGTAGCGGAGGTCGTCCTCGCGGAACTGGTTGCCGATGCCGCAGCCCAGCGCGAGGATGAGGTCGGCGAGCTGCTGGTTCTGGTGAAGCTTCTCCCGCGTGGCGTTGGCGACGTTCAGGATCTTGCCGCGCAGCGGGAGGATCGCCTGGTTCGCGCGGTTGCGCGCCTGCTTGGCGGAGCCGCCGGCCGAATCGCCCTCGACGATGAAGATTTCGGAGCCGGCCGCGCCCGCATTCGAGCAATCCGCGAGCTTGCCCGGCAGGCGCAGCTTGCGGGTCGCGGTCTTGCGCGAGACCTCCTTCTCGAGGCGCCTGCGCAGCCGTTCCTCGGCCCGGTCGACCGACCAGTCGAGCAGCCTCAGCGCCTGCTGCGGCGCGGCGGCGAGCCAGTGGTCGAAAGCGTCGCGCACCGCGCCCTCGACGATGCGCTGCGCTTCCGCCGTGGCGAGCTTGTCCTTGGTCTGCCCCTGGAACTCGGGCTCGCGGATGAAGACCGAGAGCATCGCGGCGCAGGTCGCCATCACGTCGTCGGAGGTGACCTGCGCCATGCGCTTGGACTGGCCGATCCGTTCGGCGTGGTCGCGCAGGCCGCGCAGCAGGGCGATGCGCAGGCCCTGTTCGTGGGTGCCGCCTTCCGGCGTCGGAATCGTGTTGCAGTAGGAGGAGGAGAACCCGTCTTCACCCGTGGCGAGCCAGGCCACCGCCCATTCGAGCGAGCCGTGCCCGCCCTGCTTGGTGATCTTGCCGGAGAAGATCGGCTCGGCGACGAGATCCTTGCCCTCGATCTCGCCCGCGAGATAGTCGCGCAGGCCGCCCGGGAACTTGAACACGGCCTCGGCCGCGACGTCGCCCTCCGGCTTCAGCAGGGACGGTGCGCAACGCCAGCGGATCTCGACGCCGCCGAAGAGATAGGCCTTGGAACGGGCCATCCGGAAGAGCCTCGCCGGCTCGAAAGCGGCCTTCTCTCCGAAGATCTGAGGATCGGGGTGGAAGCGGACCTTGGTGCCGCGACGGTTCGCGACCGCGCCCACCGTCTCCAGCGGCCCCTGCGGGATGCCGCGCGAGAAGAGCTGGCGGTAGAGCATCTTGCCGCGCGCGACCTCGACCTCCAGCCGGTCCGACAGGGCGTTGACCACCGAGACGCCGACGCCATGCAGGCCGCCCGAGGTCTCATAGGCCTTGGAGTCGAATTTTCCGCCGGCGTGGAGGATGGTCATGATGACCTCCAGCGCCGACTTGCCCGGGAACTTGGGATGGGGATCGATCGGGATGCCGCGGCCGTTGTCGGTCACCGCGAGCGAGCCGTCCTCGAACAGCTCGACGTCGATGAAGCTGGCATGGCCGGCGACCGCCTCGTCCATGGCGTTGTCGATCACCTCGGCGAAGAGGTGATGCAGGGCGCGCTCGTCCGTGCCGCCGATATACATGCCCGGCCGGCGCCGCACCGGCTCCAGCCCCTCGAGCACCTCGATGGCGGAGGCGTCGTAGCTGGCCTCCGACAGCGTGCCGCCGCGCTGCGCGGCCGGCGGCTCGGCCCGCGCGGGACGGTCGCGCGACCCGGCGCCGGGAGCCGCCGGGCGCTCCGCTTCCGCTCCGAAAAGATCGCTGGTATCCGCCATCGCTGCCGAGAGCCCTCTGATTCGTGACCTGCCGCGGAACTCTACAGCAGACGCGTCGGTGGTACCGCTTATAGACGCCGTGATCCCGGTGAAAAACCCGCCATCATGGTCTTCCAGTAAGATTGCGGCCCAAGATGACGGCCCAAGATTGCGGCCGAGGATCGCGCCACTGTCACGGGCGCGTTGCCGGAGCCTGTCAGGAGACGCTGGCGGACGCGCGGGAACAAGGCGCGTTCAGCCTGAGTTAAGCCTTCAGGTCGATCAATGAGGGGAAGGCCGCCGACCGGTTGGGACCGGATCGGCGGTGAAGAGGGGGAAACGGATCATGGCCTCGGTTTCGGATGTCGGTGCGGCAAGGCTCGAGCGGGTCGCCAGGCTCGCAGGCGAGAGCTTCGGCCATGAGGATATGGCGCCGATCTCGCGGCTCGAGAACGGTCGCGTTTCGACCCGCCTTCTGTGGGGAGCGGTCGCGCTCCTGGCGCTCATGGGGCTGTTCGCTCTCCAGTACGCGCACTGATCCGTCCAGGCGGCGTCGGGAAATATCAACCTTTCTGGCCTAGGCCTCCGTCAGGAGGTCCATGGCGGATGGCTGGCGTGATCGATCTGGGATGCGCTCTCGCGGCTCGGCAGGTTGTCCGCGCGGCGGCGGCCTGAGCGCGGGTTCGGTCATGGCCAAGATCGCTGCTCTCGGCGCCTATTTCTATCAGGCGGCACTCGCCTTCGGGCTGCTGATCCTCGTCTCCAATCTGCTTCCCTCGGCCGAATACACCTCGTATTCGCTCTTCATCTCCATCACGCAGTTCGTCTCGATCGTCTGCTTCGAATGGATCAAGTTCGCCTGCAGCCGCTTCTATCCAGGGCCGGACGCTGGCAGCGAGGCCGCCGAGCGCAGCGCGATGCTGCGTGAGTTCGTGGCCTGCTCCGGCGTCTGCGTGGTCGGGGCGGTCGTGGCCATCGCACTCGGCGTCCCGCTGGCGATCGCCGTCCTCGGCGCGCTGGCGGCGGTGATCCAGGGCGGCAGCGAGATTCACCTCACCGTGCTGCGCTTTCGGCAGGATTTCCGGCTGTTCTCCCGGATGCAGGGCATGCGCGCGACGATCCTCGCCGTCGGCACCTGTGCCGGCGCGGCGGTGTCCCGGGATTTCGCGCATGTTCTGGCCGGGCTGATGGCGGGCTACGGCGTGTACATGGCCGCCGCCTTCGCCGTATCGCGCGGCAGGCCGCTCCGGCTGACGCGCTGGGACGTCGCCGTCACGCGGCGCCACCTCGTCTATGGCAGCGTCTCGGCAAGCGCCTCGATCGCCGCCATGCTGGCGCCGCTCGGGCTGAAGGCCATCCTGACCGCGACACTGGGCCCCGCCGGGGCGGCCGGCCCGATGCTCGCGCTCGATCTGCTGCAGCGGCCCTTCACCCTGATCGTCTCGTCGCTTCAGGCCATCCGCTATCCGGAACTCGTCGCGCTGTTCGACCGGGACGGCGCCGGACCGGAGCTGCGCCGTGCGCTCGGCCGCTACTACACGATGCTGGCCAGTTTCGCCTTCCTCGGCGGGGCCGGCATCATGGCCCTGCTCGGCCTCGCCGGAGCCGTCATCATCGCCCCGGATCTCGGCCCGTCCTTCGCACGGACGGCACCCTTCATCCTGCTGATGGCCCTGCTGCGCTCGCTGGTCCAGACATGGCTCCCGACACCGGCCCATCTCCAGAGGCGCCTCGTCGCCATCGCCTCCATCGCCGTGCTGGATTCGGTGCTGATGTGCGCCGGGGCGCTGCTCGGCGCGGTCGGCTGGGGAAGCGACGTGGCCATCGCGATCGGGGCGGCGGCGGGAGCGGTCGCGTCGGTGCTGTGTTGCCTCGCCGTGCTGCGCCTCGTGCCCTTCGAGATGGCCCTGGCGCCGGTGCTGCTGTCGGTCGCGGCTCTTCTCGCGGCCTGGGGCGTCTCGGGCTGGTTCGGCGGGGATCTCGTCCGCTCGACGACGCTCGCGCTCGCCGCCGCCGCCCTGGCTGGAATTCCGGCGCTCTACCAGACCGCGCGCTGGATTGCCCGCTGAACTGCTCTGTCCAACGCGCTTACGCGGTCTCCATCTCCGCGATCAGGTCCAGCAGGTCACCTGCGCTGGTCGCCCATGAGAAGCGCGCTGCGTTGGCTCGGCCCTTGGCGCTCAGGTCGGCGCGCAGGGCGGGCTCGTCGAGGATACGCCGCATGGCGTCTTTCAGCGTTTCCCGCACATGCGGATCGAAATAGAGGGCGGCGTCGCCGCAGGCCTCCCGCACCGGAGGGATATCGGCCGCCAGCACCGGGCAGCTCTGCGACATCGCCTCCAGCGGCGGGATGCCGAAGCCCTCGTAGAGACTGGGGAAGACGAGGGCGGTCGCCCCCCGCGCGAGGCCCGCGACCTCCGCATCGGAGAGCCGGCCGGCATGGACCAGGTTCTCGCTGCCCCCGATAGCGCTGCTCTTGAAGACGCCCGGATGCGCGCTGCCGACCATGACGAGCTTGAGATCGTCGCGGGCGAGGGACTGGAAGGCGCTGATCGCGAAGTCGACGTTCTTGTTGGGCTTGAGCGTCCCCAGCACGAGGAAGTAGCGGCCGTCCCGAAGTCCGAGGCGCTGCGCCGCCGCCCTGTCGGGCTCGAGCGCCGAGAAATGTTCCACGGCGTTGTAGATCACGCGGATCGGCTCCGTCGGGACCCGGAAGACCGCGCCGAGCTCGTCCCTCGAAAAGCGTGAGACCGTGGCGAGGCGCGCCCGCCGTGCCAGGACGAAGCCCAGCAGCGCATGCGCGAGCCGGTAGGAGCGCGTGAAGGATTCCGGATGGCGGAAGATCGTGACGTCGTGGATGACGACGAGCTGGTGCGGGTGCAGCAGGGGCCCGCTGCCGCCGAATCCGACGAGCAGGTCGCCCCGTGTCGCCAGGCCCAGCGCCGTCTGCTCCCAGAGATGGCCGGATCCCGAGCCGTGCTCCTCGATCGCGATATGGTCGAGCCGGATGTCGGGCGTCGTCCCGTGCGGGACGACGATCCGCCAGCGCGCGCCCGTCAGCGGGGCGGGGACGGCTCCTGCGCCGATGCGTCGATCGAGCGCGCTGGTGAGCTCGCGACCGAAGCGCTGAACGCCCGTCAATGGCTGCGTCAGGAAACGGCCGTTGATCGAGATCGTTCTCAAGACATGCTGCTCCCGTGGCCCGGCCGGGCGGCCGGATACGGCATCGCAGAAAGCCGTGAAGGCGGCGTTTACGGTCGCGCCAGCGCCGGCCTCGCGCCCGGGCCGGTGGGCATCTCGCGCCGCCCTGCCGGCGACAAAAAAACCGGGGCGTCTCCGCCCCGGTGTTTCAGGTGGACCGCGGAAATCGCGCGGTCGGGAGGAAGCTCGCGGCGGGCCTGTCCCGGCCCGCCGAAACCCTCAGTAGGAGTAGTACATCGCGAACTCGACCGGATGCGGCGTCATCTCGAAGCGCGCCACGTCCTGCATCTTGAGCTCGATATAGCTCTCGATGAAGTCGTCGTTGAAGACGCCGCCGGCCTTGAGGAAGGCATTGTCCTTCTTGAGCGAGTCGAGCGCTTCGCGCAGCGAGCCGCAGACCGTCGGGATCTTCTTGAGCTCCTTCGGCGGCAGGTCGTAGAGGTCCTTGTCCATCGCCGGGCCGGGATCGATCTTGTTCACGATGCCGTCGATGCCCGCCATCAGCATGGCGGCGAAGGCGAGATAGGGGTTCGCCATCGGATCGGGGAAGCGGACCTCGACGCGCTTCGCCTTCGGCGAGGTCGTCCACGGAATACGGCAGGACGCCGAGCGGTTGCGCGCCGAGTAGGCGAGCAGGACCGGGGCCTCATAGCCCGGGACGAGGCGCTTGTAGGAGTTGGTCGAGGGGTTGGTGAAGGCGTTCAGCGCCTTGGCGTGCTTGATGATGCCGCCGATGTACCACAGGCACTCCTGCGACAGGTCGGCATACTTGTTGCCGGCCATGACCGGCTTGCCGCCCTTCCAGATCGACTGGTGGACGTGCATGCCCGAGCCGTTGTCGCCGTAGATCGGCTTCGGCATGAAGGTCGCGGTCTTGCCGTAGCTCTGCGCGACGTTGTGGATCGCGTACTTATAGACCTGCATGGTGTCGGCCATGTGGGTCAGGGTGTCGAACTTCAGGCCGAGCTCGTGCTGGGCCGAGGCGACCTCGTGATGGTGCTTCTCGACCTTGGCGCCCATGGCCGCCATGGCCGCGAGCATCTCGCCGCGCATGTCCTGCGCCGAATCCTGCGGCGGGACCGGGAAGTAGCCGCCCTTGGTGGCGATGCGGTGGCCGAGATTGCCGCCCTCGTATTCGGTCATGCCGTTGATCGGCAGCTCGACGTTGTCGAGCTTGAAACCCGTGTTGTACGGGTCGGCGGCGATCTTGACGTCGTCGAAGACGAAGAATTCGGCTTCCGGGCCGACATAGATCGTGTCGCCGATGCCGGTCGACTTGAGATAGGCCTCGGCCTTCTTGGCGATGCCGCGCGGGTCGCGGCCATAGGGCTCGCCGGTGGCCGGCTCGAGCACGTCGCAGGTGATGACCATCGTCGCGGCCGAGAAGAAGGGGTCCATGACCGCCGTCGTCGGGTCCGGCATCAGGAGCATGTCGGACTCGTTGATCGCCTTCCAGCCGGCGATCGAGGAGCCGTCGAACATCGTGCCTTCGGCGAAGATGTCCTCGTCGATCATGGTGACGTCGAACGTCACGTGCTGCCACTTGCCGCGCGGGTCGGTGAAGCGGAAGTCGACGTATTTGACGTCGTTGTCCTTGATCGCCTTCAGGACATCCTTGGCGCTCTTCATCTCAGCATTCCTCTTTAAAGCAGTTTCTCAACGTTGACCCACACGCGGTTTGCCAGCCGCGCGGCGATCTGCAATTCCGGTTCGGGATGAAGCCTTCTGCGGGATGAAGTCTTCTAGATCGCGTCCGCACCGGTTTCGCCGGTCCGGATGCGAATCGCGCCCTCGACCGTCGATACAAAAATCTTGCCATCGCCGATGCGGCCGGTCTGAGCCGCCTTGGTGATCGCCTCGATCGCCCGATCGACCATCTCGTCGGCCAGCACGATCTCGATCTTCACCTTGGGCAGGAAGTCGACGACGTACTCGGCGCCCCGGTAGAGTTCGGTATGGCCCTTCTGGCGGCCGAAGCCCTTGGCCTCCAGAACGGTGATGCCCTGCAGCCCGACCTCCTGAAGCGCTTCCTTCACCTCGTCGAGTTTGAAGGGCTTGATGATCGCCTCGATCTTCTTCATGCGCCGAAAGGCCTCCCTTGAGCGACTGTCCGGTGTCGGGGGCGGGCATCCCCCGCGCTGGAGCGACGCGACACCTTATATCTGCTCATATCATTGGCGCGGCCGGCCCGCCATGAGGGGGAGATGCCGTGGCCGATTTATGATTGGGCAGTAAACCGCACATAAATGCATCATATGGCTATTAAATAATCAACTATTGGATTGCGGCGTGCCCTTGCGGGCGGATGGGCGTCCTTCGATGATGCGGTCATGGATCCCCTGGACAGTCACCGTCTCGCCCTCCTGACCGTCGCCGAGATGGCACAGGCCGACCGCTCCGCCATCGCGGCCGGCATCCCCGGCGCGACGCTGATGGACAATGCCGGAAGCGCCGTGGCCGCCGCCGCCGCGCGCCACGCGCCCGAGGGGGCTTCGGTGCTCGTGCTGTGCGGGCCGGGAAACAATGGTGGCGACGGCTTCGTCGCGGCGAGGCTTCTCCGCGAGCGGGGGCGGCGCGTGACGGTCGCGCTCGTCGGCGACAGGGCGGCGCTGCGCGGCGATGCGGCGGGGGCGGCGGCGGGATGGCCGGAGGCGGTCGTCGCGCCGGCCTCGGTCGACCCGTTCGCGCATGCCGTGATCGTGGATGCGCTCTACGGCGCGGGCCTCAACCGCCCCGTGACGGGGCCGGCCGCCGCGCTGATCGAGGCGGTCAACGCCTCGGGCCGGCCCGTGATCGCCGTCGATGTCCCGAGCGGGCTCTCGGGCGATACCGGGCGCGCCGAGGGCCCGGTCGTCGCGGCGCGCGAGACGGTGACCTTCTTCCGGCTGAAGCCGGGTCACCTGCTGCTTCCGGGACGGCTGCTCTGCGGCCGCGTGACGCTCGCCGATATCGGCATCGCGCCCGGCACGGCCTTCGCGGGCGGCGTTCCGAGCGCCTTCCGCAACGATCCGGCGCTCTGGCGCGCTCTGCTGCCGCGTCACGATGCCGGGACACACAAGTTTCGCCGGGGCGCCGTGCTGGCCCTTGCCGGAGGTCTTGCCGGCGTCGGTGCGCCGCGTCTCGCCGCAAGGGCGGCGCTGCGGATCGGCGCCGGCCTCGTCACCGTCGCATGCCGGCCGGAGGCGCTCGCCGCCCATGCGTCGCGCGGCCCGGATGCCGTGATGCAGCGGCCGGTCGCGAGCCTCGCGGCGTTGGAGGCCATGCTGGCGGATCGACGTCTGTCGACGGTGATCGCCGGCCCGGCGCTGGGGCTCGATGGACAGGCGCGCGACGCCGTCATGGCGGTGCTGCGCGCCGCCGTTCCGGCCGTGCTGGATGCCGACGCCCTGACCTTGCTCGCGGCGGCGCCCGAGCGGTTGGGGCGCCATTGCGAACGGCGTGGCGCGCCCTGCGTTCTGACGCCGCACGAGGGCGAATTCGTGCGGTTGTTCGGGCGGGACCTCGCGCAGACGGGCTCCAAGCTCGATGCCGCGCGAAACGCCGCCCGGTCTTCGGGGGCGGTGGTCGTCTACAAGGGTGCCGACACCGTGATCGCCGCTCCCGACGGCCGCGCCGCGATCAACGCGACGGGATCGGCGGCGCTGGCCACGGCCGGCTCGGGCGATACGCTGGGGGGGCTCATCGCCGGGCTTCTGGCGCAGGGCATGCCCGCATTCGAGGTCGCCTGCGCCGCCGTGTGGATTCATGGCCGGGCCGGGGAGGCGCTCGGCATGGGGCTGATCGCGGACGATCTGGCCGACGCCGTGCCGCCCCTGCTCGCCGGAGTGCTTGCCGAGGTCGGCCCCGCCCCGGAGGGCGGGGCCATGCCCGGTCAGCTACCCGAATAGGTGACGGCCGGCGCCGAGCCGAGCTGTTCCTTGGTCATGGTGATCGTGCCGTGGTCCGGATACATCGCCGGCGCCCGCGACGCGGTCGCCGTGGCGGAGCCGGCCGGCATCGAGCCGGTCGCGGTGGTCGTGCCGGTTGCCGATCCCGGCGCCGGAGCGGCCGCGGCGACCGGGGTGTCGCTCCAGTTGATCTGCTCGAACGGAATGGCGACGTCCTTGGCGCCGACGCCGAGGAACCCGCCGACGCCGACCGTCACGGTCTCGATCTTGCCGCTCCTGTCGAACACCACCTCGGTCACGTCGCCGACCTTCTTGTTGTCGGGGCCGTAGATGTCCACGCCGATCAGCTTCGTGGCCCGCCACTTGCCGTGGGCGGCGAGGTTGGTCTCGGCCGGCTTCGCCGGGGCGGTGCTCGTCGCGGCGGGCGGCGTCGGGGCCGCGGTCTGCGCGACGAGGGCGGTCGAGGTCAGCGCGGCGAAACCGATCGCTGCAAGTCCGGAGAGGTATTTCATCGTGCTTCCTCCTGATATCGTAATCAACAAAGCGATACCGAACACAAATTCCGATCAGAAGATCGGAGCGCTATCGCAAATGACGCAATCGATGCGGAAGGCATCTCCGCTGAAGGAGACGTCAGATCGTGCCCGATCTGCTTTCGCTTGAGCGATCGAGCGCGCATGTTGGTGCCTCGGTCGATCGCATTGCTCGATTGTCGCTGCAGATGAAACGCGGCTATGCTCTTCATGTTCCGCGGAGACGAGCATGTTCCGCGCAGACGAGAAGGAGGCGGGGATGTCCGGAACCGCATTGACCATCGAACTGGAGCCGGACGAGGTCGTCGCGCTCGACCGCTATGTCGCGACCGCGATGCCGGGTCGCAGTCGCCAGGAGGCGCTGGCCGAGATCGTGGCGCAGTGGCTGGCGGCGCGCCCCGTCGTCGGCGAGGCGCCGGTGGACGAGGGGCTGAAGCCGCAGGACCTCAACGCCAGCAACGACTCCTGAGCCTTTGGCGCAGGCGTGCGCGTCGCGGCCGAGCCCGGCGGCGAGGCGCGGATGTCGCGGGGTCGGCCGATGGGGAGGCGCCTCGGTGCGTCAGTCTTCCGCGAGATCGAGCCGCAGCTCGTAGGTGAGCATGGCTTCCGCGAGGGCCGCCAACTCCTGCTCCTTCGCCGCGCTGTCGGGAGACGCATTGAGTTCGGCCACGCGCTGCTGCGCGCGCTCGTAGTCCTCTTCGGTATGGATCGTGATCGGTTCCTTCATGGCGGTGTCTCCTGCTCGGGCCCGGCGGCATGATGGCGCCGGGCTCGCCCCGGTTCCGTGATCAACCGTCCTACGCGCCGGCGGCATGCCGGTTCCATCACACAAGCGTATGACCGCTTAAGGCTTCGGCAATCCCGCAGGACCATGCTGCCGCCGGCTCCCGTGCGGTAGGGCGGGCCAAAGGCCAGGCGGAAGAGTGGGAGCGGATCATGCGGACGGCAAGCCTGGTTTGCCTCATCGGCTGCGCGATCGCCGGTGCGCCGGTGGAGGCCGAGGCCTTCTGGCAGAGGTCTCAGGTCTCGAACTGCGCCGACGCGGCGACCGAGGCGGAATTGCTGCGCTGGCGCTGCAGCGAGCTCGGCGCCTATGCCGATCCCGGTTGGCCGGATTTCCGTCAGTTCTATCTCGGTCGCGGAGCCTTCGATCAGCGCAATCACCGGAAGCCCGCTTCGGGCGGCGTGGCGCGCCGCCTCGGGTAACGCCGGGTCCGCGAAGGCGGGCGTGCCGCGAGCCGGCGCGACGCCGCTGCTCAGTAGAGGCTTCCCAGCGCCACCGGCAAACCGCCGGTCATGAGAGCCGCCGTCCCCGCCACGATGGCCAGCACCGCCAGCCAGATCCAGAACTCGGGCGATCGGGGACTTGGCAGCTGCATCGCCGGCTTCTCGCATCTCAACGCATGGCCCTGTGGCCATTCGCGTTCCAACGCGGCCGGGCCCGGCTTGTTTCCGTGCTCCTGAAATAAGATCGCGGGCCGGTCGTGCCGGGCGTCCGGATCAGAGAGACGTCTGCCAGAAAATGCTGTTGTCCAGCGCCTTACGCCGAAGCGCGACGCCGAAGCCAGGCTGGTCGCCGACGGGGATGAAGCCGTCGCGCACGCTGGGCTCGATCGGGTTCTCCAGCACCTCCACATGGCCCGGGATGCGCGCCCAGTAGGGGAAGTGCTCCTGGATGTAGAAGTTGGGGATCGAGGCCGAGAAGTGCATGCCGACGGCGGTCGACAGCGCGCTGGCGCAGATATGGGGCTGGACCTTCATGCTGTAGGCCTCGGCCATCGCCGCGATCTTGCGGGCTTCCATCAGGCCGCCGGTGTTGCCGATGTCGGGCTGGAGGATGTCGGCGGCACGGCTTTCGAGCACGTCGCGGAACCCGTAGCGCGAATAGATCCGCTCGCCGACGGCGATGCGCTGCGAAATGCCCTGCGCGATCTTGATCAGGGCGCCGACATCGCCGGGCACGGCGGGTTCCTCGACATAGGTGATGTCGTAGGGCTCGACCGCGCGGCAGAAGCGGATCGTGTCGTCGGGCGTCAGTCCGGCGGAGAGGTCGAGCATCAGCTCGACATCGGGGCCGACCGCGTTCCGGATCGCCCGCACGGTGCCGATGGCGCGTTGCACCACCGATCGGTCGCTTGCCGCCCGGTAGGACGGGTGCCGCAGCCGCCCCTCCGGCAGGATGGTCACGAAGGGATAGAATTTCAGGGCGTCGTAGCCGTCCTCCACCGCCTTTGCGGCGGCGCCGGGCAGGTCCTCGTCGCGGGTGCAGCCGAAATACCAGCCGTTGCAATAGGTCCGCAGCCGGTCGTGCACGCGCCCGCCGAGCAGCTCGTAGACGGGGATGTTCAGCGAGCGGGCCTTGATGTCGAGCAGCGCCTGCTCGATCGCGCTCATCGCGGCGTAGACGATGCCGCCGCCGCCCTTCGCCCAGAAGCCGTGATCGTAGATCTCGCTCCACAGTGCCTCGATCCGCAGCGGGTCGATGCCGCCGGTCATGTAGCGCTCGATGATGTCCTTGAGCATGCCGGCCGTGGCGGTGCCGCCGACGCCATAGGCGATGCAGCCCTCGCCGAGGCCCGTCAGCCCGGTGTCGGTCTCCAGCTCCAGCAGGACCGGGCGGATTCCTCCGCTCTCGACCAGATAGATGCGCGCGGAGCTCAGCTTCATCGTCAGATGTCCTTGCACAGCCGCATGGCGTCGAGCATCGCGGCATGGATGTCGCGGGAGGAGATCGCATCGCCGATGCGATGGAGCTCGTAGCCGCCCGTCGGATTGAGCGAGACCGGCTGCCGCTCGCCGGCGACGAGGGCGTCGAGATCGGTGACGCCGTCATTGACCGAGCCGGCGCGCAGCTCGCGATAGAGCTCGTCGACCGGCAGCGTCCCGCGCTCGATGATCAGCCGGTCGCAGGCCAGCGTCTCCTCCGCCTCGGTGTATTCGTTGACGAAGGTGGCTTCGATCCGGTTGCCGGAGCGGGTGACCTGCTTGAGGCGCCGGTCGGGATGCAGCGTCGTGCCGTGGCGGTAGAGCTCCCGCATGATGAAGGGACGGTCGAGATAGCTCGTCTCCACCGCCGCCTGCCGGTCGGGCGTGACATAGACGAGCTGCGCGCCCTGCTCGGCCAGCATCTCGGCGCTCGCCGCGCCGGTGATCGTCCCGAGCCCGTCATAGAGCAGCACCGTGCCCTGCGAGGGGCGGGGCGTCTCCAGCGCCTCCCAGACGGTCTCGGCCAGTTCCGCGCCGGCGACCTCGTCCTCCATGCGGTCGGGCAGGCCGCCGGTGGCGATGATGACGACATCGGGCTTCTCGGCCTCGATCGTCTGCGCATCGGCATAGCTGTTGTAGTGGAAGGTCACGCCGAGCCGCTGCGTCTCGGCCAGGCGCCAGTCGACGATGCCGATGAGGTCGCGCCGCCGCGGGATGCGGGCCGCGAGCAGCACCTGCCCGCCGGCCTGGGAGGCCGCCTCGTGGACGATGACCTCGTGTCCGCGCTCGGCGCAGATGCGCGCGGCTTCCAGCCCGCCCGGTCCCGCGCCGACGATGACGACGCGCCGCCTGATGTCCGCCTTCTCGATGAGATGCGGCAGCGTCGCCTCGCGTCCGATCGAGACGTTGTGGATGCAGCGCCGTTGCCAGGAGCAGTAGGTCGCTCCGACGCAGGGGCGGATGCGCTCCTCCTCGCCGCGCGCCAGCTTGTTGGCGATGTGGGGGTCCGCGATGTGCGCCCGCGTCATGCCGACGAGCGAGAGCAGGCCCTCCTGGATCGCGTAGCGCGCCGTCGCGAGATCGTTGATCCGCGCCGCGTGGAACACGGGCAGGGAGAGCTCCTTCTTGACCGCCGCCACCGGCGCCAGCTGCGGCGCGAGCCCGACATGCATGCCGGGCATGTAGCCGGCCAGCCCGACATCGGTGTCGATGCGCCCGAAGGTCAGGTTGAAGAAGTCGATCAGGCCCGAGCCTTCGATCAGCTTCGCCATGGCGAGGTAGTCGGCGCCCGACATCCCTTCCTCGTGGCCTTCGCCGACGGCCATGCGGACGCCGAGCAGGAAGCGCTCGCCGACCCGCCTGCGGATCTCCTCCAGCACCATCAGCCCGAAGCGGGCGCGGTTCTCCAGCGAGCCGCCGAACTCGTCGGTGCGGCGGTTGACCAACGGGTTCCAGAACTGGCCGACGAGATGGCCGTGGACATGCACCTCGCAGCCGTCGAGGCCGCCTTCCTTGCAGCGCCAGGCGGCATCGCCGAACTGGCGGACGATGCGCGCGATGTCGTGCCGGTCCATCTCCTTGGTGAAGCCGCGATGGGAGGGCTCGCGATAGCGCGAGGGCGAGACCGTCGGCAGCCAGTTGTCCGAGCGCCAGTGGCTGCGCCCGCCCAGATGCGTGATCTGGCACATGAGCGCGGCGCCATGCCGGTGGACGCGCTCCGAGAACTCCCGGAAATGCGGGATGATGCGGTCATGGCCGACACTGAGCTGTCCGAAGACGGAGCCGGAGTCGGGCGAGACGTTGGAGGAGCCGCCGAACATCGTGAGCCCGATGCCGCCCTTGGCCTTCTCCTCATGGTAGAGCTGGTAGCGCTCCTGGGGCATCGAATCCTCGCCATAGCTGATGGCGTGGCTCGTACTCATGATGCGGTTCTTCAGCGTCAGATGCTTGATCGTGAAGGGCTGCAGCAGCGGATCGGAGGACATGGGCGCACTCGTTTCGGCACGAGGGTAAAGGGGCATCAGGCGTCGCCCTCGGTGGCGAGCCGCGCGAGGAGATGGCTGGCGAGGAACAGGTCGAGATGACCCGCTCCGCCGTTCTTGAAGAGGGTCGGCGTCGTTCCGGGCTCGTGGCGGATCTCGCCGCGGCACAAGGCGAAGAGGTCCCCGCGAATGTCGTCGCGGGCGATCACGCCGTCGCGGAGCGGCCCGACGAACTCGCCGGAACGATCCAGGCAGGCATGGTCGTCGACGAAGATCGCGGCCCGCCGCAGCAGCGTATCGTCGCCCTCGCGCATCTCGGCGGTGAAGGAGCCGATCAGGCCGACATGAGCGCCGGGCGCAACGAGTTCGCCCTTGACGAGCGGAGAGGTGGCCATGGTCGCGGCGATGACGATATCCGCCTGCGGCAGTTCGGCGTCGAGATCGGTCGTCGCTTCTGCGGACAGCCCGCTCTCGCGCAGCTTCGCGGCGAGCGCCTGCGCGCGCTCCGGCGTGCGGTTCCAGATGCTGAACGTGTCGAGCGAGGGGCGGACCGCCCGCATCGCCGCGACGACGTAAGGAGCGAGCGCGCCGGCCCCGACCATGAGCATCCGCCGCGCCATCGGCGGCGCGAGAAAGTGCGCGCCGAGCGCCGTGTCGCTCGCGGTCTTGCGGAAGATCAGCGCCTCGCCGTCGATCACGGCCTGCGGCTTGCCCGTCAGCGGGTCGAAGACGAGGTAGAGCGCGTCGACGCTCGGAACGCCATAGGTCTCGACATTGCGCGGGAAGGAGGTGACGACCTTGATGCCCAGCGCCTCGCCCGCCTGCCAGGCCGGCACCGCCAGCAGCATGTCGGGATGTCCGGCCTCGTGGGGTTGTTCGAGCGCGAGCCTCGCGATCTTCGGCTTCGGTCCGAGATGGCCGAGCCGCATCGCCTCGATCGCGCCCGGCCAGTCGAGCAGGCGGTGCACCGTCCGGGCATCGACCATGCGCATCAGGCGGCGACCTCCGGCGTGGCGGCGTTCCCGGCAAACGCGCGCGGCTCGAAGTGGCTGGCGACGAAGCGGTGGTATCGCTCGACTTCGGACGCGATCCGAGCCTCGTCCCAGCCCAGTACGTCGGCCACGGTCTCGGCCGCCTGCCGCGCTTCCGCGAGGCCCATCCCGGGAGTCCAGCCGACGGGAACGCGGCGGAACAGCAGGTCGATCAGGGTCTCGACATGCTCCTGCGCGGCCGCGTGGCGCAGCCGCTCGGCGGACAGCGGGCCCTCGCCCGGAGCCGGCTTCGCCGCATAGGAGAGGGGCGTCGGATTGCCGCCGGGCTGCCCCATGCCGGCCACGCGCGCGGCGATGGCGCGCCCGGCATGGCGGTGGGTCATGATCGGGCAGCCCGTGACGGTCAGCATGCCGGGCATGCCTTCCTCCGCCATGTCGTGGATGGTCAGGGACTTGACGCCCGACGCCTTCTCGCTCGTCGTGCGCGGCCTGACGCCGGCCCAGCGATAGACGATGTCCTTCGTCGTGAGGCCTAGCGAGGGCAGGGCGCGATTGGCCTCTGCGATAATGAAGTCGGCCTCCTCAGGCAGCACGCGCACGGAATCGGGATCGTCCTCGAAGATCGTCTCCGTCGGGCCGAAGAAATGATGGTCGCCCCAGGGCATGCAGTAGAAGGGCTGGCCGATGCTCGAGATCATCTCGAAGCCGGTGCCCCGGCAGGCATCCGGCAGCTTGACGACGAGATTCACGCCCTTGATGCCGACGAGGTGCTTCCTGTCGGTCGTCGGGCCGGGAGTCCTGCGCAGCAGCCGGTCGGCCCAGGGGCCTGCGGCGTTGACCAGCGTCCGGGCCTCGACGGTTACGAAGGTGCCGGGATCGGCATTGTCTTCCAGCGTCACGCGCCAGCCGCCGCCGGCCATCGGCTCGAGCCTCGTCACGGCGGTGTGGTTGCGCAGCGTCGCGCCGCAGAGCTCGGCGTCCAGCATCGTGTCGAGGCAGATCCGCTCGGCCCACTGGTACTGGTATTCGTCGAAGACGGCGACGCTGCTCAGCCGCTTGCTGTCCATCAGCCCGACGAGGCCGAATTGCGCGGCGGCTTGCACGGCCGGCAGGCGCCGATAGTTCAGCGGCACCTCCGCGGAGCCGAAGAGGCCGAGCGCCCGATAGCCGAGATCGACCTTCCAGCCGGGATATTCGCCGTCCTCGTAGACGGGAAAGAAGAAGGTGTGGCGGCTGACGCGCTCGGGCATGGTGCTGGCGAGCTCGGTGCGGCACTCCATCGCGAGCTTCGCCATCCGCACGCGCTGGAACAGGTCGCGCGGACGATAGGCGAAGCGCCACAGCGCGTAGTCGGGCGAGAAATAGGCGAGCCCCGAATAGAGCAGGCGGCTCGAACGGCTCGAGGTGCCGGAGCCGAAATCGCCCTTGTCGACGACGAGCGTCCTGTGGCCCGCGGCGGCGAGGTGCTGGGTCGCGCTCGCGCCGACCGCCCCGCCGCCGACCACGATCACGTCGAAGGAGCGGCCGTCGAGTTCGGAGAGGGGTGGTCTCATCGCAGGAGCTCCGCTGGGGTGGGGGCGAGCGCCTCGGGACGGGCCGCTTCGAGCGCGCCCGCCAGCGCCTCCCGCGTCGCGGCCGCGTCCTCGAGCCAGCCCTGTCGAAGCTCCGGCACCGACGCGACGAGCAGGCGGGTATAGGGGTCGGCCGGGCGGCTCAGCACGCCGATGCTGTCACCGGTCTCGACGACGCGGCCGCGCCGCAGCACGGTGACGCGATCCGCGATCGAGGCGACGGTGGCGAGGTCGTGGCTGATGAAGACGATGGCGAGTCCAAGCTGGTCGCGCAGATGCCTGACGAGATCGATGATCTGGCCGGCGACGATGGTGTCGAGCGCGGAGGTGATCTCGTCGCAGATCAGCACGTCGGGGTCGGCCGCGAGCGCGCGGGCGAGGTTCACGCGCTGCTTCTCTCCGCCGGAAAGCTGGGTCGGGTAGCGGTCGAGGTAATGCGCCGGCAGGCTGACCATGGCGAGCAGCGCGGCCATGCGGGCCTCCGCCTCCGGCCCCTTGAGCCCATGGAAGAAGGACAGGACGCGCCCGAGGATGCGGCGCAGCCGGTGCTTCGGGTTGAGCGCCGTGTCGGCCATCTGCATCACGAGCTGGATGCGCCGGCGCTCGGCGGCGGTCCGGTCGGCGTCGAGGCCGGCCAGCGGCTCGCCCTGCAGGCTCAGGGTCCCCGAGGCCGGGGCGTGGAGGCCCGCGATGACACGGGCGAGCGTCGTCTTGCCGGAACCCGATTCTCCGATGACCGCGACGATCTCGCCCTTGCCGACGGCGAGATCGACGCCGTGAAGCGTCGGGATCTGCGGCCGGCCGTCGCTGATCTTGCCATAGCCGGCGACGATGCCTCGCGCGGAGAGGGCCGGGGCGGGCGCGGATTGCGGGCGTGGCGGCCTCGCCGCCAGTGCCGCCAGCGAGAGATGCGTGCAGGCGGCGATCAGCTCCCGCGTGTAATCCTCGCGCGGCGCCTCGATGATCTGCTCGGTCTCGCCGATCTCGACGATGCGCCCCGCGCGCATCACCGCGATCCGGGTCGCGATCTGGGCGACGACGGCGAGGTCGTGGCTGACGAAGAGGGCGGCGGTGTCGTTGTCGGCGATGACGCGCTTGAGCAGGCGCATCACTTCGACCTGGGTGGTGACGTCCAGCGCCGAGGTCGGCTCGTCGCAGACCAGAAGCAGCGGTTCCTCCTGCATGCCCATCGCGATCATGAAGCGCTGCAGCTGGCCGCCGGAGACCTGGTAGGGGAAGCGCCCGCCGATGCTCTCCGGCGTCAGCAGGTTGAGATAGCGGAAGAGCTCCAGCGCCCGGCCGCGCGCTTCGGGCGCGGTCTGGCTGCGATGCAGCAGCGCCGATTCCACGACCTGGTCGCCCAGTCTGATGCGCGGATTGAAGGCGGCGGCGGCGCTCTGGGCGATGTAGGCCGCGCTGCGCCCGCGCATCCGGTTCAGCACCGGCTGGGGCGCGGCCAGCATGTCGACGCCGTCGAGCCGCACGCTGCCGCCGGCATGCGCCAGGCCGGGACGCAGATGGCCGAGGGCCGCCAGCGCGAGCGTGGTCTTGCCGGAGCCCGAGGCGCCGATCAGCGCGACCACCTCGCCGCGGGAGACCTGAAGCGAGACGCCCTGAAGGACCTGCTGGCCTGCCGCCGAGGCGATGGCGAGGTCGTCGACCGAGAGGATGATGTCGCTCATGGCCGGCCTCAGTGTCCGGCTTCGCCGTCGAGCGCGTCGACGAGCAGGTTGAGCGCGATCGAGACCAGTGCGATCGCGGCGGCGGGCGCGATGGCCGCAAGCGGATTGGTCGAGAGCCCGCCGAGATTCTCGCGTACCATGCCGCCCCAGTCCGCCATGGGCGGCTGGACGCCGAGGCCGACGAAGCTCAGGCTGCTCATGAACAGGATGGCGAAGCTCGCCCGGATGGCGAAATCGGTCGCCAGCGGGCTGAGCACATGCGGCAGCATCTCCCCGAAGAGGATCCAGCCCATGCCCTCGCCGCGCGAGCGGGCGAGCTTGATGTAGTCCATCTCCCGGAGGTCGTTGCCGAGCGCCCGTGCGATCCGGAAGACGCCGGCCGAATAGACGACCGCCGCGATGCCGACGATGACCCAGACCGAGGACCCCAGCGCCGCGACCACGACGAGGCCGACGATGATCTTGGGAAGCGAGAGGATGACGTCGACGATACGGCTGAGCACGGCGTCCACGAGACCGCCCCGCGTCGCGGCGAGCAGCCCGAGCGTGTCGCCGATCAGATGGGCGATCAGCGTCGCGCCGAGCGCCATGGCGAGCGTGATCCGCGTGCCGTCCATCAGCCGCGAGAGCACGTCGCGGCCGAGATAGTCGGAGCCGAGCCATATGCCGGCCGTCGGGGGCGAGAACGGCTCGTCGGAGACGAAGTCGAACGGGTCCTGCGGCAGCGCGACCAGCGAGACGAGGGCGATCAGCAGGAAGCCGCAGAGCACGGCGGCGCTCACCGCGAGCGTCGGCGAAATCCGGCGTCGGGATGCGGCGGCGATCATAGCGCGTCCACCGGGCGCTGGGCGAGCGAGCGCGGATCGAAGACGCGCGCCATCACGTCCGCCAGCAGGATCAGCAGCACGTAGGTGGCGCAGAAGATGATCGCGCAGGCCTGCACCACCGGCAGGTCGCGCGACTGGACGGAGTCGATCATCAGGCGGGCGAGGCCCGGATAGGCGAAGATGGTCTCCACGACGACGATGCCGGAGACGAGATAGGCGACGTTCAGCGCCACGACGTTGGCGATGGGACCGACGGCGTTGCGCAGCGCGTGTCGCGCGACGACGCGCCGGCCGGGCACGCCTTTGAGCATGGCCATTTCGATATAGGGCTGCTTGAGGATGTTGCCGAGGATGGCGCGAGTCATGCGGGCGATCTGCGCCGTGACCACGACGACGAGGCTCGCGGTCGGCAGGAGCAGCGCGCGGGCCGTCTGGCCCCAGCCGGCGCTCCCGCTGAGATAGGCCACGGCCGGAAGCCAGCCGAGATGCACCGCGAAGAGCAGGACGAGCAGCGTCGCCAGCAGGAATTCGGGCGTCGCGGACAGGGCGAGGATGGCGACCGACCCCGCCCTGTCGGCCGTCCGGCCGTTCCACATCGCCATCACCACGCCGATCGTCACCGCCAGCGGCACGGCGACCAGCGTCGTGACGCCGGCGAGCAGCGCCGTGTTCGCGACGCGCTCCGAGAGCAGGGCGCTCACCGGCGCTTTCGTCACCATGGAGCGGCCCCAGTCGCCCTGGAGCGCCCCGGCGAGCCAGGCGAGGTAGCGCTGGAAGGAGGGCTGGTCGAGCCCCATCTCGATGCGCAGCGCGCGCACGTTCTCCGGCGTCGCGAATTGGCCGAGCGCGACCTGCGCCACGTCGCCGGGCAGGATCTCGCAGGCCCAGAACACGAGCAGCGAGACCACGACGAGCAGGACGAAGGTGGCGGCGAGCCGCCACAGGATGAAACTGGCCACCGCGTCACTCCGGACGGAACGTCACTTGCCGGCTCCCGGCTTCAGGCGTCGATCCAGATGCGATCGGTGAAGTTGAAGCCGCCGAGGCTGCCGATCGGCAACGGCGTGAGGCCCTTGATCTTCTTCGACACGCCGTCGACGTAGCTGAGGAAGGTCGGGATGATGATCGCCCCCGAATTGTGGATGATCGTCTGGATCTCGCCGTATTGTTCCTTGCGCTTGGCGAGATCGAACTCCCCGCGCGTCATGTCGATCAGCTTCTCCAGCCTTTCGTTCTCGTAGTGCGAGAAGTTCCAGACCGCGCCCTTCTTCCAGGCGAGGCTCAGCAGCATGTTGTAGGTCGGGCGCGGGTGGAAGTTGGTCGCGAAGAACGGGCGCTTGCCGGCGACCGCCGTCCAGTAGCTCTCGGCCGGCTCGCGCTTGATCTGCAGGTTGAGGCCGGCGCGCATGGCCTCGCGCTGCATGAGCTGTCCGATGTCGACGCTGTAGAGCACGCCGTCGCCCATCGACAGTTCGATCGGTGCCTGCCCGATGCCCGACTTGGCGAAGTGATATTTCGCCTTGTCGATATCGAGCGAGCGCTGCGGCAGCGAGGCATTGAAATAGGGGCTGCCGGCGCCGATCGGGTGGTCGTTGGCGATGGTGCCGTAGCCGCGCAGCACGGTGTCGAGCACGCGCTTGCGGTCGACGAGATAGGACATGCCGAGCATCAGGTCGATATTGTTCGACGGCGCCCGGTCGACCGCCGCCTGGAGCGCGGTATAGCGCGTGCTGGGCGTGACGAAGACCTCGGCATTGCCGGATTTCGCGACCTGCTCGATGCCGTTGCCGCGCAGCTCGAGCACCATATCGACGTCGCCGGAGAGCAGCGCGTTGGCGCGCGCCGAGGCGTCCGGGATCGGGAACATCTCGAACTGGTCGATATAGGGCTGGCCGGACTTCCAGAAGTTCGCGTTGCGCACCAGCACGGTGCGGATGCCCGGCTGGAATTCCTTCACGGTGAAGGCGCCGGTGCCGATCGGCTTGGAGAAGTCGTAGGTTCCGTTCTTGACGAGCGCGAACTGGAACAGCCCGATCAGGATCGGCAGGTCGACATCGGGCGCGGCGAGGTCGATCACGATCTTGCCCGGCCCGTCGGCCGTGACGGAGGTGATGTTGGCGATGAGCTGCTTGGCCGTCGAGGCCACCTTCTCCTCGCGATGGCGCAGGATCGAGAAGATGATGTCGTCGGTCGTCAGCGGCGCGCCGTCGCTGAAGGTGATGCCCTTGCGGATCGTGAAGACCCAGCGCGTCGCTTCCTTGTTGGCCTCCCAGGATTCCGCGACCTCCGGCTGGGCTGCGCCCTGCTCGTCCATCCGGGTCAGATAGCTGTAGACGCTGGTGCCGCGGATATAGTCGTTGCCCTTGTCGTAGCGGGCGGAATCGAAGGTGTCGCCGGTGGACTGCTGGAACAGCGCCAACCGCACGGTTCCGCCCCGCTTCGGCGCGCCCTGGGCGAGGCCCTGCCGGCTGCCGCCGATCAGGCCCGCCGCGAGCAGGCCGGCATTGAAGCCGCGACGTGTAAAAGCTCCCGAGAGCCCTGAAGCTGAAGCATGGTTCCAATCGTCTGCCATCACCGTTCACCCTCGTTTTTGTCAGCGCTTCGTCGGCGCTCGTTTTGATCTCGTCCGGGCAAGACTGTGCGATCGTGCGAACGAGACGTCGCATCGCCTGACAGGCGCGAGATTGTCTTTGGTCCGGTGCCGTCGAGTTTCGACGGACCGTTTTTCAACTCTGAGAGACGAAATTATTGTTTTGGGAATTCGATTTCTTGGAATTCCAATTCTTTGGATGATTGGGGCAAGCCGGGTTCCCGGTTAGGCCCAGATCGGACATTCAAAGTTCCCGATATGGACATGGGCGCGGATGGCGCGCTTTCTCCCGGTGGCCGGCCTGCTCAGACCATGCGCTTGGGATCGAGCTGGACCTGATAGGGATGGAGGTCGTCGAGGGGAGAGACACGCGCGGGCTCGCTCGGCCGCAGCAGGGCCGAGACGCGGTCCTCCGAGGGCGGCAGGCCATAGGCCTCGCGGTAGCGCTCGAGGAAACGCGGATAGGACTGGAAGCCGCAGCGCGCGGCGATGGTGGTGAGCTCGATCCGCGTGGCCTTGACGAGCTTGCGGGCCCGCGCGAGCCGGATCATCCGGTAATATTCGAAGGTCGAGCAGTTGAAGGCGATGCGGAAGAGACGGTCGAGATGGCGCCGCGACAGGCCGAGATGGCCCGCGATGTCGTCGACGTCGAGCGGCTTGTGGATCGCTTCCTCCATCATGCGGCAGGCCTCCCGCACCGGCTGGGAAAAGCCGTTATAGGCGGAGGTGAACAGGTCGTCCTGATAGGCGCCGATCTCCCGGCGATAGGGGAAGATGATGATGTTCGCCACCCGCGCCGCCACCGCGCGCCCGAGCCGCTCCGCCACGAGATGCAGCATCATGTCGGTCGCGGCGCTGCCGCCGGCGCAGGTCATGCGCTTGTCCGACCATGTGTAGACGGTCTTGACGAAATTGACCTGCGGGAACAGCTCCGCGAACATCGGCAGGTTGTTGAAATGCGCCGTCGCGGCCTGGCCGTTGAGCACGCCCGCCCGCGCGATGTGATAGACGCCGCTCTCGATCGAGCCGATCGTCTTGCCGTGCCGGTCGAACCGGCGGATCAGGCTCTGCGTCTCGGCATTCTCGTAGCTGTCGTGGCGGAAGCTCGACAGCACGACGAGCGCGTCGAAATCCTTGAGATCGCGTACATGCATCTCGGCCTGCAGCGGGATTCCCGAGCTGGACGGCACCGCCGGCTGCGTGTCGTGTACGAACAGCGAACGGAAGGGCGGGTCCGGATAGAGCGAGTTCGCGACGCGCAGCGTCTCCGCCGCCGAGACCGCGCCCAGCAGCGAGAATTCGGGAAGCAGGAGGAAGGCGATCGTATACATGGGGCCGCGCTCACCATAGGCCGGACATGTGCGAACGGCCATCGCGGTCGCGGCGAGAGAGCGCCTCGCCGAATTCGGCAGGTTTTCGAGCTAAATCGCTGAAAAGATTGCCTGGTCGCGTTTCGGCGGGCGCGACGGGTTGCGAGTCGCGCGGGGAATGGGCTTGGCGATTTCATGCAACATTAACTCTGCCCGGCTACGCCTCTGGTCTCAGACAACGTAGCTGCGTGCCCGCTCAACTCCATGCGTAGAATAAACTGGAATCTGCCGGCGGAGGCTGCGGTCTCCTCCGTGTCGTCCGCTCCCGCTCTTCCCGATTCGGGGCCGTTCTCCGGCGCGCCGGGGCCTCGGAACGAGGCGCCGGCCGGCGCTCTGTCCGGCGTCCTCGCGCAGGCGCAGGTCCGGTTCACGCGCACGCCGGACAGGCCGCGCGGCGAGCGTGGGCTGCGGGCGGCGCTCGACGCGCCGTTGCTCGATCGGGCCGTGCTCGCCTCCGCTCCGCCCGTCGAGGCGGCGCAGGACGTCAGCCGCGTCCGCTACTGGCGGACGCCGCGGCATCTGATTTCCGAGGTCTGGGGCCGGCCGCCGCTCGCGGGCGAGGCCGTCGACGAGGGCGTGGCGCTCGAAGTCCTCGAAAGCGCCGGGGCGCCCGATCCGGTCGAAATCGAGGTCGAGGAGTGTGGGCGGGTCCCGGCCGCGGAGCCGCTCGCCGAGACGCCCTTCGCCTTTCTGTCGGACGCCGCCTTCTGGGAGTTCATTCCGGAGGCGGAGCAGGGGGATGACGACGAGGACGGTCCCGCGCCGGAGGTCCTCGTCGCCCCGGACATGGCTCCTGACACGCGTCACGGGAGGCCCGCCCCGCCGGCGCCTCTGGCCGCCGTCCCGGTGGCGTCGCCGGCTGTCGCGATGGCGTCGCCGGCTGTCGCGATGGCCGCGCCCGGCTGGTCGAGCGCCGGCTGGACCCAGAGCTATCGCCTCGATCTGAGCTTCGGCGTCTCCGGGGCGCCGATGACGTCGTCGCCGCCTCCACGCCCGGCCGCCGTTCAGCCGGTCCGGCAGGAGCCGGCGGCGCAGCGTCCCGTCGTCGTCGAAGCGCCGGCGAGTGAGGCGCCGAGGCCGGCGAGGGGAAGCTCCGCCATTCCGCTCGCGAGGGCAGGGCGCGGCGATGTCTCGCTGCAGCTGGTGCCGCCGGCGCAGAGGATACTCCCCTCGGCCCCGGCGCCGCGACAGGATGTCGGATTCGAGTTGCCGCCGATCGCGTTTCTGGCCGAGCCCCCTCAGGAGCAGGGCGTCGCGGTTCCGATCGAGACCTTGCAGCAGAATGCCGGCCTGCTCGAAGGCGTGCTGGAGGACTTCAACGTCCGTGGCGAAATCGTCCAGGCGGCGCCCGGCCCTGTTGTGACGCTCTACGAGCTGGAGCCTGCGCCTGGGACGAAGTCGTCTCGGGTGATTTCGCTGGCGGACGACATCGCGCGGTCGATGAGCGCGATCTCGGCGCGGGTGGCTGTGGTGCAGGGCAAGAACGCGATCGGGATCGAGCTTCCGAACGTGAAGCGCGAGACGGTGTTCCTGCGCGAATTGCTGGCGAGCCAGGATTTCGAGGCGACGAAGCACAAGCTGGCGCTGTGCTTGGGGAAAACCATCGGCGGCGAGCCGGTGATCGCGGATCTGGCGCGGATGCCGCATCTCCTGGTGGCGGGCACGACCGGCTCGGGCAAGTCGGTGGCGATCAACACGATGATCCTGTCGATCCTGTACCGGCTGAAGCCGGAGCAGTGCCGGCTGATCATGGTCGACCCGAAGATGCTGGAGCTCTCGGTCTATGACGGCATCCCGCATCTGCTGACGC
>QFQY01000026.1 GCA_003248805.1 Chelatococcus sp. | reverse complement strand
GCATGTCGAAGTCCTCGCCGCCGAGGAAGGTGTCGCCGTTGGTCGACTTCACCTCGAACACGCCGTCGCCGATCTCGAGCACCGAGACGTCGAAGGTGCCGCCGCCGAGGTCATAGACCGCGATCGTGCCGGTGGACTTCTTGTCGAGCCCGTAGGCCAGCGCGGCCGCGGTCGGCTCGTTGATGATGCGCAGCACCTCGAGGCCGGCGATGCGGCCGGCGTCCTTGGTGGCCTGACGCTGGGCGTCGTTGAAATAGGCGGGGACCGTGATGACGGCCTGGGTGACCGGCTGGCCGAGATAGGCCTCCGCGGTCTCCTTCATCTTCGTCAGCGTGAAGGCGGAGATCTGCGACGGCGAATAGTCCTTGCCGTCGGCCTCGACCCAGGCGTCGCCCGAGGAGGCCTTCTTGATCTTGTAGGGGACGAGCTTCAGGTCCTTCTGCGTCATCGGATCGTCGAAGGACCGGCCGATCAGGCGCTTGATCGCGAAGAAGGTGCGCTCCGGGTTGGTGACCGCCTGGCGCTTGGCGGGCTGGCCGACGAGGCGCTCGCCGTCGTCGGTGATCGCGACGATGGACGGGGTGGTGCGGGCGCCTTCCGAATTCTCGATGACCTTCGGCGTCGAGCCCTCCATCACTGCGACGCAGCTGTTGGTGGTGCCGAGGTCGATACCAATGACTTTACCCATGGACGGGATCCCTTTCGATTAGCAGATCGCCGGACGGCCACGCCTTTTGGCGCAGCTCTCCGGCCCATGGACCGGCCCGCACCCGCGCTTGCGGCGAACGGAACCGGCATTCCACGTTGCGGCGGCCCGAAAACCGCCTCTCGTGGGCGTATATAGTGAGGGTGTTCCCGCCCTTGCAAGACAGGCGCGGCGATTCAGGTCAGCGATTATGACGGCTTCCGGCCGGGCCTCGGGGATCATTCCGCCGAGGTGTTGCGTCCGCGCCCTTGCTGCCGGCGCCCGGCTGTTTCATTTGGATACGAACCGCGCCCCGCGCCCCCGGATCGGCATGTTCGCACGTTCGACAGTTTCAGCCCTCGGCCTCGCGGCCCTGGCCCTCGCCGGCGGCCTCGGTTTCGCCGGGGCGCAGCCGCTGCAACTGCCGGGTGCCCAGCCGTTCAACCCGCCCGGCGCGCATCAGGCCGCGCCTCCCGGCGCGGAAGGGCCGGCCGCGCCGCGTCCGCCTTCCATGCCGGCGATCAAGGTGGCGGGCGAGGAGGCGATCCTCGGGCATTCCCTGCGCCGCAACGGCGGTCTGGGTGAAGCCGTGTTTTCGAAGACCGCGACCGGGTTCGGTCTCAAGCTGAATGTCGCGGGCTTCCAGCGGGACAATCCGGTCGAGCCCTGCGCCGTCTCCTTCGGCGAGCAGCCCGTTCCGGTCGTCGCGCAGGGCCGGCCGGCCGGCGTGCCGCGCTACCGGCTCGAGGCGTCGGTCTGCCCGATCGTCTTCGACGTGCTGGACGGAGCCTTTCTCGTCGTCGAGCCGGCGGAGCCCTGCATGGTCGAGGCGGCCGCCTGCCGTGTCGATCCACGCGGCCTGTGGGGTCCGGATTCGCGCACGCTGACGAGCCGCGCCAAGGAGATCGAGCAGGCACGCGGCACCGCCGAGCGTGCCATGCGCGAAGGCTACAAGGCGCTGACCGCGCGCGCCGACGCCGTCGAGCAGCGCGTGATCGCGCGCGAGCAGGCCGGTTTCTCGGGCGAGCGCGAGCTGATCTGCCGGGAGTACCAGCGCGAGGGGCAGCTGGGCTTCTGCGGGGCCCGCATCACCGAGGCGCGAGCCGCCTCGATCCGGGCACGCCTCGGGCTGTCCGAGCCCAAGCCGGCCGCCAAGCCGAAGCCGCGCCCGCCTGCGGCGCCGCGTTCGGGCCCGCTGCCCCTGGGGTCGACGCAGTAGCGGGCCGAGAACGAGCCCACAAGGCGTCGCGGGTGAGCCCGCCTTGCCGGTTCGTCCGCCGGCTCCGGCTTCACGCCATCCTGTCGCGCAGCGCCGCTTCGTCGAGGGTCGCGACGGCGTCGATCAGCTCGACCCCGAAGCTGCCCGGCGCCCGGCAGCGCTCGGCCGCGATCTCGCCGGCGATGCCATAGGCCGTCAGGGCCGCTCCCGCCGCGATGACCGGGTCCGGTTCGATGGCCAGGCAGGCGGCGACCAGCGCGCTGGCCGCGCAGCCGAGCCCCGTCACCTGGCTCATCAGCGGGTGCCCGTAGGGGATGGCGAGTCGCCCGCTCGGTCCCTCGATGCGGTCGATCTCGCCCGTCGTGGCGCGTGTCACGCTCGGCGCCCGTTCCAGCAGCCCCGTCAGCGCCAGCATCTCGGCCGCGTTGCCGCGCAGGACGACGCCGGGCAGGCGCAGCACCTCCTGCGCGAGCCGCATCCGCAGGGGCGAGAGCTCGACGAAGACCGGATCGAGCACGACCGGCCTGCCGCGCTCGCGCGCGACGGCGGAGAGCAGCGGAATGGCCCGCTCCCCCTCGGGGCTGATCGTGCCGAGATTGATCAGGATCGCGCCGGCTCCGCCCGCCACCGCCGCGACCTCGTCCGGATGGCTCGCCATCGACGGCGTCGCGCCGAAGGCGAGCAGCATGTTGGCGGTCACGTTCTGCGCCACCGTGTTGGTCAGGCAATGCACGCGGGGACGGCCGGCCCGCACGCGGGCCAGCACCGTCGCGACGGTGGCGGCGTCGAGGGCGGTGACGAGCCCGGCGTCGGTCGCGCCCGCCGTCATTCGTCCGCCCGCAGGTAGAGCGCCCCGCCCCTGTCGAGAAACTCCCTTGATTTCGCCGCCATGCCTTCGAGCCTCCGGCTCTCGACCTGCGCCGCGGCCTGATCGAGCGAGGCGCGTTCATTCTCGCCCATCGCTCTCACCTCCGCGCGCAGATCCTGCGTGATCTTCATCGAGCAGAACTTCGGACCACACATAGAGCAGAAATGGGCGACCTTGTGAGCGTCCTTCGGCAGCGTCTCGTCGTGGAAGCTGCGCGCCGTATCGGGATCGAGGGCCAGGTTGAACTGGTCCTCCCAGCGGAAGTCGAAGCGGGCCCTGGACAGCGCGTCGTCCCGGATCCTGGCCGCCGGGTGCCCCTTGGCGAGGTCGGCGGCGTGCGCCGCGATCCGATAGGTCACGACGCCGGTCTTGACGTCGTCGCGGTCGGGCAGGCCGAGATGCTCCTTGGGCGTGACGTAGCAGAGCATGGCGCAGCCATACCAGCCGATCATGGCCGCGCCGATGCCGGAGGTGATGTGGTCGTAGCCTGGCGCGATGTCGGTGGTCAGCGGTCCCAGCGTGTAGAACGGCGCCTCCCCGCACTCCCGCAGCTGCTTGTCCATGTTCTCCTTGATCTCGTGCATCGGCACATGGCCTGGCCCCTCGATCATGACCTGGCAGCCCGTGTCCCAGGCCGTCCTCGTGAGTTCGCCGAGCGTCTCCAGCTCGGCGAACTGGGCGCGATCGTTGGCATCGGCGATCGAGCCCGGACGCAATCCGTCGCCGAGCGAGAACGAGACGTCGTAGCGCCGCATGATCTCGCAGATCTCGTCGAAACGCTCG
Source organism: Chelatococcus sp. (assembly GCA_003248805.1). Classification (GTDB taxonomy): domain Bacteria; phylum Pseudomonadota; class Alphaproteobacteria; order Rhizobiales; family Beijerinckiaceae; genus Allobosea. Next base: position 56,461 of record QFQY01000026.1, on the reverse strand, counting down.
TAGAGGAAGCTCTCCCGGTGATGCGCCAGGCACCAGCGCGCCATGATCGAGCCGCCGCGCGAGACGATTCCCGTGACGCGGTTCGCGGTCAGCGGGACATAGGCGAGCCTGACGCCGGCATGGATGGTGAAATAGTCGACGCCCTGCTCCGCCTGCTCGATCAGCGTGTCCTTGAACACCTCCCAGTCGAGCCTGACGGGGTCGCCGCCGACCTTCTCCAGCGCCTGGTAGATCGGCACGGTGCCGATCGGGACCGGCGAGTTGCGCAGGATCCAGGAGCGGATGTTGTGGATGTTGCGTCCGGTCGAGAGGTCCATGACCGTGTCCGCGCCCCAGCGGATCGCCCAGACCAGCTTCTCGACCTCCTCGGCGGCGCCGGAAGTGACGGCGGAGTTGCCGATATTGGCGTTGATCTTGACCAGGAAGTTGCGGCCGATCGCCATTGGCTCGAGTTCGGGGTGGTTGATGTTGGCCGGAATGATGGCCCGGCCACGGGCGATCTCCTCGCGAACGAATTCCGGCGTCACGAATGCGGGCACGTTGGCGCCGAAGCTTTCGCCATCGGCATGCCGCTCGCGGGCCCCCTCCAGCATCGCGGCGCGCCCGAGATTTTCGCGGTGCGCGACATAGATCATCTCGGGGGTCACGATGCCGGCCTTGGCGAACTCGTATTGCGTCGCCATCTGGCCGGGCTTCGCCATCAGCACGGGGCGCTCCGCCGGGCAGGCGGGAACGAGCTGTTCGGCGGAGATGTTGCCGTTGTCGGCGGCCGTCACGGCCCGTCCCGTCACGCGCGCGAGGCCACGCCCGTCGAGCCAGGCGCGTCGCGGCTGCGGCAGGCCGGCGTTCAGGTCGATCGCCGCGTCGGTCTCGGTGAAGGGGCCGGAGGGATCGTAGATCCGCACCGGAGGCTCGGTGTCGGTCGACAGGACCACTTCCCGAAAGGGCACGCGCATGTCGGGATGGTCCGGCGGAGACACATAGATCTTCCGGGAGCCGGCGATCGGTCCGGTGGTTACGCGCTGCGGCGCTGTCGTGACGCCGTTCCTCTGGGGTTTGCTATGTGCGTTCATGGGATCTCCTCCTTGGTCCAAGGCTCAGGAGATCCGGCGTCTGACGGTTCAGCGCTGTGATGCGGATACGGGCGTGCCCGCGCCGCGTTCCAGTCCCTCCGCCGGTATGACCCGGATCAGGTTCGATGGGTTCGGCTCATCGCCGTCTCAGCCCTTGCGGGCACCCCTCGGAACGAGATCGATGCTAGGAGGTGACCGTGGCCGGCGCAAGCCGTCAGACGGTGACGTCGACGCTGCCGCCCTGTCCTGGAGGCAGCGCGGCCGGCGAGGCGCTTGCCGCGCCTTCCAGCAGCGCGACGACGGCCTGATCGCCCTGAGACTGCTGGCGCAGCATCTCGATCTGGAGCGCGTTCTGCGTGGACGCGGCCTGCAGCGTGAGAATCTGCCGGGCCAGATCGGCCGAAGACTGTGTCGCGATGGAGTCCATGCGGCGGACTCTACCGCCGCGGGGTTTCCCAATCGTTCACCGCCCGGTGCCGGGCGCGATGATCGACGGCACGGGCTTCGGCATCGGCAGGGGGCGCTGGGCGCCCTGCTCGGCCGCCCGCTCCTGCGGCGCGTCGAGCTTGCGCGGCGGTTTGTCGACGCCGGGCTTGCCCTGCTCCTCCCGGTAGATGGTCGAGGGGTTCGGCGCGAGCGGCACGCCCGGCGCGCGTTGCTGTGGTTGAGATGTCTGGGCGAGGGCCGGCGGGGACATCTGCACGACGGCAAGCCCGCCGAGCACGAGGCAGAGAACCATCTTTCCGCTGACATGCATGGGAGCCTCCGTCTCGATCGACATTCTGAAGGGCTCGCGACAGGCCGTCACGCATAACGCGGTCAGGCCCGTCGCGGTTCCCTCGGGTCGTCGCCGTCTCCGGTCGTGTAACCGTCAGCGCCCCTCGCCGGCAAGCAGCGGCGTGATGCGTCGCAGCGTCACGCGCCGGTTCTGCCGCTCGGGCTCCTGGGTCGCGATCTTCAGATACTGCTCCCCATAGCCCTGGGTCGTCAGGTTCTCGGCCGGAATGCCGAAATCGCGGGTCAGGATCTCTGCGACCGTTCCGGCCCTCCGGTCGGACAACGACAGGTTGTCGACGTCGGACCCCACCGCGTCGGTGTGCCCTTCGACGAGGAACACCTCGTTGGGCGACCTCTGGAGCACCCGCCTGATCGAGTCAGCGATGACCGCGAGCCGCTGCGCCTGCCCGGGAGCCACCATCCAGGAGCCCGTGTCGAAGGTCACCGTGTCGATGTCGACGCTGCGCATCCGGGCCCGCAGATCGGGCGAGTAGCGCACCTCGTCGAGGGTGTAGCGCCGCGGGATCGGCGCGATCGGCGGAGCGATGATCGTCTCGTAGATCAGCGCCTCGTCGGCCTGATCGGCGTCGACGATGTAGCGCTCGCGCGGGATCGGCAGCGGCGGGCGCTCCAGCCGCACGATCTCGTCTGCGAAGCGGCCGGGCCGGTCGCGCAGCGTGTTGTCGATGATGATGATCTCGCGTCCGCCCTGGTCGATCCTCGTGCGCCGGATCAGGCGGCCTTCCTCGTCGGTGACGGTGACGACGCGCGTGCCGTCGGGGCGCTCGAAGACGGTGCGTGTCTCGCCGTCGCGGCGGTCGATGCGCGGCTGGTAGCCGAGATCGCGGAAGCGCTCCGTCTCGTCACGCCGGATGAAGGCCGTGCCGTCATCGTCGCGGATGATCGTCCGGCCGGGCTCGCGGATGATCGTGACGTCGCCTTCGCGGCGCTCCTCGCGGCGCCGGCGCACATCCTCGAAGCGCTCGGCGCCCTGCGTCGCCATGATGCCGCCGATGACGCCGGCCCCGAGGCCGATCGCGGCGGCGGCACCGGGCGAGAACCCGCTGCGCCGCCCCTGCCTGTCGGGGACCGGCGGCGCCGCCGGCTGTCCGGGTATGGCGGGCTGCTGCGCGGCAGGCGGCTGTCCCGGCGCAGGCGGCGGGGGAAGCGGCCGGGCCTGGCCGGGAGCCTGCGCAGGCGCGGGAGCCGAAGCCGGAGGCGGGGGAGGTGGCGTCGGCACGGCCGCGCCAGGCGGCGGTGAGGCTGGAGGCGGCGAGGCTGGACGTTGCGCAGGCGCGGGCTGAACAGGCGCGGGCTGTGCGGCCGGGGGCGCGGAAGGGGCAGCCGCCGGAGGTGCCGGAGGCGTCGGCGAAGAGGGCGCAGCACCGGCCGGACGTTGCGGGCGCTGCTCCGGAGCACCGGCCCCGGGCGCCATGGGGCGCGCGGCGGGAGCGCCGGACGGGCCCGGCTGTGGCGCGACCGCGGGCGGCGTCGGGGCGGGGCGCGGCGCTTGCGGCTGCACCTGCGTCGGCTGCGGCGCGGGAGTGGGCGGCATGGGGCGGCCGGGTTGGGCGGGGGCCGGCATCGGACGCCCCGGCGCCTCCCCGGCAGGCGGCCTCATCGGCTGCGGGGCAGGCCGCTCCGGCATGGCAGGGCGCGGCGCTTCAGGCCCGCGCGGCATCTGGCCCTGCGGGGCGCCGGGAACACCCGGGGGACGCGGGCGCTCGGGCCGCTCGCCCTGCGGGCCGGGACGCTCGCCTTGCGGTCCGGGGCGCTCGCCGCGTGGCCGGCGGGGATCCTCGCCTTCGCCCTGGCCCGGAGGCTGGGCCTGCGCTAACTGCACCGCCTGCTGCCCGGATGGCAGGGCGAACGCCATCTGCGAGAGCAGGAGGGCGGGGATGAGCGTGCCGGCGAGAAGCCGATTCCTGTGAAGCGTCATGACATCCGTTTCCGTTTCATGGACGGGCCATCAGCGCGCCGTGGCGCTGAACCCGTCCTGAACCGAAAACGGCTGAAATCGGGCGTCGTTCCGTCACAGCCGGTCGACGCCGCTCTCGTCAGAGGCCCGCTTCCGCCTTCACATAGGCGGCGATCTCGTCATGACGGGCGAACCAGACGCCCGGCATCTCCTTGATATGCGCGATCAGCTTCTCGAGGATCCAGATGCGCGAGCGGTAGGTGATGACGTGCGGATGCATCGTCAGCAGGAAGAGCCCGCCCTCGTCATAGGCCCGGTCGAATTCGCGCCGGAAGATGTCGAAGACCGCTTCGGGCGCCGTATAGGGGCGCAGCGCCTGGAAGCGGTTCATGTTGAAATAGACCGCGTCGTCGCGAATCCACTCCACCGGCAGCTCGACCATGCCCGTGGCTTCGCCCTTCTCGATGATCTCGTAGGGGTCGTCGTCGGCGAAGAGCGAGGAATCATAGATCAGGCCGAGCTCGCGCTCGACGGCGAGCGTGACCTCCGAGAAATCCCAGGACGGCGTGCGCATGCCGACGGGCCTGACGCCGGTGATCTTTTCCAGCGTGTCGGCCGAGCGCAGGTGCAGCTCGCGCTCGTTCGCGGGCGGAACGGCCGTGTTCACCTCGTGAATCCAGCCATGCAGGCCGATCTCGTGGCCCTCGGCGATCACGCGGCGCTGCTCGTCGGGATAGAGCAGGGCGGTGACGGCGGGCACGAAGAAGGTCGCCTTGATGTCCTCCTTGGCCATCAGCTCGAGGATGCGCGGCATGCCGACGCGGTTGCCGTATTGCCCCCAGGACAGGCGCCCGACCGACTTGCCGCCATCGCGCAATTCGTTGGTCTCGTGATCGACGTCGAAGGAGAGCGCCACGGCGCAGCGCGCGCCGTCCTTCCACTTGGCCGGCTTCAGATTGCGGCCGGCGCGGACCCGCTCGACCTTGGCGCGCCAGACCTCCTCGGGCCATTCCCAGGGGAGGAGTTCGGGTTCGGACATGGGGGCTCCTTGATGTGGCTCGTCATGCTCGGGCTCGACCCGAGCATCTCATGACCAGAAATCTCCGGCGCCTCATTCGGCCGGAGATTCTCGGGTCTGCGCTTCGCTTCGCCCGAGAATGACGTCGTGGCTTACGACGAAGCCACCGGAAGCACCGGCACGGCCGCCAGGAGGCGCTTCGTGTAAGCATCCTTCGGGTTTTCGTAGACCTCCGCCGCCGGCCCGCTCTCGACGATGCGTCCGCGATGCATGATCGCGACGCGGTCGCACAGATGCCGGACCACCGAGAGGTCGTGCGAGATGAAGATCAGGGTCAGGTCCAGCTCCTGGCGCAGCCGGATCAGCAGGTTGATGATCTGCGCCTGGATCGAGACGTCGAGCGAGGCGACCGGTTCGTCGCAGACGACGACGTCCGGCTGCATGGCGAGCGCGCGTGCGATGGCGACGCGCTGGCGCTGGCCGCCCGAGAACTGGTGCGGATAGCGGTCGGCGAAGCCGGGATCGAGCCCGACGGCGGCGAGCCATTGCCGGACATAGGCGCCGGCCTCCGCGCGCGAGACCAGCCCATGCGCGATCGGTCCCTCGGCGATCGAATCCCCGACGCGCATGCGCGGGTTGAGCGAGGCGAAGGGGTCCTGGAAGATGGTCTGGACCCGCGTCGTGGTCTTGTGCGGGCGCTCGCCGCCGCTCATCACCGGCTCGCCGTCGAGCAGGACCTGGCCGAAATCGGGCGCGTAGATGCCGGCCGCGACCCGGCCGAGCGTCGACTTGCCGCTGCCGGATTCGCCCACCAGGCCGAGCGCCTCGCCGCGCGACAGGATGAGGCTGACCTGATCGACGGCCTGCACCGCGGTCGCCCGGCGCGCGAGGCCGATGCGTTCGGAAAGCTTGCGCAGCAGCCCGCGCGGCGGCGCGAAGCGCTTCACGATTCCCTCGGCGAGGAAGTACGGCGCGCCCGTGGCGGCAGCCCGTGCGGGTCCATCGCGCCTGAGGCGGGGGGGCGGGGCGGCATCGGCGCCGGCCGCGTTGGCGAGCAGGGTTCCCGGCTTAGCCCGTGAGGGCAGGGCATCGAGCAGGGCGCGGGTGTAGGGATGGCTGGGCCGCGTCAGCACCTCGAGAACCGGGCCGGCCTCGACGATTTTTCCCGTTCGCATCACGCAGACATGGTCGGCGATCGAGGCGACGGTAGCGAGGTCGTGGCTGATCCAGATCAGGGCGGTGCCGAGCTCGGCCACCAGCTCCTTCATCTCCGCCAGGATTTCGGCCTGGATCGAAACGTCGAGCGCCGTGGTCGGCTCGTCGCAGATGATCAGCTTCGGTCGGTGGAGCAGCGCGATCGCGATGGCGACGCGCTGGCGCATACCGCCGGAGAACTGGTGCGGGTAGAAATCGATCTTGCCGTCCGGATCCGGAATCCGGACCTGCGCCAGCGCCGCGACGGCCCTCCGGCGTGTCTCGGCGGCGGACACCTGCTCGTGCGCCAGCAGCGCGAGGCCGATCTGGTCGCCGATGGTCAGCATCGGGTTCAGCGTCATCATCGGGTCCTGGAAGACCATCGAGATCTCCCGTCCCCGGATCGCGCGCAGCGAGGGCGCGGGCAGGCCGACGAGCTCGCGCCCCTCCAGCCGGATCGAGCCGCCGGCGATCCGCCCTGGCGGATCGATGAGCCCGATGATCGAGAAGCCGGTGATGCTCTTGCCGGATCCGGACTCGCCGACCAAGCCCATCACCTCGCCGCGCTTCAGCGCGAAGGAGACGCCGTCGACCGCCTTGACCACGCCGCCGCGCGTGTCGAACCGGGTGACGAGGTCGGTGACCTCAAGGAGCGGGGTGTCGGTCATCGGTTGCTCCCTTCTCCCCCTGCGGGAGAAGGTGCCGGCAGGCGGATGAGGGGGCGCGCGGCGCGGCTCGAAGTCTCCGTCTCGACGAAACGCCAACCTGGCGATGTCGCGAAACCCCTCACCCCAACCCTCTCCCGCAAGGGGAGAGGGGGCAGGGCAGTACCCAGTCCTGGCCAGACAGCCCTCATCGTTTCAGCCTCGGATTGACCTGGTCGCGGATGCGGTCGCCGACGAGATTGATCGCGACGATGAGCGCGATCAACGCCAGCCCGGGGTAGATCGAGATCCAGTAGCGGCCCGACAGCATGTACTGGAAGCCGTTCGAGATCAGCATGCCGAGCGAGGGCTCGGTCACCGGCAGTCCGACGCCGAGGAAGGAGAGCGTGGCCTCCAGCGCGATCGCGTTCGCCACCTGCACGGTCGCGACCACGATCAGCGGCGGAAGGCAGTTCGGAAAGATGTGGCGCAGAACGACCCGCCAGGCCGGCAGCGGCGTCGAGAGCACGGCCTCGACATAGTCCTTGCCGCGTTCGGCCGAAGCCGCGCCATGGGCGGTGCGGGCGAAATAGGCGTACTGCGCCGCCGCCAGCGCGGCGATGAGCTGGAGCTTGCCCTGCCCGAGCATGGCCGAGAGCACCAGCGCGAGCAGGATTGCCGGGAAGGCGAGCTGCAGGTCGACGACCCGCATGATGAAGGCCTCGCGGCGGCCGCCGAGATAGGCCGCGCCGATGCCCAACGTGACCCCGAGCGTGAAGGCGAGCGCGCCCGCGATCAGCCCCATCTCCAGCGAGATGCGCAGCCCGTAGAGAATGGCCGAGAGCAGGTCGCGGCCCTGCGCATCGGTCCCGAGCCAATGGGTATAGCCTCCCGAGCCGACGAAGCCGGGCGGCCGCCGCGCATCCGAGAGCGAGAGGCCGGCGAGGTCGTAGGGATCCTGCGGCGCGACCAGCGGCGCGGCGAGCGCGACGCCGATCATGGCCACCACCACGGCGAGCGCGGCGACGGCGACCTTGCTCTCGCGGAATTCGGCCCAGAACCGGGCCCCTGGCGAGGTCTCGTTCATCGCGCGCCCGCCTTCCGCAACCGCGGGTCCAGCCCGACATAGGCGAGATCGACCAGGAAGTTGATGGTGATGAAGACGAAGGCGACGAGCATGAGATAGGCGACCATCACCGGCCGGTCGAGCGACTGGATCGAATCGATGATCAGCTTGCCGATGCCCGGCCAGGAGAAGATCGTCTCGGTCACCACCGCGAAGGCCAGAGTCGATCCGAATTCGAGCCCGAAGACGGTGACGAGCGGGATCGCGATCAGCCGGAGCACATGCCGTCGCAGCACGGTCCACTCGGACAGGCCCGCGGCGCGGGCGAACTTGACGGTGTCGGAGAGCATGGCCTCGCGCGTGCCCGCCCGCGCCAGCCGCGTCATCAGCGCGAGCTTGAACAGGGCCAGGTTCAGCGCCGGCAGGAGCAGGTGGCTGAGGCCGTTGAGCGTCAGGAAGCTCCATGCGACGCCGAACACGGTCACCGTCTCGCCGCGTCCGCCGGCCGGTAGCCATTGCAGCTCGACGGCGAAGGCCATGATCAGCACGAGGCCGATCCAGAAGGTCGGCACCGAGAAGCCGAGGATGGAGATGGTCATGATCAGGCGCGCAAGCGGGCTGTCCGGCCGGTATCCGGCATAGATGCCGGCGGGAATGCCGATCAGCGCCGCGCCGCAGACCGCCGCCAGAGTGAGTTCGAGCGTCGCGGGAAGCCGCGACAGGATGAGGTCGAGGACGGGCATGCCGAACACGAAGGAACGGCCGAAATCGCCATGCAGCACGCGCCCGAGAAACGTCAGGTACTGCTCCCACAGCGGCCGGTCGAGTCCGTAGCGCGCGATCGTGTCGAGCCGGATGTCCTGGCTCGCATCCGGCGAGATCAGCACGTCGATCGGGTTTCCGATCGCGTAGACTCCCAGGAACACCAGCGCCGACATGACGAGCATGACGACGAGCGCCTGTGCGAGCCGGCCGAGGATATGGGCTAGCATGGGGGCACCGCGAATCCCCATCCCCCTCGTGGGGAGGGGTTGGGGGTGGGGGGCGAAAAGGCAGGCGCGCCGTTGGCGCAGTTAATCCACCGGGGCCCCGGCGCCCGCTTCTCATGCCGCCCACCAAGCGGAACGCCACTCCTCTCCGACTCTCGCCCACCAGGGGGGAGAGGGCAGGTCGCGCCGACAGGCGGCAAGACGAAGGAAGCCCTCACGGCCAGTCCTCGACCATCGCGGCCCGCGTCTCCTCGACGCCGATCTGCCAGAGGCTCAGCATCTCGTTGTCGGATCGCTGGTAGCGGCCGTGGAAATTGCCGTCGCCGAGGATCTCGCGCTTCTTCTCCGGGCCGGAGGCCTGGTAGAGCGCGGCATTGAAGGGCGGCTTGAGCGCGTCGGGCATGGCGACGCCTTCGAGGCGCGTCCAGGGAAAGTTCTCCATCCAGGAGGCGTGCGACGCGGCGGGGTCGATGGCTTTGACCGCGGCCTGAAAGCGCGGCCCCGCCCACCAGTTGTGCATTCGGACGCTGGCGTCGGTCCGCACCCCCATCCATTCCGTGCAGAACGTCATCGCCGGCGAGTTGCCGCCATGCCCGTTGACGAGCGTGATCCGGCGGAAGCCCGAGCGGTAGAAGCTCTCGAGCACGTCCTCCATCACGGCGATGTAGGTGCTCAGCCGCAGCGAGACCGTGCCGGGATAGGCGGTGAAGGCCGGGGTCAGCCCATAGGCGAGACCGGGAAAGACCGGGATGCCGAGCGGCTCGGCCGCTTCGGTCGCCACCCTCTCCGAGAGAATCGCATCGGTGGCGACGCTCAGATAGGCGTGCTGCTCGACGCTTCCGAGCGGCAGCACGCAGCGATCGTCGCGCCGCGCCTGGGCTTCGATCTGCATCCAGTTCAGTTCGCTGACGCGCACGGCCCGCTCCTTGCTTAGCCGTCGGCGGCGGCTCTAGTCTGTGTACCCGTCATCTGAGCATCGAGGGCATTCGCGCTCTGCCAGGCCATCCTTGACTCTCGTGCCGGAGGGCGTCAAGTTCCATTTGGAACTAAAAATGGAGCCGCGCATGGGAGGTGTCGCCAAGCCTCTTTCGGCCGTCGCCGGCGTCGGCCAGGGCGCGTCGCCGGCTCTGGATCCCCTCGTCGCGACCAAGCTCTGGCAGAACCCGTGCTGGTTCTCGTTCCGGCTCAACTTCGTCGCCTTTCGCTTCAACGACCCGGTCTACCGCTGGATCGAAACCCGCTACGGCCTGATGCGCCCCGAATTCGTGGCGCTCTATGCGGTGGGGCTGCGCGAGGGCGTCGCCGCCAAGAACATCGTCGCCTCGGCCGGCCTGCCCAAGAACACGCTCTCGCGCGCCATCCAGAAGCTGCTTCAACGGCGCCTCCTCAAGCGGGAGACGGACAGCGAGGACCTGCGCAGCTACGGGCTCTTTCTGACCGGCGCGGGGCGCCGGATCTTCGACGAGACCATGCCCGTCATGGTGCGCCAGCAGGAGACCATGCTCTCCGCGCTCGATGACGACGAGCAGCGCCTGCTGCGCCAGCTTCTCGACAAGCTCGTCCTGGCCTCGCCGGGCTGGCCGACCGAAATCGATCACCAAGAGGGACATTCAGCATGAGTACGCTTCGCAAGTTCCGTCTCGCCGCCTGCGCGGCGCTCCTGACGGCCGCCGTTTCGACGGCCGCCATGGCGCAGACGTTGACCATCGGTGTGCGCGCCGGCCCGGAATCGATCGATCCCCACTACACCGCGACCGGGACCCATGCGGAGGCGCTCAAGCACGTCTTCGACACGCTGGTCTGGTCCGGCGACAAGCTGCAGCTCGAGCCCCGCCTCGCCCTGAGCTGGAAGGCGATCGAGCCCACGGTCTGGGAGTTCAAGCTCAGGCCCGGCGTGAAGTTCCACGACGGTTCGGACTTCACCGCCGAGGACGTCAAGTTCTCGATCGAGCGCATCCCGGTCGTGGCCGGCCCCAATCCGACGACGATCTATGTCCGCCGAGTCAAGGAGGTGAAGATCGTCGATCCGCTGACGGTCCATGTCGTGACGGACGGCCCGGCGCCGAACCTGCCCAACGATTTCATCCGGTTGTTCGTCGTCTCGCACAAGGCCGCCGCCGGGCTGACCAAGGACAGCGCCAACGAGGCCTTCAACTCGGGCAAGGCGGCCATCGGCACCGGCCCCTACAAGTTCGTCTCCTGGACGCCGAAGGACCAGCTCGTGCTGGAGCGCTTCGACGGCTTCTGGGGCGAGAAGGAGCCCTGGGCGCGGGTGCTGCGCAAGGAGCTGCCGAACGACGCCGCCCGCGTCGCCCAGCTCAAGGCCGGCCAGGTCGACATCATCGTGCGCGCGCCGGCTTCCGACGTGCCGACGCTGAAGCGCGACGCCAAGCTCTCGGTCGCGACGGTCGACACCGTCTACGTCTTCAACATGGAGCTCGATCTCAGGGACAAGCCGCCGCAGATCACGGCGAAGGACGGCTCGCCGCTGCCCAAGAACCCGCTTCAGGACCCGAAAGTGCGCGAGGCGCTCGACATCGCCATCGACCGGCCGGCCCTGGCGGAGATCGCGATGGAGGGGCTCGGCGGCCCGGTCAACCAGCTCGTGACCGAGAGCATCGCCGGCTACAACAAGTCGCTTCCGCCGATCAAGCCGGACATCGCCCGCGCCAAGAAGCTGATGGAGGAGGCCGGTTACCCCAACGGCTTCAAGGTGACGTTCTCGTTCACCAACGACCGCCTGCCCGGCGACCGCCAGGTCGGCACCTCGATCGCCCAGATGCTGGCCCGCATCGGTGTCGACGCGACCGCCAACGCACAGCCGGCGGCGGTGTTCTTCCCGGCTCGGGCGCGTGCCGAGTACTCGCTCGCCATGTCGGGCTGGGGCACGCTGACCGGCGAGGCCAACTACACCCTGTCCTCCCTCGTCCACTCCAACGACCCCGCCAAGAAGCTCGGCGCCTTCAACCTGCTCGGCTACAAGAACGATCAGGTCGACAAGCTGATCGAGGGGGCCGGCGTCGAACTCGACGAGGCCAAGCGCAACGGCTTCCTCGCGGAGGTCAACGCCATCGTCGCGAAGGAGCGGCCGCGCCTGCCGATCGTCGCGGTCGGGTCGGCCTGGGCGATGCAGAAGGACAAGGTCACCATCCGGCCGCGCGTCGACGAGGACACGCTGGCGATGGACATCAAGCCCGCCAAGAAGTGAGGCTGGCATGACCGCCCATGGCCGACATCGCCCGGCCATGGGCTCGTCCCGGCTCGGCGGCATGGATACCCGCCGTGAGCGTGGCTATGAGTTCGGCGACGTTCCCCACGCATTCAGGATGATGCCATGACCCTCGCGCTCGCCATTCATGGCGGCTGCGGCACGCTGCCCAAGGCCGATCTCTCCGAGGAGGAATGGGCGCAGGGCCGTGCCGATCTCGCCGCCTCTCTGCGGGCCGGCTGGGCGATCCTGGTCGCGGGCGGCTCCTCGGTCGATGCGGTCGAGGCCGCCGTGCGGGTGATGGAGGATTCGCCCCAGTTCAACGCGGGGCATGGCGCCGCCTTCAACGCGGAGGGCGAGCATGAGCTCGACGCGTCGATCATGGACGGCGCGACGCTCGCCGCCGGCGCGGTCTGCGCGGTGAAGCGCATCAGGAACCCGGTCAGCGCCGCCAAGGCCCTGATGCGGCTCGGCGACCCGCTGCTGCTCGCCGGGCAGGCGGCGGACCTCTTCGCCGAGCACGAGGGGCTCGACACGGTCGCGAACGAGTACTTCTCGACCGAAAGACGCCGCCAGAACCTCGCCTCCATGAAGATGCGCGAGATCGTGGGAACCGCGGCGGAGGCGAGCGAGGCCGAGAAGCACGGCACGGTCGGAGCCGTCGCGCTCGACGCGCGCGGCCACCTCGCTGCCGCGACCTCGACCGGCGGCTACACGAACAAGCCGGCGGGCCGCGTCGGCGATTCGCCGATCATCGGGGCGGGAACCTACGCCCGCGACGGGCGCTGCGCCGTTTCGGGCACCGGCAAGGGCGAATATTTCATCCGCTATTGCGTCGGGCACGAGATCGCCTCGCTGATGGCCTACAAGGGCCTCTCCCTGGAGGATGCGACGCAGGCCGTGCTCGCCGAGCTGACCGGGCACGGGATCGGAGCGGGCCTGGTCGCGGTCGGCGCGGACGGGACCATGGTCGCGCCCTTCAACACGCAGGGCATGTATCGCGGCTGGGTCTCGCCGGATGGCATCGTCCATGTCGCGACGCATGAGAGCGTCGAAACGATGGGGCAGGCATGAGCGAGCCGATCCTGATCTGGGGCGCCGGTGCCATCGGCGGCACGCTCGGCGCCTATTGGGCGCGCGCGGGCATCCCCGTGCTCTTCGTCGACATCGTACCCGGCCATGTCGAGGCCTGTCGCACGCGCGGGCTCGCCGTCAGCGGGCCGGTCGAGGAGTTCCGGCAGGTGGTCCCCGCCGTCACGCCGGCCGAATTGACCGGGGCCTATGGCCGCATCGTGCTCGCGGTGAAGGCCGGCGCGACGGAGGCGGCACTCACCGCGCTGAAGCCGCATCTGGCGCCGGACGGCTACGTGCTGTCGGCGCAGAACGGCCTGAACGAACTCGCCATCGCGCGCGCGGTCGGCGCCGAGCGCACCATGGGCTGTTTCGTCAACTTCGGCGCCGACTGGCTGGGTGACGGCGAAATCCTCTACGGCAATCGCGGCGCGGTCGTCGTGGGCGAGATCGACGGCAGCGTCAGCGAGCGCGCCCGCGAGATGCACGCGCTGCTGACGCTGTTCGAGCCGGAGGCGATCCTCACCGACAATATCTGGGGCTATCTCTGGGGGAAGCTCTCCTACGGCGCGATGCTGTTCGCGACGGCGCTGACCGACGATTCGATGTCGGCCAATTTCGCCGATCCGGCGCGACTGCCGGTCTGGCTCGCGCTCGGCCGCGAGGTGGCGGCGGTGGCGGCGGCGCGCGGCGTCGCGACGCTCGGTTTCGGCGGCTTCGATCCGATGGTCTTCGCCCCCGGCCGGCCCGAAGGGCCGCAGGTCGAGACCATCCGCTGGCTGGCCGATTACACCTCCAGGACCGCCAAGACGCATTCCGGCATCTGGCGCGACCTCGCCGTGCGCAAGCGCAGGACCGAGGTCGATCCCCAGATCGGCATCATCGCGGAGCTCGGCCGGGAGGCCGGCGTCGCGACCCCGGCGATCGAGACGCTCGTCTCGCTCGTCCACGATATCGAGGACGGGCGCCGTCCTCTCGCCCTCGACACGCTGAAAGTGCTGGCAGACCGATGCAGATCCGTTTCGACGACCGCGTAGCCCTCGTCACAGGTGCGGCCCAGGGGATTGGCCGCGCGATCGCCAAGGCCCTGGTCGCGGCGGGCGCGAAGGTTCATCTCGCCGACATCGACGCCGGGGGAGTCGCCGCGACGGCGCAGGAACTCGGCGCGGCCGCGCATGCCGTCGATCTCGGCTCGCCGCAGGCGGCCCAGGCTCTGGTCGCCGATGTCGTGAAGGCGGATGGCCGTCTCGATCTCCTCGTCCACGCCGCCGGCGGCGTGCGCGGCCAGGTCGGCCGGCCGATCGAGGCCGTTTCCGAAACCGACTGGCGCGTGATCTTCGCCGCCAATGCCGACGCCGCCTTCTTCCTCGCGCAGGCCGCCGCACCCGTGATGAAGCAGGCCGGATACGGTCGGATCGTCACGATTTCCTCGGGCGCGGGCCTGCGCCCGAGCCTGACCGGCATCCAGGCCTATGCCGCCGCCAAGCACGCGCTAGTCGGGCTGACGAAGCAGCTCGCCTGGGAGTTCGGTCCGCACGGCGTCACGGTGAACTCGGTGGCGCCGGGCTTCGTGCGCTCCAACCCCGCGACCGAGCGGCAATGGGAGAGCTACGGGCCGGAGGGCCAGAAGCGCCTCGTCGAGGGCATCCATACCCGGCGGCTCGGCACGGCGGACGACATCGCGGCTGCGACCCTGTTCTTCCTGAGCGAGCAGGCGGGCTGGATCACCGGCCAGGTGCTGTCGGTCGACGGCGGACGGTCATAGGCGCGGCAGAAGGCGCGGTCACGGCTTGGGCAGATCCGGGACCTTGTAGGCCGTCGTCGCCTTGATGCGCTCCATGGCGAAGCGCGAGGTCACGTTCTTGAGCGGGATCGTCTCGATCAGCTTCTTGTAGAACGTGTCATAGGCCGCCATGTCGGCCACGACGACGCGCAGCATGTAGTCGACGTCGCCCGCCATCCGGTAGAACTCCATCACCTCCGGCATCGACGCGACCATCTGCGCGAATTTTTCGAGCCACGGTCCCGAATGATCGGAGGTCTCGATCTGCACGAAGACGGTGAGCCCGAGCCCGATCTTCTCCGGCGCGACGAGCGCCACGCGCTTCAGGATGACGCCGGCCTGCTCGAGCTTCTGGATCCGCTTCCAGCAGGGGGTCTGCGAGAGCCCGACCCGGTCGGCGAGCTCCGCGATCGAGATGTTCGCGTCCGCCTGCAGCACGGTCAGAATCTTGCGGTCGATCTGGTCCATTTCCGAAACTCGCCAAAAAGAGATGATTTCTATTCTTCAGCGCAAGCAATGTAGAATAAAAATCTCTATCTGATTTCCATCTTGCATTGATGTAGAAAATCCTTTTCTCAATCTGTCAATGGCCTCGCGAACGGGGCGCATCTGACCGAGGAATGCCGCCATGGATCGCCGCCATTTTCTGCTCGCGGGTTCGGCCCTGCTCGCCGCCTCTCATGTCGGCTCGCCGGCGCTCGCCCAGTCGGTCCCGGCCCGTGTCGGCTACATTCCCGTCGTCGGCACGGCGCCGTTCTTCGTCGCCAATGGCGAAGGCTGGCTGAAGCAGGGCGGGCTGGATGTCGCGCTCACTGTGTTCGAATCCGGTCCCAACATGATCCAGGCCCTGGCCTCGGGCACGATCGACATCTATGTCGCCGGCGTGGCGCCCCTCGCCGTGGCGCGCTCGCGCGGCGTCGACGTCCGCGTCGTCGCCTCGACCGCGACGGGGGAGAACGTCGTCGTCGCCGCACCGTCCCTGTCGAAATTCTTCACCCCGGGCACGGCGGCGGCCGCCGCCTTCAAGGCGTTCCGCGCCGCTGGCGGCAAGCCGGTGCGCCTCGCGACGCAGCCCGCCGGCTCGGTGCCCAACACCACCTTGCAGTACTGGCTCTGGGAGGTCGCGAAGGTCGACAAGGCCGATGTCGAGATCGTGCCGATGGGCATCGACGCGACGCAGCAGGCGATCCTGGCCGGAGCGGTCGACGGCGGCAGCGTCCGCGAGCCGGCGCTCACGATCATCCAGAGCCGCAACCCGCAGATCAAGCTGATCGCCGGCGGCGAGGACGTGTTCCCGGGCCAGCCCGGCACGGTCGTCGCCGTCTCCGGCGCCTTCGTCACGAAGAATCCGGCGGCCGTGCAGGCTCTCGTGGCCGGGCTCGTCAAGGCCGCCGACCTGATCGCCAAGGATCCCGCCAAGGCGGCTCCCCATGTCGGCGCCGCGCTCGGCAAGGGCATCGTCGACCCCGACCTGATCCGCAAGGCGCTGGTCTCGCCGGCCAGCAAGTTCGAGATCGATCCACGCAAGATCATCGAGCCGTCGCGCGCCATGCAGGCCTATCAGGTCAAGCTCGGCTCGCTGGAGAAGGAGCTGCCCTTCGACGGGCTGTTCGAGACCCAGTTCTACGAGCGCGCGGTCAAGGTTGGTGGCTGACGGCTTCGGCAGGCGGCACCTTGACGGGCCGCTTGCGAGCATGAACATCCGCGCATCAACAGCGACGTCATCCCGGCGGCCTCGACCGCGCCCCGCCGGGACGATCCGCGATCCGTGACGAACCGCCCTCGAGTGACCCGACGTTGAACTCCCTTCGCGCCCCCGCGCTCGCCTTCCTCGGCCTCGCGCTCTTCCTGCTGGTCTGGGAGGCGGTGCCGTTCTTCGGATGGGTGAATCCGGCCTTCCTGCCGGCCCCCAGCACCCTGCCGAAGGCCTTCATGCGCGAGGTTGCCTCCGGCGCCTGGCTGTCGGCGATCCTCGGCTCGCTCTGGCACTATTTCGTCGGTCTCTTTGTCGGGGCGGGGCTGGGTGTCGCGCTCGGCGTCCTCGTCGGCATGTCGCGGATCGCCGAGGAGGCGACCTCCTGGGTGGTGCGCGTCCTGCGTCCGATTCCGGGACTCGCCTGGGTGCCCTTCGCCATCATCTGGTTCGGCGTGAACCCGTCCGCGGCGGTTTTCATCATCGCCATCGGCGTGTTCTGGATCGTCTTCTTCGCGGCGCAGGGCGCCATTCGCGGCGTGGACCGCGATCTCATCGAGGTCGCGGACGCCTTCGGCTTTCGCTCGCCCTGGCAGAGGCTCGTCAAGATCCTGCTGCCGGCGGCGCTGCCCGGCATTCTCGTCGGCGTGCGCACCGCGCTCGGCCAGGCCTGGATGGCGGTGGTCGCGGCCGAAATCTTCGGCGTGGCGGGCGTCGGCCAGCGCATGATGCAAGCGTCCAGCCTGCTCGCGACGGACATCGTGGTGGTCTACATGCTGACCATGGCGGCGCTCTACGGGCTGCTCGACACCGCCTTCGTCGCCTTCCAGAAATGGGTGCTGCGTTGGAAAGCGTGATCGAGATCCGGGGGCTCTCCCTCACCTTTACCCGCGACGGCGAGCAGACCGAGGTGCTGCGCAAGCTCGACCTCGACGTGGCGCGCGGCGAGTTCCTCGCCATCGTCGGTCCGTCCGGCGTCGGCAAGTCGACCCTGCTGCGCGTCATCGCCGGGCTGGCGCAGCCGAGCGCCGGTGACGTCCGCATCCATGCG
This sequence comes from Chelatococcus sp., assembly GCA_003248805.1. GTDB lineage: Bacteria > Pseudomonadota > Alphaproteobacteria > Rhizobiales > Beijerinckiaceae > Allobosea. Next base: position 38,976 of record QFQY01000026.1, on the reverse strand, counting down.
ACGGATGCCGCGCGCCGGCCGGTGGCGCTGGTCTTCCAGGATTCGCGCCTGCTGCCCTGGCGCAAGGTCGTCTCCAATGTCGGCTTCGGACTGGAGGGGCAGGCGCCGCGCCGCGAGCGGCTGGCCAGGGCGCAGGCGATGCTCGATCTCGTCGGGCTGGGCCATCTCGCCGGGCGCTGGCCGCATCAGCTCTCCGGCGGGCAGCGTCAGCGCGTCTCGCTGGCGCGCGCCCTCGCGGTCGAGCCCGAGATCCTGCTGATGGACGAGCCCTTCTCGGCGCTCGATGCGCTGACGCGCGAGACGCTGCAGGACGAGCTCATCCGCGTCTGGCGCGAGACCGGCAAGACCGTCCTTTTCGTCACCCACGACATCGACGAGGCGGCCTATCTGGCCGATCGGGTCGTGGTGCTCTCCGGCGCGCCCGGCCAGATCATCGCCGAGCACCGCATCGACGCGCCCCGTCCGCGCCGGCGCGGCGAGGCGGCGGAGGCCGAGATCGTGCGGGCGGTCCGCCTCGGGCTCGGCGCCGACACGGTGGCGGACGGCGCGGCGATCTGAGCCGGGCCGTCATTGCGAGCGCAAGCGAAGCAATCCAGTCTGGTAGAGCTCTGCGCCCCCTGGATTGCTTCGTCGGCTTCGCCTTCTCGCAATGACGCCGCTCGTCTACTCGCCCGCCAGGAACGCCTTGAAGCGCTCGCCATAGTCCTTGTGCCAGCGCGAGAGCGGCGGGCGGTTCTCGATGATGTCGCCGATCGCCCAGGCCATGCGCTTCTCGTCGAGCGCGCGTGTCGTCTCGCCGTCCGGGCACAGGATGTAGAAATCCTCCGTCGCCAGTCGCTCCAGCATGAAGTCGACGGTCTGCTCCGGCGTCCAGGCGCCGTCCGGCTTCTCGGTGCGCCCGTTGGCCGTCAGCCCCGTGAAGACGAAGCCGGGGATCAGGAGCCGTGCCTCGACCTTGCCGCCGCCGCTACGCAGCTCGTGCTGGAGCTGCTCGGTGAAGACCTTCACCCCGGCCTTGGAGACGTTGTAGGCGGGATTGCCCGGCGGCGTCGTGATGCCCTGTTTCGAGCCGGTGTTGATGATCAGCCCCGGCTCGCCCGAGGCCAGCATGCCCGGCAGGAAGGCCTGCGTCCCGTTGATCACGCCCCAGAGATTGACGCCGAGAATGCGCTCCCACGTCTCGCGCGGCCCCTCGATCGTGCTGGCGGGCTGGATGCCGGCATTGTTCATCAGCACATGCACCGCGCCGAAGCGGGCGACGACCTGCGCATGGAGCGCCGCGATCTCGTCGGCGCGCGAGACGTCGAGCGGGACGGCGAGCACGTTCGCCTCGCCGACCATCGCCGCCAGGATCTGGCCGGCCGCCTTGAGCGCCAGCGCGTCGCGGTCGGCGACCACGATCTTCATGCCGAGGCCGGCGAACGCGCGCGCGGCCGCGAAACCGATCCCCGAGGCGCCCCCGGCGATCACGGCGACATGGGCGGCGGCGAGGGCGGGATGGGCTGTCATGGTCTGTCTCACGATTCGCGAACGGGCGCGGAGCTAAGAGGGACGGCGCGGCGAGATGATGACACGGCGCGGCGGACGGTCGCGGCGCCTTCACCGGCTTGTCATTGGCGCGGATGGCCCGGATGAGTCATTGCGTGATCGGGACCTGAAACGGAAGACGAGAACGGTGACGGGCTTCGCGAGTGCTGTCCTGAAGGCGGGTATGCTGGCGCTGGCCTTGCTGGCGTCCTCGCAGGCGCGCGCCGGGGAAGCGCGGGCGGTCACCTCGCCGCGCGTGACGGCGACATTGCTGTCCGGCCGCGATGCGGTTGCTCCCGGCGAGCGCTTCCAGGTGGCGCTCGTCCAGAAGATGGCGCCCGGCTGGCACACCTACTGGCGCAATCCCGGCGATTCCGGCGAGGCGACCCGGATCGAATGGACACTGCCCGAGGGCGGCGCGGCCTCCGATATCCAGTGGCCCGCGCCGCATGCCATCCGCGTCGATCCGCTCGTCAATTTCGGTTTCGAGGGCACCGTGCTGCTGCCCGTGGAGATCGCGGTACCGGCCTCCGCCAGGCCCGGCGAGACGCTGACGCTGAAGGCGGCGGCGACCTGGCTCGTCTGCGAGAAAATCTGCATTCCCGAGGAAGGCTCCTTCGCGCTCGAGCTTCCGGTCGAGGCGCAGCCGCGCATCGACGCGGCGGCGCAGCAGCGCATCGACGCGGCGCTTGCCGCCTTGCCCCGTCCGGCCGCGTTCCGGGGGCGCCTCTCCGCCGAGGGGGACGCGCTCGCCTTGGCGCTGCCCGGCCTGCCCGCGGCCACCGATCTCCTGTTCTTTCCGGTCTCCGACACGCTGATCGAGCATGCGGCGGCCCAGCCCGCCACGACGGGCGCGGAGGGCCAGACCCTGCGCCTGACACGCTCCAGCGCCTTCAAGCTGGAGCAGCCGGTCCTATCTGGCGTCGTCACCTTCAAGGAGGGCGGAGCCTCGAAGGCGCTCGCGGTCGAGGTCGATGCCGATCCGGCGCTCGTGACGGCGTCGACCGGAGGCGCCTCCGCCGCGCCCGGTCCTGTCGTGCTGCGCCTGCCCGCGACGCCTGAGGGCCCCGATCTCGGCTTGTGGGCCGCGCTCGTCTTCGCCTTCGCCGGCGGGCTGATCCTGAACCTGATGCCCTGTGTCCTGCCGGTGCTGTTCATCAAGGCGCTGGGCTTCGTCCGGCTGTCGGGATCGAGCCCCGCGCTGGTCCGCGAGCAGGGCCTGCTCTTCCTGGCTGGCGTGCTCGTCACCTTCCTCGTGCTCGGGGGGCTCGTCGTCGGGCTGACCTCGCTGGGGTCCGGCATCGGCTGGGGCTACCAGCTGCAGTCGCCGCCCGTGGTGATCCTGCTCGCCGTGGTGATGGCGCTGATCGGCTTCAACCTGCTCGGGGCCTTCGAGGTCGGGGCCTCGGCCGGCGGTGTCGGCCAGGGCCTCGTCGAGCGCGGCGGCCGCACGGGTGCCTTCATGACCGGCGCGCTCGCGGTCGTCGTGGCGACGCCCTGCACGGCGCCTTTCATGGGCGCGGCGATGGGTTTCGCGGTGACGCAGCCGCCGGCCGTCGCGATGTCGGTCTTCATGGCGCTGGCGCTCGGCTTCGCCGCGCCGGTGGTGGCGCTCTCCTTCGCGCCCGGCCTGTTGCGCCTGCTGCCGAAGCCGGGCCGCTGGATGGTCGTGCTGAAGCAGGCCTTCGCCTTTCCCATGTTCGCCACCGCGATCTGGCTGATCTGGGTCGCCTCGGTCCAGACCGGCCCCGACGGCGTGCTGGCGGCGTTGGTCGCCCTGCTGGTGGCGGGCTTCGTCGTCTGGCTCATCGGCGTGACGCGGGGCGGCGCTCCGCTGCGCGTCGCCGGGATCGCCCTGTCGACGGCGCTCGTCCTCGGCGCGGGCTGGTTCACGATCGAGACCGCCGTGCCGACGGCGCGCACGGAGGCGAGAGCGGCGGGGACCGAGGCCTGGAGTCCGGAGCGCGTCGCGGCCCTCCAGGCGCAGGGCAAGCCGGTCTTCGTCAACTTCACCGCCGCCTGGTGCATCACCTGCCTCGCCAACGAGCGTGTCGCGCTGTCGAGGCAGGAGGTGAAGGACGCCTTCGCGCGCCTCGGCGTCAGCTATCTCAAGGGCGACTGGACGAACCGCGATGCGTCGATCGCCCGCGCGCTCGCCGAGCAGGGCCGTGCCGGCGTGCCGCTGTATCTCTTCTATCCCGGCCAGCCCGGCGCGCCGGCCGAAGTGCTGCCGCAACTGCTCACCCCCGAGATCGTCACCGCCGCCGCCGCGCGAGCCTCGGGCGCGGTCGCGCGCAGCGCCGCCAGCCGCCCCTGAGCCTCCGACCATCTCCCAGATGCCTGCTGAGTTCGACCTGACTGACCCGTCATTGCGAGCGCAGCTAAGCAATCCAGGGAACCACTGCGCTCTACGAAGCTGGATTGCTTCGTCGCTTCGCTTCTCGCAATGACGGTTCGGTCAGAGCGAAACCTGCCATAGCCGCCGTCCGCCGAGGGGATCGAGGCGGCTTGGCCGTGCTCCCGGCCTTTATGGCTTTCTTATTTCTTTCCCGACCCCGTCGTCTCGAATCCCTATGGCGAGACGCCGATCTTGCGGCCCGATGCGTCGCGGGACCGGGCGGAAGCCGTTCGCCCGCCGCGATGCCGCGGAGTGACGGCGATGGATTTCATCATGATCGCGATCGGTTGCGTCTTCATGGCGGCCTGCCTCGCCTATGTCTCCGCCTGCGACGCGCTTTGAGGAGAGCCCCGCCATGCTCGTCGACTACGTCCTGGGCGGCGCGGTGACGCTCTTCCTGCTCGCCTACCTGACCTACGCGCTGATCCGCCCCGAGCGCTTCTGACCGGCGCAGCCCGAAAGACATTGCCATGACCGTCAATGGATGGATCCAGATCCTGCTCTTCTGCGGGATCGTCGTCGCGCTCGCGCGGCCGCTCGGCGGCTACCTGACGCGCGTCTTCGCCGGCGAGCGCACGCTGCTGTCGGCGCTCTTCGTGCCGATCGAGCGCGGCCTTTACCGGCTCGCCGGCATGCGCGAGGACGAGGAACAGGGCTGGGTCGCCTATGCGACGGCGCTGCTGCTCTTCAATCTCGCGGGCTTCCTCCTGCTTTATGCGCTGCTGCGGCTGCAGGAGGTGCTGCCCTTCAATCCGGCCGGCATGGCGGCGGTGGCGCCCGATCTCGCCTTCAACACCGCCGCGAGCTTCGTCACCAACACCAACTGGCAGAACTATGCGGGTGAGGCTAGCATGTCCTACCTCACCCAGATGGCCGGGTTCACCGTCCAGAACTTCGCCTCCGCCGCGACCGGCATCGCCATCGCGGTCGCGCTGATCCGCGCCTTCTCGCGCCGCTCGATGCGCACGCTCGGCAGCTTCTGGGTCGATCTCGTGCGCGGCACGCTCTATGTCCTGCTGCCCGTCTGCGTCGTCGGCACGCTGGTGCTCGTCTGGCAGGGCGTGCCCCAGAACCTGAACGCCTACACGGTCGCGACGACGCTCGAAGGCGCCCAGCAGACCATCGCGCAGGGGCCCGTCGCCTCGCAGATGATGATCAAGCATTTCGGCACCAATGGCGGCGGCTTCTTCAACGCGAACGCCGCCCACCCCTTCGAGAACCCGACCGCCTTCACCAACCTGATCCATATGGTCGCGATCTTCGCGCTCGGCGCAGGCCTGACCAACATGTTCGGGCGCATGGTCGGCGACGAGCGCCAGGGCTGGGCCATCCTCGCCGCCATGGGGGTGCTCTTCATCGCCGGCGTGGCCGTCTGCTACTGGGCCGAGGCCGCCGGCAACCCGCTGCTCCACGCCCTGGGGCTCGAGGGCGGCAATATGGAGGGCAAGGAGACCCGCTTCGGCATCGCCGTCTCGGCCCTGTTCACGGTCATCACCACGGCCGCCTCCTGCGGCGCGGTCGTCGCCATGCATGACAGCCTGATGCCGCTCGGCGGCCTGATCCCGATGATCAACATGATGCTGGGCGAGATCATCGTCGGCGGCGTCGGCGCGGGCTTCTACGGCATCCTGCTCTTCATCGTCGTCGCGGTCTTCGTCGCGGGGCTGATGGTCGGCCGCACGCCGGAATATCTCGGCAAGAAGATCGAGGCCCGCGAGGTCAAGATGGCGATGCTCGCGGTGCTGTGCCTGCCGCTCGCCATGCTGGGCTTCACGGCCGTCGCCGCCGTCCTGCCCGACGCGCTCGCCTCGCTCGCCAATGCCGGCCCGCACGGCTTCTCCGAGATGCTCTACGCCTACACCTCGGCGGCGGCCAACAACGGCTCGGCCTTCGGCGGGCTCTCGGGCAACACCGTCTGGTTCAACGTGACGCTGGGCATCGCCATGCTGATGGGCCGCTTCCTCGTCATCATCCCGGCGCTCGCCATGGCAGGCTCGCTCGTGAGCCGGAAGATCGCGCCCGAATCGGCCGGCACCTTCCCGACCCACGGCCCGCTCTTCGTCGGCCTTCTCGTCGGCGTCATCCTCATCGTCGGAGGGCTGACCTTCTTCCCCGCGCTCGCGCTCGGGCCGATCGTCGAGCATCTCGCCATGCTCTCCGGCCAGAGCTTCTGAGGAGCGTGCCGTGAGCGGCCGACTTCAGTCGCGCTGCCGACGGGTCCGTCTCGCGGCCCCGTCGGATCGGCCGAGGCCTCCCTCCATCCGGGCTTCCTTCGTCATCCTCGCGCTCGCTCTCGCCGTGCTGCTGCTGGCCGGTCTCGCGCGCTTCCACCTTGTCCCCGCCGCGGTGGGCTGATCGCGCCGATACGGCGCTCCGGAGTTCGCCATGTCTCAATCCAGAACAACCAGCCTCCTGGACCCGCGCATTCTCGCGCCCGCGGTCGGCGGGGCCTTCCGCAAGCTCGATCCGCGCAGCCTCGCCAAGAATCCCGTGATGTTCGTTGTCGCGGTGGTGTCGCTGCTGACGACCGTGCTCTTCCTCAAGGATCTCGCCACGGGAACGGGCGAGCCGCGCTTCGCCGTCCAGATCGTGCTGTGGCTCTGGTTCACCGTCCTCTTCGCCAATTTCGCCGAGGCGGTGGCCGAGGGCCGGGGCAAGGCCCAGGCGGAGTCCCTGAGGCGGACCCGCACCGAGACGCAGGCGAAGCTGCTCGCCGGGGAGGCGGGCCGCGACTACCGGCTCGTCGCCGGCACGAGCCTGAAGCCGGGGGACATCGTCCTCGTCGAGGCCGGCGACATCATTCCCTCGGACGGCGAGGTCATCGAGGGTGTCGCTTCGGTGAACGAGGCCGCGATCACCGGCGAATCGGCCCCCGTCATCCGCGAATCGGGCGGTGACCGCTCGGCCGTGACCGGCGGTACGCAGGTGCTCTCGGACTGGATCCGCGTGCGCATCACGGCGGCCGCCGGCTCGACCTTCATCGACCGCATGATCGCGCTCGTCGAGGGGGCGGAGCGGCAGAAGACTCCGAACGAGATCGCGCTCAACATCCTGCTCGCGGGCATGACGCTGATCTTCGTCCTCGCCGTCGCGACCATTCCGAGCTTCGCCGCCTATGCCGGCGGCAGCGTCCCGGTGGTCGTGCTGGTCGCGCTCTTCGTCACGCTGATCCCGACCACGATCGGCGCGCTGCTCTCGGCGATCGGCATCGCCGGCATGGACCGGCTGGTGCGCTTCAACGTGCTCGCCATGTCGGGCCGCGCGGTCGAGGCCGCCGGCGACGTCGATACGCTCCTGCTCGACAAGACGGGCACCATCACGCTCGGCAACCGACAGGCCACGGTGTTCCGGCCGGTCACCGGCGTCGAGCCGCGCGAACTCGCCGACTCCGCCCAGCTCGCCTCGCTCGCCGACGAGACCCCGGAAGGCCGCTCCATCGTCGTGCTCGCCAAGGAGCAGTACGGCATCCGCGCCCGCGACATGGCCAGCCTGAACGCGACCTTCGTACCCTTCACCGCGCAGAGCCGCATGAGCGGCGTCGATTACGAGGGCTCGAGCATCCGCAAGGGCGCGGTCGATGCGGTGCTGAAGCATCTCGGCCAGTCCGGAATCGCGTCCGGTGCCGCCGCCCGCGAGGTCCAGGCCATCGCGGACGAGATCGCGAAGTCGGGCGGTACCCCGCTCGCCGTCGCCCGCGACGGGCGCCTGCTCGGCGTGATCCATCTCAAGGACATCGTGAAGGGCGGCATTCGCGAGCGCTTCGCGGAGCTGCGCCGCATGGGCATCCGCACCGTCATGATCACCGGCGACAATCCGATGACGGCGGCGGCCATCGCGGCGGAAGCCGGCGTCGACGACTTCCTCGCCCAGGCGACGCCGGAGAACAAGCTGACCCTGATCCGCGAGGAGCAGGCCAAGGGCAAGCTCGTCGCCATGTGCGGCGACGGCACCAACGATGCCCCGGCGCTCGCCCAGGCCGATGTCGGCGTCGCCATGAACACCGGCACCGTCGCGGCGCGCGAGGCCGGCAACATGGTCGATCTCGACAGCGACCCGACGAAGCTCATCGAGATCGTCGAGATCGGCAAGCAGCTCCTGATGACGCGCGGCGCGCTGACGACCTTCTCCATCGCCAACGACATCGCGAAGTATTTCGCGATCATCCCGGCCATGTTCCTGGCCTTCTATCCGCAGCTCGGCGCGCTCAACGTCATGGGCCTCGCCACGCCGCAGAGCGCCATCCTGTCCGCGATCATCTTCAACGCGCTGATCATCGTCGCGCTGATCCCGCTGTCGCTGAAGGGCGTGCGCTATCGCGCGGTCGGCGCCGGCTCGCTGCTTTCGCGCAACCTGCTGATCTACGGGCTGGGCGGCATCGTCGTGCCCTTCGTCGGCATCAAGGCCATCGACATGGCGATCACCGCCATCGGCCTCGTCTGAGGAGTTCCCATCATGCTGCGGCAGATCCGCCCCGCGATCGTCCTTCTGGTCGCCATCACCGTCGTCACCGGCCTCGCCTATCCGCTGGCGATGACCGGGCTCGCCCAGGCCCTGTTCCCCCGCCAGGCCAATGGCAGCCTCGTCGAACGCGGCGGGACCGTCATCGGCTCGGAGCTGATCGGCCAGTCCTTTGCCAGCGAACGATACTTCCACGGCCGCCCCTCGGCCGCCGGCCAGGGCTACGACGCCACCAGCTCCGGCGGCTCCAATCTCGGTCCCACGAATCCGAAGCTTGTGGAGCGGGTGAAGGGCGACCTCGACGCGCTCAAGGCCGAGAATCCCGGTGCGACGGTGCCGATGGATCTCGTCACGAGCTCCGCCAGCGGCCTCGATCCGCATCTCTCGCCCGAGGCGGCGGTCTTCCAGATTCCCCGCGTGGCGAAGGCCCGTGGCGTCGACGAGGCGTCGCTGCGCGCGCTCGTCGCCTCGCATGTCGAGCCCCGCCAGCTCGGCGTTCTCGGCGAGCCGGTCGTGAACGTGCTCAAGCTCAACTTGGCGCTGGACGCCGCCGGTGCCAAATAGGACGCGCGAGGGCGCCCCGGCCTCTCGACCGGAGCCATGCGCGAGCGACATCGATGCCTGAGAGCGGCCGACAGGAAGCCCGCAGACCGTCTCCGGACGCCCTTCTCGCCCAGGCCGGGCGCGAGGGGCGCGGCCGTTTGAAGATCTTCCTCGGGGCGGCTCCCGGGGTCGGCAAGACCTATGAGATGCTGACCGCCGGCCGAGCCCGGCTCGCCGAGGGCGTCGACGTCGTCATCGGCGTCGTCGAGACGCACGGCCGCAGCGAGACGCAGGCGCTGGTCGCGGGCCACGAGATCGTGCCGCGCAGCCGGATGGCCTATCGCGGGCAGACGCTCGACGAGATGGACCTCGATGCGGTGCTGGCGCGCCGGCCGCAACTCGTGCTCGTCGACGAGCTCGCCCACACCAATGCGCCCGGCAGCCGCCACCCCAAGCGCTATCTCGACGTCGAGGAACTGCTCGATGCCGGCATCGACGTCTACACCACGCTCAACATCCAGCATGTGGAGAGCCTGAACGACGTCGTCGCGCAGATCACCCGGGTCAGGGTCCGCGAGACCGTCCCCGACACGATCATCGACGAGGCCGACGCGATCGAACTCGTCGACCTGACCCCGGAGGACCTGATCCAGCGCCTGAAGGAGGGCAAGGTCTACCTGCCGCGCACGGCGGAGAAGGCGGCGCAGAACTATTTCTCTCCGGGCAATCTCACGGCGCTCCGCGAGCTCGCCCTGCGCCGCACGGCGCAGCGCGTCGACGAGCAACTGCTCCACCACATGCAGGCCCATGCCATTTCGGGCCCTTGGCCCGCCGGCGAGCGCCTGCTCGTCTGCGTCGACGCGCAGGCCCGCTCCGGGGCGCTGGTCCGTTACGCCGCCCGGCAGGCGGCGAGGCTGCGGGCGCCATGGGCGGCGCTGCATGTCGAGACCGCCGATCTCGCCTCGGCCCCCGAGGAGGCGAAGGACCGCGTCGCGGCGGCGCTGCGCCTGGCGGAGCGGCTGGGTGGCGAGGCCGTGACGCTGCCGGGCCGGCAGGCCGTGGGCGAGATCCTGCGCTACGCCCGCGACAACAATGTCAGCCACATCGTCATCGGCTCCTCCATTCAGCCGCGCTGGCGCGAGATCCTGTTCGGATCCATGCCCCGCGAGCTGATCCGGCAGGCCGGCGACATCTCCGTCCATGTCATCTCGGGTCTCGAGCGCGACGAGACCGGCCCGCGCCCGGCGACGGCGCCCGGTGCGAAGCGCTTCGAGCTGGCGCCCTATCTCTGGGCGACGGCCTATGTCGCCTGCGGCGTCGTGGCCGGCATGCTGCTCGGCCATGTGCTCGACGTGCGCAACATCGCGCTCGTCTTCCTGATGGCGGTGCTGGCCTCGGCGGTGACGGCCGGCCTCTGGCCGGCGCTGTTCGCCTCGGTCCTCGGCGCGCTCGCCTTCAACTTCTTCTTCCTGCCGCCGCTCTACACGCTCGTCATCGGCGATGCGGAAAGCGTCGTCGCCTTCGTCTTCTTCCTCGTGGTCGCCGTGATCGCCAGCAACCTCACGGCGCGCGTGCAGCGCCAGGCGGAGGCTGCGCGCAGCCGCGCCCGCACGACCGAGGACCTCTACCTGTTCTCGCGCAAGCTGGCCGGCACCGGCACGCTCGACGACGTGCTCTGGGCCAGCGCCTACCAGATCGCCTCTATGCTGAGAGTGCGGGTCGTCATCCTGCTGCCGGAGGGCGACGGCATCGCGGTCCGTGCCGGCTATCCCCCCGACGACAGCCTCGACGACGCGGACATCGCGGCCGCGCGCTGGGCCTGGGAGCATGACAGCCCGGCCGGGCGCGGGGCGGACACGCTGCCTGGCGCGAAGCGGCTCTATGTGCCGCTGCGCACCGGCCGCAAGGCGGTGGGCGTGATCGGGCTCGACGCCGACCGGAAGGGGGCGCTCCTCTCGCCGGAGCAACAGCGCCTGCTCGACGCGTTGACCGACCAGGCCGCGATCGCCATCGAGCGCATCGAGCTCGTCGCCGATGTCGACCGGGCGCGCCTCGCCGCCGAGGCCGATCGCCTTCGCTCGGCCCTGCTGACCTCGATCTCGCACGACCTGAAGACACCGCTCGCGGCGATCATGGGCGCGGCCGGCACGCTGCGCGACTATGCAGGCGCGATCGACGAGGAGGATGGAGCCGCATTGCTCGGCACGGTGATCGACGAGTCGGAGCGGCTGAACCGCTTCATCGCCAATCTCCTCGACATGACGCGGATCGAATCCGGCGCCATGGAGCCGAATTTCGCCATGCACGACATCGGCGAGGTCGTCGGCACCGCCTTGCGGCGGGCTGCCAAGATCGTCCTGGGACATCGCATGGAGCTCGATCTGCCGGCCGACCTGCCGATGGTCAGGCTGGACCCGGTGCTGTTCGAGCAGGTGCTGTTCAACCTCATCGACAACGCCGCCAAATACGCGCCCGAAGGCTCGGTCATCCGCATTCGCGGCAGCGCGGAGCGGGAGCGCGTCTTCATCCAGATCGTGGACGAGGGGCCGGGCATTCCGCCGGGCGATCTGGAGCGCGTCTTCGACAGCTTCTATCGCGTCCGGAAGGGCGATCAGGTCCGCGCCGGAACCGGGCTCGGCCTTGCGATCTGCCGGGGTTTCGTCGAGGCCATGGGCGGAAAGATCGTGGCAGGCAACCGCGATGACGGCCCGGGAGCCGTCTTTACTGTAGCCATGCCCGTCACGGCGGCGGCTTCGCAGGGCGGGAGGGGGGCATGACCGGCACCGAGGTGACCATTCTGGTGGTGGACGATGAGCCGCCGATCCGCCGCCTCCTGCGCGTCGGGCTGACGGGCGAGGGCTATGGCGTCGTCGAGGCCGGCAACGGCAAGGCCGCGCTCGCCAGCGTGGCCGAGAGCAGGCCGGACCTGATCATGCTCGATCTCGGCCTGCCGGACATGTCGGGGCACGAGCTGCTGCGGCGCTGGCGCGCGGACGGGCTCGACGTGCCGATCATCGTGCTGTCGAGCCGGTCGGACGAGGCCGGCATCGTCCAGTCGCTGGAGGACGGCGCCGACGATTATGTCACCAAGCCTTTCGGCGTAAAGGAGCTCGCCGCCCGCATCAGGGTGGCGCTGCGCCACCGCCTTCAGCGGCAGGGCGAGAAGCCGCTCTTCCAGACCGGCGAGCTCTCGGTCGATCTCGTGCGCAGGATCGTCCGGCTCGCCGGGCGGGAGATCAAGCTCTCGCCGAAGGAATACGACATTCTGCGGGTTCTGGTGCAGCATTCCGGCAAGGTCATCACCCACCGGCATCTGCTGAAGGAGGTCTGGGGCGGAGCCGAGGAGGTGCAGTATCTGCGCGTCTACATCCGCCAGCTGCGGCAGAAGATCGAGCCGGTGCCCGACCAGCCGCGCTATATCACGACCGAGACGGGCGTCGGCTACCGGCTGCGCGAGAACGAGTAGCGCGGCGGTCCGAAAACGGGTCTCGCTTCGGCGAAGGCACCGCCGAAGCCATGAGCCGGAGCCCTGGCGCGGCGATCCGGGCCATCCGGGTCATTTCAGCGATCGGCGGAACCGCGCCAGCGCTCCGACGAAGAACACCGCCCCGATACCCGCCATGGCGAGCAATTGCGGCCAGACGACATCGAATCCCGCGCCGCGGTAGAGCACCGCCTGCGCCAGGATGACGAAATGGGTGTTCGGCGCCGCGAGCATGATGGTCTGCACCAGTTCCGGCATGCTCTCGCGCGGCGTCACGCCGCCCGAGAGCATCTGCAGCGGGATCAGCATGAGGATCATCATCAGCCCGAACTGCGGCATCGAGCCGGTGAGCGTCGCGATCACGATCCCCATCGAGGTGGTCGCGAAGAGCAGGAACGCCACGCCCAGCAGGAACAGCGGCACCGAGCCCTCGATCGGCACCCCGAGCATGCCCTGCACGACGACGGTCACGCAGACGGCCGTCGCCACCAGCACCACGAGCGCCATCGACCAGACCTTGCTGATCATGATCTCCGCCGGGGTGATCGGCATCACCAGCAGATGCTCGATCGTGCCGTGTTCGCGCTCGCGGATCAGGGCCGCGCCCGTCAGGACGATCGAGAGCATGGTGATGCTGTTCACCACGTTCATGATCGCGCCGAACCAGACCCGGTTCAGCTCGGGGTTGAAGCGCGCGCGCAGCACCAGATCGACCTGGGCCGGTTCGTTCGCCCTGTAGCGGCGGGTGAACTCGCCGATCTCGCCGGTGACGATGCTCTGGACGTAGCCGGAACCGCTGAAGGCCTGGGTCATGCGGGTCGCGTCGACATTGAGTTGCAGCGTCGGCGTCTTGCCGGCGAGGAGGTCGCGCTGGAACTGGGGAGGGATGTCGAGGGCGAAGGTGTCGAGCCCGGCATCCATGCGCCGGTCCATCTCGGCGGCGGTGATGACCTCCGGATTCTTGAAGTAGGGAAGCTGGAAGGCCGAGATCAAGCGGTTGGACAGGGGCGAGCGGTCCTCGTCGACGATGGCGATGGGGGCCTTGTTAAGCGTTTCCGGCATGGCGCGGGAGCCGGCATAGATCGCGACGGTGAAGGCATAGACGATGAGCACCAGCATGGCCGGGTCGTGCCGCAGGCCGCGCAGCTCCTTGATGCCCAGGTTCAGGATGTTGGAAAGGCGCATCGGTCAGCTCGCCTGTTTGCGCAGCAGCAGCGCGCTCGCGCCGAGCAGCACGGGAACCGAGAGCAGCAGCGGCAGGAAGGAGCCGCCGAGGCTCTCGAAGCCGAGCCCCTTCGAGAAGGTCGCGCGGGCGATCGTCATGAAATGCGTCGCCGGATAGATCTGGCCGATCACCGCCCCCGCCCCCTGGAGCGAGGAGACCGGATCGATCATGCCCGAATACTGCGTGGCAGGCAGCAGGGTCAGGATGGTCGTGCCGAAGATGGCCGCGATCTGGCTGTTCATGAAGGTGGAGATGAGCAGGCCCAGGCCCGTCGAGGCCGTCACATAGACGAGCGCCGCGCAGCCGAGGGCGAGGAAGCTGCCGCTGAAGGGCACGCCGAAGACGAAGACGGCCCCGGCGGCCAGCAGCAGGAAGTTCAGCATCCCGAGCGCGATATAGGGCAGTTGCTTGCCGAGCAGGAACTCCAGCCGCGTCACCGGCGTGACGTAGAGGTTGACGATCGAGCCCAGCTCCTTCTCGCGCACGACGCTCAGCGCCGCCAGCATGGACGGGATCAGCAGCAGGAGCAGCGGGATCACCGCCGGCACCATCGCGACGAGGCTCTTGATGTCGGGGTTGTAGCGGAAGCGCGTTTCCAACGTGAAGCTCGCCACCGTGCCATGCTTGCCGAGGATTTCGCGGGCTTTCTCCGTCAGCCAGTGGGCATGCATGCCCTGGACATAGCCCTGGATCGTCTCGGCGCGTGTCGGCATGGCGCCGTCGATCCAGGCGGCGACCTGCACGTTGCGGCCCCGGGCGATGTCGCGGCCGAAATTGGGGGGAATCTCGATCGCGAGGCTGATCTCGCCGGCGCGCATGCGCCGGTCGAGATCGGCATAGTCGGTGATCGGGGGACGCTCGGTGAAGTAGCGCGAACCCGCGATGTTCAGCGCGTAGTTCTGGCTGACGGTGCTCTGGTCGTTGTCCAGCACGGCGAAGGACAGGTTCTCGACGTCGAGGTTGATGCCGTAGCCCATCACGAACATCAGGATCAGGCTGCCGAGCAGGGCCAGCGTGGCGCGGATGGGGTCGCGGCTGAGCTCCAGCGCCTCGCGGCGCGAGTAGCTGAGCAGGCGGCGGCGGTCGAGAAAAGCCCTGCGCGCGGCGGACGGCTCGGCCGGGCTGGCGGGCGCCGGGTGCGGCTGTTCCGTCGGAGCGGAGGTTTCCGGCCGGGGCGTCGCGCCGATCGCGTCCTGGAGATAGGCGACGAAGGCATCCTCCAGACTGGCGCTGCCGCGCCTGGCGACGATGCCGGCCGGCGTATCGCTCACCAGCACCTTTCCGGCATGCATCAGCGAGATGCGGTCGCAGCGCTCGGCCTCGTTCATGAAATGGGTCGAGATGAAGATCGTCACGCCGTCATTGCGCGAGAGATCGACGAGGCTCTGCCAGAGGATGTCGCGGGCGATGGGGTCGACGCCGGAGGTCGGCTCGTCGAGGATCAGCATCTCCGGGCCATGCACCATCGCGACCGCCAGCGAGAGCCGCTGGCGGATGCCGAGGGGCAGGGACTCGGGCATCTCGTCCATCACCTGGACCAGGTCGAAGCGCTCCGCCATCTCGGCGACGCGGCCGGCGAGGCCAGCCTCCGGCATCTGGAAGAGCCGGGCATGGAGCTCGAGATTCTGCCGGACGGTCAGCTCCGAATAGAGCGAGAACGACTGCGACATGTAGCCGACACGCCGCCGCGTTTCGATGTCGCGCGGGTCGACCGGATGTCCGAAAAGGCTGGCGCTGCCCTCGCTGGCATCGAGCAGGCCGGTGAGCATCTTCATCGTCGTCGTCTTGCCGCAGCCGTTCGAGCCGAGGAAGCCGAAGATCTCGCCGCGCGGAATGCTCAGATTGACGTCGTCCACCGCGACGAAATCGCCGAAGCGCATCGTCAGCCCGCGCGCCTCGATGGCCAGCGTCCCGTCCAGGCTCGTGTCGCGCGGCGGGATCACGACCTGTTTGTGGCGATGGCGCTGCTCCTCCGGAAGCAGGGCGATGAAGGCGTCGTCGAGCGTGGCCGTGCCTGTCTGCGCCAAGAGCTCGGCCGGCGAACCGGAGGCGAGCACGCGCCCCGCATCCATGGCCAGCAGCCGGTCGAACCGGGCGGCCTCCTCCATATAGGCCGTCGCGACCAGCACGCTCATGCCGGGTCGCTGCGCCCGGATCATGTCGATGAGGTCCCAGAACTGTCGCCGCGACAGCGGGTCGACGCCGGTGGTGGGCTCGTCGAGGATCAGCAGGTCGGGATCGTGGATCAGCGCGCAGCACAGGCCGAGCTTCTGCTTCATGCCGCCGGAGAGCTTTCCGGCGGGCCTCTCCGCGAAGGGCGAGAGCCCCGTGCTGTCGAGAAGCTCCGCGATGCGCCGCTCGCGCTCGGCCTTCGCATGACCGAAGAGCCGGCCGAAGAAGTCGACGTTCTCGAAGACCGAAAGCGTCGGGTAGAGGTTCTTGCCCAACCCCTGCGGCATATAGGCGATGCGCGGGCAGACCGCGCTGCGATGCCTGGCGTCGGCCATGTCGCCGCCCAGCACCTCGACCCGTCCCTCCTGGATGGCGCGCGCGCCGGAGATGAGGGAGAGCAGGCTCGACTTCCCGACACCGTCCGGGCCGATCAGCCCGGTCACGCCGCCGGAGGGGATGTCGAGCGTGATGCCGTCGAGCGCGCGCGTCCGCCCGTAGTTCAGCCCGACATGCAGCAGGCGTATCGAGTGGCGCTCGTCGGAAGCGCCGGGCGACGCGGTCATGGCGTGGGACCGCCTTGCAGGCGGGCCGGCCACTGCGCCTGGCTGTCGAGCCTGACATAGGCAACGCCGGGCAGGCCCGTCTTCACCTGCTGGATGTATTTGCGCAGCAGCTCCGGAGCGATGCGCGCCTTGAGGCGGAACATCAGCTTCTGCCGTTCCACCGCCGTCTCGACCGTCTTGGGCGTGAACTGCGCGACATCCGCGACGAGGGAGATCCTGGCGGGAATGACGTAGCGCGGCACGGCGTCCAGCACGATCCGGGCCTCCGCGCCGAGCGCGACCCGCCCGGCCTGCTCCGTCGGCAGGAAGAAGGTCATGTACACGTCCGAGAGATCGACGAGATTCAGGACCCGTCCGCCGGCCGACAGCACTTCGCCGGGCTGCGCGACGCGGTATTGCACGCGCCCGTCACGCGGCGCCTTCAGCACGCTGTCGTCGAGATCGGCGTCGATGCGCTCGATCGTGGCCTTGGCCGCGACGACGCTGGCCTGCGCGGCCACCACCTGCGACTTCGCCGCGCCGATGGCGGCGTCGGTCGCGGCGAGCTGGGCCTTGGCCGCGCCCACGGCAGCCTTGGCGCTCTCGGCCTTGGCGCGGTCGTCGTCGCGTGTCTGCTCCGGCGCGTTGCCCCGGTCGGCGAGCTGCTCGGTGCGGACCAGCCGCCGCCTGGCGGCATCATATTCGGCGTCGCGCTGGGCGACGACCGCGGTGGCGGATTCGCGCTCGGCCTCGCGCTGGGTCACCACGCTCCGGGCGGTCTCGACATTGATCTGCGCGCCCTGGAGCTGCGCCTCGGCCTCGCGGCGCTGGGCCTGGAGCTGGTCGGTATCCATCCGCGCGATGATCTGGCCGGCGGTGACGAAATCCCCCTCATCGACGAGAATTTCACGAATCCGGCCGGCCGTTTTGGTCGCGATGTCGATCTCGACGGCCTCGATGCGGCCATTGCCGCTCGCAAAGCCTTCCGGCAGATCCGACGGACGTAGCTTCAGCCAAGCCGCATACCCCCCCAACGCCACCGCCGCCACGACGGCGGCGATGGCCCAGCCCGGCCTAGAACTCTTCATGCTGCACGCCTTTCTGCGTCGATAAGGCCGGATTCACCGGCCAAGCCTCGCACGTCCTGTCCGTCTCTAGGATTCCGTCGAAGGAACGAAGGCCTGGCGGGCCGTCAGCAGGGATTTCTGCATCTGGCGGATCGATTCCGTCCAGAACGCCTGGGCGAAGCTCGCCTGCAGGCTCAGCGCCTCGGGCACGTCCTTGCAGCGCGAGAGCTGTCCCAGGAAATCTGCCTGTCGGCGCATCTGCGCTTCGGCCCCGGAGAGCATCTCGCTGCAGTAGGACGCGAGCGCGGTCGGCTGGGCCTTCCACATCTCGATCCCGCTGGTCAGCATGGCCGGCCCGAACGTGAATGCGTTCTCGGCCGGAGACTCTCGCCTCGTCTTCTCGGTAGCCATTGGCGTCCCTCCGCTGTCTGCGACCCTGCTCGCAACGCCGTCATGATCGGGCCGTTTGCATCAGGGCGCTTTGATCTGAGTCAACGCCGGTTGATGTCCGCCATGTAGGATGTGACCGTCGAGTTGGAGCTTCGCCGATGCCGGCCGGAACCATGAGGCGCTCCGCGCAGCGGACGCGCGAGCGGATTTTGCAGGCCGCGATGCTGCATTTCTCCCAGCATTCCTACGAGGCGACCAGGCTTCGCGACATCGCCGCCGCGGTCGGTGTGGACGTCGCCCTGGTCCACCGCACCTTCGGGTCGAAGGAGGAGCTGTTCGCGAGCACGCTGGAGGCGGCCTTCGACAGGCGCTTCGAGGAGGCTCTCGAAGCGCCCGATATGGCGGCGAGGCTGTCGGCGGGCTTCTTCGAGACGCGGCTCGACCCGGAACTCGGTCTCGTCGACCCTTTCGACATCGTGGTGCGCTCGCTCGGCAGCGAGCAGGCGAGCCCGATGCTGCGCGACTTCGTCCGGCGCCGCTATCTGACGCCGCTCGCGGAAAAGCTGGGGTCGGCGCGGCCGGAGCGCATCGCGCTGATCCTCTCCTGCCTCGGCGGATTGGCGATCTTCTACGACATTCTTTCGGTCCAGGCGCTGGACGAAGGCGGTCGCGACGACCTGGAGGGGCTGCTGGCGCAGGTCATCCGCCACTGCCAGTGCGCCGGAGACGCCACCGGCACGGCCCAGCCCCAGAGCAGGAGTCTGTCATGACGTCCGAATACGGTTCGGCCCGCGAGACCGACGTCGATCCGGTGGGGCTGGAAGCCTTCCGTTCGGTCGACCGCATGCAGGAGGCGCTCAGCGGGCAATTGACCGGCGGCATTTCGCCGGCGGCCATGGCGCTGGCCTGCTTCGACTGGATGCTGCATCTCGCCGCCGCGCCGGGCAAGCGCGTGGAGCTCGCCTACAAGGCGGGGCGCAAGGCGAGCCGGCTGGCCGCCTATCTGGCGACGGCGTCGACGCAGCCCGGAACGCCCGCCTGCATCGAGCCGTTGCCCGGCGACAACCGTTTCCGCGACGAGAGCTGGCATCGGCAGCCCTATTGCTATTGGGCGCAGGCCTTCCTGCTCGGCCAGCAATGGTGGCACAACGCCACCCATGAGGTGCCCGGCGTGAGCCGGCATCACGAGGACGTCGTCTCCTTCGCCGCCCGCCAGATGCTCGACATGATGTCGCCCTCCAACCTGCCCTTCACCAACCCGCAGGTGATGGCGAAGGCGATGGAGACCGGCGGGGCCAACTTCGCGCAGGGCTTCCGCAACTGGATCGAGGATGTGGGGCGGCAGGCGAGCGGCCAGCCGCCGGTCGGAACCGAGAACTTCGTGGTCGGGCGCGACGTCGCGGTCACGCCCGGCAAGGTCGTGTTCCGCGACAGGCTCGTCGAGCTGATCCAGTACGCGCCGACGACGGAGACCGTCTTCGCCGAGCCGATCCTGATCGTGCCGGCCTGGATCATGAAGTACTACATCCTCGATCTGTCGCCCGGGAATTCGCTGGTCCGCCATCTCGTCGGGAACGGGCACACGGTCTTCTGCGTCTCCTGGCGCAATCCCACCGGCGAGGATCGCGACCTCGGCATGGAGGATTATCGCAGGAGCCTCATGGCGGCGCTCGACGCGGTCGGCGCCATTGTCCCCGAGCGCAGGATCCACGCGGCCGGCTACTGCCTCGGCGGCACGCTGCTGTCGATCGCCTCCGCCGCCATGGCGCGCGCGGGCGACGACCGGCTGGCGTCGCTGACGCTGCTCGCCGCGCAGACGGATTTCACCGAGCCCGGCGAGCTCGCGCTCTTCATCGACCCGAGCCAGCTCCACTTCCTCGAGAGCATGATGTGGAACCGCGGCTATCTCTCGGCCGACCAGATGGCGGGCGCGTTCCAGCTTCTGCGCTCCAACGATCTGATCTGGTCGCGCGTCGTCCACGACTATCTGATGGGCGAGCGCAGCCCGATGTTCGACATCATGGCCTGGAACGCGGATTCGACGCGCATGCCCTACCGCATGCACGCCGAATATCTGCGCCGTCTCTATCTCGACAACGAACTGGCGAGCGGCCGCTTCCTGGTCGACGGACGGCCCGCGGCCCTGCAGAACATTCGCGTGCCGATCTTCGCCGTCGGGACGGAGCGCGATCATGTCGCGCCGTGGCGCTCGGTCCACAAGATCCACCTGCTGACGGATGTCGAGGTCACCTTCGTCCTGACGAGCGGCGGCCACAATGCCGGCATCGTCAGCGAACCCGGACGGCCGAACCGCCGCTTCCGCATCACGACGCGAAGTCACGGCGACGCCTGGCGCGGGCCCGACGAGTGGTTCGCCGCCGCCGAGGTCAGGGAAGGCTCCTGGTGGACCGCCTGGCTGGAATGGCTCGCGGCGCGATCCTCGTCGGAGCGCGTGCCGCCTCCCGCCATGGGCGCCCCGGCCGAGGGCTATGCGCCGCTTGCCGACGCCCCCGGCGCTTACGTCCTGCAACGGTGAGGCCTCGCATGGAGCAGCGTCTTCTCAGGAACCGCACCTTCGAGGAGCTCGCTATCGGCGACGGCGCCTCGATGGTCCGCATCGTCGGCCGCGACGATATCGAGCTGTTCGCGGCCGTGTCGGGCGACACCAACCCGGCGCATCTCGACGCGACCTTCGCCGCCGGCGACATCTTCGGCCATGTCGTGGCCCATGGCATGTGGACAGCGGCGCTGGTCTCGGCCGTTCTCGGAACCCGGCTGCCGGGGCCCGGCACGATCTATCTCGGCCAGGAACTGAGCTTCCGAAAGCCGGTCGCGCCGGGTGACACGGTGACGGTGACCGTCACGGTGCGCGAGAAGCGGCCGGAGAAGCGCATCGTCCTGCTCGACACGCTCTGCACCAACCAGCGCGGCGAGGAGGTCCTGACCGGCACGGCCACCGTGATCGCGCCGGCCCGGACCGTCGAGTGGCCCCAGGCGGCGCTGCCCGAGGTGGCGCTCAAGCGGCATGATCGCTACGAGCGCTTCGTCAAGCAGGCGAAGGCGCTGCCGGCCCTGCGCGTCGCCATCGTCCATCCCTGTTCGCCCGAGGCGATCCTCGCGGCGGTCGAGATCCGCGACGAGGGCCTGCTCGAGCCGCTGCTCGTCGGGCCGGAGGCGAAGATCCGCGCAGCCGCCGAGCAGGCGGGCGTGTCTCTGGACGGAATCCCGATCGAGGCGGTGGAGCACAGCCATGCGGCGGCCTGCAGGGCGGTCGAACTCGCCGTCTGCGGCAAGGTCGCCGCCCTGATGAAGGGCAGCCTGCATACGGACGAACTGCTCGGCGCCGTCGTCGCGCCGGGCTCCGGCCTGCGGACCGACCGGCGCATCAGCCATGTCTACGCGATGGACGTGCCGGCCTATGCCAAGCCGCTCGTCGTCACGGACGCCGCGATCAACATCCAGCCGACTCTCGATCAGAAGCGCGACATCTGCCAGAACGCGATCGACATGCTGCACACGCTCGGCATCGCCCAGCCGCTGGTCGCGGTTCTCGCCGCCGTCGAGACCGTCAACGCCAAGATGCCCTCGACGCTCGATGCCGCGGCCCTCACCGTCATGGCTGCCCGGGGACAGATCAGGGGAGCGCTCGTCGACGGGCCCCTCGCCTTCGACAACGCCATCAGCGTCGAGGCTGCGCATACCAAGGGCATCGTCTCGCCGGTCGCGGGACAGGCCGATATCCTCCTCGTCCCCGATCTCGAAGCCGGCAACATGCTGGCCAAGCAGCTCATCTATTTCGGTGGCGCCGATGCGGCCGGCCTCGTGCTCGGCGCGCGGGTGCCGATCATCCTGACGAGCCGCTCGGATTCCCTGCGGACGCGGGTGGCCTCGGCGGCGCTGGCGAAGCTCGTCGCCTCGGCCCGCGCGCCCGGGAGGGCGCTGGCATGAGCGACAGGCTGCTGGTCACCTTCAACGCCGGCTCCTCGACCGTGAAGATCGGCCTGTTCGCATGGGGCGACGCGGGGGCGACGCGCATCGGCAAGGGCATGATCGACTTCCGTCGCGAGCCCCTGCGCTTCCTCCTGACCGAGGGGCCGGACACCTTCGAAGTCGAGTTGGAGGCGAAGGCGCAAGAGGAGCTCGATGAGGTCCTCGACGAGGCTTTCCGCCGCCTGTCCTGGCACTTCGACATGGGCCAGGTCGCTGCCATCGGCCATCGCATCGTCCATGGCGGCGACGCATTCGCCGGACCGGTCATGCTCGACGATGCCGTGCTGGCCGCGCTCGACACGCTCACGCCGCTCGCGCCGCTTCACCAGCCCCAGGGCCTGCGCCTCGTCCGCGCCATTCGCCGGCTGCGCCCCGGTCTGCGGCAGACGGCCTCCTTCGACACCGCGTTCCATCGCAGCCATGCCGAGGTGGTGCGTCGCTTCGCGCTTCCCCGCGCGCTGCATGACCAGGGCATCCGGCGCTACGGCTTTCACGGCCTGTCCTATAAATTCATCGCAGGCGAGCTGGCGCGCCGTGTCCCGGCCCTGTCCGGGGCGCGCACGGTAGTTGCCCATCTCGGCAGCGGCGCCAGCCTCTGCGGCCTCGAAGGAGGCGTGAGCCGCGACACCAGCATGGGCTTTTCGGCGCTCGACGGCATTCCGATGGCGACGCGCTGCGGCGCGCTCGATCCCGGCGTGCTGCTGCATCTGCTCATGCAGAAGGGCCAGAGCCCGCAGCAGATCGAGGATTTGCTCTATCGCCGCTCGGGCCTGCTCGGCGTGTCCGGCATCAGCGCCGACAGCCGCGAACTCCTCGAAAGCCCGGCGCCGGAAGCCGCCGAGGCGATCGAACTCTTCACCTTCCGCATCGCGGGCGAGATGGCGCGCCTGGCCACGACGCTCGGCGGGCTCGACGCCGTCGTCTTCACCGCCGGGATCGGCGAGAACCAGCCCGCGATCCGTGCGGCGGTCGCGCGCCGGCTGGGCTGGCTGGGTCTGGCGCTGGACGAGGCCGCAAACGCGGCCAATGCCGGGACGATCAGCGCCCCGGGCAGCCGCGTCGCCGCCTTCGTCATTCCGACCGACGAGGAGCGCGTGATCGCCGACGAGGCTCTCGCCTTACTCGCAGCCTGAGACGCGCGCGGGTCAGGGCCGCCGCAGCAGCGCGCGGCGCAGCGCGTTGATCTCGCCGGTGAGGCGTCGCAACTCCGGAAACGACAGCCCGGTCGCCTCGCCGATGCACGCCGGCACCTCCTGCGCCTCGTCTCGCAAGGCCTTCCCACGCTCCGAGAGCCTGACGCGGACCTTGCGCTCGTCCGCGGGATCGCGGCTCCGGCCGATCAGCCCGGCGCTCTCCAGGCGCTTGAGCAGCGGCGTCAGTGTGTTCGATTCGAGCAGCAGCTCCTCGCCCAGCTCGCCGACCGTGCGGTCGTCCTTCGCCCAGAGCAGCAGCATGACGAGATATTGCGGATAGGTCAGGCCCAGCGCGTCGAGCAGTGGCTTGTAGAGCTGGTTGAAGGCGTGGCTGGCCGAATAGACGGCGAAGCAGACGAGATCGTCGAGCTGCTGGCCGGTCGCGCCGTCCGTCGCGGTCTTGGACATGGAAGCCTCCTCATGGGCTTCCGTTAGAATAATCGCACGCGACTGAATCGCAAGGGATTGACACAGGGCGGAGGCTGCCATATTAAATCGCACACGATCTAATCGAGAGCGATTTAGAGATCGGCCGACGGCCCTCCGCCGGAACGGACGCAGCAAAGGAGAGATGTCATGTCGAACCGCAACGAAACCGCCGGCCCCGCGCGCCGCGAAATCCTGACCGCTCTTGCGGGCGTGGCTGCGGCCGCCGCCGCCACCTTGCCGGCCGGAGAGGCCGCGGCGCAGACGAAGCCCGCCGCCACGGCCGCCGCGGCGCCCCGCAAAGGCAAGCCCACCGTCAGCGGCAGCTATGTCACCACCCGCGAGGGCGTCAGCCTCTACGTCAAGGATTGGGGCCCGAAGGACGGTCCGGTCGTGACGCTGAGCCATGGCTGGCCGCTCTCCTCCGACAGCTGGGAGAACCAGGCCTTCTTCCTGGCCAATAACGGTTTTCGCGTCGTCAGCCATGACCGGCGCGGCCATGGCCGCTCCAGCCAGCCCTGGGACGGCAACGACATGGACCACTACGCGGACGACCTCGGCGAGGTCATCGAGGCGCTCGACCTGCGGAACGTATCCGCCTTCGGCTTCTCCACGGGTGGCGGCGAAGTGGCGCGCTATGCCGGTCGGCACGGCACGGGCCGGATCGCGAAGCTCGGCCTGATCTCGGCGGTGCCGCCGGTGATGGTGAAGAAGGAGAGCAATCCGGGTGGCTTGCCGATCGAGGTCTTCGACGGCATCCGCAAGGCCTTCCTGGCGGACCGTGCGCAGCTCTTCCGCGACATCGCGTCGGGCCCGTTCTTCGGCTACAACCGGCCGGGCGCCAAGGCCAGCCAGGGCGCGATCGAGGCCTGGTATGCCCAGGGCATGCAGGCCGGCTTCAAGAACACCTTCGACTCGATCAAGGCCTTTTCCGAGACCGACTTCACCGCGGACCTGAAGAAGTTCGACAGGCCGACCCTGATCGTCCATGGCGACGACGATCAGATCGTCCCGCTCGACGCCTCCGGCCGGGCCTCGAAGAAGCTCGTGCCGCACGCCATCCTCAAGGTCTATGAGGGGGCCCCCCATGGTCTCTCTGAGACGCATAAGGACCGGCTGAACCAGGATATGCTCGCTTTCCTGCGCGCCTGAACCGGGGCGACCGATCGCCGGCAAATGACGAGAGGCGGCCACCAGCCGCCTCTCCTTTTGTGTCAGGGCCGACGCGCGCGGATGTCCGCCAGCGTCTCCTCGATCCCCGCCCAGGCCGGCTCGCCCGGCGCGAAGCGCTCGCGCAGATGCCGCGCCAGATCGGCGATCTGCCGGTGGTCGAGCGCGTTGGCGAAGGCCGGCATCGAGCCGGACGCATGGGTGCCGCCTTCGATCAGCACATGCAGCAGGTTGCGCGGCGTCGGGCCCGCGACCTTGGGGCTGAGCGCGAGATCGGGTCCGGCATTGGCGAGAGGCGCGGCCCGTCCCGACTGGTGGCAGACCGCGCAGGCCGCCTCGTAGAGCCGCGCCGCCGGGGAGGCGGCGGCGGTCGGCGCCCGGCTGCTCGCCGCGATGCGCTGCTCGGCCTGCCGCGCCGTTTCGTCGTCCGCCGGCGCCCGCGCATCGAGCGAGGCGAGATAGACGGCCATCGCCTTGAGATCGGTATCGGGCAGCTGCGCCAGTTCGGCGACCACCGGCGCCATGGGTCCGGAGGCCACGCCGTGGAAATTGGACTTGCCGGTCTTGAGATAGGTGAAGAGCTCCGCTTCGCTCCAGGCCACCGGGCGCGAGCCGAGCCGGTTCAGCGCGGGCGCGTCCCAGCCTTCCGCCTCGCCGCCGGCGAGATAGGCGCTCTCCCTGCGCTCGGCGCCGAGCGCGTTGCGCGGCGTGTGGCAGGCGCCGCAATGGCCCAGCCCGTCGACGAGATAGCGCCCCCGGGTCCACTCGGCCGAGCGGGCGGGCTCCTGCTTCGCCTCGCCGCCGCGGTTGAACATCAGGTTCCAGCCCGCCAGCAGGGGCCGCAGGTTGAAGGGGAAGGCGAGGCGGGTCTCGTCATGGCGCCGGCTCGTGGCCGGCTGCGCCATCAGGAAGGCGTAGAGCGCCTGCAGGTCGGCCTCGCTCGCGTTCCGGAAGTTCGGATAGGGGAAGGCCGGATAGAGCTGGCGCCCGTCGCGATGCACGCCCTCGCGCATCGCCCGCTCGAAGGCGGGATAGGACCAGTTGCCGATTCCGGTCTCCGGATCGGGCGTGATGTTGGTCGTCACCACCGTTCCGAACGGCGTCTCGATCCCCCGGCCGCCCGCAAACGGCGCGCCGCCCTCGGCCGTGTGGCAGACCGCGCAGGCCCCGAGCGCGGCGAGCTGGCGCCCCTTCTCGATCGTGGCGGCCGACCATGTCGCGGGATCGGGCCGCGCGATGGGCGCGATCTCGCCCCGGATCGGCAGCGAGACGGCGGCGAAGGCCGAAAGCCCGGCCACGGCGGCGGTCAGCCCGGCGAGGCTCCAGCGGCTGCGCTTCGGCGGCAGGGGCGCGGCGGGAGCGGGAGGCTGCAGGCGGCCGAGCCCGGCCAGCACCCGCTCCGGCGTCAGCGGCAGCTCGCGGAAGCGCACGCCGGTCGCGTCGAAGACCGCGTTCACGATGGCGGCCGCGCTGGGAACGGACGCCGACTCGCCCGCCCCCAGCGGCGGCTCGTGCTGGCGGTCCATCAGCATGACGTCGACGGACGGCAGTTCGGGGAAGGTCAGGATGGGATAGCTGCCCCATTCCCGGCTCGCCACCGCGGTGGTTTCGGAGAAGGTCACCTCCTCGCGCAGCACCCGGCTCGTCGATTGCAGGACATTGCCGTGGATCTGGTGCGTCACCCCGGCCGGGTTGATCATCATGCCGGTATCCTGGCCGACGACGACCTTGGTCACCGCGATCTCGCCGGTGCGGCTGTCGACCGCGACATCCGCGACCCAGGCCGACCATGCGGCCCCCACGCCCGGCCAGTTGCCATGGACATAGCGCGCCTGGGCGAAGCCGCGCCCGCGCAGGATTCCGGTCTCGGGATCCAGCGCCATGCGCGGGCCCACATGGGGTTCCCATCCGGCCCGCTCGGCCGTGGCCTTGCTCAGCTCGGCCGCGCGCGCGTCGTTGATGTGGCGCAGCCGGAAGGCGACGGGGTCCTCGCCGGCCTCATGCGCCAGTTCGTCGATGAAGCTCTCATGGGCGAAGACGTTCGGCATGGCCGAGACGCCGCGGAACCAGGAGGCGCGCACGATCGGCGGCATGTCGTAGGCCGTGATCCGCATCGTCTCGTAGTCATAGGAGGGGATCGCGGTGCGATCGCCCATCTTCAGCGTGGCCGGCTGGTTCGGGATGCGCCCGGTCAGGAGCAGCGCGAGCGTCGGGGCGGCGTTCGAGGGGTAGCGCGTATGGAAGTCGTAGGCCGCGAGGCTTCCCCCCGGCCCGAGCCCGCCCGAGACGTCGATGAGCTGCGCCGCGCCCTTCGGCTCCCAGAGATGCTCCTGCTCGCGCGTGAGCTGGACCCGGACCGGCGCGCCGACGGCGCGCGAGAGCAGCACGGCATCGGCGCAGACGTCGTCGGCGCAGTTGCGGCCGTAGCAGCCGGCGGCCTCGTGCCGGACGATGGCGATACGCTCCGCCGGCAAGCCGGTGAGAAGCGCGAGATCGGCCTGGAGCGGATAGGGGTTCTGGCTGCCGGACCAGACGGTGACGCCGTCCTCCCGCACATCCGCGACCGCGCAGGACGGGCCGATGGAGCCGTGCATCTGGTAGGGCCAGACATAGGTCCGGTCGAGCCGCGTCTGGGCCGATGCGAGCGCCGCATCGACATCGCCCTCCTCGACCAGCAGGCGCGGCGTCGCCGGATGCAGGCGCAACGCCTTGTCGAGATCGTCGAGGCCCGTCGGCGCCGAGAATTCCCGCCAGTGCACGCGCAGCGCCTCGGCCGCCGCCGCCGCATCCTCCTCCCGCTCGGCGACGACGCCGACGAAATCGCCCTCGACGACGACGGCGCGCAGGCCGGGGATATGCGCGACGGACTCGCGATCGACCGAAATCAGGCTGCGGCCGACGAACTCGCCATGGTCGAGGCCCGAATAGGGCGGACGCACCACCCGGCCATGCAGCATGCCGGGCACGCGCACGTCATGGACATAGACGAACTGCCCGGTGACTTTCGCCGGAATGTCGACGCGCGCGACGGAGGTGCCGACGACACGGTGCTGCTCGACCGGCTTGAAGGCGGCGTCCTGCGCCAGCGCGAGATGGATGCGGCGCTCCGCGAGCAGGGCGGCGAAGGACGTCTCGCGCCCCGGCTCCTCGCGGTGGCGGAACTGGCCGTCCATGACGGCGATCTCGTCGGGCCGGCATTGCATCGCCTCGGCCGCGAGGTCCACCAGCTTCGCCCGGGCCTGCGCCGCGGCGATGCGGAGCGCGACCGAGGTGACCTGGATGGTCTCGCTGGCGATGGTCGGCCCCTGGTTGGGCGTGCTCTGCGTGTCGCCGAGCACCAGCGCGATGGCGGCGACCGGCACGTCGAGTTCCTCGGCGACGATCTGCGCCAGCGCGGTCCTGATTCCGGTCCCCAGATCGACATGGCCGCAGAAGCCGAAGATCTCGCCGGCAGAGGTCAGGCACAGATGCAGGTCCGGAAGCGCGTCGGCGTCTCTCTGCGGGCGCGGCGCGACGACGGCCAGCACGCCGTCGCGCGTCAGCAGGTCCTGCCGTGAGGGGGTGGTCTTCGTCACCGCTCGGCCCCTTTGACGGCCCAGCCGCGCGCGGCGGCGAGCGCGATCGCCTCGACGATCTCCAGATGCGTCCCGCACCGGCAGAGATTGAAGCGCAGCGCCTCGCGGATCTCCGCCGCGCTCGGCTGCGGCCGCGCGTCGAGGAAGGCCTTGGCGGTCATGATCATGCCGCTGATGCAGTAGCCGCACTGGGCGGCCTGCTTGTCGACGAAGGCCTGCTGGATCGGGTGCAGGCCTTCGGGGCCGGCGAGGCCCTCGAGCGTCACGATCTCGCGGCCGGCCGCCTGGCCGAGCGGCAGCGCGCAGCTTCGGGCCGCCGCGCCGTCGAGCAGTACGGTGCAGGCGCCGCACTCCCCCAGCCCGCAGCCGAATTTGGGGCTGTTGAGCGCGAGGTCGTTGCGCAGGGCGTAGATCAGCGGCGTGTCGGGCCGGCCCTCGACGCGGTGCTCCACGCCGTTGACACGCAGGAGATGCGTTTCCGGCGCGCGCATCGCGTCAGGCGCCTCCGGTCGCGGGAAGACGGTCGCGGCCCATCGGCGAGGCTCAGTGCACGATGGCCGGAATCTTCTCCGCGGGCGGCGTGTTCCGGCTCCGCCCTGAGCGGACGATGCCGTCGATCACCACCATGCCGACGCCCGGCAGGTCGCCGAGCTGGACGCTGTCGAGCAGGTTCGAGCCGGCGGAATGCTGCGCCTTGTCGAGGAAGACGAAATCGGCGGAACGCCCGACCTCGATCAGCCCGCAATCGAGGCTGCGCATGCGCGCCGTGTTGCCGGTGGCGAAGCAGAAGGCGATCTCGGCCGGCACGTCGCCGAGCGCCGACAGCATCGAGACCATGCGCAGGATGCCGAGCGGCTGCACGCCGGAACCCGCCGGCCCGTCCGTGCCCAGAATCACGCGCTCGAGCTGGCCCATCTCGCGCGCCACGCGCAGGGTATAGAGTGCCGCGCGCTCGTTGCCGTTGTGCACGAGCTCCAGCCCGCGCCTGCAGCCCTCGCAGATGCAGCGGATTTCCTTGTCCGGCAGGGCGGTGTGGCCGCCATTGATGTGGCCGACGACGTCCGTGTCCGCCTCCAGAACGACGTCGGCGCCGATCAGGCCCGAGCCGGGAATGGAGGGGCCGCCGGTGTGGATCGTCGACTGGATGCCGTATTTGCGGGCCCAGCCGACCATCTGCCTGGCCGTGGCACCGTCCTTGACCCCGCCGAGCCCGACCTCGCCGAGCAGCTTCACGCCGGCCTCGGCCAGCTCCTTGAAATCCATCTCGGTCATGCCGGGCTCGATCACGGGCGCGCCGGCATGGATCTTGACGCCGCCGGGGCGGAACGAATCGAAGCAGCGCTGGGCGTAGATCGCCATCGCCTTGACGCCGACCACGTCGCGCGGGCGGCCGGGCGTATGCACCTCGCCGGCC
This sequence comes from Chelatococcus sp., assembly GCA_003248805.1. Lineage (GTDB taxonomy): Bacteria > Pseudomonadota > Alphaproteobacteria > Rhizobiales > Beijerinckiaceae > Allobosea. The sequence continues at coordinate 9,402 of QFQY01000026.1, read as the reverse complement.
GAGATCATGGTGGTGACGCCGCCATGCATGGTCGAGTCGATCCAGCCGAGCTGGCTCTGGCGCGGGGTCCAGTCGCCGGCGACGGGATGGACATGGCTGTCGATCAGGCCCGGCGCCAGCGCCGATCCCTGCGCGTCGATCGTCGTCGTCGCGCCCTCCGTATCGAGGTCCTTGAACCGGCCGATCCCGGTGATCCTGCCGCCGACGGCGACGACGGTATCGGCGTCGAGGATGGGCCTGGTCAGGTCGCCGCTCAGCAGCAGGCCGATATTCTTCACGACGAGCTTGTCGTCCTTGCCCGGACCGGCCGCCTGCACTTCCGCCATCGATTGTCTCCGCGCTCGTTCCCCCTCGCGTTTTCGAGCGGTTGACAAACCGCGCCGATCGCGAGATATCGTTTGTACGCAAATGAATTTGTGGCAGCGGCCTTTGGCCGTGTCAAGCGTGCGGCGACGCGACGACTTGACATCGGAGGCGGCTGCCCCGATTTCGGCGGTGCGGCGTCTGGATATTGCACCGCTCCCTTGGGCCGCCGTGAGGCGGCCTTCTGCATGGCTGGCGTCCGACAGGAAGGATCGTTGGGACATGAGCAATTTCTACGAAGAGCGGGTTCTGAGCGTCCACCACTGGACGGATACGCTCTTCAGCTTCACCACGACGCGCGACCAGAGCTTCCGTTTCAAGAACGGCCAGTTCACGATGATCGGGCTCAAGGTCGGCGAGAAGCCGCTGCTGCGGGCCTATAGCGTCGCCAGCACGAACTACGACGAGAACCTCGAGTTCTTCTCGATCAAGGTGCCGGACGGCCCGCTGACCTCGCGGCTGCAGAATCTCAAGGTCGGCGACCCGATCATCGTCGGCAAGAAGGCGACCGGCACGCTGGTGCTGGACAATCTGAAGGACGGCAAGCGGCTCTTCCTGCTCGGAACGGGCACGGGTCTCGCGCCCTTCCTGTCGCTGATCCGCGATCCCGAGACCTATGAGCGTTACGAGAAGGTCGTTCTCGTCCATGGCTGCCGCCAGGTCGCGGAGCTGGCCTATGGCGAGCGCATCCAGCAGGAGCTGCCGCAGGACGAGCTGATCGGCGAGATGATCCGCGAGCAATTGCTCTATTATCCGACCGTGACGCGCGAGCCCTTCCGCAACCGTGGCCGGATCACCGACCTGATCACCTCCGGCCAGCTCTTCTCCGATCTCGGCCTCGGGCCGTTCGATGCGCAGGGCGATCGTTTCATGCTCTGCGGCAGCCCGCAGATGCTGGCCGATCTCAAGGCGATCTTCGAGGAGCGCGGCCTCGAGGAGGGCAATCACGGCGAGGCCGGCGACTACGTCATCGAGAAGGCCTTCGCCGAGAAGTGAGGCCTGCACCATCCGACACGTCATCCGACGCCCCGGGCCCAGACCCCGGGGCGTTTTTTGTCTGATGCGCCGGCTTTCCCGCCGGGCGCTCGCCTTGACACGTTTCGAAGCGCGGGCATATTGTTAGTATACAAATGAAATTCTCGCGTGGCCTCGGCTCGCGAGTTGCAGCCGAGCGTCCGAGATGGATCAAGTCACCACTGCGGATGGGAAGATCCGCTGCGATGCCTGCCCGGTCATGTGCTTCATCAAGGACGGCATGTCCGGCGCCTGCGACCGCTACGCCAATGTCGCCGGCGAACTCGTGCGCGTCGATCCGCATGTGACCCTGGGGCGCGTCATCAGCCAGGGCGGCAACGTCGTTCCCTTCGCCGGCCCGAAGGAGTGGGACGGCGAGATCCTGCCGCAGGGCGACACCTTCGTCACCGCCATCGGCGCCGGCACCACCTATCCCGACTACAAGCCCGCGCCCTTCATCGTCTCGTCCGAGGTCGACGGCGTCGACATGGTCACGATCGTCACCGAGGGCATCTTCAGCTACTGCGGCGTCAAGGTGAAGATCGACACCGACCGCTATCTCGGTCCCGAGCAGGCGGTGGTCAGGGTCGAGGGCGAGGCGGTCGGCCACGTCACCACGGGCGAATACGGCTCGCAGATGCTCTCCCTCGGCGGCGTCCATCACCTCACCGGCGGCTCGAAGAAGGAGGGGCGCGTCACCTGCGAGGCGCTGCTCGCGCTCAGCAACCGCAAGGCGGTGGAACTCACCATCGACGGCGGTGAGACGGTGATCGTAGAGGCCGGCAAGGCGCCGATCGTCAACGGCGTGCCCGAGAGCCGGATGCGCGTCGGCTGCGGCTCGGCCACCATCGGCATCTTCGCCAAGCAGTGGCACGGCAAGGTCGACGAAGTGGTCGTCGTCGACGACCACATCACCGGCGTGCTCTCCGAGCACCAGGCCGGCAAGCTGCTCGACATTCCGCCGACCGGCATCAAGCTCAAGGGCCGCCGCTCCACGCCCGGGCGCTATTTCCAGGTGGCGCAGCCGGGCACAGGCTGGGGCGGCACCGACATCTCCGATCCGCTGTCCATCCTCGGCCCCTTCGATCCGAAGGTCGCCTGGAAGGGCCAGCGCCTGCTCATGGTCTCGACCACCGGCGAGCACGCCGCCTATTACGAACTCGACGAGGAGCTGAAGCCCGTCCAGATGGACATCCCGGCCCAACTCGTCGAGCCTGTCGAGCGCATCGCCGAGAATTGCGAGCCTGCGCTCTCCACCGTGCTCTTCATGGGTGGGGCGGGCGGTTCGCTGCGCGCCGGCGTCACCGAGAACCCCGTCAGGCTGACCCGCTCGGTCAAGGATGCGCTCACCTATGTCACCTGCGGCGGCGCGCCGGTCTATGTCTGGCCGGGCGGCGGCATCACCTTCATGGTCGACGTCACCCGCCTGCCCGACAACGCCTTCGGCTATGTCCCGACTCCGGCGCTGGTCGCGCCGATCGAGTTCACCCTGAAGCTGGCCGACTACGAGGCCCTCGGCGGCTATATGGACTATGTCCAGCCGCTGTCTCGCCTGCAGGGCGGCGAGCATCGCCTGCGCCTGCCGCAGCGCCTCGACAATCCCTGGCCGCTCAAGCCCGAGCGCGCCCGGCGTTCGCACGGCTGATCGCATGGCCGAGGCCCCGCTCATCGGCCTCCTGCCGGACGGACGGCGCCTGCATCTGCGTCAGGGGCCGATCGACCTCGTCATCGGCGCCGACGGCGACCCCGACCAGGTCCGCCGGGCTTATCGCGCGGCGGCTTTGCGGTTCGACGGGCTGCTGGCCCGGCTCTGCGAGGAATTGCAGATCTTGCGCGCGCCGGTGGGCCGGGGCACTCCGCAGCCGGTCGGGGAGGTCGCGCGGCGCATGCACGCCGCCGTCGCGCCCCTCGCGCGGGACCGTTTCCTGACGCCGATGGCGGCCGTCGCCGGCAGCGTCGCCGACGCGATTCTCGCCGCCATGGTCGCCGCGGCGCCGTTGCGCCGCGCTTACGTCAACAATGGCGGCGACATCGCTCTGCATCTGGCCGAGGGCGAGAGCTTCCGCATCGGCGTGATCGACCGGCCCGAGAGCGCGCGCATGGTCGGCTTCGCCGGGGTTCGGGCGGAGGACGGGGTCGGCGGCGTCGCGACCAGCGGCTATCCCGGTCGCAGCTTTTCGCTCGGCATTGCCGAGGCGGTGACGATCCTCGCAGGCAGCGCGGCGCAGGCCGATGCGGCGGCGACGGTCGTCGCCAATGCCGTCGATCTGCCCGGACACCCGGCGGTCGAGCGGTTGCCGGCGAACGCGCTCCAGCCCGACAGCGACCTCGGCGACAGGCCGGTCACGCGCTCGGTCGGGCCGCTGGGCGAGGCCGAGATCGACCTCGCCTTGTCGCGGGGGCTGGCGCAGGCGCAAGGATTGCGCTCGGCCGGGCTCATCGTCGCGGCCTCGCTCCATCTCCAGGGCGTCACCCGCGTCCTGCCTGTTCCTGAAACGCCAATAAGCTTGGGGAGAAGCGTCCGTGCCTGAGGTCGTCGTCCGGAAATACGTCACGGTGGTCGAGGAAATCCTGCATGAGGGCGGCCCGCCGGCGGCCGTGCCGCTGAAGCGCGGCGCCGCGCTCGCGATCATCGCCAACCCCTTCGCCGGTCGCTACGTCGCCGACATCGCCGGCTTCATGAAGGATCTCGAGCCGCTGGGTCTGGAACTGGGCAAGCGCCTGATCGCCGCGCTCGGTGGCGATGCCGCCGCCATCCAGGGCTATGGCAAGGGCGCCATCGTCGGCGCGGCCGGAGAGATCGAGCATGGTGCGCTCTGGCACGTTCCCGGCGGCTATGCGATGCGCGAACTGCTCGGCGATGCCAAGGCCATCGTGCCCTCCACCAAGAAGGTCGGCGGGCCGGGAACGCGGCTCGACATCCCCGTCACCCATGTCAACGCCTCTTATGTCCGCAGCCATTTCGACGCTTTCGAGGTCGGCGTCACCGACGCGCCGAAGGCCGACGAAATCCTGCTGGCACTGGTCATGACGACCGGCGCGCGCGTCCATGCCCGCGTCGGCGGGCTGCGCGCCGAGGACGTCAAGGGCGAGGACGGCCTGCGATGAGCGCCCGCATCCGCAAGATCGTCACCATCGTCGACGAGGTCCGTTCCGAGATGGGCCGGCCGGTCGATCCGCCGGTGCTGCGTGCCGCCGCCGTGGCCGTCATCGAGAATCCCTTCGCCGGCCGCTATGAAGCGGATCTGACGCCGCTGATCGAGATCGGCGAGGAACTGGGGGATGTGCTGGCTCGCCGTGCCATCGAGGCGCTCGGTATCCCCGGCGAGGCGGTTCAGGGCTATGGCAAGGCGGCCGCCGTCGGAGAGGACGGCGAGCTGGAGCACGCCGCCGCGATCCTGCATCCCAAGCTCGGCGCGCCCTTCCGCAAGCTCATCGGCAAGGCGCCGGCGCTGATCCCCTCGTCGAAGAAGCGCGGCTCCCTCGGCGTCGTGCTCGACATTCCCCTCGGCCACAAGGCGGGCGCCTATGTCCGCAGCCATTTCGACGGCATGGAGGTGCGCGTCGGCGATGCCCCGCGCGCCGGCGAGATTCTGGTGGCGGTGGCCGTCACCAGCGCCGGCCGGCCGCTGCCGCGAGTGGGCGGGCTGACCCATGACGAGGTCAAGGGCGAGGACGGGTTGCGCTGAATTATCCGTCATTGCGAGCGTCAGCGAAGCAATCCAGTGCCATAGAGCGCCGAAGTTCCCTGGATTGCTTCGCTGACGCTCGCAATGACGCCCCGTGTCACGGCAGCTTCAGCGGGTCGACCGAAATGGCCCGCTTGAGCGCCCTCAGGCCGAAGGTCGTTCGGGTCTGGCGCACGCCCGGGATGCGATAGAGCGTTTCGCGCAGGAAGCGCTCGTAATGGTCGGTGCCGCTGACCAGGACCTTGGCGAGATAGTCGTACTCGCCGGTGACGAGATAGGCCTCGACCACCTCCGGCGCCCTGACCAGCGCCTCGCCGAACTGGTCGAGCACCTTGTCGTCATGCTTGTCGAGGGTGATCTCGACGAAGACGGTGTTGTTGTAGCCGAGCGCCCTGGCGTCGAGCACCGCCACGTATTTCTCGATCGCGCCGCTTTCTTCCAGCCGTTTCACCCGCGTCCAGCAGGGCGAGGCCGAGAGCCCGACCTTCTCCGCCAGCGCCTGGATGGTCAGGCGTCCATCCTCCCGCAGTGCCGCGAGAATGCGCCGGTCGATCCCGTCGAGGCCGTCATTGCGGCGCGATCTGGCTTCCATCGGGTGATCCTTCTGGCTTCATGATTATTCCCGGATGATCCTTCTGGCATGTCGGCTGCGGGCGGACAATTTCGGCATGAATCTCCGCGCGACGCGGGTTAGCGTTGAGGCTGTCGAACAACGATAACAAGAACCGGCGCCTGCTCTCCGAAGGGCTCGAAAAGGCCCTGCCCCACGGCTCCCTTGCCGTCGGCGCGGATCGGCGGAATGCTGCTGGCGAGCGAGGGAGCGCGGCCGTGAGCAGCAAGACGCCACTTCAGTTCCAGCCTCTGCACTTCCATGTGCCGAAGCCGGCGAGCCGGCCGGGCGAGAAGCCCGATTTCTCCCATGTCGTCATCCCGCGCGCCGGCACGGTCGAGCGTCCGCCGGTGGACGTCGATCCGAAGGAGATTCGCGATCTCGCCTACTCGATCATTCGCGTGCTGAACCGCGAGGGGGAGGCCGTCGGTCCCTGGGTGCCCGATCTCTCGCAGGAGGATCTGATCCGGGGCCTGCGCCACATGATGACGCTGCGCAGCTTCGATGCGCGCATGCAGATGGCCCAGCGCCAGGGCAAGACCTCGTTCTACATGCAGCACACAGGGGAAGAGGCGGTGAGTTGCGCCTTCCGCATCGCCATGGGCGAAGGCGACATGAACTTCCCGACCTATCGGCAGGCGGGGCTCCTGATCGCCCACGATTATCCGCTCGTCGACATGATGTGCCAAATCTACTCGAACGAGCGCGACCCGATGAAGGGCCGCCAGCTCCCGGTGATGTACTCCTCCAAGGAGCACGGCTTCTTCACGATCTCGGGCAATCTCGCGACGCAATATGTCCAGGCGGTGGGCTGGGCCATGGCCTCGGCCATCAGGGGCGACACGCGCATCGCGGCGGCCTGGATCGGCGATGGCTCGACGGCGGAATCGGATTTCCACGCCGCCCTCGTCTTCGCCTCCACCTACAAGGCGCCCGTCGTCCTCAACGTCGTCAACAACCAGTGGGCGATCTCGACCTTCCAGGGCATCGCGCGCGGCGGTTCCGGCACCTTCGCGGCGCGCGGCCTCGGCTTCGGCATCCCGGCGCTGAGGGTCGACGGCAACGACTACCTCGCCACCTATGCCGTCGCGCAATGGGCGATCGAGCGCGCCAGGCGCAATCTCGGGCCGACGCTCGTCGAATACGTCACCTACCGCGCTGGCGCCCATTCGACCTCGGACGATCCCTCCGCCTATCGTCCCAAGAGCGAATCCGACGAATGGCCGCTCGGCGATCCGGTCGTCAGGCTCAAGCAGCATCTGATTGCGACCGGCGCCTGGAGCGAGGAGCGCCACAAGCAGGCGGAGGCCGAGATCCTCGCCACCGTCATCGCCGCGCAGAAGGAGGCCGAGAGCTTCGGCACGCTGCATTCCGGCGGCAAGCCCTCCGCCCGCGACATCTTCGAGGATGTCTATGCCGAGCTGCCGCCGCATCTGCGCCGCCAGCGCCAGCAGATCGGGGTGTGACGCCATGGCGCGCATGACGATGATCGAGGCGATCCGGTCCGCGATGGACGTCTCCATGGGCCGCGACGAGACCGTGGTGGTCTATGGCGAGGATGTCGGCTTCTTCGGCGGCGTCTTCCGCTGCACCCAGGGGCTCCAGCAGAAATACGGGGTCAATCGCTGCTTCGACGCGCCGATCAGCGAGGCCGGCATCGTCGGCACCGCGATCGGCATGGCGGCCTATGGCCTGCGGCCCTGCATCGAGATCCAGTTCGCCGACTACATGTACCCGGCCTATGACCAGATCGTCTCCGAGGCCGCGCGCCTGCGCTATCGCTCGGCCGGCGACTTCACCTGCCCGATGGTCATCCGGATGCCGACCGGCGGCGGCATCTTCGGCGGGCAGACGCACAGCCAGAGCCCCGAGGCACTCTTCACCCATGTCAGCGGCCTGAAGACGGTCGTGCCGTCGAACCCGCACGATGCCAAGGGCCTGCTGATCGCGGCGATCGAGGATCCCGACCCGGTGATCTTCCTGGAGCCGAAGCGGCTCTACAACGGCCCCTTCGACGGCCATCACGACCGGCCGGTCACGGCCTGGTCGAAGCATGAGCTTTCCGAGGTTCCCGACGGCCACTACACCGTCCCGCTCGGCAAGGCGGTCACCCGCCGCGAGGGAGCGGCCGTCACCATCCTCGCCTATGGCACCATGGTCCATGTCGCGCTCGCCGCCGCCGAGGATACCGGCATCGACGCCGAGGTCATCGACCTGCGCACGCTGCTCCCGCTCGATCTGGACGCCATCGTCGCCTCCGTCGGCAAGACCGGCCGCTGCATCGTCCTGCACGAGGCGACGCTGACCTCCGGCTTCGGCGCCGAGCTCGCCGCCCTCGTGCAGGAGCACTGCTTCTATCGTCTCGAGGCGCCCGTGATGCGCGTCACCGGCTGGGACACGCCCTATCCGCATGCGCAGGAATGGGACTACTTCCCCGGCCCCGCCCGGCTCGGGCAGGCGCTGCGCGACATCATGGAGGCACGCTGATGGCCGAGCGCATCATCAAGCTGCCCGATGTCGGCGAGGGCATCGCCGAGGCCGAACTGGTCGAGTGGCATGTGAAGGTCGGCGACGTCGTCCGCGAGGACGATCTGCTCGCGGCGGTGATGACCGACAAGGCGACGGTCGAGATTCCGTCGCCCGTGGAGGGCGAGGTCACCTGGGTGGGCGCCGAGGTCGGCGATACGGTCGCGATCGGCTCCGCCATCGTCAAGCTCAAGGTCGCGGGCGACGCATCGGCCGCCGAGGAGGCGCCGGTCGAAGCGGCCGGGGAGCTCCCGGCACCACCGGCTCCGGAGCCCTCGTCAGATCCGGCGGCAGCTTCGCCCGCTCCCGCACTCCAGCCCGTGCCCAAGCCCGTCCAGCCGGTGGTGAAATCGGCCGGCGCGCCGCGTCCCGCCGTGGCGGCTCCCCGGCGCGCCGTCGGCGAGAAGCCGCTGGCCTCGCCGGCCGTTCGGCTGAAGGCGCGCGAGGCCGGCGTCGATTTGCGCCAGGTCCCGGGCACCGGGCCGGCCGGGCGCGTCACCCATGAGGACCTCGACGCCTTCCTGCTCCACGGGCCGGAGCCGCTGCATGCGCCGGGCCTCGTCGAGAAGAGCGCCGTCACCGACATCAAGGTGGTGGGCCTGCGCCGACGCATCGCCGAGAAGATGGCGCTGTCGAAGTCGCGCATCCCGCACATCACCATCGTCGAGGAGGTCAATGTCTCCCCGCTCGAGGATTTGCGCGCGACGCTGAACAGGAAGCCGACGCCCGAGCGGCCGAAGCTGACCCTGCTGCCCTTCCTGATGCGGGCGATGGTGAAGGCCATCGCCGAGCAGCCGAACCTCAACGCGCTCTACGATGACGAGGCTGGAATCATCCACCAGCATGCCGGCATCAACATCGGCATCGCGACGCAGACGCCCTCGGGCCTCATCGTCCCGGTGGTGAAGCACGCCGAGGCGCGCGACATCTGGGGCTGCGGCCTGGAACTCTCCCGCATCGCCGAGCGCGCCCGCGACGGCACCGCGACGCGCGACGAGCTGACGGGCTCGACCATCACCATCACCTCGCTCGGCGCGCTGGGCGGCATCGCGACCACGCCGGTCATCAACCGTCCCGAGGTCGCCATCGTCGGCGTCAACAAGATGATGATCCGGCCGGTTTGGGACGGCACGACCTTCGTGCCGCGCAAGATGATGAACCTCTCCTCCAGCTTCGACCACCGCGTCATCGACGGCTGGG
>QFQY01000025.1 GCA_003248805.1 Chelatococcus sp. | reverse complement strand
GCCTATTCTCCTCGGGTCCTGCCCGACCGAGGGGGCTTCGCGAGGCATCGTGCGGCCGGGCGGGATGCGGTGTTCGCGGGAGGCTACCGTTGCGGGTCGCGGATCGCGGAGGGGCTTTCGTCGTCCGGGCCACGAACCCGGTCCTGCGGGACATCAAAGCACGGCGAAGGAACCATCAGAGAATCGACGCTTTCGACATCGACATCGACATTCGGCACGCGGCCGTCGACCGCGACGCCGCCCGGACCCCGCGCATCCCCTTGGGATTGCGAAAAGCCCCCCGCGGCCGTGAGGACGGCGGGGCTTTCGGTGCATGCGTGCTCAGACAGCCCGCTTGCCGATGATCGCGAAGCGCAGCCGGGTGGAGATGACGTCGATCACGCTGACCGCGACGAGGACCAGCAGGATCAGGAAGGAGACCTGCTGCCATTCCAGCGTGCGGATCGTCTCGGCGAGGTAGAGGCCGATGCCGCCGGCGCCGACGATGCCGATGATCGTCGAGGAGCGCGTGTTCGACTCGATATAGTAGAGCACCTGGCTCGCGATCACCGGCAGCACCTGCGGGATCAGGCCGAAGCGGATTTCCTGGAACTTGCCGCCGCCGACCGAGGCCACGCCCTCGACCGGCTTGCGGTCGGCGGCCTCGATCGCCTCGGAATAGAGCTTGCCGAAGGCGCCGAGATCGCTGGTCATGATCGCGAGCATGCCGGCGAAAGGCCCCAGCCCCACGACATTCACCCAGATCAGCGCCCAGATCAGCGCATCGACGCCGCGCACCGTGTCGAGCGAGCGCCGGGCGAGGAAATGCACGACCTTGTTGGCGACGACGTTGCGCGCGGCGACGAAGCCGAGCGGAAAGGCGAGGATCGCCGCCAGGATCGTCCCGAGGAAGGCGATCGCGATCGTCTCGAACAGCGCCTTGACGAAAAGCCCGGCGCGCGCCCAGGAGCCGGGATCGGGCGGCAGCATCAGCACGACGAAGCTGCCGAGATTGCCGAAGCCCTTGACGATCTTCCAGAACGAGATTTCGAGTGTCGAGACGCCATAGACGAAGAGGCCGGCGAGGACCGTCATGACGGCGACGGTGGTCAGCTTGCGCCGCAGCGAGCCGTCGATCGCGGCCTTGTGCCGGGTGACGAGATCGGCGCGCGCGCCGTCGGAGAGGGAGAGGCTCACTTGCCGTGCTCCATGCTCAGCAGCGCGTGGCGCAGCTTCTCGGTGCCGAAGTCGATCAGCATCACGGCGATGATGATCAGCAGCAGGATCGCGCTGATATCGGTGAAGTAGAATTTCCGGATCGCCTCGATCAGGTCCTGGCCGATGCCGCCGGCGCCGACGAATCCCATGATCGAGGCGCCGCGCACATTGATCTCGAAGCGCAGCAGCGCGTAGCTCGCGAAATTCGAGAGCACCTGGGGCACCACGGCGAAGCGGATCGTCTGCCACCAGCCCGCGCCGGTCGCGGTCAGGCCGTCGACGGGCTTCATGTCGATGTTCTCGACGACTTCCGAGAACAGCTTGCCCATCGCGCCCATCGTGTGGATCGCGATGGCGAGCACGCCGGGCAGCGGCCCGAGTCCGAAGGCGATGACGAAGATCAGCGCGAAGACGATTTCAGGGACCGTCCGGCAGAATTCGAGGAAGCGGCGGGCGGCGAAGCGCGCCCATTTCGAACGGCCGAGATTCGCGGCGGCGACGAAGCAGAGGACGAAGCCGCCGGCGGCGCCCAGCACGGTGCCGACATAGGCGATGAGCAGCGTCTGCCAGAGCAGCCTGAGCCAGCCTTTCCAGCCCCAGAACCACTCGGCGAAATCCGCGCCGAACGTCGCGAGGCGCAGCGTCGGCATGGTCTCGAGGATGTATTTCGGGAAGCGCCAGGCGTTCTGGGCGAACTTGCCGAGATCGACCTCCGAGCCGAGCGCGGCCAGCCAGACGCAGAGCGCGAACACCGCCAGGCCGAGCAGCGTCTGCCGGCGCTTGGCCGAGACCGCCTGCCAGTAGGTCTCGGCATGGGCGCGGATGGCAGGGTCGTTGCGGTCGATCGCGAGGGTCATGATATATGTCGTCCCTTGCCGAAAGAGGCGCGGGGAACCCTCTCCCATAGGGAGAGGGCAGGGTGAGGAGTAGGCCGTTCTGCGATTTGCTGTGAGTCGGTCGCAGGAGCGGTGAGGTCGCGCCTCACTGGTCCAAGGGCCTACACCTCACACCTGCCCCTCTCCTTACAGGAGAGGGGTTCCGGTCGCGGTTGTCGTGCCGCTTACGACGACTTCTTCTTGCGCAGCGCGTCGACGAACTTGTTGAGCTCGATGATCGGGTCGTAGGCCTTGTTGTCGACGGCGACGAGCGGGCCCTGCTTGCCTTCGTAGATCTTGTCGAAGGCGGCCTTGTCCTTGGTGGAGAGGTTCAGGACGGCGTCGCGGATCTTGGCCTTGAGCTCCTCCGGCATGTCCGAGAGATAGGCCATCGGCGAGTTCACGATCTGCTCGGACTTGTAGATGATCCGGAAGTCCTCGGCCTTGACCATGTTCTTGCGGGCCATGCGCAGGAGGTTCGATTCCTGCTCGTCGTTCCACCAGTTGGCGGCGACGTCGACCGTGCCCTGGCCGAGCGCGATGACCGCGTTCTCGTGGCTGCCAGTGTAGACGACCTTGCCGAAGAAGCTCTCGGGGTCGATCTTCATGCCGTCGAGCACGAAGCGCGGGACGTTGTTGCCCGAGGTCGAGTTGGGATCGACGAGACCGAGGTTCTTGCCCTTCAGGTCCTCGATCTTCTGGTAGGGCGAGTCCTTCTTCACGTAGAAGACCGAGTAGTAGCCCTTGGTGCCGTCGATATTGGTCTCGATGGCGAAGGCGTCGATCTTGGCGCCGGTCATCAGCGCGCGGGCGAAGGAAGCGGGTCCGTACATGCCGATATGGATGTTGCCGGCGCGCTGGCCCTCGATCAGGGCGGCGTAGTCGTTGGCGATGCGCAGCGTCACCTTGGTGCCGAGTTCCTTCGAGAGATAGTTGACGAAGGGAGTGTAGCGCTCGACGACGCCGGAGGCGTTCTCGGCCGGGATGATGGCGAAGACGAGTTCGGGATACTTCGCCTTCCAGTCCTGGGCGAAGGCCGGAGCCGCGAGCGAGGCGGCGAGGCCGGCAGCGGCCAGCGTAAGAGTATGACGACGGGTCAGCATGGTGTGCTCCTGTTGCTGCGGTGATGTCGTTGGGACGGGCGGACGGCCGGGCGCAGGCTCAGACGGCGTTCTGCTTGGCGCGCAGGGCTTCTTCGCTGGCGATGATCTCGAGCGCATGGAGCGCCTCGGCGCCCGCATCCTTGGCCTCGATCCCGTAGAGCTCGGCGGCGACTTCGCTGGTGAGAGCGTGCGGCGGCCCGTCGAAGACCACCTTGCCACCGGCCATGCCGATCAGGCGGTCGCAATATTTCGACGCGATATCGAGATGGTGCAGATTGCAGATGACGGTGATGCCGTCCTCGCGGTTGATGCGGAACAGCGCATCCATCACCACCTGCGTGTTGCGCGGGTCGAGCGAGGCGATCGGCTCGTCGGCGAGGATGACCCTGGGCTCCTGCACCAGCGCGCGGGCGATGGCGACGCGCTGCTGCTGGCCGCCCGACAGCGTCTCGGCGCGCTGGCTGAGGAGATGCCCCATATCGAGGCGCTCCAGCGCCGCGATGGCCCGGATTTTGTCGTCCTGCGAGAAGCTCTTCACCATCGTCAGGAGCGCGGCGCGATGGTTGAGCCGCCCGAGCAGGACGTTCGTCAGGACGTCCAGCCTGCCGACGAGGTTGAACTGCTGGAAGATCATCGCCGTGTCGCGGCGCCAGGCCCTCAGCGCAGCCCCTTTCAGGGCCGTGACGTCCCGGTCCCCGCTGAGGATCCGCCCCTCGCTCGCATCGGCGAGGCGGTTCAGCATGCGCAGCAGGGTCGACTTGCCTGCGCCGGAACGTCCGATCACGCCGACCATCTCGCCGGCGGGAATGGCCAGGGTCACGCCGTCGACGGCGGCCTTGCCCCCGAAACGCTTGGTCAGGCCTTCGATGCGAAGCATGAAAGGGCTCTCGTCACGCGGGCGCACCCGGCCGGCGCAGGTCGGCGCCGCCGGGCTCGACGCCCTATCAACGCTGCGAGTGCTAGCCGGCGCAGATGACGGTCGACCAACGCTGCGATGACGGTTCGATGACAGCCGGAAACCTCCCTCGCCGACGGGATGCCGTCATCACCAGGTTGTGAAACGGCTTCAGTTCGCGGCCCGGACGGAATGCTTCAGTATCGGAGCGGCCCTGCACCAGCGGAAGGGCGCATCAGCGATGAAATGGCAACGCTCTTGCATAAACCGCATCCCGGACTGGCCGGAGCGGCGACGCAGCTTTGCCACTCTTCAGCGGCGGAGGCCCTTATCAAGGGTTTCCGTACAGTTTAAAGAATTCTCGCGGCTCCGGAGCGTATGATCGAATGAAGCGGTTCCTCCTTCTCGTCGTGATCGCCGGCTTGGCGGGAGGCGGCTACTACGGCTACCAGCGTTTCAAGCCGGCGGCAGCGCCCGCGCAGGCCCCGGCCGTGCCGGCGGCTCGCGGCAGCGTGCCCGTCGAGGTCGCCAGGATCGAGATCGCGACCGTCAACGAGGAGCTCGAGGCTCTCGGCACGCTGGCGGCCGACGAATCCGTCGTGATCGCCCCGGAGATCGCCGGCCGCGTCGTGGCGCTCGGCTTCCGCGAGGGCGAGCGCGTCCGCAAGGGCCAGGAACTGGTCAAGCTCGACACCGCGATCCTCGACGCCGAGCTGAAGCAGCTCCAGGCCGATCTCGGCCTCGCCCGCGACACCTATGAGCGCAACCGTTCGCTGGTCCAGCGCGGCTCCGGCACGCAGGTCGCGCTGGACGAGTCGACGGCACGGCTCGCCTCCGCCGAAGCCCGTGTGCAGCTCTCCCAGGCCAAGCTCGCCCAGTCCACCATCCTGGCGCCCTTCGATGGCGTCGTCGGCCTGCGCGCGGTCGGCGTCGGCGACTTCGTCGCGGTCGGCAAGCAGCTCATCACCCTGACGAATATCGACCCGATCAAGGTCGACTTCCGCGTCCCCGAGATCTTTCTCAAGCAGGTCAAGGTCGGCCAGCCGATCAACGTCTCGGTCGATGCCGTCCCGGGCCGTCAGTTCGGCGGCAAGATCTACGCGATCGACCCGGTCGTCGACATCAACGGCCGTGCGATCCGCCTGCGCGCCACCATCCCCAATGCCGACCTGATCCTGAAGCCCGGCCTCTTCGCCCGCATCCTCATCGTCGTCGACCAGCGCGAGCAGGCGCTGCTGGTGCCGGAGACCGCGGTCGTGCCGGACGGGGTCGGCAAGGTCGTCTTCATCGTCGAGAACGGCAAGGCCAGGCGCGTGCCGGTCGAGCTCGGCCGGCGCCTGCCCGGCAAGGTCGAGATCGTCAAGGGGCTGACGCCGCAGATGCAGGTGGTCAGCTCCGGCCAGATGCGCCTGCGCGACGGCGCGGCGGTGTCGATCAAGAACGCGGCCACCCCGGTCCAGACCAGCTCGCTTCCCGCCGCCGGGCAGGACTCGCTGCGATGAGCCTGTTCGAGCTCTTCGTCCGGCGGCCCGTCCTCTCGACGGTGCTCAGCCTGCTGGTGATGCTGATCGGCATCGTCTCCTATACGCGCCTGACCGTCCGCGAATACCCGAACATCGACGAGCCGATCGTCTCGGTCCGCACGGTCTATACGGGCGCCTCCGCCGCGATCATCGAAACGCAGGTGACCCAGATCCTCGAGAACTCGATCGCGGGCATCGAGGGCATCGAGATCATCTCGTCGATCAGCCGCCAGGAGCAGAGCAACATCTCGGTGCGGTTCCGCCCCGATGTCGACCCCGATGTCGCCGCCTCGGACGTGCGCGACCGCGTCGGCCGCGTGCGCGGGCGCATGCCGACCGAAATCGACGAGCCCATCATCGCGAAGGTTGAGGCGGACGCGCAGCCGATCCTCTTTCTGTCGCTGACCAGCACGCGCCACAACCCGCTCGAGCTGACAGACTTCGCCGACCGCTTCATCACCGACCGCGTCCAGAACATCACCGGCGTCGCCGAGGTGCAGATCCGCGGCGAGCGGCGCTACGCCATGCGCATCTGGCTCGACCGGGCCCGCATGTCGGCCTACCAGGTCACGGTGCAGCAGATCGAGGCGGCGGTTCGCGCCCAGAACGTCGAGATTCCGTCCGGCCGCATCGAGAGCAACAACCGCGAGTTCACGGTTCTCTCCCAGACCGGTCTGGTCACGCCCGAGCAGTTCCGCGAGATCGTGGTCAAGGACGCCGACGGCTTCTCCGTCAAATTGCGCGACGTCGCCAGGGTCGAGCTCGGTCCGCTGGCGGAGCGCAACGCAGCCTGGTTCAACGGCACCTCCTCGGTCACCATCGGCATCATCAAGCAGGCGACCGCCAACCCGCTCGACGTCTCGATCGGCGTGCGCGCGGCGCTGCCGGAGATCATCGACGACCTGCCCGAAGGGATGACCATCGCGACCTCCTACGACACCTCGGTCTTCATCGACCGGTCGATCCAGGCGGTCTACAGCACGATCGGCGAGGCCGTCGTCCTCGTCGTGCTGATCATCTTCATCTTCCTGCGCTCGCTGCGGGCGACGCTGATTCCGCTCGTCACGATTCCCGTGTCGCTGATCGGCTCCTTCGCGCTGATGTATGCGCTGGGCTTCACGGTGAACACGCTGACGCTGCTCTCCATGGTGCTCGCCATCGGCCTCGTCGTCGACGACGCCATCGTCGTGCTCGAGAACGTCCATCGCCATATCGAGGACGGGATGGAGCCCAACGCTGCGGCGATCAAGGGCATCAACGAGATCGCCTTCGCCGTCATCGCGATGACGCTCACGCTCGTCGCGGTCTATGCGCCGATGGCCTTCTCGACCGGCCGCACCGGCAAGCTCTTCGTCGAGTTCGCCCTGACCCTGGCGGGTGCCGTGCTGGTGTCCGGCTTCGTGGCGCTGACGCTCACGCCGATGATGTGCGCCAAGTTGCTGCGGCACGACACTTCGCATGGCTGGCTCTACAACCTGCTGGAGCGCGGCTTCGACGGCCTGTCGCGCGGCTACCGCGCCTCGCTGCGCGCCGCCCTCGCCGTTCGCCCGTTGATCGTGATCTTCGCCGTCTGCGTCGCGGGGGCGAGCTACTGGTTCTTCACCAATCTGCGTTCGGAACTCGCGCCGGTGGAGGATCGCGGCTCCTTCACGGTGATCGGCGTCGCACCGGAGGGAGCGACCCTGGCCTTCACCGCCGATTATGCCCGTCGGGTCGAGGAACAGCTCAAGAAGATCCCTGACGTCGCGAGCTACCTCGTCGTCGTCGGCTTCCCGGACGTGACGCGCGCGCTCGCCTTCGCGCGGCTGAAGCCCTGGGAGGAGCGCTCGGTCAAGCAGCAGACCATGGTGTCCGAGATCAACCGCAGCCTCTCGCAGGTTCCCGGCATCAGGCTCTTCGCGACGAACCCGGCTTCGCTCGGCCAGGGCAACGCCAACAGCAGGCCGGTCGAGTTCGTGCTGCGCTCCTCGGAGCCCTATGAGCAGATCAAGGAGTATGTCGATGCCGTGCTGGCCGAGGCGAGCGGCTCGCCGGCGCTGACCAACCTCGAATCCAACCTCATCCTCGACAAGCCGCAGATCAAGGTCTCCATCGACCGCCAGCGCGCCGCCGATCTCGGGGTCGGGGTGGACGTGATCGGCCGCACCATGGAGACGCTGCTCGGCGGCCGGCAGGTGACGCGCTTCAACATGAACGGCGAGCAGTACGACGTCGTCATCCAGGTCGCGGGCGAGGACCGCAACACGCCGCAGGGGCTGCAGTCCATCTATCTCATGGGCCGTGGCGGCCAGGTGGTCCAGCTCTCCAGCGTCGTGCGCATCGAGGAGAACGTCGCGCCCAAGGAACTGGTCCGCTTCAACCAGCTCCGCTCCGCCACGATCACCGCCGTGCCCGCACCGGGCTACTCGCTGGGCGATGCGCTCGCCGTGCTGGAGCAGGCGGCCCAGAAGGTGCTGCCCAAGACGGTGCAGATCGACTATTCCGGCCAGAGCCGCGAGTACAAGCAGTCCGGGGCCTCGATCGCCATCGTCTTCCTGCTGGCGCTGGGCTTCATCTATCTCGTGCTGGCCGCCCAGTTCGAGAGCTTCGTCGACCCCGTCGTCATCATGGTCTCGGTGCCGCTCTCGCTGACGGGCGCCCTGGGCGCGCTCTACTTCGCCGGCGGCACGATGAACGTCTACAGCCAGATCGGTCTGATCACGCTCGTCGGCCTCATCACCAAGCACGGCATCCTGATCCTGGAGTTCACCAACCAGCTCAGGGAAGAGGGCAAGGAGATGATCGACGCCCTGGTCGAAGCCGCCGAACTGCGCCTGCGTCCGATTCTGATGACCACGGGCGCGATGGTGCTCGGCGCGGTGCCCCTGGCCCTGGCCCATGGCGCCGGCGCAGAAAGCCGCTCGCAGATCGGCTGGGTCATCGTCGGCGGCATGACCTTCGGCACGGTGCTCACCCTCTATGTCGTGCCGGTCGCCTACTCCTATCTGGCGCGCAAAAAGCGCGCGGTGCATGGACATGCCATCCATGGCGAAGGACACGCAGCGCATCCCGCGCCCGCCGAGTGAACCGCCACCACGTCATGCTCGCCCCTGTGGCGAGCATCCACGTCTTGAACGCCGCACGGCCCGAGGGAAGACGTGGATGGTCGGCACAAGGCCGACCATGACAGCGTAACCGACCAACCTCACTGCAGCCTCACCGAGACGCTCTCGCTCGCCCCGCTGCCGTCGATCACGGAGATCCGCACGAAGCCCCGGCCGGCCGGCTGCCACTCGGCCTCCCGGCGGCGTGTCGGGCCGAGGACCGGCTGCCCGTCGACCAGCCAGGAGAAGGGCGGCACGCCGCCGGCCGCCTTCAGGCTGAGCTGCCCGCGCCCCTCCACCGTCATGGCAGCGAGGTCGATGCGCGCCCCCTCCGGCGGGAAGGCGAGCTTCAACCCCGGCGTCGTCATCGCCGCCACCGTCTTGGGCACGTCCTGCCGCAGATGGCGCAGCGGCGGCGGCAGATGGCTGGTCGTGGCGACGATCGCTTCCGCCGGCCGGACGAAGGGGCGCGGATCGAGCCCGGTCCGCGAAAAGGCGTCGAACAGGATCGGCGCCGCCACCACGCGCCCGACGAGGCCGGGCACGGCGCCGTTGTCGGCCCGTCCGACCCAGACGCCGATGGTGTGGCGCCGGTCGAAGCCAACGGCCCAGGCGTCGCGATAGCCGTAGGACGTGCCCGTCTTGTAGGCGATGCGCCCGGGCATGCCGTTGAGCGGAGGCGGCGCCCCGAGCAGCGTATCGGCGACATACCAGGCGGCGACGGGGTCCACGAGACGGGCCGCCGCACGCGAGCCCTCATCCTGAGGAGCAGTCGAAGACTGCGTCTCGAAGGATGTTCCAGAGCGCGTTGAAGCATCCTTCGAGACGCCGCTACGCGGCTCCTCAGGATGAGGGCTGCGCGAGAACGCGGTCCTGACTCTCAGCACCGGCACCTCCCCGCCCCGCGCCAGCCCGACATAGAGCCGCGTCAGGTCCTGCAATGTGATGCCGAGCCCGCCGAGCCCGACCGCCAGCCCCGGCGCCCCGCCCTCCTTCGGCATCGCGACCGAGACGCCGGCGTCGCGCAGACGCGACAGGAAGCGCTGCGGCCCGACCGAGGACAGGAGCTCCACGGCCGGCAGGTTGAGCGACAGTTGCAACGCCTTGCGCGCCGAGACCATGCCCTGGAAGGTCATGTCGAAATTCTCGGGAACATAGAGCCCGAAGCGCGCCGGCCTGTCCTCCAGCATGGTTTCGGGGTGGGCGATGCCGTTGTCGAAGGCGAGCGCATAGATGAAGGGCTTCAGCGCCGAGCCCGGCGAGCGCAGCGCCCGCGTCAGGTCGAGCGAGCCCGCCCGCTCGGCCGCGAAATAATCGACGCCGCCGACCGAGGCCCTGACCTCGCCGGTCTCGTTGTCGACGGCCAGGATCGCGATCGAGACCTGGGGCGCCAGGCCGAGGCTGCGCTCGCGGGCGAGCCCCTCCAGGCTGGCCTGCAGTCGCGCATCGAGGCTCAGGCGCTGGCTGCGCAGACCCGGCGCCTCGGCGACGACCTGCTCGGCGACATGCGGCGCGAGATTGGGAAAGAGCTTGCGCGTCAGGGGCACCGGCTCGTCCCGGGCGGCCGCGGCCTCCGAGGGCGTCGCGAGCCCGGCGCTCTCGACCCGCGCCAGAACGCGGTCGCGCGCCTTGCGGGCGGCCTCCGGGAAGCGGTCGGGCCTGCGCGTCTCCGGCGATTGCGGCAGCGCCACGAGCAGGGCTGCCTCGGCCGTCGAAAGGCGCTTCGGCTCCTTGCCGAAATAGGCGAAGCTCGCCGCCCGCACGCCCTCCAGATTGCCGCCGAAGGGCGCGAGCGTCAGGTAGAGGTCGAGGATTTCGGTCTTGGAGAAGCGTCGCTCGATCTCGACCGCCCGCACCGCCTGCCGGAGCTTCGCCGCGAGGCTGCGTTCCTCGCGCGGTTCGAGCAGCCGCGCGACCTGCATGGTCAGCGTCGAGCCCCCGGAGACGACGCGGCCGTTCGCCAGCATCTGGCCGGCGGCGCGCCCCAGCCCCAGCGTGTCGATGCCCGCATGCGCCTCGAAGCGCTTGTCCTCATAGGCCTTGAGCATGGCGAGGTAGCGCGGATCGACATCGCCGCTTGTCACCGGCAGCTTCCACCGACCATCCGCCGTCAGGAAGGGCCGCAGCAGCTTGCCCTCGCGGTCGAGCACCACGGTGGAGCGGTCGGACGCGGCGGCGAGATCGAGCGGCGGCAGGGAGTGGGCGTAGAGGGCGAGGGCTGCGCCGGCTGCGGCGAGGACACAGGCACCGGCAGATCCCGCGATCCCGAGCAGGCACGACCGGCGGGAAAGCTTCCCTTCTCCCCCTGCGGGAGAAGGTGGCTCGGCAAAGCCGAGACGGATGAGGGGTCGCGGAACCGTCCGAAACGCAGCCGCCCAGGAGCGCCAGCGACAGAGCGCGGCGCGACCCCTCACCCCAGCCCTCTCCCGCAGGGGGAGAGGGGGTTCCGTCGCGTGTCGTTCGCCCTGCCCGTCCACCGCATCCTCACCGCGCCGAAGCGATCCCGACCGTCCCGAACGCGGTGCGCCCGAACCGGTCGGGCCGGTACATGTCCTCGATCACGGCCGCGGGGGCCACATAGCGGCCGGGCGAGACCGCCCGGGCGATATAGGCGACGGTGTAGCTGAGCTTCTGGTCCGAGCCGCCGCTGCGCTCGAAGGCCGCGACATAGCGGTCGTCGCGCGCCTCGGTATGGACGGGAAGGACCTCCTGCTTCAGCCAGTCGAGCCCCGCCACGGCGGCGCCCTCGGTCAGGTTGGCGTTCTCGATCTCCAGCCCGGCCGGAACGGGATCGACCAGCAGCAGCCGGCCATAGCGGCTCGCCGGCTCGGTTACGGTCAGCGCCACGACATAGCGCTCGTTCTGGCGCAGGCGGGCCGGGTCGGCCCGCTCGCCCTTCATCGTATAGATCACGCGCTCGAGCCCGAAGCCCTGGTTGATCGCCGGCTCGGGCGCGGTCGGAATCCCGGAGACGGTGATGACGGCCTGTGCCGCAGCCGCCCCCGGATTGGCCACGGTCAGCGCCTTGCCCTCCAGCGCCTCGGCGGAGATCGTCCGGTAGAGCGGCCCCTTGCGCTCGGTCCCGTCCACCGTGAGCGTCATGCCCTCGGCGTCCTTGGCCATCGCCTGTGCCGCCAACACCATCCACATCTGTTCCTGCGTCGAGGTGTAGCTGGAGCGCGCAGCGGCGCGCGTCGCGTCGACGATGGACGCCGCGCGGGTGATGTCGGCGCGCTCGCCATTGGCCTCGGCGATGAGGGCGAGCGTGCCGGCACCGTCGCGCAGGCGCGAGCCGTAATCGGGTCGCGAGAAGCCGTCGTCGCTCGTCTGCTGCAGCAAGGCGAGCGCGCTCTGGAAGGCGGCCCGGCCCCGGCCCCTGTCTCCCAGCGCCGAGAGCGCCGCGCCGATCTGCGCGCGCGCCAGCGGCGTGCCGAAATCGGCGAGCTTGTTGTCGGCGATGTAACGCAGATCGCCCATCACCGGCCGGCCGTTGCGGGCGAGCACATAGAGCGCATAGGCGATGCCCGCCGCCTCCTCCTTGTTGATCTCGCTCGTGTTGACGACCTGGTTGCGCAGCCGGTCGAGCGCGAGGTTGAACGCGGTCTGCGGCACGGCGAACTGGCGCTCGCGCGCCCGCGTCAGGAAGTCGGTGACGAAGGCGTCGAGCCAGAGATCCTCCCCGCCGACGCTCCACAGCCCGAAGGAGCCGTTGCCGCCCTGCCGCGCCAGCACGCGCTCGATGGCGCCGGTCACGCGCTCGTCGGCGGTCGCGTCGAGCGCGAGGTTCTCCATCGAGGCGAGCTGGTTCACCGCGAGCAGGGGCAGCGCCCGCGACACCGTCTGCTCGGTGCAGCCATAGGGGTAGCGGTCGAGGGCCTTGAGCAGCGCCGGCACGTCGAGCGAGGCGAAGGGCGAGACCGACACCGAGACCTGCCCCGAATTCGGCACGAGATCCGCCATCAGATCGGCCGAGACCGTGATCGAGCCGCCATTGCCCGGCAGCGCCCGCACGATCCGCCGCGCGATCGTCGCCGCCGACGGCTGCACCCTGACGGCAAGGTTCTGCACAGTGCCGATGCCGTTCGGCCCGCTGACGCGCACGTCGAATTCGGCCCGGCCCAGCCCGGCGGCGGTAACCGGGATCGTCATCTGCGTCTTGCCGCCGGCGGCAAGTTGCACCGTGCGGCGCGTCGCGTCGGCGGCCACGAGCACGGGGCCCTTCACGTCGAGATCGACGGTGTAGGCCCCGGCGGGACCCTCGACATTGTCGACCTGGAGATGGAAGCGCGACTGGTCGCCGATGGCGAGGAAGCGCGGCAGCGTCGCCTGCGCCACTACCTGGTCGCGCACGAAGACGTCGGCGCTCGCCTGCCCCGTCCGCCCCGCGCTCCAGGCCACCGCCATGACGCGGACCGAGCCGTTGAAGGCCGGCATGTCGAAATCGATCTTCGCCGTGCCGTCCGCGCCGAGCTTCACCACGCCGGAATAGCGCGCGAGCGGCTCCTGCGTCGGCTTCTCGCCGTCGAGCGCGGGCGCGGCGTCGCCGCCGGAGCGGATGGCGCCGCGCGTGCCATGCATGCCGTCGATCAGGTAGCCATAGAGATCGCGCAGCTCGTGGCCGAGCTGGCGCTGGCCGAAGAAGTATTTCGATGCGTCCGGGCTCTCGTAACGAGTCAGATTGAGGATGCCGACATCCACCGCCGCGACCGTGACGAAGGCCTCCTCCCCGGCGCGCGCGCCGGTGACCTTGACCGGCAGCGACAATGTCGAGAGCGGCCGCACCAGATTGGGCGCACCGAGCTCGACCGACAGCGAGCGCTCCGCCTTGCCGATCTGGAACCAGGACAGGCCGATGGCCCGGCCCGGCAGGCGCTTGGCCGCGGTATCCATCGGGCGATGCGCCAGCACGACGAGATAGGCGCTGGCGCCCCACTCCGCCTTGACCGGCAGCGTCGCGGTCGTGCCGCCCTCGGCGATGTCGATGGTGGTCAGCTCCGCGAGGCGGTCCGACACCACAGCAAGCGTCGCCTTGCCCGTGAAGCGCGGCGAGAGGCGCACGCGCAGGTTCTCGCCCGCCGCGTATTCGCCCTTGTCGAGCGCGACGTCGAGCACGTCCGGCGTGTCCGCCGTCTTGTCGGCCTCGTAGCCGACGCTGAAGGAAACCGAGGTCTCGGCGGCGTCGGAGCCGTCCGCGATGACGTCGAGGCGGTAATTGCCCCAGTCGACAGCGGCCGCGATGCGCGCGGGCGCGTCGGCGGCGACCGCGATCTCGCCATCGGCGACACGGCGCGTCGTCTTGACGCCCTCATAGTTCCAGCGCCCGTCCTGGAAGAACCACTGGTAGTTCCGCCGGACCTTGGAGAGCACCCATTTCACGCCCGGCCGGGCCAGCCGCCTGCCGTCGCCCGTCGCCATGATGACGTCGAAGTTCGCCGTCTGGCCGTTGCCGACCTCGCCATCCCTGAACGCCTTGCGCACGCCGATGGCCGCGCCTTTCGGCACGATCGGCAGCGTCACCGAACGCGCGATGGCGCGCCCGCCGGGTTCGCCGACGCGGATCGTCAGCTCGGCTTCCAGCGGGCGGTTGGTGTCGGGCTGCTGGACCGGGTTGGAGACCGTCGCCTTGCCGGCGGCGTCGGTCGTCGCGCTTTCCTCGAACTCGGACTGGACGGGCTCGAAATCCTCGTCCGTGAGCCCGACCTGATAGCCGGCGAAGCCGGGAATGGCGGACTGCGCCGCGGCGCGGATCGTCATCGAGCCGGTGACGTCGAGTTCCGAGCCGGGCGCGCCGTAGAGATAACGGGCCGATACGTCGATCTCCGCCGGCTCGCCCGCCTGCAGCACCGGCTTCTTCGGGGCAAGCGTCAGCTCCAGCCGCTCGGGCACATAGTCCTCGACCAGGAAGGAGACTTCCCCGATGGCCGGCCCCTTGGGGTCGGCATAGGCCTGCACGCGCCATGTGCCCGTCGCCGCGCCCGGGATCAGCGGGATGGAATGGGCCCGCCCGCCTGCCCCCTGGTCCTCCACCTGGCGGCGCCGATACTCGACGCCGTCAGGCCGCTTGACCACGAGGGTGAGCGGCAGGCCGGTCACGGCGGCCCCGCGCGCATCCCGCAGCAGCGTCGTGAGATAGACCGTCTCGCCGGAGCGATAGACCCCACGCTCGGTGTAGAGATAGGCGTCGAGCCCGGCGGGCGCGACGCGGCCCTTCACCCCGCGATCGGAGAGGTCGAAGGCCGTCTGCTTCAGGTCGAGGAAGCCGTAATCCTCCGCGAGCGAGGCCGTGACGATGCCGGGGGCATTGCCGCCCTGCCCTTTCGCGAGCCCCGCGTCGAAGCGGGCATAGCCGTTGCCGTCGGTCCTCGCCGTCGCCAGCACCTCGTTGTTGCGGGCGATCAACCTGAGCTCGGCATTGGCGACGGGCCGCGCATCGGCGAGCGAGCGCGCCAGCACATGGACCCCGTCCGGCCCCGAGAACGAGGTCAGCCCGAGATCGGAGACGACGAACCACTGCGTCGCCCGCGTCGAGCCGTCGTCATAGTCGCTGTCCCCGTCCGAGGACGAGGCGGTCGCCGGCCCGCCCGAAGGCTTGGCGAACATCACATAGACGCCGGGCTTGAGGCTGCCGACCGCCTCGATGACGGGAAACGCCGTGACGACATCCTTGTTGAGCTCGGATTTCACCTCCATCGAGCCCGTCCAGATGCTCTGCCCCTTGTCGGACGCGATCTGGCGCGACTGCCAGGAGCCGAGCTGGCTGAGGAAGTCGTCGGAATGGACGGAGTTGATCAGGTTGCGGTCGCCGATCCGCATCACCTCGAGATCGAGCCTGCCGGCATTGACCGAGACCACCGGAATGCCCTGCTGGCCGGTGCGCGGCAGCACGTAGTTCTTGCCCGTGAAGCGCACGGAAGGCGTGCGGTCGCGGACATAGACCTCGTAATCCGCCGATTTCAGCAGCTTCTCGTCCGGGATCGCCGAGGGCAGCCCCTGCCGGATGACGAAGGCGTAGCGCTCGCCATGGCGCAGCCCGTCGACGCAGATCTGCCGCTCCTCGGCGCTGACCGCGAAATCGCCCCGCCCGCCCGAGATCGCGACATAGGGCGCGAAATCGACGCGGCCGCGCGCCAGCGGCTCGGAAAATTCGAAGCAGGCACGCGGGCTGGCGGCATCGGCATCGACCTTGTTGCCGGTGAGCCGGAAGCCGCGCTTCTCGCGCAGGCTCTCATAGGCCGTCCGCAGCGAGGCGTTGTCGGCGATGTCGAGGCTCAGCCGGTAGGTCGTGAGCGCCGGGCGCCAGAGCTCGTTCTTCTCGAAGATGCGCGCCAGCACTCCGAGAGAGCCGGCCTCCTCGTTGCGGCTGCCGGAGCGCTGATAGGCGAGATAGGCGGCGGTGATCGCGCGCTCGCGCAGGTCCCAGCGCTCGCGATAATCCCGCGGCTCGATGGCGTTGGCGGCGCGCGCCATCAGGCGCCAGCCCGCCGCATTGCCCGGCTCCGCCACCACCGCGACATTCGCCAGCGGAAGCGCGGCGCGGGCGTCTCCGCGCGACAAGGCCGCCTCGCCGGCCCGCACGGCATCCGCCGCCGGGCGCGCGGCCGAAACCTCTCGCTTCAGCCGCTCCTCGAGCCGCTGCCCGTCCGCGGCGAGATCGTTCCGGACATAGGCCTTCTGCGCGTGGGCCGCCTGCG
Source organism: Chelatococcus sp. (assembly GCA_003248805.1). Taxonomy (GTDB): domain Bacteria; phylum Pseudomonadota; class Alphaproteobacteria; order Rhizobiales; family Beijerinckiaceae; genus Allobosea. The sequence goes on along the minus strand of QFQY01000025.1, from coordinate 44,401 downwards.
CGACCATCAGGCCGAGACCGAATGCCAGCGAAGCCATGAGGCGGGTGGCGTGTCGCATCGTCGGTTCCTCATCCTCGGGCGGCGGAGGCGCAGGCTATCACCGCGACCGCCGGGCGCAATCGGGAATGGCGTCTCCGCACGCCTTCGCCGGCGCCGTGACCCGACGCTCCGGGCAGCGACTGTCACGGCACCACGGGCGGCGCGACCTGCATTCGCAGGACCCGCGCACGACGCGATGGCAGCAGTATCCCGCGTCACCGAGATTGCGTGGTTGCGCGATCTGTCGTTCGATGCCGGCCCTTTCGGGCGGGAGGCTCCCCATGACATCGGCGACCGGCACCATCGCGCGGCTCCTGCGCCTCGGCGCACTCGCCCTGCCTCTGCTCGGCGTCCAGCCCGTCCTCGCCCAGCCCGCACCCAACCCGCAGATGGCCGCAGCCCAGACCAGCTTCGAGGCGCTGCCCGAGGCCGAGCGCAAGGCGATCCAGATGGACCTGATCTGGACCGGGCACTTCAACGGCGCCGTCAGCGGTGCCTTCGGCCCGCTGACCTTCCGCGCGATCAACGCGCTGAAGGGCGGCGGCGCGTCCGACGGACTGTTGAGCCCGGCCGAGCGCGCCGGGCTCGGCCGGGCGGCGCAGGCCGCCCGCGACGCGGCCGGCTTCAGGATTCTCACGGACGAGAAGACCGGCATCCGCATCGGCATTCCAACCCGCATCCTGCCCAGGCGCGACGTCACGCCCGCGGGCGGCAGCCGCTGGCAGAGCCAGGACGAGAAGGTCACGCTCGACACCAGCGCCACGCCTCCCGGCGAGACGCTCGAGGCGATCTTCGAGAAGGCGACGGCCGCCAATCCGAACAATCCGGGCCGCAAGATCACCTACAAGCTGCTGCGCCCGGACTTCTTCGTCATTACCGGCGAAACCCCGACGGGACGCTTCTACCGCCGCCTGGCGGCCGGCCCCGGGGGGCTGCGCGGCTTCTCGATCGGCTACGACAAGGCGCTGGCGGCGACCGTCGACAAGCTCGTCATCGCCATCGCCGCGAGCTTCGAGCCCTTCCCGACCGGCCCGGCCCCGGCGGCCGGCGCGGTGGCTGGCCAGAGCACGCCCGCGACCCCTCCTCTCGTCGCCCCCGCGCGCACGGGCGAGCGCTACGGCGTCGTCGTCGCGCTGTCGCAGACGCTCGCCGTCACCTCGCTCGCTGCGGTCGATGGCTGCCGTGCGCTGCGGACAGGAGAGCGCCCCGCGCGCGTTAAGCTACGCGACGAGGCGTTAGGCCTCGCCCTGCTCGAGATCGAGGGCGGAACGGCAATGGCCGGCCTGCGCGGCGCCATACCGGCGCAGGGCGAGAGCGTCATGCTGCTCGCCTTCGGCGACGGCGGCCCGGCGCGCGCGCCCGTCGCCATCCCCGGCACCGTCCAGACGGCCGCGGGGAAGCCCGCCGTGCTGGCCCCGCTTCAGCCCGGCCAGTCCGGCAGTCCGCTCTTCGACAGGCAGGGGCGCCTGATCGGCCTCGTCACCGCCAATCCGTTCGACAAGCTGCTCGTCGCGGGCGTCGCCCCGCAGCGCAGCCACGCCATCGCTGGCCCCTCGGCGCTGGCGGAGCTGGCCGCCAAGGCGGGAATTCCGGCGCCGCAGGCCGCCGGAGGCAGCGACCTCAGCACCGGCCAACTGGTCGAGAAGGCCGGCAAGGCCGTGTTGCCGCTCAGCTGCGCGATCTGAGCCGGCGCCGCCGACGAACCGGCGCGCCCCGGTCAGGGACAGGCATATCCGCCGGCGATCGGCGCACACAGCGCCCCGTTGGGCAGCCGCAATCCGCCGCGCGCTTCGCGCCGGACATAGTCGCCGTTCGGCAGGGTGAAGCCGCCCGTCGGATCGGGCGTGACGCGGGTGCCGTCCGGCAGGACGAGATCCGCCCCCGCTCTGACGATCTGCTTCGACGGGACCGCCGCGGGAGGCTGTTGGACGACGAGCCGGTTGGAGGACACGCAGGCGGAAACCGCACCTGCGCACATGGCGATGATGGCGATTCTCTTGAGCATGCGCGCATTCTCGCCCCCGCCGGCCCCGAGGGCAATGCCTTATCGCGCAAGCATGACGGCAGATTTTCCAGATGGGCCTCCTGATTTTCCAGATGGGCCTCCTAAAGAGCAGGCTGGCGGCGGCCTGCGCGCAACTTGTCCGTCGAAGACCAGTTGTCACCCGCCTCCGGATCGGCTCAGATAGCGGCGCATCAAGGGCGCCCCATCCACGCGATGAGGAGTGCCCGCAGCTAAATCGATTTAGGGAGGAATGCCGAATGAAGACCATCGACAGGCGTAGTGTGCTCGCGGGAGCGGCCGCCATCGGCGCCGCCGGCCTCGTGACCCGGCCAGCGCTGGCGCAAGCCAACTGGCCGAGCCGGCCGATCACGCTGATCTGCCCATGGGGTGCTGGCGGCGGGACGGACGCGACGGCGCGCATCGTCGCCCAGTTGCTCGAGAAGGATCTCGGCCAGCCGGTCAACGTCGTGAACCGCACCGGCGGGTCCGGCGTGGTCGGCCATTCGGCGATCGCGAGTGCTGCGCCCGACGGCTACAACATCGGCATGCTGACGGTCGAGATCAGCATGATGCATCATCAGGGCCTGACCGATCTCAAATCGACGAGCTACGCCGCGCTCGCGCTGATGAACGAGGACCCGCCGGGCGTGCAGGTCTCGAGCTCGAGCCCCTACAAGGACATCAAGGCGCTGGCAGAGGCGATCAAGGCCGCCCCTCCCGGCAAGCTCAAGGCCTCCGGCACCGGACAGGGCGGCATCTGGCATCTGGCGCTGGTCGGCTGGCTGGTCGCCATGGGCCTGAAGCCCGACCATGTCGCCTGGGTCCCGTCGAACGGTGCGGCGCCGGGCATGCAGGATCTCGCCGCCGGCGGCATCGATATCGTCACCTGCTCGGTGCCGGAAGCGCGTGCCATGATCGATGCCGGCAAGGCGAAGTCGCTCGCCATCATGGCATCCGAACGCAATCCGCAGTTCAAGGACGTGCCGACGCTGAACGAGACGCTCGGGATCAACTACTCGGTCGGCGCCTGGCGCGGCATCGGCGCGCCCAAGGCGCTGCCCGCCGATATTCAGGCGAAGCTCACCGCGGCGCTGAAAAAGGCCTTCGACTCGAAGGAGTACAAGGACTTCATGAATTCCCGCGGCTTCGGGATGAAGTTCGCCGACGGACCGGGCTTCGCCAAGTTCATGGAAGACGGCGACAAGGCCATGGCCTCGGCCATGAAGGCCGCGGGCCTCGCCAAGGCATGATCCACGGCACGGGAGGGCGAAAACGCTCTCCCGTGCCGCCGCCGAATTCGCTGCCAGGCATGCGGTTAGGAGGGCTTGCGGTCGCAGGCCCGCCGCGCGCGGGCGGCCCCTCGACCATTCTTCCATGAGCCCCCGCACATGCTCCTTTCAGATCGCATCACCGGAGGTGTCATCGCGACCCTCGGTGCCGCCGCCTTCGTCTACGGATCGAAGCTTCCCCCCGTTCCCGGCCAGCAGGTAGGTCCCTCCGCTTTCCCGATGGTGGTCGGTGCGGGACTCCTTCTCTGCGGAGGCCTGATCGTCTTTGGCATCGGCCGCCATTTCGAGGAGGTCGCCGAAGCGGATGTCGTCGCTCACACCGCGCCCGAAGAGCTCGTGCCCCTGCCGGCATGGCGCAACTGGCTGGCGTTGCTCCCGCCGGCGTTGCTCGCCTTCTACGCGCTGGCCTCCGAACCGCTGGGCTTCCTGCCGACGACGGCGATCATGGTCTTCTCCGCCTCGCTGGCCTTCGGAGCGAGGATGAAGCTCGCTCTGCCGCTGGCCCTGATCGCTCCCTTCTTCATCAACCTGATCTTTCTGAAGCTGCTGCGGGTGCCCCTGCCCGACGGCATCATGCCCTTTCCGTTCTGAGCCGGGGTGAGCCGATGAACACCGTCATCCAGGCCTTCGGGCTCGTTTTCCAGCCGGATGTGATGATCGCCATCGTCGCCTCGGCCTTCTATGGGCTGACCGTCGGCGCCCTGCCCGGTCTCTCCGCCACCATGGCCACCGCGCTGCTCGTGCCGGTCACCTTCTATCTCTCGCCCATCGCGGCCATCGCGACGATCATCACCGCCTCGGCCATGGCGATCTTCTCCGGCGACATTCCCGGCTGCCTTCTGCGCATCCCCGGCACGCCGGCCTCCGCCGCCTATACCGACGAGGCCTACGCCATGACCCGCAAGGGCGAGGCGGAGACCGCGCTCGGCATCTGCCTGTGGTTCTCGGCGCTGGGCGGCATCGCCGGCACGCTGTCCCTGATGCTGATCGCGCCACTGCTGGCGGAGATGGCCCTCTCCTTCTCGACATACGAGAATTTCTGGCTCGCCATGCTCGGCCTGATGTGCTCGACGCTGGTCGCCCGCTCCTCGCCGATCAAGGCGATCGCGGCGATGCTGCTCGGCCTGCTGATCACCTGCATCGGCATCGACAACCCCGGCGGCGTGGCGCGCTTCACCTTCGGCTCCACCGACCTGCTCGGCGGCATCGAGCCCATTCCGGCTCTCGTCGGCGTCTTCGCGCTCTCCGAGGTCATGCGCGCGCTGACCGAGCGCGAGCCCCCCAAGCTGGAGAACCGGCGCCTCGGCTCGATCCTCAAGGGCCAGTGGGCGCTCACCAAGAAATATCCGAAGCAGCAGGCGCGCGGGAACATCGTCGGCATCATCATCGGCGTGTTGCCCGGCGCGGGCGCCGACATGGCGGCCTGGGTCAGCTATGCCATGGCCAAGCGCTTCTCGAAGACGCCCGAGAAATTCGGGACCGGCCATCCGGAAGGGCTGATCGAGGCCGGAGCCTCCAACAACGCCTCGCTCGCCTCGGGCTGGGTGCCGGCGCTGCTCTTCGGCATCCCGGGTGATACCATCACCGCCATCGCCATCGGCGTGCTCTACATGAAGGGGCTGAACCCTGGGCCGACGCTGTTCAGCGAGCAGGCCTCGAGCATGTACGCGCTCTATATCATCTTCATCCTCGGCAACATCATCATGATCCCCTTCGGCATCATCATGATCCGCATCGCCAGCCGGGTGGTCGGCGCGCCGCGCTCGGCCGTGATGCCGGTGATCCTGATCTTCTGCGCGGTCGGGGCCTTCGCCACGGCGGGCAACAACCTGTTCGCGGTCTGGTGCGTCGTGGTCTTCGGGCTGCTCGGCTTCGTGATGGAGAAGAACGGCTATCCGGTCGCCGCGATGGTGCTCGGCATCGTCATGGGCACCATGGTGGAGCAGAGCTTCGTGACGTCGCTGATCAAGTCGGACGGCTCGATCCTGCCCTTCTTCAGCCGGCCGGTTTCGTCTGTGCTGGCGGCGATGACCTTCGCCGCGCTGCTCTGGCCGGTCTTCGTCTGGGGGCGGAACTGGATGAAGGGGCGCCGTCGCGCGGTGGCGACGGCCTGAGGATCATCGAGCGCTGTCAGCGCTTGAGGAAGGCCGCGAAAGCCGCCTGCGCTTCCGGAGAGCGCAGGCGCTCCCCGAAATGCCGGGCCTCGACCTGCAGCGTCTCCGCCACGGCGGCAGCCGAACCGCGCCTGAGCAGCATCTTGGTCAGCGCGACGGAGGCGGGCGGCAGGGCCGCCAGCGCCTTCGCGCGGGCCAGCGCCGCCTCGAGCGCCGTGCCGGACGGCACGACGGCATTGACGAGCCCGGCCTCCGCCGCGACCTCGGCCCCGAAGGGCTCGCCCAGCATCAGCAGTTCCGCCGCGCGCTTGCAGCCCGCCACGAGCGGCAGGAGATGGCTGGATGCACCCTCCGGCGAGAGGCCGAGCGCGACGAAGGGCAGCCGGAACGTCGCGCCCTCGCCGGCATAGGCGAGGTCGCAATGCAGCAGCACCGTCGTGCCGATGCCGACCGCGAAGCCTTCGACGGCCGCCACGACCGGTTTCGTCGCCGTCGAGATCGCGCCGAGGAAATCCATGGCGATGCGCGCCCCGTCGCCGCCACCCGCAGCGAAATCGGCGATGTCGTTGCCGGCGGTGAAGCAGCCTCCCGCACCGGTCAGCACCACCGCCCGCACCGCCTCGTCCGCCTCGGCGGCCGCGAGCGCGGCGATCAGACCGGCATAGCTCGCCCGGTCGAGGGCGTTGCGCCGCTGCGGCCGGTTCATGGTGACGAGGACGACGCCGTCGGCGGCCTGCTCGCTCAGAATGGTCTCGTTCATTGGACCTCGTTCCTCCCTGCGGTTCGGGATCGCACGGCCTTTCCGGAACGGTCAAGCATGGCCATTCGGCCGATCTCGCGTAAGGACGAGCGGCAGGGCGAATGCGTGGCGAACGGGACGAGGCGATGATCTGGAACACCGATGCGGTGGCGCTCGCCCGCGAGCTGATCGGCGCTCGGCTCTTCGTCGACGGCATCGGCGGGACGATCGTCGAGACCGAGGCCTATCTGCGCGACGACCCCGCCTCCCACAGCCATCGAGGCCCCACGCGCGCCAACGCCGCGATGTTCGGCCCGCCCGGCCACGCCTATGTCTACCGCTCCTACGGGCTGCACTGGTGCTTCAACGTGGTCGCCGCCGGGCATGGCGCGGTGCTGATCCGCGCGCTCGCACCCGAAGCGGGGCAGGAGGTGATGGCTCTCCGCCGGGGACGGGAGACGCAGCTCTGCGCCGGCCCCGGCCGGCTCTGTCAGGCGCTCGCGATCACCGGGGCGATGGACCGGCTGCCGCTCGACCAGCCGCCGTTTCGCCTCGTGGCCGGCAGCACACGGCCTGAGATCCTGACCGGGCGCCGCATCGGCATCTCGAAGGCGCAGGAGCAGCCCTTCCGCTTCGGGCTGGCCGGCTCGCGCGAGCTCAGCATGCCCTTTGCGGTCGCGCGGGGCCGGGGCTGAACCGGGCGACCGCCGTGACGTCGGGCTGCCTCGCCGGGTTCCGCGATCGCGGGCGCCCGGGCGCGGACGCCATTCCCTCGATCCGGCTCAGGGTCTATCTCTCCGGCCGCGCGGACCGCATCGAACGGCCGACCGCGAGCGGGGAGAGCAGGCATGGCCGAGCGCGAGATCATCATCCCGGAATCGATGCGCAACATCGTCGAGCGCGCCGGCTACGCGCCCGCCGTCCGGGTCGGCGAGACGCTCTATGTCGTCGGTCAGGTCGGCCGGACTGCGGCGATGGAGGTCATCGCCGACCCGGCCGAGCAGTTCGCGGCGGCCTGGGAAAACCTGCGCATCGTGCTGGAAGCCGCAGGCTGCGGCTTCGACGACGTCGTCGACATGACGACGTACCATGTCGAGATGTCCCGGCACATGCCGGTGTTCCGCGAGGTGAAGAACCGCGTCTTCCCGCGCGGCGGCTATGCCTGGACGGCGATAGGCGTCTCGGAGCTCGCCCATCCCGGCCTGCTCGTCGAGATCAAATGCGTCGCCATCTGCCGCGCCGGCCGGGGCCGAGAGCCCGCTTGAGAAGGCGCGCCGGAAGTCTCCGGACAGTCTCCGAGAATCCAGCCCCTCGCGGCCCGCATGCGGGTCCGCCGATCGCTCAGCCCAGGCTGGCGGCGAGTTGCGGGCAGGCGCGCGCAAAAAGCGCGCCCGGCCGCACGCCCGCGGTCTTCATCAGCCACCAGGCGCAGCAGATGTTGGAGGACAGCAGCGGCGGTCCCGACCTGTCGCGGCGCGCGGCCATGGCCGGCAGGGTGATCATCCCGGTTCCGCTCATGACGATGGCGTCGATCCCGCCCGTCTGGACCTGGGCCAGCGCCTCCTCGACCTCCTGCGTGGTCAGCTCATAGGCACGGAAGGTCTCCGAGACCTTGACCACCTGCGCCACCTCGTAACCGGCACCGGCCCAGTAGCCGGCGGCCTCGTCGGTCAGCCAGGCCGGATAGGGCGAGAACAGGCAGATCCGTCGCGCGCCGATCGCCCCGAGCGCTCCGCGGATCGCGCCGCTCGCTGTTTCGACCGGAAAGCCGGCGGCCTGCGTCAGCCGCGCCGCCAGCGCCGTGTCCTCGGCTGCACCGAAGCGGTAGCTCGGCCCCGTCAGGGCGATCGTCGCGGCGGCGAGCCTGAGACTGCCGAAGGATTTCAGAGCCGGCTCATAGGCCGCGATATAGGCGCGGTTGCGCTCTTCCAGCGTGGTGTCCGGCATGACCGGCAGGCGGCTCGCGAACAGGCGGGCGCCGGAGGCGATCAGCCGAGCCATCTCCGGCTCGACGGTGGGGTTGGCAGGCGGCACGACGAGGCCGAGCGCCGGCAGCGTGGCGAGATCGGCGAGATCCATATCCATGGCGATGGTCCTTCAGGCGGCGGCCATGACCGGGCGCTCGAGCATGTCGAGCATCGCGGCGGTCGCGAGATAGTCGGCCGAGGCGGCGCGCGAGCCCGCGATGTCGCGGATCGCCTCGAGCCATGCCTCGCCCCCCGCCACATTGCGATCCGTCCGGGGGATCAGCATCTCCTCGGCGACCCGCTTGCGCTCGCCGGCCGCCGCCTCGACGAGCTCGGGGCGGCGCTCTCGCAGGGCACGGATGATGGCGTGGCACAGCGCCTGGGCATCGTGGATGCCGCAATTCATGTTCATGCCGCCGCGCGTATTGGTGACATGGGCGCTGTCGCCGGCCAGGAAGGCGCGGCCGACGAAATAGGCCGAGGCGACGCGGCGGCTCGCGCCGTAGACGTCGCGGTCGACGACGCCGGGCGGCGTGGTCCAGCCCGGCATGACCTCGCGGATGCGCGCGGCGAACCAGCCGTCCTGCAGCGCCGTCTCGTCCGGCACGTCGCCGGGCACGCGGATGATGATGCGCCAGCAGTCGGGCATCTTCAGGAAACTCAGCGATTTCGCGCCGTTGTGGAGATAGGTGATCGGCGCGATGCCCGGCAGGACCGCGTCGAGATCGTCCCGCGTCATCACGCGCAGGATCTTGTGCGGATAGACGACGCCGTCGAAGGCGACGCCGAGCGCCTCGCGCACCGCGCTGCGGGCGCCGTCGGTCCCCAGCAGGTAGTCGGCGGCGATGGCGACGGCCTCCCCGTCGCGCTCCGCCGTGACCGTCACGCCCGCGCCGGACTGTGCGACGGATACGAAGCCGGTCTCGAACAGCACCCTGACATTTGGCAGCGCCTGCAATTGCGCCAGCAGCAGTGGGGTCAGCCGCGCCTGTTCCAGATGCAGGCGGAAGGGAAAGGCGGTCCGCTCGGACAGGTCGGCCAGCGCGAATTCCGCGAACGGCCCCTCCGGCGTGCGATACTGGATGCGGCGCACCACCTCGCCCTCGGCCAGCATCGGCCCGAGCACGCCGAGCGTATCGAGGATCTCGAGCGTTGCGGGGTGAAAGGTCGAGGCCTTGGACGCCGCGTTGAGGCCCGCGCGCTTCTCGAGCACGATCACGTCGACACCGGCGCGGGCCAGGATCAACGCCGCGACCAACCCGACCGGGCCGGCCCCCGCCACGATCACTTGCGTCTTCAGGCTCGCGGTCATGAACATCCTCCGCTGCGGACGTCATGCGCCGCAGATATGTATTAAGTATGCTACTTAATATGTTTATGCAAGCCGTCCGGTCGGCGCATGCGCCGACCTGGGGACCAGCTCAGCTTTCTTCCGGAGCGAGCGCGAGGCAGCTCCCGACCGCCCAGGAGATCGGCACCGTGTCTCCGCGCTCCACCCGGGACAGACCGTCGCGGAACGTCACCCGCGCGACGAAGCTGTCCGATCCGCCGAGTCGCAGGCGCAGCCGCGTATGGTCGCCGAAATAGATCAGCTCCTCGACGCGCGCCTCGAAGCGGTTGTCGCCATCGCTTCCCCGCCCGATCAGGACCTTCTCCGGCCGCAGCGCCAGCACGGCGGGTGCGCCCGCCGGCAGGTCCGCGCCGAGACGGGCACGGATGCGGCTGCCATCGGCGAGCTGCATCACGCAGATGTCGCCGGCACGGCTTTCGATGGTCCCTTCCAGGCGGTTGTTCTCGCCGATGAAGGAGGCGACGAAGGCGTTGGCCGGCTCCTCGTAGATCAGGGTCGGCGGCGCGAGCTGCTGGATGCGGCCGTGATGGAAGACGGCCACCCGGTCCGACATCGTCAGCGCCTCGCCCTGGTCATGGGTGACATAGACGACGGTGACGCCGAGCCGCTCGTGGATATGCTTGATCTCGAGCTGCATATGCTCGCGCAACTGCTTGTCGAGCGCTCCGAGCGGCTCGTCCATCAGCACGAGCTTGGGCCGGAACACCAGCGCCCGCGCCAGGGCGACGCGCTGCTGCTGGCCTCCCGACAATTGCGCCGGCCGGCGATCCCCCAGCGCGCCGAGCCTCACCATGTCGAGCGCCGCGCGGACCCGCCCCTCGCGCTCCGCCCGGCCGATACCCTGCATTTCCAGCGGGAAGGACAGGTTGGCCGCGACCGTCATGTGCGGGAACAGGGCGTAGTTCTGGAAGACGACGCCGATGCCGCGCCGATGCGCCGGAACGTTGTTGAGCGGGCGACCGTCGAAGGTGATGGTGCCGCTCGAAGGGTCCTCGAAACCCGCCAGCATCATCAGCGTCGTCGTCTTGCCCGAGCCGGAGGGCCCGAGCAGCGTCACGAACTCGCCGCGCTCGACCACGAAATCGAGGGACTTCACGACCTGCGTCGCTCCGTCATAGCTCTTGGTGACCTTGTCGAAGACGATGATGGGGTCGGACATGCCGGGATTCATGCTCTGGCTCATGGCGTCGGGGTCTCCGGCGCCGCACCGCGCGCCTTGGCGCGGCTGCGGATGTATTCGTTGACGGCCAGCAGCAGGGCCGAGAACAGGATCAGCAGCACGGCCGCGGCCGCGATGGTGGGGCTGAGGAATTCGCGAAGCCCCGCATACATCTGGCGCGGCAGGGTGAACTGGCCCGGGCTCGCGATGAAGAGCGCGACGACGAGCTCGTCGAAGGAGGTCGCGAAGGCGAAGAGCGCGCCCGTCGCCACGCCGGGCGCGATCAGAGGCAGCACGACGCGGCGGAAGCTGGTGGCGGGATTGGCCCCCAGGCTCGCCGCCGCGCGCAGCAGATTCGCGTCGAAGGTCTGCAGCGAGGCCAGCACCGTCAGCAGAACGAAGGGCACCGAGAGCACGGTATGGGCGAGGACGAGCCCGGTCAGGGTGCTGCCGAGACCGACGAGCGAGAGCGCGAAATACATCGCGATCGCGGTCACGATCACCGGCGTCACCATCGGCAGCGACAGGACGGCGAGCAGCACCGCCTTGCCGCGGAAGCGTCCGAGGAACAGGCCGAAGGCCGCGAGCGTGCCGAGCAGCGTCGCCAGCACCATGGTGGCGAACCCGACGACGAAGCTGTTGCGGGTGGCGTCAAGCCAGCGGCCGGAGGTGAAGAAATCCTCGTACCAGCGCAGGGAATAACCGGGCGTCGGCAGCACGAGCAGCTCGCCCGAGGACAGCGACAGCGGAAACACCACCAGGATCGGCGCCACCAGGAACAGCAGGATCAGCCCGGTCGCCAGCGCCAGCAGCAGGCGCCCGGTCGCGGAGCCTCGCCCGCCGGAGGACGCGGCTTTGATCGCACCCGCCATCAGACCCTCACCCCGCCGGAGCGGAAGCCCGGCACGAGCAGGCGCGCGACGACGACCAGGATGCCGGTCATGACCATCAGCAGCGTCGCGAGCGCCGCCGCCATCCCCCAGTTCACCGAGGTGTTGGTGAAGAAGGCGATGAAATAGCTGACCATCTGGTCGCCGGAACCGCCGACGAGCGCGGGCGTGACGTAGAAACCGACGGAGAGCATGAACACCATCAGCGAGCCCGCCGCGACGCCCGGCATGGTCAGCGGCAGATAGATGCGCAGGAAGCGGCGCCAGCCCGGCGCGCCGAGCGAGGCGGCGGCGCGCATATAGTCCGGCTTGATGCCCTTCATCACGCCGTAGAGCGGCAGGATGGCGAAGGGCAGCAGCACATGCACCATGGCGAGATAGACCGCGAAGCGCGTGAAGATCATCGCCAGCGGCTGGTCGACGATGTTCAGCGCCATCAGCAGCGCGTTGATCGGGCCCTCGCGCTGCAGGATGATGAACCAGGCCGTGGTGCGCACCAGGATCGAGGTCCAGAACGGGATCAGCACCAGCATCATGCCGAGATTGGCCCAGCCCTGCGGCATGATCGACAGCGAGTAGGCGACCGGATAGGCGAGCAGCGCGCACAGCACGGTGACGACGAGGCTGATCTCGAAGGTGCGCCAGAACAGCCGCAGGAACACCGCGTCGTCCGCAGACGCCGGCACGATGCCGCCGTCCAGCATCCGCAGATCGAGCGAGCGCAGCAGGTAGAGCGGCGTCCACGGCCCGGTCGCGCGCTTCAGCAGCCGCCAGAGCTCCGGCTCGCCCCAGCGCGGGTTGAGCGCGATCATGCCGTCGCGGAACGGCTCCGACAGCCGGGCCGAGGCCCGCGACGCCTGCAGCAGCAGGCTGCGCAGGCCGGTCTCCTCGAAATTCAGCCGGCTGAGCACGGGCCCCGCCGCCTGGTCCTGCTGCGCCTGCCGCAGTTCCTCGACGATGGCGCGGAACGCGGCTTCGGGCGGCAGCCCCTGCCCGTCCCAGGCCCTCAGGACCGCGGTGGTCCGGGGCAGCGCGGTGGCGAATTCGGAATCGTCCACCGCGCGATAGAGGGTCGCGCCGAGCGGCAGCAGGAAGCTGGCCACGACGAGGAGCAGGAGCGGCGCGATCAGCGCCGCCGCGAGCCAATTCCTGCGTGACATGCCTGCCGCTCTCCGCCCCGGCTGCAGGCTTACTTGGCGAGCCAGGCGTTGAAGCGGGCCTCGAGATCCTCGCCGTGCTCGACCCAGAACTCGGTGTTGATGAAGAGGCCTTCCTTGGCGTGGTTGGCGACCATGCCCGGATTCTTCTTGACGATCTCGGGGTCGCTCGCGACCGCCGCGTTGGCGGGCGACACCGCCCAGTCCTGCGCCAGGTTCGCCAGCGGCTTCGCGTCGGTCATGAAGCTGATGAGCTTCATCGCCTCGGCCTTGTTCGGCGAGTTGCGCACCACCGACCAGTAGTCGAACGAGAACAGCAGCGTGTTCCACTGGACCGGATACTTGGCGCCGCCCTCGTTGGCGCGGATCGTGCGGCCGACATAGCCGACGGCATAGGCGGCCTCGCCCGAGCCGACCAGCTGGAGGGGCTGCGTGCCCGACTTCCACCAGACGATGTTCGGCTTCAGCGCGTCGAGCTTGGCGAAGGCGCGCTTCTGGCCTTCCGGCGTCGCCAGCACCTTGTAGACGTCGGCGGCGGGAACGCCGTCGGCCATCAGCGCGATCTCCAGCGTCATCTTGGCGCCGGAGCGCAGCGAGCGCTTTCCGGGGAACTTCTGCACGTCCCAGAGCTCGGCATAGCTGGCCGGGCCGTTCGGCGTGCGGGCCTGATCGTAGAACAGGCTCACGCCCCAGCCGACGGCGCCGGCGCCGCAGGCGGTGGTGCCGCCGGGAATGAACTTCTTCTGGTCGATGACGCTCCAGTCGAGCTTCTCGAAGACGCCGTCCTCGCAGCCGCGCGCCAGCTCCGGCGCCTCGACCATCACGACGTCGTAGGTGACGTCGTTCGACTTCACCATCGAATAGATCTTCGCCATCTCGCCATTGTAGACGTCGTCGGCGACCTTCACGCCCTTCTCGGCCGCATAGGCCTGGAACAGGTGCTTGCGGGCGTTGTCCTGGAAGCCGCCGCCGAAGCCGACGACCATCAGATCGCGGGCGGAGGCGGGAACGGTGGCGGAGAAGGCGCCGAGCGCGAGCAGGCCGGCGGACAGCAGCATCTTGGTCTTCGTCATGATCCCCTCGTTTTCGTTGAATTCGGACGTCGCGGCAATTGCATTGCAGCCCCGTCCGCCTTGCGGCCGACACCTGACTTGCGCGTCCATATTGGTATTCTTGATATGATGATGATACATCTCTGTCAACGACACGCCAACGCCTTGACCGGGGACCACGCATGAACGCCGTCACGCCTTCGCTCGATCCGATCTCGACCTCGATCCGCCCGACCAAGCAGGATGCGGACCAGCGCTATCGCTATCAGCATTATATCGACGGCGCCTTCGTCGATCCGGCCGGCGGGCAGTGGCTCGAAACCTCCGACCCCGTCAGCGGCGAGGACTGGGCCTGGGTGCCGCGCGGCAATGCGCGGGACGTCGAGCTCGCGGTGACGGCCGCGCATCGCGCGTTTTCGGAAGGGGCGTGGCCGGCGCTCTCGGCATCGGGCCGCGGCGCGCTGATGCGCAAGCTCGGCGACCTCATCACGGCGAACGCCGAATGGCTCGCGCGCATCGAGATGAAGGACAACGGCAAGCTCCTCGCCGAACTGTCCATGCAGATGCGCTACATGGCCAACTACTATTATTATTACGGCGGCCTGGCGGACAAGATCGAGGGGACCGTGATCCCGACCGACAAGCCCGGCGTGTTCAACTTCACGAAGCCGGAGCCGATCGGCGTCGTCGCCTGCATCATGCCCTGGAACTCGCCGCTGCCGCTGACGAGCCTGAAGCTCGCCCCGGCTCTGGCCGCCGGCTGCACGGTCGTGCTGAAGCCGTCCGAGTTCACCTCCGCCTCCCTGCTCGAATTCGTCAAGCTGGTCGAGGCCGCGGGCTTCCCGAAGGGCGTCGTCAACGTCGTCACCGGCTATGGCGCGGAGGTCGGCGACGCGCTGATCAGCCACCCGAGAGTCGAGCGAATCGCCTTCACCGGCGGTCCCGACGCAGGGCGGATGATCAACGAGAAGGCCGCGCGCCACATGAAGCGCGTCACGCTGGAGCTCGGCGGCAAATCGCCCAACATCATCTTCGACGACGCCGATCTCGATCAAGCGATCAAGGGCGCGGTGGCCGGCATCTTCGCGGCCTCGGGCCAGACCTGCGTCGCCGGCTCGCGCCTGCTCGTGCAGGAGAGTATCCACGACGCGTTCCTCGAACGCCTCGAGGCCTTCATCGCCGATGTCCGCTTCGGCCACCCCTCCGATCCCGCGACGCAGATCGCCCCGATCTCGACGAGGCCGCAGCTCGAGAAGATCAAATCCTATGTCGCGATCGCCAAGGCCGAGGGTGCGCGCCTCGTCGCCGGCGGCGAGGAGGCCTCGGTGCCGGGCTATCCCAACGGCCTGTTCTTCAAGCCGACGATCTTCGCCGATGTCCGCAACGAGATGCGCATCGCGCAGGAGGAGGTCTTCGGCCCCGTGCTGTCGGTGATCCGGTTCAAGGACGAGGACGACGCGGTCAGGATCGCCAACGACACCCAGTTCGGCCTGGCCGCCGGCATCTGGACCCAGTCCATGCGCCGGGCGCTGGTGATGGCCGACCGGGTGCGCGCCGGCACGGTCTGGGTCAACAACTACCGCTCGACCAGCACGACCTCGCCCTTCGGCGGCTTCAAGATGAGCGGCATCGGCCGCGAGGGCGGCATCGCCGGCATCAAGGAATACATGGAGACCAAGAGCGTCTGGATCTCGACGGCGACCGACATCCCGAACCCGTTCATCCGACGCTGAGACGCGCCTGCGGCCGCGCCCGAGATGCGAGAGCCTGCCCGGCAGCGCGGCGCTCAGGCGCCGCTGTCGGTGATCATCGCCTTCCAGGGCGAGCCGTTGCCCTGGTCCGCGGAGGAGTACTCGACGCGGTATTCGTAGCGGTCCGGCCGGTAGAGCGCCTGGAGCAGTTCGAGCACGCGGCCATTCCCCTCGCGCGCCTGCCGGGTCATGCTGACCAGCGCCGAGCCGACTTCGGTGCCGAGATGGCGCGCCACCTCCGAATCGGCGAGCACCGCCGTGATCCGCTCCTGGAAATGCGTGAGCTGGACACCGGCCGCCGCCAAGGTCGCCGAGATCGGGAGCGAGGAGATCGCGCTCCGCGGCAAGAGCGGCGCCAGGTCGGGCGCGACATAGCAGACCGTGTGCGAAATCGGCGAACGCTGGTCGTGCCGGACCCGGACGATGCGCAGCACCTCGCTGCCCGCCGGCTGCTCGAAGGCCTCGGCGAGTTGCGGCGGCAGGCGCACCAGCCCATGCTCGAGCACGACCACCTTCGTCCTGCGTGCCAGCGATATCTGATTGCTCAGGAGGGGGCTGGCGGCGGCCGCCGCCTCGATGGCGGGCGGCTGGGGAAAGGTGCCGCGCCCGCGCTGCCGCAGCACCCGGCCCTCGCGCTCCAGGCGTTCCATCGCCTTGCGGATCGTCACCCGCGACACGCCGAAGCTCACGGCGAGATCGTCCTCGCTCGGCATCGGCTCGCCGGACGGGTAGGACCCGTCGGAAATCTTCTGCAGCAGGATGACGTAGATCCGGTGATAGAGCGGCACGACATCGCGGCCGGGCGACGACAAGTCTACCGCAGCGCCTGCCTCCGATCTCGCCATGCCGATTCCCCCGGTTTTCTCCACCATCAGACCGCTAGCATGTATGGTCGCGAACACAAATCGGAGCGGCTCCCCCGGAGCCGGGCCGCGAGGAGCGGCAACGACATTGTATTATGTTTATGTCTTTGATACCTGATGGACTGAAATCACGCCTCGCGAGACGCCCATGACCTCCGCCCCAGATTCCGACGATCGGCGCCGCTTCGCCGGCTCCTATCTCCATCGCGAACAGGCGCTGGCGCATCTGGCCTATGGCGTATCCTCCACCCCCCGCGCCACGCAGCGGCCCGTTCCCGTCGTGATCGAGCGGGGCGAAGGCGCTCATCTCGTCGACGTCGACGGCAATCGCTACATCGACTTCGCCCTCGGCTACGGGCCGCTGATCCTCGGCCACTCCCCCGCCACGGTGGTCGAGGCCCTTCAGGCCGAGCTCGCCCGGGGGCTGCGCACCGCCTCCGTGCATCGCGGCGAGGCCGAGCTGGCCGATCTCATCGCGGAATGCGTCCCCTCGGCGGAGCTCACGAGCTTCGTCAGCACCGGCACCGAGGCGATCCAGCTCGCGCTGCGCATCGCGCGCGCGGCGACCGGGCGCGTCAAGATCGTGAAGTTCCGCGCCAACTACCACGGCTGGTTCGACAATGTGCATGTCGCCAACAGCATCGGGCAGGACGGCGCCTCGACGCTCGGGCAGGACCCTCACGCGGCGGACTCGCTGACGCTCGTCGACTGGGGCGACGCCGATGCGCCGGAGGCGGTGCTCGATTCGAGCTTCGCCGCCGTGCTCGTCGAACCGGCGGCGGTGAACGCCGGCTGCTTCGAGCCGCCGGCCGGCTACCTCGAGCGCCTGCGCGAGGCGACGCGCCGGCATGGCGCCATGCTGATCTTCGACGAGGTCATCACCGGCTTCCGGATGGCCCTCGGCGGCGCCCAGGAACGCTACGGCGTCACCCCCGACCTCACGGTCCTGGGCAAGGCGCTCGGCGCCGGCCTGCCGATCAGCGCCGTCTCGGGCACGCGCGCGGCGATGGAGGTTCTGTCCAGCGGCAGGCTGATGCATCGCGGCACCTTCAACGGCAATCCCCTCTCCATCGCCGCCTCCATCGCCTGCCTGAAGCGCCTGCGGGCCGAGCGCGACGAAGTGTTCCCGCGCATGGACGGCTTCGCCGGTCGGCTGCGCGAGCATCTCAACGCCGAGGCGGCGCGGCTGGGCGTCGGCGTCTGCGCGCGGCAGGCGGGCGCGGCCGTGCAGATTTTCGCGGGCCCGCGCGAGGTCGCGACGCTGCGCGACACCGCGAGCGTCGACAAGGCCCTGACCGTGGAGTTCACCGCCGCGCTGCTGCGCGAGGGCGTCTTCACGCTGCCGCGCGGCCTCTGCTACTTGTCGGCGGCCCATGACGCCGCCGATATCGAGGCGGCGCTGGCGGGCATCAGCAGCGCGATGGCGCAGTTCGCCCGGACGCGCGCGGCCTGACGGCGCCCTCTACGCCGCGAGCGCCTCGCTCGCGGCCAGCGACCGCCAGCCCTGGAGATCGCGCCAGTTCGGCTCCAGCGCGGCGAAGCGTGCCAGCGCGAAGGACGAAATGTCGGCGAAGCCGCAGGCGCCGTCGACGACGAGGTCGCGGATCGCCCGGCCGCTGGCCGGCGACAGGCCGAAGCCGACGCTCGACAGCGTCGCGACCACGACATTGGCCTGCGTGGACAGCCTGTCGATGACCGGCCGGCCATCCGGCGTATTCTCGATGACGCCCGCCCAGGAGCGGATGATCCGGGCATGCGCCGCCTTCGGAAGCAGCTCGGCCAGACGCCGGCCGATCGGCGCCATCAGCGGAGTGGAGGGCTTCGGCGGCGCCTCGTTTCCGGCGATGTCGAGCCATTCATGGGGGCCGCCGCCATAGGCGAGATTCCCGCGCAGGGTCTGCCGGCCATAGAGCCCGTTCCCGTCGACGCCGCCATAGGGCATCAGCGGCAGCGGCTCGGTGACGATCATTTCGCAGCGCGCGGAGGCGACCGGCACCTCCTGTCCGAGCATGGCGGAAAGCCGGCCCGTCTGCGGCCCGGCGGCCAGGACGAGCTGGTCGCAGGCGATGAAGCCGCGCTCGGTCTCGACGCCGGTCACCCGCCCGCCCTCGCTGCGGAACCCCGTCACGGCGCAGTGCTGCATCAGCCGCCCGCCATGATCCTGCATCGCCCAGGCATAGCCCTGCAGCGTGCGGTGCGGATTGGCATGGCCGCCGAAGCGGTAGAAATAGCCGCCGACCATGGTGTCGCCGGCGAGTGGCACCAGCTCCCTGATCTGCTGCGGGTCGAGCAGCTCGGAGGCGAAGCCCTGGCGCTCGGCGTTGCGCAGGGCGCGCCCGTAGAGCGCCATCTGGTGCTCGCTCGACGCCAGCCTGATGCGGTTCGGCGCGAATTCGGTCGGGTAGCCCAGGAGCGCGTCCATCTGCGGCCAGAGCCGTTGCTCCTCGAGGAAGAGCGGCGAATGGTGGTGCGAGCAGCCCCCGCCATTGCGGCCCGAGGCCTCCCAGCCGATCATGCCCTTCTCGACGACGAGGACGTCGACGCCGTCGCGGGCGAGCCACCAGCCGGCGCTGAGGCCCGTGACGCCGCCACCGACGATGACGACCGAAGCTCCTGCGATCTCGCTCATGGCGCTCTCCTCACTCGCTCGCCACCGGGCCGGTCGCATCGTTGCCCGCGACCGTGTAGAGCGCCGGCACCTCCCAGAAGGGCCGCCACTGGGCATGCATGCCGAACCAGGTGTCCCAGTGCTCGGCCTGCTCCGGCGGCTCGGGAAGCTGCCCCAGCAGCGACAGCGGAAGCGGGCGGACCGGCGCGCGATGGCTGGCGAGCGGCACCGCCGAGAGCGGCATGGCCGATGCGAGCGCCAGCAGCGCAGCGACCTGCTCCCGGCAGCGGCGGCCCTGGCATGGCCCCATGCCGGCGCGCGTCAGCCGCTTGACCTGGTCGGGACTGGGCGGCCCCTCGCCGAGCAGCGCGGCGAGCGAGCGGTCGTTGCGGCGCTCCTCGCTCCAGCCGAGATAGCGCGGCGGGCGGACCTCGACGATCTCGCGCGCCGTCACCTCCTCGCACTGGCAGACCTGCACCTCGGCGCGCGCCTCGACGACGCTGGCCCGGACCCAGGCCAGCCGGTAGGCGGAGAGGTCGTAAGAGGGGTCGTCCGGCGCGATGGCGGCAGGACCTTCCGCCGCGCCTGCCCCCGCCGAGAGGATCGCGGCGATGGCGCGCCGCCCCTCCTCTTCCGCGATCCTGCGATCCCGCGACTTCCCGGGCCAGAGGCCGGCGCAGTCGCCGATGGCGAAGACGTTCCCGAGGCTGGTGCGCTGCCCGGCATCGACGACGGGCGCATAGCCGCCGCGCTCCGGCTGGAACGCGATCCGGCAGCCGAGCGCGTCCAGCAGATCGACGACCGGCGTGGCCCCGACCGCCAGCACGACGCCGTCGCAGGCGATGCTCCGCTCCGGCCCGGATGGCCTGCCCTGCGGATCGAGCGCGCCGACCAGCAACGCCTCGACCCCGTCCTGGCCGACCGCCTCGCGCGGCACATGACCGCTCAGGATCTCGATACCCGCCTCGCTCAGACGCGCCGCCAGCGCGCCCCCCGCGAGAGGCTCGGCCGCCTGCTCGATCACCGCCGCGATCTCGATGCCGGCCTCGCGCAGCGCCAGCGCGGCGAGCAGCGCCTCGGTCGTCGAGCCCAGCACCACGACCCGGCGCGGCGCCAGCGCGCCATAGCGGGTCGCGAGCGCAACGGCGGCGGTCGCGCCCATCACGCCCGGCTTCTCCCAGCCCGGAAAGGCGAGGCCCATGTCGCGCCGGCCCGCCGCCACGACGACATGCTCCGCCGCGACCATCCAGGAGCGCTCGCCGTCGCTCAAGCCCGCCACCGTCCCGGGCAGCCAGCCGGCCCCGGGCCCCTTGGCGTAGAGCCCCCAGCAACAGGTGCCGAGCCGCAGATCGACGCCCGCCTCGAAGGCCCTCTCGATCTGCGGCTCCGAGGCGATGAAGGCCTCCATCATCGCGTTGCGGTTGCGGGCGGCTCCGGCCATGCCCTGCCCGTAATGCAGCGGCACCTCGTCCCCCATCGCCTGGAAGGAGACCGGGTTCTCGTCGACCAGCAGGACCGACAATCCCCGCCCGGCCGCCTCGATGGCCGCCGCCAGCCCCGCCGGCCCGCCCCCGATCACGAGGAGCTGCGTTCGCTCCTCGACATGCAGGTCCTTGCCGGCGACGGATTTCGGATCGGGCTCGAAGCTCTCGGACATGGCGGTTCCGCTCGCGCGCTGGTCTGGCATGAGGTCGCGCCGGCACCGATGTCGGCGGTCGATGGGCGAAGGCTGGGAGCCGGCCTGCGGCTCACAGCACCTTGTCGAGGAAGGCCCGCGTCCGCTCCTCGCGGGGCGCGCCGAAGAAGCTGTCCGGCGGCCCGTGCTCGACGATCAGCCCGCCATCGGTGAAGTAGACATGGTCGGCCACCTCGCGCGCGAAACCCATCTCATGCGTCACCAGGATGCAGGTCATGCCCTCGGCGGCGAGATCGCGGATCGTGAAGAGGACTTCCTTCTTCGTCTCCGGATCGAGAGCGGCGGTGACCTCGTCGAAGAGCATGACCTTCGGGTTCATCGCCAGCGAACGGGCGATGGCGACGCGCTGCTGCTGCCCGCCCGAGAGCTCGCCCGGATAGGCCGCGAGCTTGTGCGACAGGCCGACCTTGGCGAGCAGCCGGCGCGCCCGCTCCTCGACCTCGGCACGATCCTGCTTGAGGACGTGCACGGGCGCCATCATGACGTTCTGAAGCACCGTGCGGTGCGGAAAGAGATTGTATTGCTGGAAGACGATGCCGACGTCGCGGCGCAGCGCCAGCTTGTCCAGCCGCCCATCGTGGACCTGCCGGCCCGCGACGAGGATCGAGCCCTTGCTGATCGGCACCAGCGCGTTGACGCAGCGCAGAAGCGTCGACTTGCCGGAGCCGGAGGGCCCGATGATGCACACCGTTTCGCCGCGGCGAACGGTGAGGTTCACGTCCTTGAGGACGGCGAAGGCGCCGAAGGACTTCTCCACGCCCTCGATCACCACGACCGGCTCGCCCAGTTGATGACGGCTCGCCATCGCCTCACACTTTCACGTTGAAGCGCCGCTCCAGCGCCATCGTCGCCCGCGCGATGGGGTAGCAATAGGCGAAGAACATCAGGAGCAGCAGCAGGTACATCGGGATCATCAGCTCGGGGCGGCTCTCGGCGACGAGCGCCGCGCGCGTGATCGTCAGGCCGTCCTGGATGCCGACGACGGAGATCAGCGTCGTCGCCATGGTCAGGATGGCATAGAGGTTCATCCAGGGCGGGATCATCCGCTTGAAGGCCTGCGGCAGCACGATCATCCACATCGTCTGCCGGCGGCTGAAGGCCAGGGATTCCGCCGATTCCCATTGCCCGGACGGAATCGAGCGGATGCCGCCGCGCACGATTTCCGAGACGTTCGCCGCCACAGGCAGGGCGAGCCCGATCACCGCCTTCACCCAGGCCGGAAAGGCGATGACAACGCCGAAGACCCGGAACTCGAAGGGCAGCAGGAACATCGCGTAGAACAGCAGCACGAGCCAGGGCGCGTTGCGGAAGAACTGGGTCAGCCCCCAGGCCAGCTTGCGCAGCGGCGCGAAGAGCGAGACCTGCCAGACGCCGACGAACACCCCCACCGCCGTGCCGAGCGCCATCGAAAGGAAGCTGATCAGGATATTGAAGAGGAAGCCCTGGAAGATCAGCGGCGCCCAGCGCAGCAGCACGACGACGGCACTGTCGCGGCCGGGCGCCGTCGTGGCCTGCGCCAGCGCGAGCGAGGCGCCGAACAGGATCGCGACGCAGGCCAGCGCCGCACCGCCGGCGAGAACCGGCGCGGCCAGGCCCGAAGGCGCGATCGGCCCCGCCCGGAACGGCTTGAGGACCGGCAGGTCGGACACCCCGCCCCTCATGCCGAATAGCCCGGGATGCGCATCGCCCGTTCCCAGCGGCCCATCACCCAGACGAGGATGGCGACGAGCAGCACATAGGCGACGAGCAGCACGTTCATCATCTCGCGGACGTTCAGCACCTCGGACCAGATCTGCGAGGCCGCGTAGAGCAGTTCCGGCACGCCGATGGCGTAGGCGAGCGTCGTCGTCTTCACCAGGTTGACGAGGTTGTTGTTCAGCGCCGGCAGGCAGATGCGGAAGGCGAGCGGCAATACGATCTCGCGATAGAGCTGCAACCGCGTGTAGCCGAGCGATTCCGCGGCCTCGACCATGGTCGAGGGCACGGCCTCGATCCCCGCCCGGAAGATCTCGACATTGAAGGCGCCCGCGAACAGCGAGAGCGCGATGATGGCCCAGCCCGTGCCGGAGATCAGCGTCGTCTGCCCGCCGAACCCGTCGGACACCGTCGGCAGCAGCCCCCCGACGGCGAAATAGAAGAAGGAGAGCTGGACCAGCGGCGGCGTGTTGCGGAAGAACTGGACATAGGCCCGCACGAGCAGCCGGGCGAGGCGCGAGGAACTGCCCGCCAGCCAGACGCCGATGAGCCCGAGCACGAGCGAGGCCAGGATCGCCACCACCGAGATATAGGCCGTCGTCCACAGCCCCGTCAGGAAACGGCTCCGGTCGAAGGCGTCGTAGAAGACCGAGAAGTTGAGCCCCTGCGTCTCGTTCAGGCGCTCGAAGAAGGCTGCGATCATCGCTTCTGTCTCGCGCGAAATCTCACCCGCCGCGTCATCCCGGACGAAGCGAAGCGGAGCTCCGGGATCCATCGTAGAGCGCAGCGCTCGATGGTGGATCCCGGGGCAAGCCCGGGATGACAAAGAGGATTTGGCATCGGCGGAGTCCGACGATGCGTCAGGAGGCCGCCTTGAGCTTCTTGTTGGTCTCGATCAGGTAGGGGCTCTGCTTGATGCCCCACTTGGCTTCGAGTTCAAGCAGCTTGCCGCTCTTGTGCCAGTCGGTCGACATCTCCTTGAGCAGCTTGCCGAGCGGGCCGTCGAGGTCCTCGAGCCGGACGCCGATCGCCCAGAGCTGCGGGTCCTCCGAGACCAGCGGCATCTCATAGTTCGCCCATTTCGGATCGCCGGCGGACAGCGTCGAGACGATCAGCGTGTCGTCGAAGAGGAAGGCGACGCAATTGTTGGCGGCGAGCGCGTTGAGCGCGTCCGGCACGGCCGGGAAGACGACGAGCTCGGGGCTTTAGAGCTGCGAGACGCGGCGGTTGTAATAGGCGCCCTGCACGGCGCAGACCTTGCGGCCCTTCAGATCCGACCACTGCTTCAGCCCGGCGCTCTTCGGCGCCAGCACGTTCGTCGCGCCGGCATAGTAGTTCGGCTCGATCATGCCGACGATCTTGCGGCGCTCGGCCGTGTCGCCCATCGTCGCCAGGATGACGTCGATCCGGCCCTGCTTGAGGAACTCCATGCGATTGGCGCCGGTGACCGGCAGCATCTCGAGCTTGACCCCGATCTTGTCGGCGACGGCCTGGGCGAGGTCGATCTCGAGCCCGACGATCTTGCCCGAAGGCTCGAGGAAGCCCCAGGGCTTGTAGTCGTTCTTCACGCCGACGGTGAGAACGCCCTTCTCCTTGATCTTGGCGAGCGAGTCCTGGGCGGAGGCCGGCAAAGCGGCGAGCGTGGCGGCGCAGGCGAGCGCCAGGGCGAACAGCCGTTTCATGTCGATGGATCCCCGTTGTCGTTATCCTCCTAGAGTTCCGGTCGATGACGCGGATGATTTGTCGCTATGCGACGCTTTCTTGACCTTCAGCGTCAAAGCGTTCGCGGCTCCCGGGCCCGTTCGGCACGCGGCGCATGGCCGAAGCGGGCGCGGTAGGCCCGCGAGAAATGGCTGGCGCTGGCGAAGCCGCAGACCAGCGCCACCTCCAGCACGGACATGGTCGTCTGGCGCAGCAGGTCGCGGGATCGGGCCAGTCTGAGGCCGAGATAATGCTCGCCGAGCGAACGGCCGAGATGCTGCCGGAACAGCCGCTCAAGCTGGCGCAGCGACACGCCGGCGGTGCGCGCCAGCTCGTCGCGCGAGAGCGGGTTCTCCAGGCTCTGCTCCATCCGCCCGATCACGCGCAGCAGCGGCGCGTGGCTGATGCCGAGCCGCTCGCGCAGCGGCATGCGCTGCGGCCCCGCCCCCTCCCGGACATGGGTCTGCAGGAACCACTCGCTGACCGCGACGGCGAGGTCGGCGCCATGCTCGCGGGCGATGACGGCGTGCATCATGTCGAGCGGCGCCGTGCCGCCGCTGGAGGTCAGGCGGTCGCGGTCGATCTCGTAGAGCGAGCGCCGCAGGTCCAGCTCCGGATATTCCTCGATGAAGGCCGGCGCGTGCTCCCAGTGGATGGTGAAGCGATAGCCCTTGAGCACATTGGCGCGCGCCAGGATGTAGGGCCCGCCGGACACGCCGCCGAGCGTGACGCCCCGGCGCGCGAGCTGCCTCAGCCATGCGAAGACGCCGCCATGCTGGAAGGTGGCCGGGTTGCCGCCGGCGCAGACCACCAGATAGTCGAGGCGCGCATCCTCCCCGACCCGGAAGTCCGGCTCGATCGCGACGCCGTTCGAGGCCCGGGCCGGCAGGCCGTCGATCGAGACATGGCTCCAGCGATAGAGTTCGTGCCCGGACAGCCGGTTCGCGGCCCGCAGGGGCTCGATCGCCGAGGCATAGGCGAGCAGCGCGAAATCCGGGATCAGCAGAAAGCCGACATGGGTCGGTCGCTCGATGTCGCTATCCGACAATCTTCTGTCGCTGGAAGTCATGTCGCGCAGCCTATGTCGGGCAATCTCCGGAACACAAGCCGGGCGCCCGCCACGGCTCCACGCAGCGGATGCGACGCCTCGATGCGCTATTCGATCTTCTCCCTGGCGAGGCAGGCTCTGACCGGCCACAAGGGCTGGACCCCGGCCTGGCGCGACGCCGCGCCCAAGCCCGAATACGACGTGCTCGTCATCGGCGGCGGCGGGCACGGGCTCGCCACGGCGCATTATCTCGCCAGCCGGCACGGCATCACCAATGTCGCGGTGATCGAGAAGGGCTACATCGGCTCCGGCAATGTCGGGCGCAACACCACGATCATCCGCTCGAACTACCTCCTGCCCGGCAACACGCCCTTCTACGAGCTTTCGATGAAGCTCTGGGAGGGGCTGGAGCAGGACCTGAACTACAACGCCATGGTCAGCCAGCGCGGCGTGCTGAACCTCTGCCATTCCGACGCGCAGCGCGACGCCTATGCCAGGCGCGGCAACGCCATGCGCCTCGCCGGCGTCGATGCCGAACTGCTCGACGGCGAGGCGGTGCGCGCGATGCTGCCCTTCCTCGACTACGACAACGCCCGCTTCCCGATCCGTGGCGGATTGCTGCAGCGGCGCGGCGGCACAGCGCGGCATGACGCCGTCGCCTGGGGCTTCGCCCGCGGCGCCGACAGCCGCGGCGTCGACATCGTGCAGAACTGCGAGGTCACGGGCATCACCATCGAGAACGGCCGGGCGACCGGGGTCGAAACCACGCGCGGCCCGATACGCGCGAAGAAAATCGCGCTCGCCGTCGCCGGCAACTCCTCCCGGCTGGCCGCGATGGCGGGCTTCCGCCTGCCGATCGAGACCCATGTCCTCCAGGCCTTCGTCTCGGAGGGCATCAAGCCGCTGATCGACACCGTCGTCACCTTCGGCGCCGGGCATTTCTACATCAGCCAGTCGGACAAGGGCGGGCTGGTCTTCGGCGGCGACATCGACGGCTACAATTCCTACGCCCAGCGGGGCAACCTGCCGGTCATCGAGGACGTCATGGAATCGGCCATGGGGCTCTGGCCCGGGCTCGGGCGCCTGCGCCTGCTGCGCCACTGGGGCGGCGTCATGGACATGTCGATGGACGGCTCGCCGATCATCGACCACGCGCCGGTCGAGGGCCTCTATCTCAATGCCGGCTGGTGCTATGGCGGCTTCAAGGCGACGCCGGCCTCCGGCTTCTGCTTCGCGCATCTCATCGCGAAGGACGAGCCGCACCCCGTCGCCACCGCCTATCGGCTCGACCGCTTCGCCACGGGCCGGGTGATCGACGAAAAGGGCGCCGGCGCCCAGCCCAACCTGCATTGAGGCCGGCGATGAGCGATTCCGTCTTCATGAAGCGTGACGCCTGCCATTCCCCTCCCCCTTGTGGGGAGGGAGGAGCCCGGCCTGTCGCCGTCGAGGTCCAGAGCTGACATGCGCATCCCCTGCCCCCATTGCGGCCTCCGCGACGTCCAGGAATTCACCTATCTCGGCGACGCCGCGCCCCGGCGCCCCGAGGGGCCGGAGGCCACGGAAGCCGCCATGTTCGACTATGTCTACATGCGCGAAAACCCGCGCGGCCCGGTGAGCGAGCTCTGGTATCACGGCGCCGGCTGCCGGGCCTGGCTCGTGGTCCGGCGCGACACGCTGACCCACGCGATCGAATCCGCTGTTCCCGCGAAGGAGCAAAAGCCGGGAGCAGCGGCATGAGCACCCAGCCCTTCCGCCTCGCCGCAGGCGGCCTCATCGACCGCCGGCAGCCGCTCAGCTTCCGCTTCGACGGCAAGCGCTACGAGGGCCATGCGGGCGACACGCTCGCCTCGGCGCTGCTGGCCAACGGCGTGCGCCTCGTCGGCCGCTCGTTCAAGTACCATCGCCCGCGCGGCATCCTCTCGGCCGGCCCCGAGGAGCCGAACGCGCTGGTCGAATTGCGCTCCGGCGCACGGCGCGAGCCGAACAGCCGAGCGACGGTGACCGAACTCTATCACGGGCTCGACGCCGCCAGCCAGAACCGCTGGCCGTCCCTTGCGCTCGACCTGCTCTCGATCAACTCGCTGGTCTCGCCGGCTCTGGTCGCCGGCTTCTACTACAAGACCTTCATGTGGCCGGCCGCCTTCTGGGAGAAGCTCTACGAGCCTCTGATCCGCCGCGCCGCCGGCCTCGGCCGGGCCGCGACGCATGAGGACCCCGACCATTACGAGAAGGCCTTCGCCTTCTGCGACCTGCTCGTCGTCGGCGCCGGCCCGGCCGGGCTTTCGGCCGCACTCGCGGCCGGCCGCAGCGGCGCGCGCGTCATCCTCTGCGACGAGGATTTCCGCCTGGGCGGGCGATTGCTCGCCGAGAAGCGCGAGATCGGCGGGCGTCCCGCCGCCGAATGGCTTTCCGCGACGCTGGCCGAGCTCGCGAGCCTGCCGGAGGTGCGGATCATGCCGCGCACCACGGTCTTCGGGCTCTACGACCATGGCGTCTACGGCGCGGTCGAGCGCGTCTCGGATCACCTGCCGGTGCCGCCGCCGCATCAGGCGCGTCAGCGCTCCTGGCGCATCGTCGCCGGGCGCGCCATCCTGGCGGCCGGCGCGATCGAACGGCCGATCGTCTTCGCCGGCAACGACCTGCCCGGCGTCATGCTGGCCGGCGCCGTGCGCGGCTACGTCAACCGCCACGGCGTCCTGCCCGGGCGCGAGGCGGTCGTCTTCACCGCCGGCGACGACGGCTGGACGACGGCGCGCGACCTCGCCGAGGCCGGCGCCCGCGTGGCCGCGATCGTCGATCCGCGCCCGGACGCAAGTCCCGCGCTGAAGGCGCTCGCGGACCGGATCGGCGCGCGCCTCTTTGCAGGCGGCGTCGTCGAGGCCGCCACCGGGGGCCGCGCCCTGCGCGCGGTCACGATCCGCGACGCCTCCGGCGGCAGCCGGAGCATCGCCTGCGACCTGCTCGCGGTCTCGAACGGCTGGAACCCGACGCTTCATCTCACCTCGCACCAGAACACCAGGCCGGTCTGGGAGCCGGGCATCCACGCCTTCGTCGCCGACCGTCTGCCGCCCGGCCTCTCGGTCGCGGGCAGCGCGGCCGGCCGCTTCGGCCTGTCGCAGGCGCTGGAGGACGGCGCCCGTCTCGGCCGCGAGGCTGCGACGGAAGCAGGCTTCGCCGCCGCTGCCCCCGAGCCGATACCCGCCACCGATCCGGACGGCACGGCGCTCAGCCCCGTCTGGCGAGTGAAGGGCGGCAAGGGCAAGTTTTTCTCGGGCAAGGCCTTCGTCGACTTCCAGAACGACGTCACCGACAAGGATGTCGAGCTCGCCGCGCGCGAGGGTTTCCGCCCCGTCGAGCATCTCAAGCGCTACACCACGCTCGGCATGGCGACCGACCAGGGCAAGACCGCCAACATCGCCGGCCTCGCCATCATGGCCGAGCAGACGGGCAGGACGATTCCAGAGACGGGAACGACGACCTTCCGCCCGCCCTATACGCCGGTCGCCATCGGCGCGCTGGCCGGCCACCATCGCGGCAAGGCGTTCCGTCCCGTCCGTCTCGCCCCGACGCATGACTGGTCGCGCGAGCAGGGCGCGGTGTTCGTCGAGGCCGGCCAGTGGCTGCGCGCGCAATACTATCCGAAGCCCGGCGAGAGCGACTGGCTGACCACGGTCAACCGCGAGGTGCTCGCCGTGCGCAATGGCGTCGGTGTCTGCGACGTCTCGACGCTCGGCAAGATCGACATCCAGGGCAGCGATGCCGCCGAGTTCCTCGAGCGCGTCTACATCAATGGCTGGAAGGCGCTGCCGGTCGGCAAGGCGCGCTACGGGCTGATGCTGCGCGAGGACGGCTTCGTCATGGACGACGGCACGACCTCGCGGCTCGGCGAGCATCATTTCCTGATGACGACCACGACGGCGAATGCCGGCAAGGTCATGCAGCATCTCGAATTCTGCCATCAGGTGCTCTGGCCGGAGCTGGACGTGCGCATGGTCTCGGTCTCCGAGCAATGGGCGCAGGCGGCCGTCGCCGGGCCGAAGGCGCGCGAGGTGCTGCGCGGCGTCGTCGATGCGCAGCACGACATTGCCAACGAGGCCTTCCCCTATCTCGCCGCGCGCGAGGTCACGGTCGGCGGCGGGATTCCGGCGCGGCTCTTCCGCATCTCCTTCTCGGGCGAGCTCGCCTATGAGCTCGCCGTCCCCGCCGACCATGGCGACGCGATGATGCGCGCGCTCATGGCAGCGGGCGCGCCTCACGGCATCACGCCCTACGGCACCGAGGCGCTCGGCGTGATGCGCATCGAGAAGGGCCATGTCGCCGGCAACGAACTCAGCGGCCAGACGACGGCGCGCGATCTCGGCCTCGGCCGGATGATGTCGGCGAAGAAGGACTATGTCGGCCGCCTCATGGCCGGCCGCAGCGCGCTGGTCGAACCGGACCGGCCGAGCCTCGTCGGCTTCAAGCCGGTCGATCCGGCGCAGCGCCTGCGCGCGGGCGCCCATTTCATCGGGCTGGGCCGGCCCGGGACGATGGAGAACGACGAGGGCTACATGACCTCGGTCGCCTATTCGCCCCTCCTGAAGCACTGGATCGGCCTCGGGCTGCTGAAGAACGGCCCGGCCCGCATCGGCGAGCGCGTCCGCGCCTTCGACCCCGTCCGAAACGGCGACATCGAGGTCGAGATCTGCCCGCCCGTCTTCGTCGACCCCGAAGGAGCGCGCCTCCATGGCTGATTCCGCCATCGCCACATGGGCCGACAAGGCATGGGCGCCCCGTAGCGCCTGGGCCGGCATCGTCGAGGCCGGCCAGATCGGCGCCGGCGGCACGCCCGGCGTCACGGCGCGCACGGTCGAGGGATATGGCCTTGCGACCTTGATCGCGCCCGAGGGGGCCAGCGCCGGGCTCGCCGACGCGGTCGGAGGCCGGCTCGGCCTCACCCTGCCGGCGACGCCGGCCGCCAGCGCCTCCCCGACACACACGATCCTCTGGGCGGGGCCGGGTCAGTCGCTCCTGCGCGCACGGGACAAGGCCGGTTTTTCCGATCTGCTCGCGGCCCTCTCGCCTCACGCCGCCGTCGCCGACCAGAGCGAGGCGCGCGCCGCGCTCACCCTGTCCGGCCCGCGCATCCGCGATGCCCTCGCCAAGGGCTGCATGGTCGATCTGCACCCGCGCGCCTTCCCGATCGGCACTGTCGCCTTGACAAGCATCGCCTATATCGGTGTGCATCTCTGGCGGGCCGAGGACGGCCCGGATGGCCCGGTATTCGAGATCATGGTCGCGCGCAGCATGGCTGGCAGCTTCTGGTCCTGGTTCTCCGCCTCGGTGGCGGAGTATGGCTGCGCGGTCTCGACCGGACGAGGTTGACCGCGGCGCGGCGCGCGCTGCCTGCCTCTCCCGTCATCTCCGATCCGCTTTCATAAAGGGCCGCTCCCGTTGGGGCGGCATTCGTCATGCCCGACAACGCGATGATTCTGACCCTCTCCTGCCCGGACAAGCCCGGCATCGTGGCCGCCGTCTCGACCCTGCTGTTCGAGGCCGGCTGCAACATCCTGGACGCGCAGCAATTCGACGATCTCGAGACCGGCCGCTTCTTCATGCGGGTCGTGTTCGACCGTCTCGACGAGGCCCGGCCGAAGGAGGTCGTCGCCGCCTCGGTGGCCGAGCTCGCCACGCGCTTCGGCATGAGCCATACGCTGCGCGAACGCACGGCGAAGAAGCGCGTCATGCTGCTGGTCTCGAAATTCGACCACTGCCTCGCCGACCTGATCTATCGCTGGCGCATCGGCGAATTGCCGATGGAGATCACCGCCGTCGTCTCGAACCATGCCCGCGAGCACATCGCCTCGACCGATCTCGGCGATCTGCCCTTCCACCACATGCCCGTGACGCGGCAGACCAAGATGGAGCAGGAGGCCGCGATCTGGCACCTCGTGCAGGAGACGCGGACGGACCTCGTCGTGCTCGCCCGCTACATGCAGATCCTGTCGGACGCCTTCTCCTCCAAGCTGCTCGGCCGCTGCATCAACATCCACCACTCCTTCCTGCCCGGCTTCAAGGGCGCCAAGCCCTACCACCAGGCCCATGAGCGCGGCGTGAAGCTGATCGGCGCGACGGCGCATTACGTCACGCCCGATCTCGACGAGGGCCCGATCATCGAGCAGGACGTCGAGCGCATCTCCCATCGCGACACGCCCGACGATCTCGTGCGCAAGGGCCGCGACATCGAGCGGCGCGTGCTGGCGCGCGCGGTGCTGAACCATCTCGAGGACCGCGTGATCCTGAACGGCAAGAAGACCGTGGTCTTCACCGACTGAGACCCATCGTCATTGCGAGGAGCGAAGCGACGAAGCAATCCAGTGAGCCGCACGCTCCGTGAGCCTGGATTGCTTCGCTGCGCTCGCAATGACGATGCTCATGCTGAGCCTCCCGAGCCCTCATCCTGAGGAATTGGGCACCCCTCCGTGCGACTCAGTGCAGCCCGCCGACGCCGAGATAGCGGTCCATGACGTCGTCGCTCCGGCGCAACTCGCCGCAGGCGCCGGACCAGACGATGCGCCCGCGTTCGAGCAAGATCGCGCGCTCGGCGAAGTCGAGTGCGCTCTCCAGCCGCTGCTCGACCAGCAGGATCGTCATCTCCCCGGAGGCGGCCAGGCGCGTGAAGGCCGCCATCAGCATGTCGCAGATGACGGGGGCGAGCCCTTCCAGCGGCTCGTCGAGCAGCAGCACGGAGGGCCTGCCCAGAATGGTGCGCGCCGCAGCCAGCATCTGCTGCTCGCCGCCCGACAACTGCGAGCCCCGGTTCGCCCGGCGCTCATGCAGGCGCGGGAACATCTCGTAGGCCTCCTGGATCGCGCTCCGTGGCCGTCCCTTCAGCCCGACGAACAGGTTCTCCTCGACCGTCAGGCCCTTGAAGATCTCGCGGCTCTGCGGCACGAGGCCCAGCCCGCCATGCGCCCGCGCCTCCGTGCTGAGATCGGTGACGTCGATGCCGCCCAGCCTGATCCTGCCGGCATAGCGCCGCGTCAGCCCCATCAGGCTCGCCATCAACGTCGTCTTGCCCATGCCGTTGCGGCCCAGCACCGAGAGGCGCCCGCCCGCCGGCACGGAGAAGGAAACGTCCTCCAGCACATGGGTGCGCCCATAGCCGGCGCTCAGCCCCTCGATCTCAAGCGTCGCTGCCGGCATGGGCATAGCTCCCCAGATAGGCTTCGCGGACGCCGGGGTCGCGGGAGACCTCCGCCGGCGCCCCCTCGAAGATCAGCTCGCCCGCGGCCAGCACCGCGACCCGCCGCGCGAAGCGGAAGACGAGATCCATGTCGTGCTCGATCATCAGCACCGCCAGCGACGGCGGCAGCCGCTCCAGCGCATGCTCGATGCGCGGCGTGTCGGCGGAGGGCACGCCGGCCGCGGGCTCGTCCAGCAGCAGCACCTTCGGCCTCTGTGCCATCGCGATCGCGATCTCGAGCAGGCGCTGCTGGCCATAGGCGATCTCGCCGACCCGGCGCCGCGCCACCTCGCCGAGGCCGAGCAGCGTCAGGATCTCGGCGGTCTCGTCGGCGGCCTCGGAGCTGGCGCGGAACCGCGCGAAAATCCGCGTCGCGCGGCCGAGCCGCTGGAGGATCGCGAGGACGACATGTTCCTCCGGCGTCATCTCCGAGAACAGCCGCGTCACCTGGAAGGTCCGCACCAGGCCGCGCCTGACCCTGCGGACGGCACCCAGCCCGGTGATGTCCTCCCCCGCAAGGCGCACGCTCCCCCCGCTCGGCTGCAACCGGCCGGTGACGAGATTGACGAAGGTGGTCTTGCCGGCCCCGTTGGGACCGATCAGCGCCAGCCGCTCCCCTTCCGCCATGGCGAGCGAGATGTCGCGGTTGACCCGCAGGCCGCCGAACTCCTTGGAGAGATGGGAGACCTCGAACAGGGTGCTCACGGCCCGGCCCTCCGGCGGCCGCGCGTGAGCAGCCGCGCCGCCTCGTCGAGCGAACCCGACAATCCGCGCGGCGCGAAGAGCACGACCGCGATCAGCACCGCGCCGACCAGCGTCATCCAGTGGAACGGGTTGATCGCCGCCACGACATGCTCGACCGTCATGAAGATCACGGTCCCGATCAGCGCGCCGTAGAGATTGCCGATGCCGCCGAGCACCAGCATGACCAGCGCGTTGGCGGAGAGCTCGAAGGACACGCTGTCGAGCCCGACGACCTGCGTCGCGATGGCGCCGAGCGCGCCGCCCATCCCCGCCACCGCGCCCGAGATGACGAACATCTTCAGCAGCACCGGGAAGGCGAAGATGCCGAGCGTGCTGATCCGCAGCGGATCCTCCTTGATGCCGCGGCAGACCATGCCGAAGGGCGAATGCACGAGAAGCTTCAGCGCCACGAAGACCGCGACCAGCAGAGCCAGCCCGAAGAGATAGGCGCTGCGCCCCCACAGATCGAATTCGAAGACGCCGAAGAGCGGCGCCGGCGCCATGCCGGCGAGCCCGTCGCTGCCGCCGGTGACGGAGGACGCCTTGTTGGCCGCCTCGTGCATCAGCTGGACGATCGCGATCGACAGCACGAGTTGCGGCAGGCCGTGGGCGCGCAGCATCACCGCCCCCATGACGAGCCCCGAAACGGCCCCGGCTCCGGCGCCGATCAGGACGAGCAGGAACGGATCGCCGACGCCGTTCAGGCAGGCGATCCCCGCGGCATAGGCGCCCGCTCCGTAAAGCGCACCCTGCCCGAGCGAGGCGATGCCGCAATAGCCGACGATGAGGTCGAGCGAGAGCACGAGCAACGCCACCGACACCATCCGCGTCAGGAAGGCGAGGTTGTCGGGAAACAGCACATAGCCCGCCAGTCCCGCGGCGATGATCAGGAACAGGCCCACCAGATCGCGCCACAGGCGCGACGGCGGGGAAGAGAGGCTGCCCGGGGACGTCACGGCGCTCTCCATCTCACTCGGCCCGGCCCATCAGCCCGCGCGGGAACAGGCAGACGATCAGGATCACCGCGAGATAGAAGAAGAAGTTCCCGAAATCGGGCACCAGATAACGGCCGACGACATCGATCGCGCCGAGCAGCAGGCAGGCGGCGAGCGCGCCCGGGATCGACCCCGCCCCGCCGACCGAGACGACGACGAGGAAGGTCACCATGTAGCGCAGCGCGTAATAGGGCTCGATCGGCAGGAACTCGGCGCCGACCACGCCGCCGAAGGCGGCGAGCCCGACGGCGATGGCGAAGCTCACCGCATAGACGAAGCCCGTCCGCACGCCGAGCGCCCGCGTCATCGCGGCGTTCTCGACCGCTGCGCGCAGATGGATGCCGAACGCCGTGCGCTCGATCAGGAACCACAGTCCCGCCGTGACGCAGAGCCCGCTCGCGATGACGAAGAGCCGGTGGCCGGCGATGCTCCTGAAGCCGAGATCGACGGGCCGGGCGAGTTCCGCCGGCAGGGGAATCGTCTTCAGCGTCGGCCCGAAGAGATAGTTGACGATGCCGATGGCGCAGAAGGTGATGCCGACCGTCATCAGCACCTGCGAGAGTTCGCTGCGGCCGTAGATGCGCCGGAAGAGCAGCCGCTCCAGCGGCAGCGCGATCACGATGGTGCCCGCCACGGCGGCCCCGATGCCGAGCGCATAGCTAAAGCCCAGATCGCGCACCGCATAGGAGGCGATGTAGCCGCCGATCATCGCGAAGGCGCCATGGGCGAGATTGACCACCCGCATCAGGCCCATGGTCAGCGACAGGCCGATGCAGATGATGAACAGCGCCATCCCGTAGGACAGGGCATCGATGGCGATGCTCAGCGCTGTCTGCATTCTCGCGGGCCTCTTCGAACGGGAGAGCGGGGAGTGGCCGTCATGCTCGGGCCTGACCCGAGCATCTCATGACAAGGAGGGCTTCGGAGCCTCCCTTGCGGAGAGATTCCCGGGTCTGCGCTACGCTCCGCCCGAGAATGACGCCTGTTTCTAGAGCATCGGCCCGAAAAGTGGATCGCGGTTTTCGGAAAAAGCCGATGCAAAATCAAGGAGTTAGAGGAGCGGTCCGAACACGATATTCGGACCGATACTCTAGCGAAAGACGATTCTACTTCGCCAGACCGGGGTCCTTCTGCTCGGGGAAGCTCGCGATCTCCTTGTTGATCCATTTCCCCTGCGCGTCCTTGGCCACCTCGCGCAGATAGATCGTCTGCGTGATGTGGCGGGTCTCGGGGTCGATCTTCACCGGCCCGCGCGGGCTTTCCCAGGCGAGTCCCTTCACCGCCTCGACCGCCTTCTCCGCATCCTGCTTGCCGCCCGTGGCAGCGATCATCCTGGCGATGACATGCATGCCGTCATAGCCGCCGACGGCCGGGAAGGAGAGCTGCTCGGCCGAGCCCAGCGCCTTGGTCGCGGCCGCGACGAAGGCCTTGTTCGCGTCGGATTCGTGCGAAACGGCATAGTGGAAGGAGGTCAGCATGCCGGCCGCCGCCTCGCCCAACGCGGGCAGGTCGGATTCCTGCGTCAGGTCCCCCGTGGCGAACAGCTTGACCCCCGCCGACTTCAGCCCGGTGTCGCTGAACGCCTTGACGAAGCCCAGCGTCGGCGGGCCGGACGGCAGGAAGGCGAACACGCCCTGCGCGCCGGCATCGCGGATGCGCTGCATGATCGGGCTGAACTCGGTGGTGTTGAGCGGCATGCGGATCGACTCGACGACCTGGCCACCGGCCGCCTCGATCGCCTTTTTGAAGGCGCCCTCGGCATCGACGCCCGGGCCGTAGTCGGTGACGACCGAGACGAACTTGGTCACGCCACGATCGACCGCCGCCTTGCCCAGCGGCGTGGTGGTCTGCGCCGTGGTGAAGGAGGTGCGCACCGCCAGCGGCGACGAGGTCATGATCGCGGAGGTGGCGGCGTTGAAGATCACCAGCGGCACGTTGCCCTGTTTCAGCAGCGGCGTGATCGCGAGCGCGTCGGGCGTGAAATAGACACCGCCGAGATACTGCACCTTGTCGCGGACGATGAGTTCCTGTGCGAGTGCGCGCGCCTGCTGCGGGTTGGCGGTGGGCAGGTCGCGATAGACGATCTCGATGTCGTGGCCGGCGACGCTCTTGCCGTTCTGGGCCAGCCAGGCCTCGACGCCCGCCTGGAAATTCTTGCCCTGCAGGGCGAAGGGGCCGGAGAACGGCCCGATGACACCGACCTTGATCGTGTCCGCCAGAGCCTGCCCGCCGAGGGCCAGCGCCGCCACCGCTGCCAGCGCGCCGACGCGCAGCCTCGCGCCGAGAGACCGTGTGTTCCTGCTCATGACCCTATCCTCCCGTTTTCGTTCTGGCGTCTGGCGGGTTCATATCCCGCTTGTGTCTTCAGGCCCATGCACCATGCTGCGGCGCGACCGGAATCCCGCGCATCACGACGGCAATTTCCGCGGAAGGGCAATGGCCCGCCGCTCAGTAAGGCAGGCCGACATAGTTCTCCGCGACGACGGCGGAGGCGGCGCGCGACTGCGCGAGATAGGAAAGCTCGGCCTCCTTCATGCGCTGCTCGAAGCCGCTCTGCTCCGGAAAACGATGCAGCAGCCCCGTCATCCACCAGGAGAAACGCTCCGCCTTCCAGACGCGCGCCAGGGCTCGCGCCGAATAGCCGTCGATACCAGCATCGGAGCCGTCGCGATAATGCTCGCGCAACGCCTCGAAGAGACAGCGCACATCCGAGGCCGCGAGGTTGAGCCCCTTGGCGCCGGTCGGCGGCACGATATGGGCGGCGTCGCCCGCCAGGAACAGCCGGCCGAAGCGCAAGGGCTCGGCCACGAAGCTCCGCAGCGGCGCGATGCTCTTCTCCAGCGAGGGGCCGGCCGTGACGGCGCCCGCGACCTCGGGCGGCAGGCGCCGGCGCAGCTCGTCGAAGAAGCGTTCGTCCGGCCACTCCTCGACACGCTCGCTCAGCGGCACCTGCACATAGTAGCGGCTGCGCGCCTCCGAGCGCATCGAGCAGAGCGCGAAGCCGCGCTCATGCCCGGCATAGACGAGCTCGTGAGCGGCGGGTGGACGATCGACGAGCACGCCGAGCCAGCCGAAGGGATAGACGCGCTCGAAGGTCTCGATCGCGCTCGCAGGGATCGAGGCGCGCGACACGCCGTGGAAGCCGTCGCAGCCCGCGATGAAATCGCAGGCGAGAACGGTCTCGACGCCCTCGCTGACGAAGCGCACCTCCGGCGCCATGCCGTCGAATCCGCACGGCTCGACCGCATCCGCCTCGTAGACGGTCGTCGCCGCGAGCCTCGCCCGCGCCTCGACCAGATCGCGCGTGACCTCGGTCTGGCCGTAGACCGTCACGGCCTTGCCGCCGGTCAGCCCCTTCAGGTCGATGCGATGGAGCCGGTCGGCGAAGGCGAGCGAGAAGCCGTCATGGACGAGCCCCTCCTTCCGCAGCCTGCCGGAGACGCCCGCCTCGGCGAGCAGATCGACCGTGCCCTGTTCGAGCACGCCCGCGCGGATTCGCGACAGCACATGCTCCGCGCTGCGGCGCTCGATGATGACGTTGTCGATGCCTTCCAGGCTCAGCAACTGGCCGAGCAGCAACCCGGCCGGACCGGCGCCGATGATGGCGACCTGCGTGCGCATGCGTCGTTTCGTCCTCCCTCGGCCTCCGGATCTCCGCCCGGTCAACCGCCGTCGACTCTGCCCGCGCAACGACCTTGACGGAATGGAGCTTTCGCGTCGTCTCTTGGATGAATCGAACATGCGAGGCCGGCCATGTCGCCGACGGTGATCCCCGCCTACTGGCTTTATGGCGAGCGCCGGGACGAGCGCTTTCCCGATGCGCTGCATATCGAGACCATCGTCGCGCGCAGTGCCCTGCACAATTGGAACATCCAGCCCCACCGCCACGACGCCCTCTTCCAGTTCTTCCTCGTCACCGAGGGCGGCGGGCGCACGCGCATCGACGGGCAGGAGCACGTCCTGGTGCCCGGATCGGCGATCCTGCTGCCGCCGCTGGTGATCCACGAATTCCGCTTCGATCCGGGCACGGACGGCTTCGTCGCCAGCATCGCCGAGAGCACCTTGCGACGCCTGATCGAGCGCGAACCGGAGATGGCCGCCGCGCTGGCCAGTGCCCACGTCATGCCGGAGACCTCGGCGACTGGTCTCCCCGCGCCGGAGGGCGCCATGCGGGCGGCACTCGCCGAGTTCGGCGCCAACCTCCCCGGCCGCGAGGCGGCGCTCACGGCCCATGCCGAGATCGTCGCGCTTGGGTTCGCGCGCGCCGCCCGGCGGCAGCGGGCGATGAGCGAACCCGCCAGGGACAGCCGCGCCAGCCTCGTGCGCCGCTTCGTCGAGCGCGTGGAGACCGGCTTCCGGTCGCATCGGCCGCTCACGGCCTATGCCCAGGAGCTCGGCGTCTCGGCGCCCCATCTCTCCCGCTGCTGCCGGGAAACGCTCGGCCATTCCGCGGCGGGGGTGATCCATGACCGCCTGATGCTCGAGGCCCGGCGCGACCTCGTCTACACCTCGATGCCGATCTCGCAGATCTCCTTCAGGCTGGGCTTTGCCGACCCCGCCTATTTCTCGCGCTTCTTCGCCGCCCGCGCCGGCATGCCCCCGGCTGCGTACCGCGCCAGCGCGTGACGCGGCGGGCGCTCAGCCCGCGCGCTCGATCTCGGCGATGATCTTCGCCGCCTCGGCGAAGCCGGTGTTGCCGGCGGGCACCCCGGCATAGATCGCGGTCTGCATCAGCACCTCCTTGAGGTCGTCGCGGCTGAAGCCGCCCCGCGTCAGCCCCGCCCGCACATGCAGCCCGAACTCCTCCCAGCGGCCGAGGCTCGCGGTGATCGCCAGCACGAGCAGGCGCCGTGTCCGGTCGTCCAGGCCCGGCCGGCTCCAGATTTCCTGCCAGGCGATGCGCGTGATCATCGCCTGGAACTCGGCGTTGAAGGGCGTGCGGTTGGCGAGGGAACGATCCACCCAGGCGTCGCCGAGCACGCGCCGGCGGTTTTCCAGCCCCGCCTCGAACAGGGTCTCGGCGGCGCCCGCCACCTCCGGTTTCGGCAGCAGGAAGGCGCGCAGGGCGGCCGCCAGTTCGGCCGGCACCTCGAGCGGGGCGAGATGGCCGCAATCGAGCCGCGCGAGCTGCGCGCCCTCGATCGCCGCCAGCAGGTGCTCGCCATGTCCGGCAAGCGGCGTCGAGGCGTCGCGCTCGCCCGCCACCACCAGCACCGGCAACCTCAGGCCCGACAGGCGCGCCAGCACGTCCATGTCCCGGATCGCGGCGCCGGCCCCGGCATAGCCCTCGCCCGGCATGCTCGTCAGCCCGCGCCGGACGCTCTCCGCGACCTCCGGCCGGGCCGCGGCGAACGCGGCCGACAGGAAGCGCTGCATGGCGAGATCGGCGATCGCGGCCGTGCCGCCTGCCCGGACCTTGTCGATGCGGTCCTGCCAGGCCGCCCTGTCCATCGTCGCCGAGGTGCAGATCAGGCCGAGCGCCGAGACGCGGTCCGGCCGCGCCAGCGCCAGTTCCATGGCGATCATGCCCCCCAGGGAGACGCCGGCGACGGCGGCCCGCGCGATGCCGGCGGCGTCCATCGCCGCCGCGACGTCGTCGGCCAGCATGGTCAGCGTGCAGTCGCCGCCCGAGGCGTCCGAGGCACCATGTCCGCGCGTATCGAGCCGCAGGACGCGGAACGCCGCCAGCAGATGCGGCATCGCCGCATCCCACAACGACATGTCGGTGCCGATCGAGTTCAGCAGGACGAGCGGCGGCCGGTCCGCGACGCCTTCGAGCTTCCAGTAGAGGCGGGTTCCGTGGCGCTCGACGAAGGGCATAGCTACTCTCCCATCCGGCTCGCGAAGAGCTCTTCGACGATCGCCGCGCTCTCGCCGATGTCATGGCCGACATCCGCGGCGGCGAGATTGCGCGCGATGGCCGCCTCGTCGATGTCGAGCCCCTCGGCGACCGTCGCCATGGCCTCGGCGGCGCCCGCCGCGAGCAGGAAGAGCTCGGCCAGCGCCGGACCCTCCGCCTGCCAGCCGCCCAGCCCGCGCTCCTCCTCGGCCGGCAGCCCTGCGAGAATGCCGGCGACCAGGCCCGGCGCCCTGAGCGCGGCCGACAGCGCGACCTGGCAACCGGTCGGGTTGCGCTTGTGGGCCATGGCGGACGACCCGCCGCGCCCCGCGACCGCGGGCTCGCGCGCCTCGCCGACCGTGTTCTGGGCCAGCAG
Source organism: Chelatococcus sp. (assembly GCA_003248805.1). Lineage (GTDB taxonomy): Bacteria > Pseudomonadota > Alphaproteobacteria > Rhizobiales > Beijerinckiaceae > Allobosea. The sequence continues at coordinate 4,098 of QFQY01000025.1, read as the reverse complement.
CGAGACGTCGCGCGCCATCTTGCCGAGCATGCCGATGACGATCGCCAGCGCCGCCGCGAGCCCCGCCACGCGGTCGCGTCGCGCCTGCCAGGGAGCCGTATTCTCGAGCCCGAGAGCCGCCGCCATATGCCCGGCGACGGCGCGTCCGCGTCCGCTGAGTCCCATCCGCGTACCGGCGGCCCCGCCGAGCTGGATCGCGGCCGCGCCCAAAGCTTCGCGGCCGAGCCTCGCGGCGGCCTCCGCGATCCCCGTCCGCCATTGCGCGATACGCAGGCCGAAGGAGATCGGCAGCGCATCCTGCAGCAGGGTGCGGCCGATGGCGGGCGTCTCGGCATGCCGCCGGGCCAATGGCAGCAGGGCGGCCGCGATGCGGCCGAGATCGGCCTGCAGCAGCCCGTTCGCATCGCGGATCTGGCAGGCGAGCACCGTATCGGCGAGGTCTTGGCTGGTGGAGCCCTTGTGGAGCGCCACCGCCGCCGAGCCCGACAAGACCGCCCTCAGGCGCTTCACCAGAGGGATCGCCAGCGTGCCGGCGAGCGCCGCTTCTTCCGCGAGTTCGCCCGGCTCGACGCGGATGGCGGCGCAGGCTCCCGCAATCGCCTCCGCATCGCTCCCGGAGATCAGCCCCTCCGCCGCCTCGGCCCGCGCCAGCGCGGCCTCGAAGGCGAGCGCGAGCCGCACTGTCGCGGCATCGTCGAAGACAGCCAGCATCGCCACGGTCGAGGCCGGCCGTGCCCGCAGCAAATGGCTCATAGGTCGAAGAACACCGTCTCGTCCTCGCCCTGGAGCCGAATGTCGAGCCACCAGGTTCCGTCGGCCCTGCGCTCGGCGATGAGCGTGTGGCGGCGCTCGTCGGGAACCAGGTTCAGGATCACATCGGTGTCGTTGCCCTCGCCATCGGCGAAATAAAGCCGGGTCGCGAGCCGCTTGAGCAGGCCGCGCCCGAACACCGACAGCGCGATATGCGGCGCCTGAAGCGTATTCCCGGGGCCCGGCACCCGGCCGGGCCGGATCGTACGGAAGCGCCAGACGCCGTCCTTGTCGACGGCGGCGCGGCCGAAGCCGACGAAATGCTCGTCCAGCGGCACATCCTCGCGGCGATCATCCGGGCTGGCGTAGCGGCCGGCGGCATTGGCCTGCCAGATCTCGACCATCGCATCGTTCACCGGCTCGCCATGGGCGTCGTAGATGCAGCCGGCGATCTCGATCACCTCGCCCTGGGGCGTGCCCGTGACGCCGGACGTCGCGAGCAGATAGTGCTCCGGCGGCATCAGGTCGGGCCTCGCCCCCATTTCGGAGCGGGCGACGAGATCGGCTCCGCCCTTCCAGGGCAGGCCGTAGTGGAAATAGGGACCGACCGTCTGCGACGGCGTCTGCCCGAAGAGCGCCGGGTCCTGATTGTCACGGCGCGGGGCGGCCTCCCGGCGCTCCAGATCAGTGGTCGTCGTCATGATCGTCCTCGAACGGCGTCTGGTCCCGGCCCTTCAGCACGATGTCGAAGCGGTAGCCCAGCGCCCAGTTCGGCACGGTGCTGCCGATGTCGAAGCGCGAGACGAGGCGCTGGCGGTAGGGCATCGGCACCGCGTTCGCGATCGGGTCGATCTCGATCAGCGGATCGTCGGGGAAATACATCTGCGTGACGAGACGGGTCGCGAAGGCCGGCCCCAGCAGCGAGAGATGGATATGGGCCGGGCGCCAGGCGTTCTTGTGGTTGCCCCAGGGATAGGCCCCGGGGCGGATCGTGACGTAGCGATAACGGCCTTCCGCATCGGTGACGACCCGGCCGGCCCCGGTGAAATTCGGATCGAGCGGCGCCGGCCAGTCATCCTTGGCGTGGATATAGCGGCCGGCCGCATTGGCTTGCCAGATCTCGACGACGGTGTTCGGCACGGGGCGGCCGCTCTCGGCGAGCACCCGGCCGCTGACGACGATGCGCTGGCCCTGCGGTTCGCCCTTGTGCTGGGTGGTGAGGTCCGTCATCGCGCCGCCCATCAGCCGCGGCCACGCTTCCGCGGGGCCGGTCGTCTCGGTCAGCGTCTGCGGCACGATCAGCGGCGGCTGGCGCGGGCTCCGCGGCACGGTCGAGCGATAATCGGGAAAGTGCGAGGGCGGCGCCCCCGCATCCTCATGCGCATAGGGCAGGATCAGGGTCATGCCGCCTTGTCCGCCAGTGAAGACGCGACGGCGAAGGGCGCGCCGGTCTTGGAGCGAACCTCGTCGAGGGTCACGCCGGGCGCCAGCTCGAGCAGCGTCAGGCCGCCGCCCTTCTCCTTGTCGCAGCTCATGACGCACAGATCGGTGATGATCAGATCGACCACGCCCGCCCCGGTCAGCGGAAGCGAGCAGCGCTCCAGCACCTTGGATTCGCCCGCCTTGTTGGCGTGGTCCATCACGACGATGACCTTCTTGACGCCGGCGACGAGGTCCATGGCGCCGCCCATGCCCTTCACCATCTTGCCCGGAATCGTCCAGTTGGCGATGTCGCCATTGGCGGCGACCTCCATCGCGCCGAGGATGGTCAGGTCGATATGGCCGCCGCGGATCATCGCGAAGGAATCGGCCGAGGAGAAGAAGCTGGAGCTCGGCAGGATCGTGATCGTCTGCTTGCCGGCATTGATCAGGTCCGGATCGGCCTCGCCCTCATAGGGAAACGGGCCGATGCCGAGCAGGCCGTTCTCCGACTGCAGGGTGACGTTCACGCCCTCGGGGATGTAGTTCGCCACCAGCGTCGGGATGCCGATGCCGAGATTGACGTAGTAGCCGTCCTTCAGCTCGCGTGCCGCGCGCGCGGCCATTTCTTCCCTGGTCCAGGCCATCAGACCGTCTCCCTCTTGCGCGTCGTCAGTTTCTCGATGCGCTTTTCGTTGATGGTACTGCGGATGATGCGATCGACATAGATGCCGGGCGTGTGGATCGCCTCCGGATCGAGCGCGCCCTCCTCGACGATCTCCTCGACCTCGGCGACCGTCACCTTGCCCGCCGTCGCCATGTTCGGGTTGAAGTTGCGCGCCGTGCGCCGGTAGACGAGATTGCCGGCCGTGTCGGCCTTCCAGGCCTTGACGATGGCGAGGTCGGCCTTCAGCCAGGTCTCGCGGACATAGAGCTGGCCCTCGAATTCCTCGACCGGCTTGCCCTCGGCCACCACGGTGCCGACGCCGGTCTTCGTGTAGAAGGCCGGGATGCCCGCTCCGCCCGCCCGGATGCGTTCCGCGAGCGTGCCCTGCGGGTTGAGCTCCAGCTCGAGTTCGCCGGACAGATACTGCTGCTCGAACAGCTTGTTCTCGCCGACATAGGACGCGATCATCTTCGCGATCTGCCGGCTTTCCAGCAGCATCCACAGGCCGAAGCCGTCGGCGCCGGCATTGTTGGAGATCACGGTCAGCCCCTTGACGCCCGCCTTCCTGATCTCCGGGATCAGGCTCTCCGGATTGCCGGACAGGCCGAAGCCGCCGGACATGATCGTCATGCCGTCGAACAGGACACCGTCGAGCGCGGCGGCCGGGCTGTCATAGATCTTGCGCATCATGGCTCCTGCGTTGGGCCTGGCCCTTGGCCGCGGTCCTGCCGGACGCGGCCGAGGGCTGGGATGGTGACCGGCCGGCCGAGGCGGGCCGGGGGCGGTGGGGCGGTTGCCGGCCTTCGCTGCATCCTGGCCGACATGGCCGTCCCGCCGCACGATATCGAAAAAGGGTAACTTCGGCGCCTTCGTCATCTCGATCATCACGCCGCCGGAGCGGCGCGAGCCTCAAGATCACCGTCATAGTTCTCGGGGATCGGCGGCATGGCAAGCCCGTTCGCGACGAAGCGCTTCGCCTGGGCCGCGATGTCGCGGACGCCGAAGGCGACGGACGACGCGCTCGGATCGCCGCCACCCTGGTCGCAAACGAAAACGGGCGCCTCGCGGCGCCCGAATCCCGTCGTCGTCAGGCGAAGCCGATCAGGCCTCCAGGCGCTTCATCACGATGGTGGCGTTGGTCCCGCCGAAGCCGAAGGAGTTGGACAGCACGCAGCCCAGGCCCGCATTGTCGATGCGCTTGCGCACGATCGGCATGTCGGCGAAGGCCGGGTCGAGCTCCTCGATATGGGCGCTCTCGCAGA
>QFQY01000024.1 GCA_003248805.1 Chelatococcus sp. | reverse complement strand
GCACCGAGGTCATCAGGCCGAGCGAGCCGAAGCCCTGCGCCACCGTGTCGGACTGCACGTCGCCGTCGTAGTTCTTGCAGGCCCAGACATAGCCGCCGGACCACTTCATCGCCGAGGCGACCATGTCGTCGATCAGGCGGTGCTCGTAGGTGATGCCGAGCTTGTCGAACTCCGCCTTGAACTCGGCCTCGTAGATCTCCTGGAAGATGTCCTTGAAGCGGCCGTCATAGGTCTTGAGGATGGTGTTCTTGGTCGAGAGGTAGACCGGGTACTTGCGCATCAGGCCGTAGTTCAGCGAGGCGCGGGCGAAGTCGCGGATCGACTCGTCGAGATTGTACATCGCCATGGCGACGCCGGCGTCGGGGGCCTTGAAGACCTCCTTCTCGATCACCGCGCCGTCCTCGCCGACGAACTTGATCGACAGCGTGCCCTTGCCCGGGAACTTGAAGTCGGTGGCGCGGTACTGGTCGCCATAGGCGTGGCGGCCGATCACGATCGGCTGCGTCCAGCCCGGCACGAGGCGCGGCACGTTCTTGCAGATGATCGGCTCGCGGAAGATGACGCCGCCGAGGATGTTGCGGATCGTGCCGTTCGGCGACTTCCACATCGACTTGAGGTTGAATTCCTTCACGCGGGCTTCGTCCGGCGTGATGGTGGCGCATTTGACGGCCACGCCATGCTTCTTGGTGGCGTTGGCGGCGTCGATGGTGACCTGGTCGTCCGTGGCGTCGCGGTTCTCGACGGAGAGGTCGTAATAGTCGAGCTCGAGGTCGAGATAGGGGAAGATCAGCGTGTCCTTGATCTTCTGCCAGATGATGCGGGTCATCTCGTCGCCGTCCATGTCGACGACCGGGTTGGCGACCTTGATCTTGCTCATGTGATGCGACCCCTGTTCGGCCAGATGTGAACTCTTCCAATCCGCGGCGAGCGGCCGCAGCATGGCTGCGCGCTTCCTAGCGGGTTCGCGCGGACGGGGGAAGCACGGCTTTTTGCGCATGGCCGGCGCGCCGGCCGAAACGCTCTGTTGCACCGCCACAAAAACTCCGCGATCCGCCGGCACGCTGGATGCTCGATCGTCACGCGTCGGATTTCCGGAGACGAGCGCATTGCTTCATCGCCAGTTGATTTCGTGCCTCGCGACGGGCACCGCGCTGCTGTGGGCGGCCACGCCCCCCGCCGCCGCCGAGACCTTCCAGACGGACACGCCCTTCCCCATGCCGCGCCCGACATTGGCCGAGCCGCTCGACGAGACCGCGCCCCCGTCGGCCGGCGAGACCAGTGCCGAGCCGCTGCTGTTTCAGCCCGATCTCGGCGCGATCGGCCGGCAGAACGCCGAGGCCAACCTGCATGTGCAGGCGCGCCGGCCCATTCCGGTCGACGTCATCCGCAAGGGCTTCCAGGCTCGCGGCGACGTTCGCGGGCCCGTGCCGGAGCGCTCGGTCGGCTTCAGGTTCGGCGCGGAGACCTTCTCGCTCTCGACGACGCTCGTCCGGCCGGAAGGCGACGGCCCGGGCGGCGATGCGCGCATCGGGTGGCAGGCGTCACAACCGCTGTCCGACGAAGGCTCCGACGTGATCTGGCGCCTCTCGACCGGGGGCAGCGGCAGCCTCGCCGGCAATCCCGAGCAGACCGGCAAGATGCTGCTCGGCTATCGCTATCGCCTCCTCCCGCATCTGACGCTGACGCCGCAGCTCGGGCTCGACGGCAACTACGTCTTCGTCGCGGGCGACGGCTGGCATTCCAGCATCACCCCCACGCTGAAGCTCTCCGCGGATCTGTCGGCCATGGCCGATTTGCCCTGGGAGACCAGCTTCGACATCGACCTGTCGCGGCGCGTGCCGCTCGTCGCCAGCGATTTCGAGACCAAGGGCACGGCCATGCTTCGGCTGAAATACACCCTGCAGTAATTGGGGGGCACATCCCCTTTCCGGAACGGAAGAGGCGGTCTAGCCTTCGCGCCATGACGACGCCCTCCCCCAAATTCGCTCTCGTGACCGGCGGCACGCGCGGCATCGGCGCAGGCATCGCGCTCGCGCTCGCCGAGGCCGGCTACGAGGTCCTCGCAACCGGCCTGACCGAGGCGGAGGTGGCGGAGGCCGCGCCTCACCCGGCGATCCGTTACGCGAGGCTCGACGTCACGAGCGATGCCGACGTCGCGGCGGCGGTCGCGCCCTACCCGCGCATTGACGCCCTGGTGAACTGCGCGGGCATGATCCAGCGCGGCGGCAAGGAATTCGAGATCGAGGCCTTCCGCCTCACCGTCGAGGTCAATCTCACCGGCACGATGCGCATGTGCCTCGCGGCGAAGGACAGGCTCGCGGCCGCAGGCGGCGCGGTCGTCAACACCGCGTCCATGCTGACCTTCCAGGGCTCGCCCTTCGCGCCGGGCTATGCCGCCTCCAAGGGCGGCGTCGGGCAGCTCACCAAGTCGCTGGCGGCCGCCTGGGCGCCGGACGGCATCCGCGTGAACGCGGTCGCGCCGGGCTGGATCGCGACGGAGCTGACACGGCCGCTGGTCGAGGACGCGGCGCGCTCGGCGCCGATCCTCGCGCGCACGCCGATGAACCGCTGGGGCGAGCCCGCCGACGTGGCGGGTGCGGTGCTCTTCCTGCTCTCGGACGCGGCACGCTTCGTCACCGGCACGATCCTGCCGGTGGACGGCGGCTATCTCGCGGTCTGACAAAGCGATTCCCGGCCAACGGCTTGTCCGGGCCGGCGGAATCGACATGCGAAGAGATTGAACCGGAATCACGAGCCGGAAGACCGGCCGATGCGACAAAACCAGACAGGGAGAAACAGCAATGAACGCCCCCAATCCGATGCCGGTCGAGGCGACGACGGAAGAGCGCTGGACGCCCTATCGCCACCCGCAGCCGAAGCACTCCCCGCCGGAGCTCGTGGTCCCGAACGTCATCCCCGAGGACGACCGGGTCTGGGTGCCGGTCGACGACAATGTCTGGTTCAGGCCGCTGCTGTTCTGCGTCACGCGCGGCTACTGGATGAACCTGCTCAAGGTCCGCAAGGCCGGCGTGCTCTCGCGCCATCGCCATCCGCTGCCGGTCCATGGCTACGTGCTGAAGGGCAAGTGGCGCTATCTGGAACACGACTGGGTCGCCACCGAGGGCGCCTATGTCTACGAGGCGCCGGGCGAGACGCACACGCTGGTTGTCGACCCCGATGTCGAGGAGATGATCACCATGTTCCAGGTGAACGGGGCGATGATCTATGTCGATCCGGACGGCAAGTGCCTGGGCTATGACGACGTCTTCACCCGGCTGGAGAAATGCCGCGCCCATTATGCCGCCAACGGCCTCGGCGCGGAGTATGTCGAGCAGTTCGTGCGGTAGCGCAGCCGCCGCCCGGCAGAGTAAACGCCGGATCGGGGGCGAAACCGTCCGGCACGGTGGCGATTTCTAAACCACCTCGCGGCTATCGAGGGGGCCCGGCGCTCTGTGCGCGAACCTCCGGGAATCGTCCATGCGGCTCGTCTTCGCCCTCCTCCTGTCGTTCGCCGCGACAGCCCTCGCCGAACCGGCCAGGGCGCAATTCGGCTTTTACGATCCGCCGCCCGATGAAATCGCAGGCGGCCGGCCCGGCACGCTGATACGAACCGAGGTTATGAATGGAACGCCCGATGGGGCGACCGCTTACCGCATGGTCTATCGTTCCTTGGGTCTCGATGGAAAACCCATCGCCGTATCGGGCGTGGCGATCGTGCCTGCGGGCTCCGCTCCCCCCGGCGGGCGCCCCATCGTCGCCTGGGCGCATCCGACGACCGGCGTCGAGCCGCAATGCGCTCCCTCGCGCGACGGCACCATCTTCCAGACGATCCAGGGCCTGCGCGACATGCTGGCGAAGGGCTACATCGTCGCCGCCACGGACTATGCCGGCCTCGGGGCTCCCGGGCCGCATCCCTATCTGGTCGGCGCGAGCGAGGCCCGCGCCGTCCTCGATTCGGTGCGGGCGGCGCAGGCCCTGCCGAACGCGGGAGCCGGCCGTCGCTTCGCCGTCTGGGGCCACTCGCAGGGAGGACACGCCGCTCTCTTCACCGGTATTCTCGCGAAGCGCGTGGCCCCCGAGCTCGAGCTCGTCGGCGTGGCCGCCGCGGCCCCGGCGACCGAGCTCGCGACCCTGCTCTCCGACGACATCGACACCGATGGCGGCCGCAATCTCACCGCCATGACGCTCTGGTCGTGGTCGCGCGTCTATGGAGCTCCGATGGCGCGCATCGTTCGCCCCGAGGCCGTTCCGATCGTCGACGACCTCGCTGCGGTCTGCATCGAAAGCCTCACGGATATCCTGCGCCGGCTCGGACCCACCAGGGCGCTGGAACGCCAATTCCTCGTCGACGACGATTTCGGCTCGCTGCCGCCCTGGCGTTCGCTGCTCGACCGCAACACGCCCGGCCTCCTGCCGCGCAACGTTCCCGTCTTCATCGCTCAGGGCACGAGCGACACGCTCGTCCGGCCGCAGGTCACGCGCGATTTTGCTCTGAAGCTCTGCCGCGCCGGAAGCGCCGTGCAATTCGATGCGCTGCAAGGTGTCGGGCATCTTCCCGCAGCCCGTGACAGCGCCGATGCCGCCGTCTCCTGGATGGATGCGCGCTTCCGCGGCGTCCGCCCGCCGAACGGCTGCGCCGAGCTAGCGCAAACGAAGCTGCAGTAGCGAGGCCACGCGCGTCCCCAGCGTCGCCCCCTCGCCCGGGGGTGACGCTCAGCGCCCGAGCTTCGCCAGCTCCACCGCCGCGCGCAGCTCGATATGGGCCAGCACCTCGTCGAGGCGCGGATCGTCGGTCGTCTCGCGCCGCGACGCGAGGGACAGCTTCAGCTGCTCGAGCTGCGCCGGCGCCACCCGGCCGGCGAGCAGCGCCGCCTTGAGGGCGTCGAGGCCGTCGAGAAGGTCGTGGCCGCGCTTGGCCTGCCGTCGCTTGCGCTCCTGAGGCTCCTCCTCCGCCTGCACGGCGAGCAGCATGTCGAGCGGCCCGGCCGCGGCGACGCCCGCGCCACCGCGCGCGGCGCTCGCGCCGGATTGGCTGGGGAGCGAGAAGGATGCGCCGCCGGAACGTCTCGCGGAACCGGACGTGCCGGTGCCGGTGACGGGCGCGCGCTGGTCGATCCGGATCATGGCGGCCTCGCGGAGATGACGGCCCGACCCTCGGCCCGCCATGGTTAACAACCCGTAAAACACCCGGCAGAAACTGCCGGCCCGGCAGCATCGGCCCCGGCGAAGAACTGCCGCGGAGCCTAGGCCGAAACTGCAAACAATTGACAAACAAGGGTTTTCAATTTCGCAGCATCTGGCACGGGGATCGCAGGGGATCGGCACCGAACCTTTGCCGGAGCCGTTGCGCCCCATGTCAGCCCTGAGTGCCCTCCGCTTCCTGGTGACGCCGCTCGCCGCGCTGATCGCGCTCGGCCTCGCCGGCGCCGCGAGCCCGGCCCAGGCGCTGTCGCGGATCAAGGACCTCGCCTCGGTCGAAGGCGTGCGCTCCAACCAGATCCTCGGCTACGGCATCGTGGTCGGCCTCAACGGCACGGGCGACACCCTCAACAACGCGCCTTTCACCAAGCAGTCGCTGCAGGCGATGCTGGAGCGGCTCGGCGTCAACACGCGCGGCGCCAACATGCGCACCGCCAACGTCGCGGCGGTGATGGTGACCGCGAACCTGCCGCCCTTCGCGACGCAGGGCACGCGGCTCGACGTCTCCGTCTCGGCGCTCGGCGACGCCAAGTCTCTGCAGGGCGGCACGCTGCTGGTCACCCCGCTGCTCGGCGCCGATGGCGAGGTCTACGCCGTCTCGCAGGGGCCGGTGGCGATCTCCGGCTTCTCGGCCGAGGGCGAGGCCAGCAAGATCACCCGCGGCGTGCCGACCGTGGGCCGCATCGCCAACGGCGCCGTCGTCGAGCGCGAGATCGACTTCGCGCTGAACAAGCTCAAGACGCTGCGCCTGTCCCTGCGCAATCCGGACCTGACCACGGCGCGGCGCATGGCCGCCGCGATCAACGACTTCCTCGGCGGCGACACGGCCGAGCCGACCGACCCCTCCACGGTCGTGCTGCAGATCCCCGCGCGCTACCAGGGCAACATGATCAAGCTGCTCACCGACGTCGAGCAGCTGCGCATCGAGCCCGACCAACTCGCCCGCATCGTCATCGACGAGCGCTCCGGCATCATCGTCATGGGCAAGGACGTGCGCGTCTCCACCGTCGCCGTCGCCCAGGGCAACCTGACCGTCACGATCACCGAGGATCCCCAGGTCAGCCAGCCCGAGGCCTTTTCGCGGGGGGAGACGGTGGTCACGCCGCGCACCAGCGTGAAGGTCGACACCGAAGGCCGCAACAAGCTCGCGCTCGTCCGCGAGAGCGTGTCCCTCGCCGAACTCGTGGACGGTCTCAATGCCCTCGGCATCGGCCCCCGCGACATGATCTCCATCCTCCAGGCCATCAAGGCGGCCGGCGCCCTCCAGGCCGAAATCGAGGTGATGTGATGAACCCAGCCCTCGCCATCCCCGCCGCCAAGCTCGCGCTCGGCGTCGCCGGCAGCGTCGTCAACGGCGTGGCCAACGCGCTCGACCCCGCCAAGGCCAAGGCCAAGAAGCAGGCCGACGACTTCGAGACGATGTTCCTCGAGCAGATGACGGAGCGCCTGACCAAGACCGAGGGCACCGAGGGGCCGCTCGGCGAAAACGGCACCGGCGGCGACATCTGGCGCTCGCAGCTCTCCCAGGAATACGCCAAGCAGATCCAGAAGGCCGGCGGCGTCGGCCTGTCCGACCAGATCATGCGCGACCTCATCAGCCTCCAGGAGCAGGCTGCGGCCAGGACCGCGGCCAAGGGGGCGGCGATCGCGGGAGCGACGAATGTCGCTGGCTAGGCACGTGGTCGACGAACGGCCGCGCATCGCCAGCGCGGCCGAGGCGAAAGCACTGATCGAAACGGTGCTGGAGACGCTGGGCGGCCTCGCGCACCTCGTCGGCGAGGAGACCGAGCTGGTGCGGGCCGGGCGCCTGCCCGAAGCCATGGGCCGGGAGCCGCGCAAGACGGAGCTCGCGGGAACCTATATGCGCGGCGTCGAGCAGGTGAAGCTCAACGCGGTCGCCCTCGCCCGGTTCGTGCCGGACCAGCTGGCACGCCTGAAGGACGCGCATTTCGCCTTTCAGGGACTGATCGAGACCAACCAGCTCGTGCTGGCGACGGCGCGCGCGGTGTCGGAAGCGGTCGTTCGCGATCTCGCCGCCGACGCCAACAGGCCGATGCGCGCGGCCGCCTACGGCCCGACCGCGACCGTCGGGGCCGGGGCCTTCGCCAGGCCGAACTCCGGCCCCCTGGTCGTCTCCCGGCGCCTGTGAGGCGGCTGCGCCCGTAACCATCAATATTTACCTAATTCCCTTACGTCAGATTCAATAATTTCCGGCATCGTTCACGGACCGGCATGGGCGACGATCGCGCGTGTCGGCTTTGCCGCATCGGCTCGCCGGGCGGCGCGGCTGCTCCAGAAGGGAGTGAACGATGGACTTTGGAACCCCCTCCAGGACCCTGCCCACGGCGGGCGCGCCCGTCGTCACCCGCTCGGACGTGATCGCCCCGCGCGACAGCGTGGCGGTCGAACTGCCTCCCGAGAAGACGGTCCAGTCGGCCGGAGCAGGCGATGCCGTGAAGGTCGATGTTCGCGCCCGGCAGCGCGACGAGCGCGCGCGGGCCGATGGAGAACAGCGCAAGCAGGCCAACCAGTTCTTCACGCGCCAGGCCGCCAGGAATTACGACGAGACGGTCGAGACGAAGATCCTGATCGATTCCAAGACCCGCGCCGTGATCGTGCAGAAGAAGGATCTCGACACGGGCCAGACCATCTCGCAGTTGCCCGACGAGGCCCTCCTGAAGCTGCGCGCCTATTCGCGCGAATTGACGGAGCGAGCCCGGGAGAAGGAAGGCGAGCCACCGCACCAGGTCGAGCGCTCGGCCTGACGCCCTGCCCTTCCTCCCCGCCGCTTATCGACGCCGTCCGAATCCCGGGCGGCGTCTTGCGTTTCGGATCGCGGGCGTCCGCGGCGGGTTTAACACCGGCCTAACCATGTCCGCCGGGGAGTGGCGGACTCGGAGCATTCGAGCTCCGGAATTTACCAGTTGTTACGGGACGGCGATCGAGTGTCGCGAGGTCACGGCCAGGACGGCTGTGGCGCCAGAAGGCTCCCTACCAGAAGGTAAACAGAAATGGCCGTCTCCATCTCTTCGGGCGTTCGCTCCGCGCTCTCGTCGCTCCAGTCGACCACCGTCCAGGCTCAGGCTTCCCAGTTCAAGCTGGCGACCGGCAAGAAGGTCAACAGCGCGGTCGACAACCCCGTCAACTACTTCACCGCCGCTTCGCTCGACCAGCGTTCCAGCCAGCTCACGGGCCTGCTGGACGGTATCTCGAACGGCATTCAGACCGTCCAGGCCGCTTCCAAGGGCATCGACGGCATCACCAAGCTGGTGAATTCGCTCCAGTCGACCATCAAGCAGGCCCAGTCGGACGCCGCTCAGAACCGCCCGACCAAGGCCGGCACGGCTCTCTCCACCGCGACCGAGCAGGTCGCGACCTCGAAGAGCCTGAAGGACGTCGCCCTCGACAAGAAGCTCGTCGACGACAACGGCGCGACGGCCGACACCGCCACCGCGACCTACGCCGGTAACCTCGGCATCGCCGACGACGCCGACGGTGTCCGCGCCGCGATCTCGATCAAGGCCGGCTCGACGACCTACACGGCCTCGTTCGACGCCAAGACCTCCACGGTCCGCGACGTCGTCAACGAGATCAACAAGTCGGGGATCGCCACGGCGTTCGTCGACGAGAAGGGCCAGCTCAACGTCAAGGGCACCGGTTCGGACGATGTCCAGTTCGGTTTCGCCGCCACCGCCGTGACCGCTGCGGTCGCCGGCTCGCCGACCACTGCCGAAATCGACACGGCCAACGCCGCCGCCGTGACCGCTGCCGGCACCGGCACGAACAACACCGCCATCGGCTTCCTGGCGGCCGACGCCACGGCCGGCGGCGCCATCAAGGGTCAGAGCGTTACCTCGGCGGTGCGTTCGAACCTGATCGACCAGTACAACGACCTGCGCAGCAAGATCGACGACCTCGCCAAGGACGCCAGCTTCAACGGCATCAACCTGCTGAAGGGCGATCGTCTCTCGATCCAGTTCAACGAGAAGGCCGGCAAGAACCAGACCAAGCTCGACATCCAGGGCTCGGACGTCACCTCCGACAACCTCGGCATCGTCAAGGCCGGCAACACCACCCTCGCCGGCCAGGTCAACTTCCAGAACGACTCCGACCTCGAGTCTGCGACCAAGGCGCTTACCGGCGCGCTGACCTCGCTGAAGTCGCTGTCCTCGACCTTCGGCGCGAACCTCTCGGTCGCGCAGACCCGTCAGGACTTCACCAAGGACATGGCCGACGTGCTCAGCACCGGTGCCTCGAACCTGGTGAACGTCGACGCCAACGCGGAAGCCGCCAACCTGCTCGCGCTGCAGACCCGTCAGCAGCTCTCGCAGACGGCGCTCTCGCTCTCGAACCAGAGCGAGCAGGCGGTCCTGCGTCTCTTCTGATCTTCGGTCCGCAGGAGCGGATCAGCCCGCAGAACGCGGGACGAAGTCAAAGAGCGGCGGAGCTTCGGCTCCGCCGCTTTTCGCTTGGCGCGGTACCCCATAGGGCCGCGCGATTAACCTTTTATTATCCCTAACGAGTGATGATCACCCCTGAAAACAGGTTGCATCGCGCCGGAACAGCGCGTTCAGGGGACCGAATATGGCCAGCACGATCCTTTCCAGCGGCGTTCGCAACAACCTGCTGACGCTCCAGCAGACCACGGCGCAGCAGAGCGTGATCCAGAATCGCCTCGCCACCGGCAAGAAGGTCAACTCCGCGATCGACAATCCGGTGAACTACTTCACCGCGCTCTCGCTGAACGATCGCTCCAGCCAGCTGACCGGCCTGCTCGACGGCATCTCGAACGGCATCCAGACCATCCAGACCGCCTCCAAGGGCATCGACGGCATCACCAAGCTGGTCCAGTCGCTGCAGTCGACCGTGAAACAGGCCCAGGCCGACGCCGCGCAGAACCGTCCGACCAAAGCCGGCACGGCCCTCGCCACCGCGACAGAAGCGGCCGCGACCTCGAAGAGCCTGAAGGATCTCGCGCTCGACAAGCGCGTCGTCGACGACAACGGCGCGACGGCCAACACCGCCACCGCCACCTATTCCGGCAATGTCGGCGGTCCCACCCTCGCCGCCGGCGACGAGGCGACGACCTCGATCTACCTGAAATCGGGCTCGACGACCTACACCGCGAGCTTCCTCAGCACGAACGCGACCGTCCGCGACGTCGTCAACGAGATCAACAAGTCGGGCATTGCCACCGCCTTCATCGACGAGAAGGGCCAGCTCAACATCAAGGGCGCGGGCTCCGAGAAGGTCGAGTTCGGTATCGCCACCTCCACCTTCACCCCGGCGGCGGCGGGCGCCCCGACGCAAGCCGAGATCACCGCGGCGGGAGCCACTGCCGCGACCGCGGCCACCGGCGCGGCCAGCGACAACACCGATTTCGGCTTCGCACTCACCGACAACACAGCCGCCGGCACCACGATCACCGGATCGAGCATCACCTCGGCGGTGCGCTCCAACCTGATCGACCAGTTCAACGATCTGCGCAACAAGATCGACGATCTTGCCAAGGATTCAAGCTATAACGGCATCAATCTGCTGGCCGGCGACCGTCTGACGATCCAGTTCAACGAGAAGACCGGCAAGAACCAGACCAAGCTGGACATCCAGGGCTCGAACCTGACCTCCGACAACCTGGGGATTCCGAGGGCGGTCAACACCCAGCTCACCGGCTTCATCAATTTCCAGAACGACGCCGACCTCGAGAAGGCCACCTCCTCCCTCACCGGCGCGCTGACCTCGCTGAAGTCGCTGGCCTCGACGTTGGGCTCCAACCTGTCGGTCGCGCAGACCCGGCAGGATTTCACCAAGGAGCTCGCCAACGTCCTGACCACCGGCGCGGGCAACCTCGTGCTGGCCGACCCGAACGAGGAAGGCGCCAGCCTGCTCGCCCTCAACACCCGCCAGCAGCTTTCCCAGACGGCGCTCTCGCTCGCGAACCAGGCAGACCAGGGCGTGCTGCGGCTGTTCGGCTGAGCCCTCGGCATCCGGACGCCCTCCCCACCAGCCAGAAGGCAGGACAGACATGGCCCTCAAGGTCGAGCTCAAGCCGCGCGAGCGCATCATCGTCGGCCAGGTCGTCATCCGCAACGACGAGCAGCGCACGCGCTTTTTCATCGAGGGCGACGCGCCCATCCTGCGCGAGAAGGACATCCTGACCGCTGCGACCGCCGACAGCCCGGCCAAGAAGATCTATCTCGCGATCCAGCTCATGTATCTGGCGCAGGATCCGACGCACGAGCACGAGACCTTCTTCGAGCTCGTGCGCGACTTCGTACAGGCCGCGCCCAGCTCTCTGCCGCATGTTCACGAGATCAATAACTGCATCTTAAGCGGCGATCTCTACAAGGCTCTCAAGGCAGCGAAGAAGCTGATCGGCTACGAAGCGGAACTGATCGAGAATGCAAAACGGGTTTAACGCCTACGCAGCCGCCGCCAAATCGGCCCAGTCCACCGTCTCGCCCCGCGACCTCGAAGCCAATCTCCTGATCAAGGCCGCCACGCGCCTCCAGGCCGTCGCCGACGACTGGGACGGCCGCGCGAACGAGCTGGACGAAGCCCTGACCTACAACCGCAGGCTCTGGACGCTGCTGGTCAACGCCGTGATCGCCGAGGACAACCCCCTCCCCGTCGCGATCAAGACCAACATCCTCGCGCTCGCGAACTTCATCTTCAATCAGACCTTCAAGATCGCCGCCGACCCGCAGCCGCAGAGCCTGAACGTGCTGGTCGGCATCAATCGCGACATCGCAGCCGGCCTGCGCGGGCGCTGAGGCCGCACGCACCGCCGGCTTCCGAAGCCGGCCGGACGCCTCATGCCAGATGGCGCCGGAACCACGCCACGGTCCGGTCCCATGCGAGCCTGGCCGCCTCCTCGTCGTAACGCGGCGTCGAGTCGTTGTGGAAGCCGTGGTTCGTGCCCGGATAGACATGCGCCTCATAGGTCTTCCCGGCCGCCTTCAGCGCCGCCTCATAGGCCGGCCAGCCCGCATTCACCGAGGCATCGCTTTCCGCATAGTGCAGCAGCAGCGGCGCCCGGATGCGCGCGACCTCGGCCGCCGGCGCCTGCCGACCGTAGAACGGCACGGCCGCAGCGAGTTCGGGGTAGGCGGCGGCCGCGGCGTTGGACACGCCGCCGCCATAGCAGAAGCCGGTGATGCCGACTTTCGCGGTGGTCGTCTTGTCCGCGACGAGGAACTCCACCGCCGCGAAGAAGTCGTTCATGAGCTTGCCGGGGTCGACCTTGCTCTGAAGCTCGCGGCCCTTCTCGTCGTTCCCGGGATAGCCGCCCACGGAGGTCAGCCCGTCCGGCGCCAGCGCCAGGAAACCCGCCTTCGCGACGCGGCGGGCGACGTCTTCGATATAGGGGTTGAGGCCGCGGTTCTCGTGGACCACCACCACGCTGGCCATCGGGCCCGCGGCCCGCGCCGGCCGCACGCGATAGGCGCGCACGCCGCCATGGCCGTTCGGCGATGGATAGGTGATGTACTCGGCCGTGATGTCCGGGTCGGTGAACGAGACCTGCTGCGCCAGCGCATAGTCGGGGCTGAGAGAGGACAGGAGCGCCGCCGCCGTCATGCCGCCGACCGCATAACGGGCGGCGCGGTCGAGGAACTCGCGCTTGGTGATGCGGCCATGCGCATAGAAATCGTAGAGTTCGAGCAACTCCGGCGGAAAGTCCCGAGCCGTCAGACGCGTCATGCCCCATGGCCTCCCGATCGTTGAACCGACAGGAGGATACCGACTCACCGGCGGGCGCGCAGGTCACGAATCCGGCACCCGCATCGTCCCCGGCCAGCCCTGGAGAGAGCGCTACAGGTAGTTCGTCAGGCTCAGCTTGGACAGGATCGAGGTGGTCTCGTAGCTGGCCTGGAGACGTGTCTGCAGCTCGAGGATCTGCATCGCCACCTCCTCCTTCGGCACATCCTCCACGTTCGAGAGCGCCGTGGAGAGATAGCCCTTGGTGGTCTCGTGGCGCTCCTTGGCGCGAGCGAGAGAGGCCTGGGAAGAGCCGAATTCCGAGATGATCTCGCTCGGGCTCTGCGCGCCGTCGCCATAGCCGAGCTTGTCGCTGACCCGGGCGATCATGGCCTCGTAACCGGCCTGCGAGTTGGCGTCCGTCGCCGGGAAGACCTCGGTCGCCATCACCGCGAACTGCGCCAGACCGATCCGGAAGGCCTCCTCGTTGGCCCGCCCGCCCGTTCCCACGAGCTGCGCGCTGTCGACCTGCACGGTCGCGGTGGACCGCGCCGGATCGATGCCGTCGTCGCCCAGATACCAGATCACGGTGTTGGCGGCCGTGCCGGGCGCCGGCGCGGCGGTCGCACTGGCGAAGGGCGGTCCCGGGACGCGCACCGGGGGATTGCTCGTGCTGCCCGCGAAGAAGCTGGTGGCCGCGACCGAGGCGGAGGCCGCCGACAACGTGGTCTTCGCCTCCCGCCCCAGCGCGGCCGAGATCGAATTGCGCAGATTGGCGGCGGTCGCGTTCGGATCCACGCCGATTTCGAAACTGTCGGCATTGTCTGCGGTGGTCCCGGCGGCGCGCGCGGTCAGCAGCACCTCCTCCTTGCTGCCGTCCGGCAGGGTCAGGAGAATGCGCAGCGTGTCGCCGGCGGCGGGCTGGGAAGCGACGTTGACCGCGATGTCAGCGGGCGGGCCGGCGGTGAAGCTGGTCGTCAGCGCGGCCGAGCTGCTGGAGGCCCCCGCGAGCTTGAAGCCGTAGGGATGGACGGTCGCCTCCTCCGCGATCGTCGCGGTCGTGCCGGCTCCGCCGGCGGTCAGGCGGCCGAGCCCGGTCCCGAGATCGGCCTCCTTGCGCTCGGCGATGAGCTGCTTCAGGCCCGCGCGCCCTGCCCCGTCTCCGTCCATGATCTCGGAGAAGGTGGCCGTCGGCTGCACGTCCGATGCCCGGCCGGAGAACAGGTATCGTCCGTTGACGGAGCTGTTGAGGAGGTCCAGCGCCTGCTTGAACTTCTCCTCGGCCAGGACTTGCGCGCCGGTCTGGCCGGTCGAGCTGGCGACATAGGTGTTCGAGCGCGTATCCTTGCGCGTCTCCGAGACGAGGCTGGCGAAATTCTCCACCGCCTTCGTCGAGAGCTTGAGGTTGACGTCGGCGCGCTCGATTCCGCCCAGCCAGCTGTCCAGCGAGGAGAGCTTCGCGTTGAGATCAAGGCTGACGCGCCGGTCGGCGCCGAGATCGCCATAGGAAACCGCGCGCTTCTGCGTGGCGAGCTGGCGCTGCAGGTCCTCGAGCTCTCCGCGTGCCGATGCGAAGCTGGTCGTCGACGAGGCGGCGCGATAGGCACCCGTGCCGTAGGACGTGATGGTCATGGCGTACTCACATTCTCATGAGGACGTCCAGCATCTCCTTGACGGTGGAGATGACGCGGGCGTTCGCGGAATAGGCGTTCTGGAGCTCGATCAGCGTCGCCATTTCCTGGTCGACATTGACCTTGGCGGTCTCCTGGAAGCGGCTCTGGATCGAGGCGAGCGCGACCTGCTGGCCCTCGTCCAGCCGCTTCGCGGCCTCGGTCGCCTGCCCCTGCGCCGAGACGACGCGCTGGACGAGCGTCGAGACCGACATGCTCCCGGTGGCGACGGAACCGTTGAGGCCGATCGCGTTGGTGACGCTGCGCTGGCTCTGGGTCAGCCGCGACAGCAGCAGCTTCGGCCGCGTCGTGTCCCCCTGCGCCGTCGTGGTGTCGTAGGTGACGAGCAGCGCCCGGTTGGCGATCAGCGCCGGGTTCACCGCGATCCGCGAGGCGAAGCCGGTGACCTGCGCACCGCCGTCGTAGGAGCCGGTATAGGGGATGTTGCCTTTGCCGCCGTCGACGAAGAACGGCAGTTCGGGCGCGCCGCCGGCCGAGGACAGCGTGGTGCTGGTCGGCTGGGCGGTGACGCCGACCACGTCGCGGGTGCCGGCGGCACCGTCGTCGACGATCCGCAGGACCGAGCCGGTGTTGGAGACCGTGAAGCCGCCGCCGACGGCGGCCTGGATCTGCGCCGCGACGGAGGCCGGGCCGCCGGAGAAATCGATGCCGATGACCCGGTTGTTCGCATCGCCGGAGGCCGAGGCCGGGAGAGGCAGGGAAGCGGCGGAATCGACGCGCACGAAGGTGAAGCGCTGCGTCGCGCCGCCGGGCGTGACCTTGTAGTCGAGCGAGATCGTATTGCCGGACTGAAGCCCGGCCATGTCGACGTCGAAACCCGTGGCCGCGCCGGCGGTCACCGCCGTGCCGGCGATTTCCCGGTCGGACAGCGCCCGCGCCATCTGCGCGGCGATCTCGTCGAGCTGCGCCTGCGACTGGACCAAAGTCTTGTCGCGCAGCTCGATCTGGGCCGCGATCTCGCCCGAACGGAAGGTCTTGTTGGCGATCGCGTCGACGACGTTGCCGGAGCTGTCCCTGATCGTGATCGTGCCGACGCCGCGCTGCGCCGGATCGGTGCTCCACTTGGAAGCAGCGCCGAGCGATGGGTGCTCGTCGAAAGAGAAGGTTACGGAGGCGACGCCGTCGAAGAGCTGCGCCCCCGAGCCCGACACGACGCTGATCGAACCGCGCGCATCCTCGGTCGTCTTGATGTCGATGTATTGCGACAGGTCGGACAGGATCAGGTCGCGCTGGTCCTTGAGCCCGGCCGTGGTGCTGTCGTTGGGCGCCGAGACGATCTTCGCATTGACCTTGCCGAGCGCGACGAGCAGGTCGTTCATCTTCGCGACGCCGGTCGCGATGCCGCTTTCCGCCTCGGAGCGGAGCGCCTGGACGCCGGCCGAAAGGCTGTTGAGCCGCTGGGCGAGCGCCGTCGCCTGGTCCAGCACCGCGGTGCGCAGGTCGTAGGAGTTCGGATCGTTCTGAAGCGACTGCAGCGCGCCGGTGAACGCATTGTACATGGTGTCGAGCGCGGTGCTGCTGCCGGGCTCGCCATAGAGCTTGTCGAGATTGGACAGGGAGGAGGCGCGCGTCGAGGTGTAGGCGGCGCCCGAGGCCTCCTGCCAGAGCTGGTGCTGGACGATCTTGTCGAGCAGCCTCTGGACCTGGGTCGGCTGCGTGCCGATGGTCCGCCCGCTGAGACTGTCCGAGGTCGAGACCGCGCGCCGGACATAGCCCGTCGTGCCGGCATTGGACACGTTCTGCGAAACGATGCCGATGCCGACCTGCGTGGCGTTGAGCCCCGAGATCGCCGTGCCCAGGGATGTGCTGAGACCCATGGCCAACTCCTGTCGCTAAAGCGGCCTTCCTGGGCCGCTCCGCCCCACCCCGCTCAGCGGATGATGTTGAACACCGAGGACAGCATCTCCTGCGCCGTCGTGATCACCTTGGTGTTGGCCGAATAGGCCTGCTGGGTGACGATCATCTTCGAGAACTCGTCGGCGATGTCGGTGTTCGACTGCTCGACATTGCCGCCGATGAGCTGCGAGGTGCCGAGGCCGATGATCGGCGGACCGGATTCGATCGTTTCCTCGAAGGCGCCGCCGTCGAGCCGCTTCAGCGCGTTGTCGGCGTTGAAGCGCGCGACGGAGAGCTGCGCCAGCGCCACGACCTGGCCGTTGCTGAAGGTGCCGATCACCTGGCCGTCGGCCGAGACCGAGGTCCGGTCGAGCGTGCCGGCCGTGTAGCCGTCCTGCCGGATCGAGCGGGCGTCGATCTGCCCGCTGACGTCGCCGTTCTGGGTGAGGCCGTTGCCGCCCGTGGTGACGTTGATGCCGGTGATCGTCGTGCCGGCGATCGTCATCGTCGGCAGGGCGATGTTGCCGCTCGCCGGGGAGGTGAGCTGGCCGGTGCTGCCGAAGGTGACGCTGATATTGGCGTTGCGATAGGCCGTCGCGCCACCGGTCGCCCCCGTGTTCTCGGCGACGAAGAGGTTCCAGGTATCGACCGTCGCCGGCGGGCCGGCCGAGGCGTTCGTGGTCTTGGCCCAGCGCAGCTCGACGCTCGTCGCCTTCCCGAGGGAGTCGTAGACCGTGACGGACCCACCGGGGATCGACTGGTTCAGGAAGCTCGTGATCTCGCTGCCGATGACGATGCCGGTACCGCCCTGAGTGGTCGAAAGCGGGTTGCTGGTGAAGCCCGCCGGGTTCAGGAGCTCGGAGCCCGCGACGGTCGGATTGGCACTGGCGTTGTTGGTGCCCGGCTTCGCCGGAATGTTGGCGCGATACTCGATCGAGGTCGTCGCCTTGGCCGGGAACTGCTCCTTGGTGATGCGCAGCACCTCGGGCTGGGTGCCGATCAGCGAGCCGGTCACCGTGTCGATCTTCAGGCCCTTGAGATAGTATCCCGCGCCGTTGACCAGATAGCCGTTGGCATCGAAATCGAAGTCGCCGCGCCGCGTGTAGAGATTGCTGTTGGAGAACTGCATGTTGCTGCCGACGCCGTTCAGGCGCTGGTCGACGACGAAGAAGCCGTCGCCGTTGATGGCGGCATTGGTCTCGATGCGCGTGGCCGCGAGATCGCCCTGGATCGAGTTCGTCGCCTGGCTGTAGGAGGTCACCGAGCCCGCGATCTGCCGGTTCAGAGCCGAGTCGGGCACGAGGTCGGCAAAGGTGGTGTCGACGCGCTTGAAGCCGGCCGTCCGCGAGTTGGCGATGTTTCCGGAGATGTTCTCGAGCGCGTAGGACTGCGCCTGCATCCCCGAAACCGCCGTCGTCAGCGCACTGAAAACACCCATGTTACCCTCACCTCGACAGGCGAGCCCCCCAACGGGCGCCCTGAACCGAGGCTGGTTTTGCACGGGCCGTGCCACGCCGGACCGTGATTGTTTTCAGGAACTTGGATCGTTAACGATTGCTGTTCTGGCAGGACCGACCGGGCAGTTTCGGCTCCCCCCGGCAGAATCTGCCGGGGCCGCTTCGGCCCGTCAGCTGTCCGCGCCGCCGCGCCAGGAGACGAGGTCGCCCGCCACGTCGGACAGCGAGGGCGGCTCCGTCTCGACGAAGGGCAGCGGCCGGCAGACCGCGAGCGCCGCCAGCCCGATGCGTGCCGTCAGCAGGCCGTTGAGCACGCCTTCGCCGAGCTTCGCGGAAAGCCGCGCGGCGAGCCCCTGCCCGACGACCTGCTGGAGCACCGCGTCGCCGGCCGCGATGCCGCCGGTGACGACGAGATGCCCGAGCACCTGCCGGCCGAGCCGGATCAGGCCGAGCGTGCCGGGCCGCCCGGCATAGATGCCCGCGATGGCGCGCAGCAGCCGGGCGCAGGCGACCAGCACGAAGACGATGTCGACGAGCGCGCGGGGACTGACGGCCGTGACCAGCGAGACCCGCCGCGCCGCCTGCGCGATCTGCGCCTGGGCCAACGCGTCGAGCGGCGTCATCAGGCTGCGCTCGGCGACGGTGAGCACGTCGCGCGCCGCGAAGAGATCGGGCAGCGCCTCGGCCAGGGCCGCCCGCCCCGTCGCGGTCTGGGGCCGGGAGGCATAGAGCCCGCTTAGTTCTGCCGCGACCGCCTTCGCCGCATCCGCGCTGCCGGAGGCCAGCGCCTCGCCGGCCCGCGACCGCAGGCCCTCGACCTTGCGCTCGCGCAGGATGTCGCGCAGCACCCGTGCCAGCATCACGGCGAGCGCGAGCAGCGCCACCGCCGCACAGGCGAGCGCCGCATAGCCCAGCACCGGGCTCTGGGTCATCAGATCGGCGATCGTCCTCTCGGCCCAGACGCCGAAGGACAGGGCGAGGAAGGCACCGAGCGCGGAGACGAAGAGCGTCCCCCAGGAAAAGCGCTTCGCCGCCGGCACGACGACCGGCGACGCGACGTCGAGCGGCTCACTCTCCGGCAGGATCGAGACGTCGCCGACCGAGGCCGCCTCTGCCTCCGGTCCGCCGAGCTTCACCGCGCGCGGAGCCTTGCTCATGGCCTGTCCTCCCTCACGCAAGCCTGTCGCCGATCAGGAATTCGAGCGCCCGGTCGAGGCGGATCTGCGGCGGGGGCCGCAGGCGCCCGCCCGCATCGGGCGAGACGAGCGGCGGCCGGAAGCGCGGCGCCCGGATCTGCCAGCGCGCCGCCGGATCGAACACCGCCTCCGGGCGTTCCGGCAATTCGCCCGGAAACACCGCCGCCTCGGCGAGGCCGTCGAACATCTCGCCGTCCACGGTCTCGCCCGCTTCGGGGACGCCCGCGATCGCCGGCAGGTCCTCGCGGCCCTCGCGGATACGCACCTCGCGCGTCGCCCTGACAGCCGCGATCGCCATCGCCTCGACCTGCGCCCCGGCCCCCCGCGCCCGGGCCGCCGCGCGCGTCACCAGATGCGACATCACGGCGGCGAGCCGGTCATGGCTCATGTGATGGATATGGTCGGCCTTGGTCGCGGCGAACAGCACGCGGTCGATGCGCGGCGCGAACAGGCTCGACAGGAACGAATTGCGCCCGACCTGGAACGCCGCGAGCGCCTGCCCCAGCGCCGTCTCCAGATCGGCGAGCGCGGGCGCCCCCGCATCGAGCGCCGCCAGCACGTCGACGAGAACGATCTGCCGGTCGAGCCGGGCGAAGTGGTCGCGGAAGAAAGGCGTGACCACGACGCGCTTATAGGCCTCGAAGCGCTCCGCCATCAGGCCGGCCAGCGTGCCGGGCTGCGGGTCCCGGTCGTGGCCGAGATCGAGCGGCGCGAAGGTCAGCGCCGGCGAGCCCTCGAGATCGCCCGGCATCAGGAAGCGGCCGGGCGGCGTCACCGCCACCGCCTCGGGATCGGCCCGCAGCCGCCCGAGATAGGCCTTGAACAGATCGCTCGCCGCCTCGGCCTCCATCTCGTCCGCCGGGCCGAAGGGATCGCGCGTGGCCAGATCGGCGAGCCAGGGCGCGGCCGCCTCGCGGCGATGGGGCTTGCGCGCATCGCCGACGGCCTGCGCCGACCACGTCCTGTAGTCCTGACCGAGCAAGGCGAGGTCGAGCAGCCATTCGCCGGGATAGTCGACGATGTCGAGGGTGAGCGTCGCCGGCCCCTTGAACCAGCCGCTCGCACGCTCGTAGTCGATCTCGACCCTGAGCTCCGAGATGCGCCGCGTCGATTCGGGCCAGCGCCGATCCTCGCCCGCCAGTGCGGCCCGGTGCGCCTCGTAGGGAAAGCGCGGCACGTCCGGATCCGGCTGGGGAACGAGGCGCGCCCGCGCGATGCGCCCATCGGCGGCCGCCTTCAGCACGGGAAGCTTCGCCGCCTCCACCAGATTCTGGACGAGCGCGGTGGTGAAGACCGTCTTGCCGGAGCGCGCCAGGCCGGTGACCCCGAGCCTCAGCCGCGGGCGCGCCAGGCCGAGCACGCTGTCGCCGAAGGCGAGCGCCGCGTTTCGGGCCGTGTCGAGATAGCTGGTGTCGCTCACGCGGCGGAACTCGCGGCAGGGCTCACGTATCCGGCCCCTCGCCGAGGGTAGCCGGCGTCACGAAGCGCGCGAGCCGGCCGGTTCGCGGCGCCGCGTCGCGCCAGTCGGAAACGGCGAGATCGATGACCGCCAGGCCCGCCGTCGGGTATTTCGCGGCCATGCGCTTCAGCGCCGAGCCCTCGCCCTCCGCGCTCAGCAGCGCGGCGAGTTCCTCGCAGCCGGGATTGTGCCCGACCAGCATCAGCGTGGCGACATCGCCCTCGGTCTCCTGCACGACCTCGAGCAGGCGGCGGACCGGCGCCTCGTAGATGCGCGGCTCGTAGCGATGCGGCGGCCTCTGCGGCAGCATTGGCGCGATCAGCTCCCAGGTCTCGACGGTCCGTCGCGCCGGGGAGACCAGCACGAGGTCGGGCAGCAGATCCTCGTCGGCGAGATAGGCGCCCATCGCGGGGGCCGTCTCGCGGCCGCGCTCGGAGAGCGGCCGCTCGCGATCGGCCATGCCGGCGGGCCAGTTGGACTTGGCGTGGCGGAGCAGCATGAGACGTCGCATGGAGGCCATCTAACCACGCGCACCGGATTTTGCGAGAGGAGAGCGACGGAGAGCCCCCTGCAGCACGGCGCCTCTCAGTCCTCCGAAGCGTCGGCCTCGGTCTCCTCGCCCGCTTCGTAGCGCAGCAGGTCGCCCGGCTGGCAGTCGAGCACCATGCAGATGCGCGTCAGCGTGTCGAAGCGCATGCCGCGCACCTTGCCGGATTTCAACTGCGACACCTGCTGCTCGGTCAGACCGATGCGCTGGGCGAGTTCCTTGGAGCGCATCTTGCGGCGCGCCAGCATGACATCGAGTTCGACGACGATCGGCATCCGCCCGTCCTACACGAAACTCTGATTCTCGTCCGAGAGCCGGACCGCCTCCTGGAAAACGATGCCGAGGCCGACGAAGGCCACGCCGGCCGCCAGGGCTCCGAAGCTTCCGGTGTCGAGCGCAATCGCGAGCTGCCCCTGCCCGGGGGGATTGTCGAAGGTCAACGCAACGCTCTGCAGGGCGCGCGCAATCGGTCCGCTCAGGCCGAGCGCCACGAAGAGCCAGCCGATCCGGCCGAGCCGGAGCGCATTGTCGCGTTCCATCACGCGCCCCTGCCCGAAGCGTCCGAACAGGCCGGCGAGGCTGAGCATGGCGGCGATGAACAGGCCGGCGGGGATCGTCCCCAGCGCCAGCGCCGCCCAGTAGCCGCGAGCCGATGGCGCGAACACGGCGCCGGTGATGCCGATGGTGCCGCGCGCATGGGCCGCGAGGTTCTCGGGATCGCGCCACAACCACACCATGCCGACGACCGTCAGCGCCGCCGCCAGATAGCCGAGCCCCCGCGCGATCGCGCTCACTCGCCGAAGCCGGTCGAGGCCCGAGCGTCCGTCCACTTCCGTTGCAAGCGTCATCACATTCACTCCTTGATTGACAAAATTAAACTAAAAGATGAATTTCTAAAAGTACAGACCCATTTTCGAAACTGGAAACCCGAGATGCGCCCTGCCTTGATTGCCCTTCTGGTCGCGGCCGGCCTGGCCGGCGCCTGCGGCCACGTTCCGCTCACCTCTCTGCCGAAGCTGTCCAGGATCGATATCCGCACGACCAGGCTCGCGGATCTGCGCGCCAGCCTCAGCCTGCCGGCCGATATCCGTCCGCTGCCGGGGGGCGTGACGATGACGATCGTGGTGGAGCCCAAGGAGGGCGGGCGCCATGAGCGCAAGGCCGTGCTGGAGGAGGTGCGCGACGCCAACGAGCTCGCCGCGCTGCCGGTGATGGTCTCCCCGGGGCGGCGGCTGACGGTGTTCCGTCTCGGCGCGGCGGACGTCGCGCGGCTCAGCGCCTTCCGGGACGAGATGCTGCTCGGAGCGGGCCAGAGCGGCAATCGCGGCAGCTTGTCCCTCTCCGCCGACAAGGCCTGCCGCACGGGAGACCTCAGCGGCAGGCCGATCCCGATGACGAGCTATCTCAAGACCACCGAAACGGAGGACTACGTCCTGCTGATGCGGGACTTCGACCTGCGCGAGGCGGTCCGCAAGGTCGATCCCAAGATCGACCTTGCGACCGCGATCCCGCCCTGCGACGCGATCCCGACCGAGGCCGTCAGCGCGCCTCGCGCCGCGCCATGAACGCCAGCTTCTCGAACAGCGAAACGTCCTGCTCGTTCTTGAGCAGGGCGCCGTGCAGCGGCGGGATCAGCTTGCGCGGGTCGCGCTCGCGCAGCACCTCGGGGCCGATATCCTCCGCCACGAGCAGCTTCAGCCAGTCGAGCAGCTCCGAGGTCGAGGGCTTCTTCTTGATGCCGGGAACCTCGCGGACCTCGAAGAAGAGCCGCAGCGCCTCCTCCATCAGCCGCTTCTTGATGCCGGGGAAATGCACCTCGACGATCGCCTGCATGGTCTGCGCATCCGGAAAGCGGATGTAGTGGAAGAAGCAGCGCCGCAGGAAGGCGTCCGGCAGCTCCTTCTCGTTGTTGGAGGTGATGATCATCACGGGCCGCCGGGCCGCCTTCACCGTCTCGCCGGTCTCGTAGACATGGAACTCCATCCGGTCGAGCTCGAGCAGCAGATCGTTCGGGAACTCGATATCGGCCTTGTCGATCTCGTCGATCAGCAGCACGGGCCGCTCGGCCGAGGCGAACGCCTCCCAGAGCTTGCCGCGCTTGATGTAGTTGGCGATGTCGGAGACGCGCGGGTCGCCGAGCTGGCTGTCGCGCAGGCGGCTGACGGCGTCGTATTCGTAGAGTCCCTGCTGGGCCTTGGTCGTCGACTTGATGTGCCAGGTGATCAGCGGCGCCTTCAGCGCGGCGGCGATCTCCTCGGCCAGCACCGTCTTGCCGGTTCCGGGCTCGCCCTTGACCAGGAGCGGTCGCTCCAACCGGATCGCGGCGTTGACCGCGACCGTGAGGTCCTCGGTGGCGACGTAGCTCTCGGTGCCGGTGAAGCGCATGCACGACCTTTCGGGATGTCGCAGGACGCTATCGCAGGACGCGCCGGCGCCGCAACCGCGCCCTGCGTGAATCGGCGTCTCAGGCGCCGCGTCTAAACCGGCGGCGCGAAAGGAGAATTGATCCGCCGTTCACGCCTTTGCGGTTGTGTTGGGGGGGCCGCGGCAGCAAGGTCTCGCGGCACTCCCACCACCGATTCCCGAGGACCCCGCCTTGGCAGCATCGATCGACCTGTCGGTCTACCACGACGCGATCGTCGTCCTGGCGACGGCTGGCGTCGTGGTGCCTCTGGCCAAGAGCTTCAAGGTCAATTCGGTCGTCGCCTTCATCGCCTGCGGCGCCCTGCTCGGACCGTTCGGCCTCGGCGGCATCGCCGCTTCCGTGCCCTTCCTGCGCACCGTCACGGTCTCGAGTCCGGAGGCGCTGACGGGCCCGGCGGAACTCGGCGTCGCCTTCCTGCTCTTCGTCATCGGGCTGGAGCTCTCCTATGAGCGCCTCCTGACGATGCGCCGCCTCGTCTTCGGGCTGGGCCTGACGCAGGTCGCCCTGTCGGCCGTCGTCATCGGCGCCGCGGCCTTCGCGCTCGGCCAGCCCGCGGCGGCGGCGCTCATCATCGGCGCCGGCCTCGCCCTGTCCTCGACCGCCATGGTCGTCGAGCTGCTTTCGGCGAAAAAGCGCATGACGACGACGGCGGGCCGCGCGAGCTTCGCGATCCTGCTCTGCCAGGATCTCGCCGTCGTGCCGCTGCTCTTCCTGGTCAGCGTGCTCGGCACGCAGCCCGGCGGCGGATCGCTGCTGGCCGGCCTCGCCCAGGCCTTCGTGCAGGCCTTCGTCGCCATCGCGACGATCGTCGTCGTCGGACGGCTGGCGCTCAGGCCCCTGTTCCGCCTCGTCGCCTCGTCCGGCAGCGCCGAGAGCTTCATGGCCGCGACGCTGCTGACGGCGCTGGGCACGGGCATGATCGCGGCCGCGGCGGGCCTGTCGATGGGCCTCGGCGCCTTCATCGCCGGCCTCCTGCTGGCCGAAACCGAATATCGCCGCGCCCTCGAGGCCACGATCGACCCGTTCAAGTCGCTGCTGATCGGCGTCTTCTTCCTGACCGTCGGCATGGGCGTGAACCCGGCCGAGCTCGCGCAACGCCCCTTCGCCATCCTCGGCATCGCCTTCGGCCTGTTTGCCGTCAAGGCGGCGATCGTCTTCGGCCTCGCGCGCGTCTTCAGGCTGTCGCGGGCCACGGCGCAGGAAACCGCGATCCTCGTCGGGCCGGGCGGCGAGTTCGCCTTCGTGCTGCTGAACGCCTCCGTCGCCGCCGGGCTGCTCCAGCGCGAGCCGGCGAACCTGGTCCTCGCCGCCGTCTCCCTGACCATGGTGGCGCTGCCGCTGCTGGCCCGGCTGGCGCGGAAGCTCTCCGTGCGGCTGACCGTGCCGGCCGAGCTTCCGGAGGAAGCGCGGGTGCTGCCGCCCGACGACAGGACGGCGCGTGCGATCGTCGTCGGGGGCGGCCGCGTCGGCCAGCTCGTCGGCTCCATGCTTCAGGAGCACCGCAAGCCGCATATCGTGATCGACATGGACCCGAGGCTGGTCGCGAGCCACCGCCAGGCCGGGCGCCCCGCCTATTACGGCGACGCGACGAGGCCGGAATTCCTGCGCCTGTGCGGGCTGGAGGAGGCGACGACGCTGATCGTGACGATCGACGATCCGCTGGCGGTGGAGCAGACCGTGCGCGTCGCCCGGCACATGAGGCCCGATCTCGTGATCGTCGCCCGCGCCCGCGACGCCACGCATGCCCGCCGGCTCTACGAGCTCGGCGTCAACGACGCGGTGCCGGAAACCATCGAGGCGAGCCTGCAGCTTTCGGAGGCGGCGCTGGTCGGCCTCGGCGTGCCGATGGGGCTCGTCATCGCCTCCGTCCATGAGCGGCGCGACGGTTTCCGCGCCCAGCTCAAGCCGCCTGATGCTCCCGCGCCGGCCCTGCCGCGCCACGCGCGCTCGCGAAGGCTGTGACGCCGGACGCGGCCGCCGCCCGCGGCGGGGGCGCCTCGCGCTGCGCGACCCGCCGGATATGGCCGTAGAACTGGGCGGCGCTGGCCTGCCAGCTATAGCCGGCGGCGAGATCGAGGCAGGCCTCCCGCGGCACGCGCAACGCCTGAAGCGCCGCCATGCGCAGATCCTCGTTCAGCACCGCGCCGCTGCCGCCCGCGAAGATGTCGGCCGGTCCCTGCACCGGAAACGCCGCGACGGGCACGCCGCTCGCGGCAGCCTCCAGCAGCACGATGCCGAACGTGTCCGTCAGGCTCGGGAATACGAAGACGTCGGCCGAGGCATAGATCGACGCCAGCTCCTCGCCCTCGCGCGAGCCGAGGAAGACGGTGTCCGGGAAAGCGCGCATCAGGTCGGCGCGGGCCGGGCCGTCTCCGACCACCACCTTGGTTCCGGGCAGCCGCAGCGACAGGAACGCCTCGAGATTCTTCTCGACCGCGACCCGCCCGACGCTGAGGAAGATCGGGCGCGGCAGGTCCAGCACGCTCTCGCGGCGCGGATGGAACAAGGCGAGATCGACGCCCCGTCCCCAGCGCACGATGTTGCGGAAGCCGCGACCCGCGAGCTCCGCCTCGACGGTCGCCGTGGAGACCATCACGGCCGCGGCCGGATCGTGGAAGCGGCGCAGAAATCGGTAGCTCCAGCT
This sequence comes from Chelatococcus sp., assembly GCA_003248805.1. Lineage (GTDB taxonomy): Bacteria > Pseudomonadota > Alphaproteobacteria > Rhizobiales > Beijerinckiaceae > Allobosea. The sequence continues at coordinate 35,025 of QFQY01000024.1, read as the reverse complement.
CTCGGGAATCGGCCAGCGCGCCGAAACGTATTGCGGGAAGCGGGTGTGATAGCTCGTGGTGAAGGGCCGCTTCTGCGCCAGGCAGATCGCCCGCGTCAGCCAGCCGATCGGCCCCTCGGTCGCGATATGGACATGGTCCGGCGCGAACTGGTCGATCCGCCGCGACAGCTCCCGCCGCGTCGCCAGCGCGAGGCGGATGTCGGGATAGCTCGGCAGGCCGATCTGCCGAAACCCCTCCGGGGTCAGCACGCCCGCCGTCACGCCGAAATCGGGGCCGGCCGCCACCATTCGCTCCAGCGACCGCACGACCCCGTTGATCTGCGGCCTCCACGCATCGGTGGCGATCATCACCCGCATGGTCAGGCGGCCTCGACGAGCGTGCCGACCGGCTTCGTGTGCAGCGGCACCACCACCGGCTCCTCGCCCTTCAGGCGGCCCTGCGGCCAGCGGATGAGTTCGAAACGGCCGTCGAGATGCTCGACGAAGGCCGTGCAGCTCTCCACCCAGTCGCCGGTGTTGAGATAGGTCAGCCCGTCGATCTCGCGATAGGCAGCGTGATGGATGTGACCGCAGATGACACCGTCGGCATCGTGCCGCTTCGCCTCGGCGGCGAGGCAGGTCTCGAACTCGCCGATGTAGTTCACGGCGTTCTTGACCTTGTTCTTGGCCCAGGCCGACAGGGACCAGTGCGGCAGGCTGAGCCAGCGCCGGACCTTGTTGACGACCGTGTTCGAGGCCAGGGCCACCGTGTAGGCCCAGTCCCCGAGCAGCGCGAGCCATTTGGCGTTGCGCACCACGAGGTCGAAGATGTCGCCATGGATCACGAGCAGGCGGCGCCCGTCCGCCGTCTCGTGGATCACCTCGTCGACGAGCGTGATGCCGCCGAACTGGAGGCCGGTGAAATCGCGCAGGAAGTCGTCGTGGTTGCCCGTGACGTAGATCAGCCTGGAGCCCTTGCGCACCTTGCGCAGCAGCTTCTGGATGACGTCGTTGTGGGTCTGCGGGAAGTACCAGCCGCTCTTCAGCCGCCAGCCGTCGATGATGTCGCCGACCAGATAGATGCTGGGCGCGTCATAGGCCTTGAGGAATTGCAGCACCAGGTCGGCCTGCGCCCCGCGCGTGCCGAGATGCAGGTCGGAGATGAAGATGCTGCGAACCTGTTTCGCGTCGTCGGCGTCGCTCATGCCTGCGGGCCCGTCCAGTTGCGATGCACGCCGGCTGTGGCTGATTTGCGTTGCGCTTTGATGACGGAACCACCATTCCGTGATCTGGCTTGCGGAAACGCGCCGGCCCGGCGAGAGCCGGCGCAGCTTGTGGAGGAACGTGATGGATCTTGGTATTTCGGGCCGTACGGCCATCGTCTGCGCCTCCAGCAAGGGACTTGGGCGGGGCTGTGCCGAGGCGCTGGCCGAGGCCGGCTGCACCGTGGTGATCAACGGCCGCGACGCCGCCACGCTGGAAGCCACCGCGAGCCAGATTCGTGCCAGCACCGGCGCGACGATCATCGCCGTCGTCGCCGACGTCTCGACCCGTGCCGGGCAGGACGCGCTGCTCGCCGCGGCCCCCGAGCCGGACATTCTGGTCAACAACAATGGCGGTCCTCCGCCGAAATCGTTTCGCGAGGTTTCCCGCGAGGCTCTGATGGAGGGCGTGGTCCAGAACATGGCCACGCCGATCGAGCTGGTTCAGCGCGTGGTCGACGGCATGATCGCCCGTCGCTTCGGGCGCATCGTCAACATCACCTCGGCCAGCGTGCTGACGCCGCTGATCGGGCTGGACGTCTCCTCCGGCGCGCGCGCGGGCCTCACCGCCTTTCTCTCGGGCGTCGCGCGCGAGGTGGCGCATGCCAACGTCACCATCAACAACATCCTGCCCGGCATGTTCGACACCGACCGGCTCAAGAGCTCGGTCGGCAAGATGGCGGCGCTCAAGGGCCTCACCGAGGAGGAGATGCGGGCCGACCGCATGGCGGGCGTACCGGCCGGCCGGTTCGGGACCGCCGACGAGTTCGGCAAGGCCTGCGCCTTCCTGGCCAGCGCCCATGCCGGCTATATCACCGGCCAGAACCTGCTGATCGACGGCGGCGTCTTCCGCGGCACCTTCTGAGCCTGCGCCCGGGCGATCGCGACGAAATTGGGACCGGCGGCGTCTCGCAGGCCGCCGGTCCGGGTTGCAAAGTTAGCGCTTCGCCGGCTGGCGGGATCATGGTCTACGAGGTCGGCTTTCCTGCGGCGTCGCGCCGCTCGCCATGGCGGGTGCCTTGTCCCCTCTTCTCGGAATCGCGCTGAAACTTCTCTCCGCATTGGCGTTCACGCTGATGTCGGCGGGCATCAAGTCGATCGCCGAGCGCTACCCGACCGGCGAACTCGTCTTTACCCGGTCCTTCTTCGCGCTGATCCCTCTGCTGATCTGGATGGCCTGGCGGTCCGATCTCCCGCACGCGCTGCGCACCCATAATCTCGGCGGCCATTTCAAGCGCGGCGTGATCGGCTCGACCGGGATGTTCCTCGGTTTCGCGGCGCTGCAATACCTGCCGCTGTCGAGCGCGGTCGCGCTGGGCTATGCCGCGCCGCTCGCCGTGGTGGCTCTGGCCGCGGTGATCCTGAAGGAGCGCGTGCGCATCTATCGCTGGAGCGCCGTCACCATCGGCTTCGGCGGCGTCCTGATCATGCTCTCGCCGCATCTGGCGAATCTCTCGGACGGCCGGACCCTGCAGGCGGGCGCGGCGCTGGGCGCAGCCCTGGCGCTGGGCGGCGCCTTCTGCTCCGCCTTCGCGACCATCGAGGTCCGCCTGCTGACGAAGACAGAGGGCACGGGCGCGATCGTGTTCTACTTCATGGCGATGACGAGCCTGCTCGGCCTCGCCACGATCGTGCTGGGCTGGCGGATGCCGGATGCCCGCGACGCCTTGATGATGGTGACCATCGGCGTTCTCGGCGGTGTCGCGCAGATCCTGCTCGTCCAGTCCTATCGCCACGGAGACGCTTCGCTGATCGCCCCCTTCGAATACTCCACGATGATCTGGGCGCTGGTGATCGGCTGGTTCTGGTTCGGGGAATGGCCCGCGGGCACGATCCTGATCGGCGCCGCCATAGTCACCGCCTCGGGCATCTATGTGATCCTGCGCGAGCGCCAGCTGGGGCTTCTGCACCGCGAGCAGCGGGAGGCCGGCCCCAGCCGTCCGGCCTGATCCGCGAGCCCGCGCGGGCGGCCCCGCACTTGCCCGGCCGAGCCGGACGGGGCATTGTCGGCCCGCTGTTGGAAGCTTCGCCCGCCCCGGCGATCGCGGCATGTCGAGGTAGACCGAGCGGAATGGGTATCGAGACCAAAGAACGCGGCGGCCGCGAACTCGATTCGGGCGCGCAGGTGATCTCCGGCCAGCTCGGCAAGACGATCCAGCGCCTGCGCAAGGCCTATAATTTCTCGCTCTCCGATCTGGCCGAGCAGTCCGGCGTCGCGAAGTCGATCATCAGCCAGATCGAGCGCAACGAGACCAATCCGACGCTGGCGACGATCTGGCGCCTCTCCCAGGCGCTCGACATCTCGATCGAGCGCGTGCTCTCGAGCGGCGAGGAAGAGCCCTTCATCGACAAGACGACGCGCGCCGACACGCCGATCCTCGTCTCGGAGGACGGCAAGCTCCGGCTCGGCATCATCGGCTGGATCAAGACGGTCGAGTGGCTGCAATGGTACGACGTGCAGGCGGAGCCGGGCGGCGAGCTCGATTCGGAAGGCCACCAGCGCGGCTCGATCGAATCGCTCTCCGTCACCTCGGGCGAGTTCGAGGTCGAGGTCGGTGACATCGTCCAGCGCGCCAAGGCCGGCGAGACGCTGCGCTATCGCTGCGACCGGCGCCATGTGGTGCGCTGCGTCGGCGACACGCCGGGCAGCGCCCTGATGGTCTGCATCCTCAAGGCGGCGGTGATGGAGTAGGTGTCAGCGGACGTATTGCGCGTCCGTCACCTTCTCCAACCAGTCCACGGCTTTCCCGTCCTGCGATTCGGCGATCGCGATATGCGTCATCGCGGTGGTGGGCGTCGCGCCGTGCCAGTGCTTTTCGCCGGGCTCGAACCAGACGATGTCGCCCGCGCCGATCTCCACGACCGGCTCTCCCTCGCGCTGCGCCCAGCCGGAGCCGGAGACGACGATGATCATCTGGCCGAGCGGATGCGTGTGCCAGGCCGTGCGCGCCCCCGGCTCGAAAGTGACGGTCGCGCCACCGATGCGGGCCGGCGCCGTCCCCTGGAACGGCGCATCGATGCGGACCGCACCTGTGAACCAGTCCGCGGGTCCCTTGGCCGAGGGCTGGGATCCCCTGTGCTGAATCTTCATGGCTCGCCTCCGCTCGTTGGCCGCCGGCCCTGCCGGCAGCGACAGGGCGGCACCCTATCGCATGTTCGCGCAGCCGCTCAGCCCCGTCCCGGGTGCCGCGACGTATGGGGGCGAGAGAACTCAGAACAGCCGGCCGCCGGCCAGCGTGATGCCGCCGAACACGACGAGGAGCGCCGCCGCCAGGCACAGGCCCGCCCGCAGCGCCAGCCTCGCGGGCACCCGCGCCGATGGCGCATCGGCATAGTCGCGCGCCGGCTTGCGGCCGGTCAGCATCGCCGTGACCAGCGGGTCGCGCTTCACGAGCTGGTGCAGGCTGTTCGCCAGGACATGCACGCAGACCAGCGCCAGCAGCAGGTTGAAGCCCGCGCGGTGCCAGTCCGAAACGACCTCGGTGGTCTCGAAGGAGATCAGCCGCTGGAGCGGCCCCGCGGTGATCTCGTTGTGCTCCAGCGTGAACAGCCCGAGGCAGGCCTGGACGAAAAGGCCGAGCAGCAGGGCGAGCACCATCCAGCTCCCGAGAGGATTATGCCCCAGGAACGGCCTCTGGCGCCCTGTCGCGGTCGCCAGCAGGTAGCGCAGGGCGGAAGCGGGCGCGAGCGGCAGCGAGCCGAAGCGCGCGGTCGAGGAGCCCGCGAAGCCCCAGAGAAGGCGGAAGGCGAGCAGCACGAGGATCGCGTAGCCGTTCCAGCGATGCCATTTCAGCGTCGGATCGCCGAGCTCGGCCGCGTATTCGAAGCTGACCCAGGCCGACAGGAAGCACGTCACCAGGAGCCAGTGGAACAGCCGCGTCGGCCAGTCCCAGACGCGCACCTCGGCGCCGGGCTCCGTCTCGGCCTCCCGGCGCCCGGCATCGGCGCCCTGCTGGACGACCGTCGTCACCGGAGCCGGTAGCTGCGGTGGCAGGCGCTGCAGGTGCCGAGAACCTCCGGCATCGTCGCCTTGAAGCTCGCCTCGTCCTTGATCGAACCGGCGGCGGTCGCGGCGTCGCTCGCGAGCTTGGCGGCGAGCGCGTCGAACTTGTCCTTCTCGGTCCAGATGGCGGGAGCCGCCTTCGTATCACCGGTCTTGGAACTCTCCGGAAAGAGCGCCGGCAGCTTCGCCGCGCCCTCGGCGAAGACCTTGAGCGAAGCCTGAACCTTGGCGAGGTCGAAGGCGGCATCGCCGCGAAGCATCTGGCCCGGATCGCGCGAGGCCGCGCCGAAGGAGCGCAGGATCGCCTTGCGGGCCGCGATCGGGTCGTCCTGGGCAGAGGCGGGAGGGGTGGAGAGGGTCAGCCCGGCGAAAACGCAGGCAACGGCAAAGGCAAGGCGCAGCATTCAGGCATCTCGAGAGTTGGCGCGCCGGAACGGCGACATCTGGAACGATTCCAGAAAACGGCAATCGCGAGCCATCGCCAAATAGCAATCGCGTGATCGCGGCAGGGCGCGGAAGCGGGCTCCGCGTCCTGCCGCAGGTCTCCTCAGGCCGCCTGCCGCGCCCGGCGCAATGCGTTGAAGATCTTCAACGGCGTCGCCGGCATGTCGATGGCGCGAATGCCAGCGGCACGGTCGAGCGCGTCGATCACAGCGTTCATCACGGCCGGGCAGGCCCCGATCGCGCCCGCCTCGCCCGCGCCCTTCACGCCGAGCGCATTGGTCACGCAGCGGACGTTGCGCGTCTCGAAGTGGAAGTTCGGGATGTCGACGGCGCGGGGAAGCGCATAGTCCATCAGCGTGGCGGTCAGCATCTGCCCGTCGGCATCGAAGCGGACCTCCTCCATCAGCGCCTGGCCGATGCCCTGCGCCGCGCCGCCATGGACCTGCCCCTGCAGCAGGATCGGGTTCAGCGTCACCCCGAAATCGTCGACCACGACGTAGTTCAGGATGTCCGTGCCGCCGGTCTGCGGGTCGATCTCCAGCTCGCAGACATGCGTGCCGTTCGGATAGGTCGCCTCGGGCGGCTGCCAGCTCTGATGCACCTTCAGCATCTCGGGCGAGGCGCCCGGAAGGGCCGCGATCGCGGCGAGATCGAGCGCCTTGTCGGTGCCGACCACGCGCACGGCGCCCGCGACGATCTCGAGATCGGCCACCGCAGCCTCGAGCTTGTCGGAGGCGAGCTGCTTCAGATTGTCGGAGAGGATCGCGGTCGCCTTGTCGAGCGCCGCCCCGCCGACGGGAATCGAGCGCGAGCCGCCGGTGCCCGAGCCGGTCTCGACCCGGTCGGTGTCGCCCTGGACGATGCGGATGCGCTCGAGCGGGATGTCGAGATGCTGGGCGACGAGCTGCGAATAGGCGGTCTCGTGCCCCTGCCCGTTCGACTGGGTGCCGATCAACACGGTGACGGTGCCGTCCGTCTCGAGGATCACGGTCGAGCTCTCGGGCCCGCCGCCGCCGCAGGCCTCGATATAGCTGGCCATGCCGATGCCGCGCAGCTTGCCCGCCTTCGCCGAGGCCCTGTGGCGCGCCTTGAAGCCGGCCCAGTCGGCGACCTCCATGGCGCGGCGCATATGGCCCTCGAACTCGCCGGAATCGTAGACCGGACCGGTCTGCGTCTTGTGCGGCATCTCGGACGGCTTGACGAAGTTGAGCGCGCGCACGGCATCCGGCGCCTTGCCGGTCTCGCGCGCGATGGCGTCCACCAGCCGCTCGATCAGATAGGCGGCCTCGGGCCGGCCCGCGCCGCGATAGGCATCGACCGGCGTGGTGTTGGTCAGGATGCCGCGGAAACGCACATGCACCGCCGGGATGTTGTAGCAGCCCGGCGTCATCGTCGTGCCGACCCAGGGGATGAAGGGCCCGTACTGCGAGAGATAGGCGCCCATCTCGGCCGCGAGGTCGACCTTGAGGCCGATGAACCTGCCCTTCGCGTCGAGCGCCATCGTCGCCGTCGCCAGATTGGCGCGGCCATGGGTGTCGGCGAGGAAATGCTCGGTGCGGTCGGACACCCAGCGCACGGGGCGCTTCAGCCTCTCGGCCGCGATCATCGCCAGCGGATATTCGCGATAGAGGAAGATCTTGGTGCCGAAGCCGCCGCCGACATCCGGCGTCACCACGCGGATGCGCTTGGGATCGACCTTGAGGACATAATTCGCGATCAGGTCGCGCATGCCGTGGCTGCCCTGGCTGCCCAGCGTCAGCGTCCAGCGCTTGCCCGTCTTGTCGTAGTCGGCGACGCAGGCGCGCGTCTCCATGTAGTTGGAGACGAGGCGGTTGTTGACGATGGTCAGCGAGACCGTGCGCGCCGCCTTGGCGAAGGCCTTCTCGGTCTTCTCGCGGTCGCCCTGCTCGGCCTCGAAGGCGACATTGCCCGGCCGGTCGGCCCAGACCAGCGGAGCGTCCTTCGCGAGCGCGTCCGCGATGCCGTTGACGGCGGGCAGCGGCTCCCAGTCGATCGCGATGGCCTCGGCCGCGTCGCGCGCCTGCGACAGCGTCTCCGCGACGATGAAGGCGACCGCCTCGCCGACATGGCGGACGGTGTCGAGCGGCAGCACCGGCACCGGAAGCGACTTCGACATCTCGCCGGAGACGGTCTTGATGTGCCCCTTGCAGGGCAGGTCGCCATAATGCGCGACGTCCTTGCCGGTCAGGACCAGCTTCACGCCCTTCACCTTCCGGGCGGCTTCCGTCTCGGTGACGGTGAAGCGCGCGTGCCCGTGCGGCGAGCGCAGGACGAAGGCGTGCAGCGCGCCCTCGACGGCGGTGTCGTCGGTATAGCGGCCTGAGCCCGTCGTCAGGCGCTGATCCTCGACACGGCGCATCGGCTGTCCGAAGCCGAATTTCATGGGACGCATGGCGTATCCTCGATTGGTCGAATGAAAGACTAGGGGCAGAGCCGCCGCACCGCCACCCCCGACGCCATGCGCAGGGCGCGCTCGCGCGGCGCCGCCTCCCACGTCAGCGCGAGAGCCGCACCGCCGTATCGGCCAGGCTGATCATGGTGTTGTAGTCGCCCACGATCCGGTTGGCGTCGCTCGCCGCACCGCGACGGACGTCGCCCTTGCTCTTGCCGAGCTTGTCCGAGAAGTCGCGCAGCTTGCCGAGCCAGGAGCCGGCATGGCTGTCGATCATCAGCGACGCGCCGGGGTTCTTGTCCTTGAAGCCGTCCATCTCGCGGACCGCCTTGGCGTAGTCGGCGGTGGCGGCGTCGAACGCCTTGAGATCGACGATCGGCCGCTGGTTGCTCGGCATCAGGTCGATGACCGCGCGCGCCGCGACCATGACGTTACGGACCTGCCAGCGGAGCGAGCGCCCCTCACGCTGTTCCAGCGCCGCTAGCTCGCGCTGGTCGAGGCCGCGCTTGTAGACCCGCATCAGCGCATCCAGCGTCTCGCGCTCCTCGAAGAAGCTCTTCGCGGCCGGGACCATCGCCGCATGGAGCTTCTGGCCCTCGGCCATGGCATCGTCGCGATAGTCCTTGCGGTCGTAATAGCGCTCGGCTCGGGTGATCAGCGGTGCCAGCTCCTGATAGGCCTTGACGTAGCGCAGAATGGCGGCGTCGATGTCCGGCAGCCTCGGCTCGGCCGCCGCCATCTGCTCCGCCTTCTGGATCTCCTTCGTCACGTCATAGAGGCTGTAGAGCCCGTAGGAGATATACATCTCCTTGCCGGTCGGCCCCTTCTTCATGTCGACCCAGCTGGCGTAGCGCTGCCATGAGTCGCCCGCCCGCAGCGTGCGGTTCATCAGCTGCGTATAGGCGTTGGACTTGGCGATCGCCGCCTGCAGATCGCCTTCGCCAGCGGAGGCCGAAGCCTGGCCCTGGGCCGATGGCTGCGCGAAGGCCGGAAGCGGCGAAGCGAGGCCGACCGCCAGGGCGCAGACGGCGCCGGCGGCAAGCTTGCGAATGACCATGATGAAATCCTCTGAACAGGCCCGCCGCCCGAATCGGCGGCGACGAGGCGTCAATCGTACGAAACGGTCTCGCCCCGCATCACCCAGTCCTTGAAGCCACCGGCGTAATGGGCGTCGATGTCGAGCCCGGCCGACTGCACGAATTCGAGCGCCCTCAGCGAGCGCACGCCCGCCGCGCAGGAAAACACGATCCGCCGGCCCGGCGCGTCGGGCAGGTCTCCGGGGTCGAACTGCGAGAGCGGCCGCGACAGCGAGCCGGGGATATGGCCGGCGGCGAATTCATGCGGCTCGCGCACGTCGACGAGCAGGATGGAGCCATCCGCCAGTCCAGTCTTCACATCGTCGATATCGAGATCATTGACGATCAACGTGTCGTCTCCGTCCGTTGCGGCAAGGCCGCGTGGCCCGGCGAGGCGGTCCCGCCGGGCAGCGTCGAGTTCAGGCCAGCGGCGGGATGCGCAGCACCCAGCCGGGCTGGATCAGGTCGGGATTCTTCACCGGCGGCGTGTTGGCCTTGACGATGTCGGTGTATTTGGCGCCCTGCCCCTTGCCGTAATGCTCCTCGGCGATCTTCCAGAGCGTGTCGCCCTTCTTGACCGTGTAGAAGACGGCGGCAGGCGCTTCCTTCGTGACGATCAGGTCGGACTCGACCGCGCCGACCCCGGCCGTGTTGCCGAGCGCGAGGATGATCTTCTCCGCCTCCTCCGTGGACATCGCCTTGCCGGAGACCTTGACCTTGTCGCCGTCCACCTGGATCGACACGTCGGACGGCAGGCCGTGACCCGAGAGCTCCTTCTGGAGGTCCTCCGCCTTGGCCGAGCCCGACCCGAATATCTTGGAGCCGGCTTCCTTGATGAAGCTGAACAGACCCATGACTTTTCCTCCTCGTTATTGCGTGCCGATGGTTCCCTGGGCGCCCATGAAGCCCGCCCGCGACGACGATTGCAAGACGGCCGCTCCCTCCGCGCCACGGTGATCGGCGTATATCCGGGAAAAGCTCCTTGGACGCAGGCCGCGCTTCCCCGGCCGCGCGCGGACTGGCACAAGCGGCTTCCTCACCGAACCGGAGACCCGCAGATGCTGACCCTTTCGCAGGCACAGGCCATTCTGGCCGCCGCCCTCGCCCATGCCCGCAAGGCCGGCTTCAAGCCGCTGGCCGTCGCCATCGTCGATTCCCGCGGTGCCCAGAAGGCCTTCGCCGCCGAGGACGGCACCAGCCTGAAGCGTGGCGAGATCGCGCTCGGCAAGGCCCATGGCGCGGTCGCGCTCGGCATCGGCTCCCGCGCCTTGCACAAGATGGCGCTGGAGCGGCCCTATTTCATCGAGGCGGCGACGCATGCCGTCGGCGGCTCGCTCGTTCCGGTACCCGGCGGCGCGCTGATCCGCGACGATGCCGGAACGCTGCTCGGCGCCATCGGCATCTCCGGCGACACCTCCGACAACGACGAGATCGCCGCTTGCGCCGGCATCGAGGCCGCGGGGCTCAAGGCGGAGACCGGAGCCTGAGCACTCGGCAAGCGGCGCCACGCCGGGCGCGGCGCCGTCAATAGGCCTGCGCGGCCGAAAGCCCGTTGCGGGCGGCGGGCGCGACGGGACCGCCGAGCCCGAGCGACTCGCGGATCGCCGGCGACGGGCCCGACAGGATCGGGCCCGGGGCGGCGGCGACCGACGCCGGGGCCTCGCGCGGCGGCGCGGCGGGGGCGCCGTCGTCCTCGGCCTCATGCGGCTCGATCTTCTCGCGAACCTCGGCGATCGCGCCTTCGATCGGATCGAAGGTGAAGCGGATCTTGTGGAAGCCCGCCGGCACCTGGACGGCGCGGAACAGGACATTGGCCCGCAGAATCTCGGCCTCGGTCCCGTCGACATGCGCGCGCCACCAGGGATGCCAGATGTCGTTGAGCACGATGAAGCCCGGCTGCGGCGTGGAAACCTCGACCTCGACCACCGTATTCTCGTAACGCGCGAGCCGGACATCGGCCTGCACCGTCACGGGCCCCTCATGCGTCGCGACGGGCGGCTCGGTTTCCAGCAGCACGACCTGCTGCGGATCGGCCTCCGGCCACCGCCCCGAACTCTTCATCGCCTCGAAATCGGCCAGCTGCCAGCCGCCGACGAACTGCACGCGCGGCAGCGCCCGCGGGTTTTCGTAGATGTAGCCTTCCTTCGTCCGGGCGACGAGGGGCAGATCGCCCTCCTTGAGGGAGCGGTCGACCCGTTCGATCGGCACCGGCGTCGCGATGTAGCGCAGGCCGAGCATGTTCGCGAGACGGCAGCGATAGGACGGAAACAGCGAGGTGAAATCGCGGTCGCTCGGCTTCGAGACCGAATCGCGGTTGCCGACGGCATCGGCGAAATCGGCGAGCCGCAGCGGATTGTAGCCGAGCGTATGGTCGAGGCCGTGGACCATGCCGGCATTCGGCCATTCGAAGCCCATGCCGAGGAACTCGACACGGTCGCGCCGGGGCGAGCCGGCGGGCTGCGCGACGAGCCGTTTCAGCGTGCGCATGGTCTCGTTCTGCGTGTCGGGGCGCAGCACGTCGTACAGGTCCGGCGCCAGCGCCGTGGACTCGTTGGGACCGTTGTTGACGCCGAGATCTGCCCCTGCGAGCACCATCGTCACCGCGATCGCGGCCAGCGAACCGGCCGCGGTGCGCCGGCGCAGCAGCAGCGCGATCGCCAGGATCGAGACGGCGAACCAGCCCACGCTGGCGAGGATCGGCCGCCAGGCGTCGTGCAGATGCCCCTGCCCGGCGGAGAGCGCGAACGAGGCGACGACGACCGCCGCGACGACACCCGCCGCGATCAGCCCGTCGCGCCGCAGCGCCCCGAGGTCCCCGAAGGCGAGCAGCCGATGCAGCAGGTAGCCGGACATAACCGCGCCGAGCGCTCCGATCAGGAACGTCGCATCGGCCGGCCGGCGGAACTGCTTCACGCCCGGCATGTACTCGTAGATGACGTGGAAGGCGGGTGTGTACCGGCCGACCGCGAACAGGATCATGAACAGGAGAGCGAGGCTGAACGTGCGCACGCCCCGGTCCCACAGCCAGCCGCGCGTCAGTCCAGGCGCGATCAGGAGCAGCAGCGGCAGCGCCCCGAAATAGACCTGCGCCATGTTCTGCGACAGGGCGAGATCCTTGACCCAGGACGGGTTGTTGTAAGGCCCCCAGAACTCGACGGCAGGGTCCTTGGCGCCGAACAGATCGGCGACGAAGGCGGTGAGGAGCGAAGCCGGGTGCAGCGAGCCCCTCGCGGCATCGGTGAAGGCGATCTCCGGCCGGGTCGTCGCCTCGGCGAAGAGCCAGGTCCAGAGCAACGGCAGGCTGATCGTCATCAGCCCGACGACGGCGCAGACCGACAGGGCGGGCAGGCTCTTGCGCAGCGCCGGCCAGCCGCCGGAAACCCAGTGTGCGACCACCATGGCGACGAGGACGTAGGCGCCGAGCAGCGCGACCTGGTCCGGCTCGAGCACCATCATGCCGGCGGCGAGACCGGCGAACGCGCCCGACAGCAGCGAGGAACGTTGCAGCATCCGGGCCGTCAGCCACAGCGCGATGGCGAAGAAGGCGAGGCTCGCGATCTGGCCGACATGCTGCACGCGCCAGGCGGCCGAGGCGCCGAAGGCGAAGACGATCGCCGCCAGCAGCCCGCCCGCCGGATGCCAGCCGCGATCGCGGAAGAACATCAGCAGCGCCAGCCCGCCGGCCAGCAGATGCAGCAGCACATAGGCGTCGACCTCGCGGAAGCTCGGCGAGGGCACCAGCGCCGCGAGCAGGATCGCGGGCGAGAAGATCAGGGATTGCGGATCGGCGATCTGGGGCGAGCCGCCGAAGACGTTGTGGTTCCAGAAAGGGGACTGCCCGGAATGCAGCGCCTGCGCGAGGAACTGCACCTGCGCCTGGAAATGCGCCTTGGCATCGAAGGGAATCGTCACGGCGCCCGAGAGCCAGGGCCAGCTCAGGATCACCCAGACACAGACAAATCCAATGGCGGCCAGCCGATAGCCGGCGCCGGTCGTCGGAGACGCGTTCAAGCGGACCCCCCGGTCCCTGTCGGCGGGACGGCCTGTCTCCGGGCTTGGAGACGGACCGCCAGCCAGTGGCCGGGACCATGGCGGCGGCCACCTGAACCGAATCTGAATGGATCACATTCCCGTGCGTAAGACCGGGAAGGCGGTTAACGCGCCGCCGCCAGCCATGCGGCGATCAGCCGGCGCTCGTCGGGCGTGATGCCCGAGACGTTGTTGGGCGGCATGGCATGCGTCATCACCGCCTGCGTGCGGATGGCGCGCGCCTGCGCCGCGATGAACTCCGGCTCGTGCAGGAAGACGCCCTTGGGCGCGATCTGGAGTCCCGGCCAGGACGGCTCCGGCGCATGGCACATGGCGCAGCGGCCGGTGACGACGTTCGCGACCTCGGCCGGCGGCAGCCTCGCGCCCGCCGCCAGCACCGGCTTGGGCGGATCGCGCGGCGCCAGCCCCAGCCGTTCGCGCCCGCCCGGCGAGGACGCCATCGCCACCCACAAGGCGAGCCACAGCGCCAGGATCGCCACCGCCCAGCACCACCAGGGCGACTTCGCGTGATCGGCATGGCGGATGTTGAAGAAATGCCGGATCAGCGCCCCGGCCACGATGACGAGCGCCACCAGCAGCGGAATCACCGACGAATTGGCGTAGGTGACCGGGTAGTGGTTCGACAGCATCAGGAACAGCACGGGCAGCGTGATGTAGTTGTTGTGCAGCGAGCGCTGCTTGGCCGCCTTGCCGTATTTCGGATCCGGCTTTTCGCCGGCGGTCAGCGCCGCGATCACCTTCCGCTGCCCCGGCATGATGTTGAAGAAGACGTTGGCGGTCATGATCGTCGCCATCAGCGCGCCGGTATGGATCAGCGCGCCGCGGCCCGAGAAGACGCTGGCGAAGGCCCAGCTCGCCGCGACGACATAGCCGAAGCCGACCACCCCGAGCAGGACGTCGTGGCGGCCGAGCGGCGACTTGCACAGCCCGTCATAGATCAGCCAGCCGCCCGCCAGCGCGGCGATGCCGAGCGCGCCGGCGGCGAAGGGCGAGAGCCGCATCACCGCCGGGTCGATCAGGTAGAGCTCCGACTGCGCGTAATAGACCCAGACCAGCAGGAAAAAGCCCGAGATCCAGGTCCAGTAGCTCTGCCATTTGTGCCAGGTCAGCTCGGCCGGCATGACCGCCGGCGCGACGAGATATTTGCGCATCTCGTAGAAGCCGCCGCCATGGACCTGCCAGGCGCGCCCTCCCTCCCCGGGAGGAATATCCGCCGCCGGGCGCAGGGAGGCGTCGAGATGGATGAAGAAGAAGGACGAGCCGATCCAGGCGATCGCGGTGACGACGTGCAGCCAGCGCAGCAGCATCCCGCCCCATTCCATCAGATAGGCATCGAGCATGGCCTGTCCCGGTCCCCTTTCGGCACAGCCCCGATGGACTTCGCCGCGGGGCAAATTACGGTTGCGTCACGACCGCAGGCAAGTTCCGCACCGCATGGGCGTGGCCGGACGGGCGAGACAGGAGACGAACGCGCATGGCCGGGCTGACGACGCATGTCCTCGACACCCATGGCGGCAGGCCGGCGGCCGGCGTCGCCGTGACGCTGCGCCGCCTCTCGAACGGGGGCCGCGAGACGCTCGTCGAGACCGTGACGAATGGCGACGGACGCACCGACGCGCCCTTGCTGACGCCCGAGGCCACCCGCCCCGGCGTCTACGAGATCGACTTCGCGATCGGCGCCTATTTTCGCAGGCATGGCGTCGCGCTGGCCGAGCCGGCGTTCCTGGACGTCGTCACGATCCGCTTCGGGATTTCAGACACCGCCCGGCACTATCACGTACCGCTCCTCGCCTCGCCTTACGGCTACACCACCTATCGCGGCAGCTGAGCCACGTCGTCATGCTCGGGCTTGACCCGAGCATCTCCGGCCAGAGTTTCTCGGGTCTGCGCTTCGCTGCGCCCGAGAATGACGGCCCGTAACTTGCCTTCACCATCAGACGCTTATCTCTTTCAGCTGAATCAGTTTGCGAGCGCCGCCAGCCATGACCGACACGTCCTATCCCCGCGACCTCGAGGGCTACGGCCGCACCCCGCCGCATCCGCGCTGGCCGGGCGAGGCCCGCATCGCCCTGCAGTTCGTGGTCAATTACGAGGAGGGCGGCGAGAACAACATCCTGCACGGCGACGCCGCCTCCGAGGCCTTCCTCTCCGAGATCGTCGGCGCCGCCCCCTGGCCCGGCCAGCGCCACATGAACATGGAGTCGATCTACGAATACGGCTCCCGCGCCGGCTACTGGCGGCTCTGGCGCATGTTCACCGAGCGGAACCTGCCGGTGACGGTGTTCGCCGTCGCCAGCGCGCTCGCCCGCTATCCGGAGATCGTCGGCTCGATGCGGGAGGCCGGCTGGGAGATCGCGACCCACGGCCTGAAATGGATCGACTACCGCGACGTGCCCGCCGAGCAGGAGCGCGCCGACATTCTGGAGGCGATCCGGATCCAGACCGGGCTCGCGGGAGAACGCCCGCTCGGCTGCTATCAGGGCCGCACCTCGCAGAACACGATTCCGCTGACGATGGAGGAAGGCGGCTTCCTCTACACCGCCGACGTCTATGCCGACGAATTGCCCTATTGGCTCAGCGGTCCGAAGGGGCCGCAGCTCGCCGTGCCCTACACGCTCGACGCCAACGACATGCGCTTCGCCACGCCGCAGGGCTTCAACAGCGGCGACCAGTTCTTCGCCTATCTCAAGGACTCCTTCGACACGCTCTATGCCGAGGGCGAGACCGCGCCGAAGATGATGTCGGTCGGCCTGCATTGCCGCCTCGTCGGACGTCCCGGCCGGGCGGCGGCGCTGGCGCGCTTCCTCGACTATGTGAAGAGCCATGACCGCGTCTGGGTCGCCACCCGGCTCGACATCGCCCGCCACTGGGTCAGGCTGCATCCGCCGCCGGGCGGCTACGTGCCGTCACGGATGCCGAGGGCGCTGTTCGTCGAGGTCTATGGCCGCGTCTTCGAGCACGCCGCCTGGGTCGCCGAGGCGGCCTATGACGCCGGCATCGACGCTTCGCACGACACGGCCGAGGGTCTTCACGCCGCCATGGTCGCGGTGGTGCGCGCCAGTTCGCCCGAGCTGAAGCGGGTCCTCCTGAACGGCCATCCCGACCTCGCCGGAAAGCTGGCCGCTGCCGGAGAGATGACCGAGGAATCGACCGACGAGCAGGTCTCCGCCGGGCTCGACCGGCTGACGGCAGAGGAACGTGCGCGCTTCACCGCGCTGAACGAGGCCTACAAGACCCGCTTCGACATTCCCTTCATCATGGCGGTGCGCGGGGCGAGCAAGGCCGACATCCTCGCCGCCTTCGAGACGCGGCTGAAGAACGACGCCCGACAGGAGTTCGAAACGGCCCTGGCCCAGGTGGAGAAGATCACCCTGCTGCGGCTGAAGGAGCTGCTGCCATAGCGCCGGGGCCGCGCGTCAGCGGCGGCTGCGTCGGGGGCCGCATGAGCATCTCCCGCGCCTGACGGGTCGCGCCCGCGATCAGCGGCGGCGCGAAGCATCTCGGCAGCGAAATCCGCGAGGAAGCCGCCCGGCGCGGCAACTGAGCCGGCCGGCGTTAGGAGGGCGTTCTCCATTCATGCCGCAGCGCGGCAAATTGGTCTGGACACCGGCCGGCGATGCTTCAACATGCAGCCGAGCGAAACAGCCCGGAAGGCGCCGCGTGAACGATACCGCTTCCACCGCTCCAGCCGCCGCATCCGGCGACGCCGGCGCTCTCGTCGAGAGGCTCAAGGCCGAGACACTCCGCAAGCTGACCTACTCTCTGGGCAAGACGCCCTCGGTCGCGCAGCCGCATGACTGGCTCGCGGCCTGCATCCTGGCGGCGCGAGACTATGTCGTCGACGTCTGGCAGCACACGACGCGCGAGAGCTACCAGACCGGGCGCAAGCGGGTTTATTACCTCTCGCTGGAGTTCCTGATCGGCCGGTCGCTGGCCGACGCGCTCAACAATCTCGGCCTGACCGGGCCGATGGCCCAGGCCATGCGCGAGCTCGGCGTCGACCTTGCCGAGATCGAGACGATCGAGCCCGATGCCGCACTCGGCAATGGCGGGCTCGGGCGCCTCGCGGCCTGCTACATGGAGGCGATGGCCTCCACCGGCGTGCCGGCGCTCGGCTACGGCATCCGCTACGACCACGGCCTGTTCAAGCAGCGCATCGACGGCGGCAAGCAGGTCGAGGTGCCGGAGGACTGGCTGTCCTTCCGCAACCCCTGGGAGTTCGAGCGCCGCGAGGTCTCGTATCGCATCGGCTTCGGCGGCACCGTGACCGGCACCGACAAGCCCGACGAGGTGGTCTGGACGCCGGAGGAGACGATCTTCGCCGTCGCCTACGACACGCCCATCGTCGGCTGGCGCGGGCGCGACGCGACGACGCTGCGGCTCTGGCGCGCCCGCGCCATGCATCCGCTCTCGCTCGACGCCTTCAACCAGGGCGACCTGATCGGCGCCGTCGCCGAGCGCAACCGCGCCGAGGCGATCTCCAAGGTGCTCTACCCGAACGATTCGACGCCGACCGGCCAGGAATTGCGCCTGCGGCAGGAGTTCTTCTTCACCTCCGCCTCGCTGCAGGATCTGGTGCGCCGCCACTACCGGCAGTTCGGCGCGCTCGACAACCTCGCCGAGAAGGTCGCGATCCAGCTCAACGACACCCATCCCTCGCTCGCTGTCGCCGAGCTGATGCGGATTCTCGTCGACGAGCACGGAATGGCCTGGGAAGAGGCCTGGACCATCACCACGGCGACGATCTCCTACACCAACCACACGCTGCTTCCGGAGGCGCTGGAAACCTGGCCGGTGGCGCTGATGGAGCGGCTGCTGCCGCGCCACATGCAGATCATCTTCGGCATCAACGCGCGCTTCCTCGAGGGCGTGCGCCGGGCGCCGGGCGGGGAGACCGCCGATCTCGCCGCGCTCTCCCTGATCGACGAGCATCACGGCCGGCGGGTGCGCATGGCGCATCTCGCCTTCGTCGGCTCGCATACGGTCAACGGCGTCTCGGCGCTGCATTCCAACCTGATGAAGGAGACGGTGTTCGCGCCGCTCCACAGCGTCTTTCCGAAGCGGATCACCAACGTCACCAACGGCATCACGCCGCGCCGCTGGCTGCTCAGCGCCAATCCGGGCCTGACCCATGTGCTCCAGGAGGTCTGCGGCACCGGGCTGGTCGACGATATCGAGCAGATCCGCAAATTCGCCGCCCATGCCGACGATACCGGCCTCCATGACCGCCTCGCCGCCGTGCGCCGCGAGAACAAGGAAAAGCTCGCCCGGATCATCCGGCAGGACACCGGCATCTCGGTCGATCCGGCGGCGCTCTTCGACGTCCAGATCAAGCGCATCCACGAATACAAGCGCCAGTTGCTGAACATCCTCGAGACCATCGCGCTCTACGACGCGATGCGCTCGGAGCCCTATCGCGACTGGGCGCCGCGCGTGAAGATCTTCGCCGGCAAGGCGGCCTCGAACTACGGCACGGCCAAGGCGATCATCAACCTCATCAACGACGTCGCCACCGTGGTGAACAACGACATCACCACGCGCGACCGGCTCAAGGTGGTCTTCCTGCCGAACTACAACGTCAGCGCCGCCGAGGTCATCATCCCGGCGGCCGACCTGTCGGAGCAGATCTCCACCGCCGGCATGGAGGCCTCCGGCACCGGCAACATGAAGTTCGCGCTCAACGGCGCGATCACCATCGGCACGCTCGACGGCGCCAATATCGAGATCGGCGAGCGCGTCGGCGCCGACAACATCTTCATCTTCGGCATGACCGCCGAGGAGGTCGAGGCGGCCAAGCGCAACCCGCGGCCCACCCACGAGGTCATCCGCGCGACGCCGCATCTCGAGGGCGTGCTCGACGCGGTGGCCGGCGGCGCCTATTCGCGCGGCGAGCGCGACCGCTATGTCGGCCTCGTCGACGGCCTGCGCGCCAATGACTGGTTCATGGTGCTCAACGACTTCGAGAGCTACCGGCAGGCGCAGCGCCGGGTCGATGCGCTCTGGGCCGACCGCAAGGCCTGGTGGGCGATGTCGATCACCAACAGCGCCCATTGCGGCTGGTTCAGCGCCGACCGGGCGATCCGCGAATATGCCGAGCGCATCTGGCACGTCCCCGCCGGCTACGCCGCCACGGCCTGACGAGCGTGGCAACGACGGCCGCGCCCGCCATCGCCTCCTGCGCCCTTCCGGCCCGGATGGGCGCGACGCTCACGCCGGAAGGCGTCGAGTTCGCGGTCTTCTCGCGCCATGGCGAGCGAGTGACGCTCTGCCTCTTCGACGAAGCCGGCGAGCGCGAGACCGCCCGCCTGCCCCTGCCCGGCCGCAGCGGCGACATCTATCACGGATGGCTGCCGCGCGCCGGCGCCGGCCTGCGTTACGGGCTGCGCGTCGAAGGGCCCTGGCAGCCGGAGCAGGGCCATCGCTTCGATGCGGCGAAACTGCTGGTCGACCCGTATGCGACGCTGATCGACAGGCCGTTCCGCTGGGACCCGCGCCTGGCGCAGCATGGCACCGACACCGCCGACCTGGTGCCGCGCTGCGTCGTGGAAGCCCTCCCCCTGGTTGCGGCGGGGAGGGCGAACGCGAGCGGAACGCCGTCCTTCATCTACGAACTCGCGGTCAAGTCGTTCACGATGCGCCATCCCGGCGTGCCCGAGCGCCTGCGCGGAACGCTGACGGCCCTGCGCGAGCCCGCCATCATCGACCGTCTCGTCCGGCTCGGCGTCAGCCATGTCGAGCTGATGCCGGTCGCCGCCTGGATGGACGAGCGCCATCTGCCGCCGCTCGGCCTCGCCAATGCCTGGGGCTACAACCCGGTCAATGTCTTCGCGCTCGATCCGCGCCTCGCCCCCGGCGGCGCGGCCGATCTCGCCGCTCTCTGCGGCGCCTATGCCGAGGCCGGGATCGGAATCATCCTCGACATCGTCTTCAACCACACCGCCGAGAGCGACGAATTCGGCGCGACGATTGGCCTGCGCGGCCTCGACAACGCGGTCTATTACCGCCACGCGCTCGACGACCCCGGCCGGCTGATCAACGACACCGGCTGCGGCCACACGCTCGCGCTCGACCGTGCCCCCGTCGTCCGGATGGCGATGGACGCGCTGCGGCACTGGCGCGGCCTCGGCGTCGCCGGCTTCCGCTTCGATCTCGGCACGGTGATGGGCCGTACCGACACCGGCTTTTCGCCCGACGCGCCCCTCTTCGCGGCCATGCTGCAGGACGCGGAGCTGTCGCAGGCGATCCTGATCGCCGAACCCTGGGACATCGGCCCCGGCGGCTATCGGCTCGGGCAGTTCCCCGCCCCCTTCGCCGAGTGGAACGGCCGCTATCGCGACGATGTCCGCCGCTTCTGGCGCGGCGACGCCGGCATGGCGGGAGCGCTCGCGACGCGGCTCGCCGGCTCATCCGACCTCTTCGCCGCACGCCATCGCGGCCCGGGAGCGAGCATCGACTTCCTCGCCGCCCATGATGGCTTCACCCTCGCCGATCTCGTGAGCTACGCCGCGAAGCACAACGAGGCCAATGGCGAGGACAACCGCGACGGCGACAACGACAGCCACAGCTGGAACAACGGCGCGGAGGGGCCGAGCGACGACCCCGCCATCCGCGCCGCCCGGGCCCGCGATATCCGCGCGCTGCTGGCGACGCTGTTCCTCTCGCGCGGGGTGCCGATGCTCACCGCCGGCGACGAATTCGGCCGGACTCAGCATGGCAACAACAACGCCTATGCCCAGGATAACGAAGGCTTTTGGCTCGATTGGGAGAATGCCGACGACTCCTTGACCGGCGTCGTCGCGGAACTCGCCCGGCTGCGCCGCGAGCATCCGTCGCTGAGCGCGGATCGCTTCCTGACCGGCGCGGGCGAACCACCCGACGCCCTCTGGCTGAAGCCGGACGGCACGGCGATCGGCGACGGCGAATGGGGCGGGCTCGATGCGCTCTGCCTGCTGCTGAACGGCGGCGGAGAGAGCCTGCTGATCGCGATCAACCGCGGGCAGGAGGCGGTGCCGCTGCGCCTGCCGGCGGGGCGTTGGGAGCGGCTCATGCTGTCGTCTGAGGGTCCGGATGGGCAACTGCCCGCCCGCAGCGTCGGGCTCTGGCGACAGGGCTGAGCCCTCTGTCGTTCCGGGGCTTCGCACAGCGAAGAACCCGGAACCCACGACTGGCTGAGCGATGGCGTCGTCACCCGGTCATGGGTTCCGGGTTCATGCCTGCGGCATGCCCCGGAATGACAAAGGGCAGCGCTTACGGGCGACCGAAGGAGGAACCCGCTCACATCAGGACGATCAGCGACCGCGGCGAGAGCGTGATCTCCTGATCCGCCTTCAGCCCCTTGCGCCCCTCGTCGGAGCCCGGGCCGGTCTCGGTGTCGAGCACCACCGACCAGGAACCCGCCTTCACCCGTGGCGGAATCCTGAACACCACCTCCCCGTCGAAGCTGTTGAACAGGATCAGCGCCTCGTCGCCTCCCGCCTCGACATCCGGCATGTGCATCAGCAGTCCGATGGCGCGCAAACCGTCATCGTCCCAGTGCTCCTCCTGCTGGTCGCCCCCGGCCGGATTGACCCAGCGCAGCACGCAGCCGTCGCGGAAGGAGGCCCGCCGGAAGATCGGATGCTCGGCGCGCAATTGCGTCACCCGCTGCACGAAACCGACCAGCGCCTTGTCGTGCTCGCCGATTTCCTGCCACCGCATCCAGGCGATGTCGTTGTCCTGACAGTAGACGTTGTTGTTGCCACGGTTGGAATGGCCGTGCTCGTCGCCTGCGAGCAGCATCGGCGTGCCGTGCGAGAGCAGCAGCGTCGCGAGCATGTTGCGTTTCTGGCGCTCGCGCACGGCGATGATCCCCTCATCCTCGGTCGGCCCTTCGGCCCCGTAGTTGAAGGACAGGTTGTGGCCGTGGCCGTCCTTGTTGTCCTCGCCGTTCGCCTCGTTGTGCTTGTCGTCGTAGGAGACGAGATCGGCGAGGGTGAAGCCGTCATGGGCGGTCAGGAAATTGACGCCCGCCCAGGGCCTGCGCCCGCGCTGGTCGTAGACGTCGCCCGAGCCGGTCACCCGCGCGGCGAGATCGCGGACGATGCCCTCGTCGCCCTTCCAGTAGGCGCGCACCGTGTCGCGATACTTGTCGTTCCACTCGGCCCAGCCCGGCGGGAAGCCGCCGACCTGATAGCCGCCCGGCCCGATATCCCAGGGCTCGCCGACGAGCTTGACCTTGCGCAGCACCGGGTCCTGCCCCATCGCGTCGAAGAAGCCGCCGCGCGGGTCGAAGCCGTGCGGCTCGCGCCCGAGAATGGTGCCGAGATCGAAGCGGAAGCCGTCGACCTCCATGACCTCCACCCAGTAGCGCAGCGAATCCAGCACCATCTGCAGCACGCGCGGATGGCTGGTGTTGACCGTGTTCCCGGTGCCGGTGTCGTTGATGTAGAAGCGGCCCTCGCCCGGCATCGTCCGGTAGTAGGAGAAGTTGTCGATGCCCTTGAAGGAGAGCGTCGGCCCCATCTCGTTGCCTTCGGCCGTATGGTTGTAGACCACGTCGAGGATGACCTCGAGCCCGGCATCGTGGAAGGCCCGCACCATGTCGCGAAAGGATTGCAGCCCCGCCCGGCCCTCATAGCGCTGCATCGGCGCGAAGAAGCCGATCGTGTTGTAGCCCCAGTAGTTGGAGAGCCCCTTCTCGAGCAGATGATGGTCGTCGAGATAGGCATGGATCGGCAGCAGCTCGACCGAGGTCACGCCGAGGCTCTTGATGTAGTCGATCACCGCCTTCTCGCCGAGGCCGTCGAAGGTGCCGCGCTTCGCCTCCGGCACCGCCGGATGCAGCTTCGTGAAGCCGCGCACATGCGTCTCGTAGAAGATCGTTCGATCCCAGGGGACCATCGGCTTCGCCGGCGCGCGCGGATCCGCCTTCCAGTCGCACACCACGCATTTCGGCATGAAAGGCGCGCTGTCGAGCTCGCTGAAGCTCAGATCCTCGTCGGCCTCGGCTTCGACGTCGTAGCCGTAATGCGCGGCGTTCCAGTCCAGCTTGCCCGAGAACGCCCTCGCATAGGGGTCGAGCAACAGCTTGTGCGGATTGAAGCGATGGCCCTCCTCCGGCGCGAAGCGGCCATGGACGCGGTAGCCGTAGCGCTGGCCCGGCTTCACTCCCGGCAGGTAACCGTGGAAGACCTCGTCCGTATACTCGGGCAGCGCGACGCGCGCCGTTTCGGTCTGCCCGCTCTCGTCGAACAGGCACAGTTCCACTCGCTCGGCATGAGCCGAGAACAGCGCGAAATTCGTGCCCTCCCCGTCATGGGTGGCCCCGAGCTCGACCGCATGCCCGGGCCTGATCCCGAGCCCATCCGTACCTGCCGCCATCTCAGCCCTCGCCCCGTGGCTGCGGGGCGACGGCGACATCCGCCCGCGCCTTCCGCACCAGCCGAGCAACGTCCGTTGCCTGCGGCGGTTCCGTCGCCACGGCCTCCGTTTTGCATCGCGATTTCGCGTCGCATCATGGAACCTTAACCGCACTCGCAGATTGTGAGCACGTGATACGCCGAGGGTAGCCAGATGGTCGAAGTGCCGAAGCTCGCAGACCCATCCTCCTCCACCTCCGGTCACGCCCTGACCTATGCTCCTGCGGTCAAGGACGACCCCTCGGAACGGCCATCGCCGCTGCCCGCGAGCACGAAGCTCCTGTTCGTCACCTCCGAAATGGGCGATTTCATCAAGGCGGGCGGGCTCGGCGAAGTCTCGACCGCCCTGCCGCGACAGCTCCGCGCCTTCTGCGACGTGCGCGTTCTCATTCCCGGTTTCCGGCAGGTCCGCGCCGCGCGCCCGGCGATGGACATCGTCCGGCAGATGCCGCGCACGGCCGCCCTCCCCGCCTGGTCGCTCGGGCGCTTCGCCACGGCCGACGGGCTGACCATCTACGCCGTGCTCTGCGACGAGCTCTACGACCGCGAGGGCTCGCCTTACGGGCCTTACGCCGGCGGCGATTTCGGCGACAACGACCTGCGCTTCGCGCGGCTGTCCCTGGCCGCCGCCGAGATCGCGGCGGGCGAGGCGGATCCGAACTGGAAGCCGGACATCCTCCATCTCAACGATTGGCCCTCGGCGCTGGCGGCCGGCTACATGCGGTGGAAGGGCTCGGCGACCCCGTCCATCCTGACGATCCACAACCTCGCCTATCAGGGCCTCTACCAGCCGCATCGCATGGGGGCGCTCGGCATCCCGGACCTCGCCTTCAACGTCAACGGCGCCGAGTTCCACGGCAAGATCTCGTTCCTCAAGAGCGGCATCTTCTACGGCTCGCATGTCACCACGGTCAGCGAGACCTATGCCCGCGAGATCACCACGCCCGAGCATGGCTGCGGCCTCGACGGCCTTCTCAGCCAGCGGATGGGCGAAGGTCGCCTGACCGGCATCGTCAACGGCATCGACGACAGCTGGAACGCGCTGATCGACGGCGGCAGAACCGGCCAGCAGATCGTCCGGCAATGGAAGCGCGACAACGCCTCCGAGATCCGCAAGGTTTTCGAACTGCCGGATTCACGCGGGCCGCTGTTCTCGATCGTCTCGCGACTGGTCCACCAGAAGGGCATCGACCTCTCGCTGGAAGCGGCCGAGACCATCGTCGCCAAGGGCGGCCAGCTCGTGGTCACGGGGCGCGGCGAGCCGCGTCTTGAGGAAGCGGTGGAGAAGCTGGCGCGGCAATATCCGCGCTCCGTCGCCGCCCGCATCGGCTTCGACGACGCGGAAGCGCGGCGCCTCTTCGCGGCGAGCGACTTCCTGCTGATGCCCTCGCGCTTCGAGCCCTGCGGCCTGAGCCAGATGTACGCCCAGCGCTCCGGCGCCCTGCCGATCGCCTATCGGACGGGCGGGCTGGTCGACACCATCGAGGACGGGCTTTCAGGCTTCCTGTTCTCGTCGCTGACCGGAGCGGGCCTGACGGCGGCGGTCTCGCGCGCGCTGGACGCTTTCCGCTCCAAGCGCGCCTTCCGGCAGATGCGCGAGCATGCCATGGCCAAGCGCTTCGACTGGCGCCGCCCGACCTCGCGCTATGCCGATGTCTACGCGCAGGCGCTGGCTGCGTGACAGCCGACGCCGACGGGATATCCGAAGGGGCCCGTTCCGGGCTTCGCCCGCCCTCCGTCGCCGCCGGCGATCCGGTGTGGTCAGGTCTTCTTTTTCGACGGGGCCCTGGCTGCGGCCGGCTTCGCGGGCGCTTTCGCCGCGCCCGAGCCCTTCGCGACCTTCGCCTTCGCGGGAGAGCCGGCCCTGCCGTTCGGCGCGGCCTCGATCAGCGCCGCGACCTGAGCCTCCGCAATGCGCCAATGCTCGGCCTCGCGCCCCTCGGGACGCCCCTCGGCCTCCCAGATCGCGTAGGCTGCGTCGCGGACGATCTGCTCACGGCTCATCGGCTCTCTCCGTCGGGCATGGACAATGCGAACAACGACATGGGCAGCGGCGGGTTCCGCGCAAAATCACTGCGTCCCCGCCATCTTGAAGTCGGAACGCGACAGGTTTCCGATGCGTTGCAGCATGGATGATTCCGCGGCTCCCGTGGAGTCCCCCCTCCATCGCGGCAGGATATGCTGATGCCCGAACTCTCGCTGCGCCTGCCCCTGCTCTCGGCCCATGAGGCGGCCCTGCTCCAGGAAGCGCGCCATCCCGATCCCTTCGCCGTCCTCGGTCGCCACGATGTCGAGGGCGGCACGATCGTGCGGGCCTTCCTGCCCGGCGCACACTACGTCGAGCTCGTCACCGGCGAGGGCGAATCCCGCCGCACCGCCGCGATGCTGGCGGAGGGCGGAGGCCTGTTCGAGGCGCCCTGCCCGCCCGGCGTGCCCTATCGCCTGCGCACGTCCTGGCCCGACGGCATCGTCGAGGCGGCCGACCCGTATGCGTTCGGCCTGCTGCTGTCGGAGCAGGACATCTACCTGTTCGCGGAGGGCCGGCATTTCGACCTCGCGACGCAGCTCGGCTCGAACCCGCGCAGCATCGACGGGGTCGACGGCGTGCTCTTCGCCGTCTGGGCGCCGAACGCCTCGCATGTCTCGGTGGTGGGCGATTTCAACGGCTGGGACATCCGCCGCCATCCGATGCGCAAGCGGCTCGGCCCCGGCATCTGGGAGCTGTTCATCCCCGGCCTCCAGCCCGGCGCGGTCTACAAATACGCGCTGACCGGGGCGCATGGCGAGCAGCTGCCCTGGAAGGCCGATCCGCTGGCGCGCCGGCAGGAAGAGCCTCCGCGCACCGGCTCGATCGTCGCAGCCGCGCCCGATTTCGCCTGGACCGACGACCGCTGGCTCGAGAGGCGCGAGCGCGCCCACCCGATGGCCGAGCCGCTGGCCGCCTACGAGGTCCATGTCGGCTCCTGGCTCAGGAGCGAATGGGGCCAGATGGGAAGCTGGGACGAGGCGACGGAACGGCTGATTCCCTATCTCGACTATATGGGCTTCAGCCATGTCGAGCTGCTGCCCATCACCGAGCATCCTTTCGGCGGCTCCTGGGGCTACCAGCCGCTCGGCCTCTTCGCGCCGACCGCGCGGCTGGGGCCTCCGGAGGCCTTCGCCCGCTTCGTCGACCGCTGCCATGCCGCCGGCATCGGCGTCATCCTCGACTGGGTGCCCGCGCATTTCCCCTCCGACGAGCATGGCCTCGCCCGCTTCGACGGCACCGCCCTCTACGAGCACGAGGACCCGCGCCAGGGCTTCCACCGCGACTGGAACACGCTGATCTACAATCTCGGCCGGCGCGAGGTGCGCGGCTTCCTCATCGCCTCGGCGCTCTGGTGGATCGAGCGTTTCCATCTCGACGGCCTGCGCGTCGACGCGGTCGCCTCGATGCTCTACCGCGACTACAGCCGCGAGCCCGGCGAATGGGTGCCCAACCATCTCGGCGGCCGCGAGAATTTCGAGGCTGTGTCCTTCCTGCAGGAGCTCAACACGCTGGTCGGCGCGCGCGGGCGCGGCGCCGTCACCATCGCGGAGGAGTCGACCGCCTGGCCCGGCGTCACCACGCCCGTCCATCATGGCGGGCTCGGCTTCCACTTCAAATGGAACATGGGCTGGATGCACGACACGTTGCGCTATTTCGCACGCGATCCGATCCATCGCCGCCATCACGGCGACGACGTCACCTTCGGCCTGATCTACGCCTTCTCCGAGAATTTCATGCTGCCGATCTCCCATGACGAGGTCGTGCACGGAAAGGGCTCGCTGCTCGCGCGGATGCCGGGCGACGACTGGCAGCGCTTCGCCAATCTGCGCCTCTGCCTCGCCCTGATGTGGACCCATCCGGGCAAGAAGCTGCTGTTCATGGGCTGCGAGTTCGGCGCGCAGGACGAGTGGAACGTCGATGCGCCCTTCCCCTGGCCGCATCCGGACGACCGCCTGAGGCGCGGCACAATGCAATTGGTCCGCGACCTGAACGCGCTCTATCGCGGCACGCCGGCCCTGCACCGGCTCGACCACGCGCCCGAGGGCTTCGCCTGGGTCGTCGCCGACGACGACGTCAACTCCGTCTTCGCCTTCACCCGCTCGGCCGGCGATGGCGGGCCTCCGCTGCTCGTCGTCGCCAACATGACGCCGGTGCCACGCCACGACTACCGGATCGGCGTCCCGGTGGCGGGAATCTGGCGCGAGAAGCTCAACAGCGACGCCGGCCTCTATGCCGGCTCCGGGCTGGGCAACGACGGGGAACGCAGGACGACCGCCGCCCCGTCGCATGGACAGCGGCAGAGCCTGTCCTTGACCCTGCCGCCGCTCGCCCTGCTGGTGCTCGAACATGCCGACGGCCCCGGCTAGAGCATCTCCTTGTTCCAGCACCGGCCTTCCCGGCCCGATGCCGTAGCCCGCCCTTCTTCCGGAGACGACGATGAGCGACGACACCCTGCGCCAGCTTGCGGCCAAGGCCGGCGTCGCCACGCAATGGACCGAGCAGACGGGGGCCGAGCGCATCGTCTCGCCCGAAAGCCTGCGCGCCATCCTCGCGGCGCTCGGCCTGCCCGCCGGCGACGACGCCGATCTGCGCAATTCGCTGTCTCTCGTCGAGGGCGCCGGCCCCTCCGCGGGATCGCCGCAACTCGTCACGGCACGCATCGGCCAGCCCGTGGCCCTGCCCCTGCGTGCCCCGGCCGGCACGCCCGTCGAGATCGCGCTGGACGACGGCGCGCGCCTGACCGTGACGTCCGTCGAGGGCTATGACGGCGCGCTCACCCTGCCGCCCTTCGACGTGCCGGGCTATCATGCCGCGCGCCTGCCGGATGGCGACGTCACCATCGCGACCGCGCCGGCCAGATGCGTCACCTTCGCGGACATCCATGGCGGCCCCGGCTGGGGCCTCGCCGCGCAGATCTATTCGCTGCGCACGCAGGACGACGGTGGCATCGGCCATTTCGGCGGTGTCGCGGCCCTTGGCCGGGCCGCCGCGAGGCGCGGTGCCGATGCCCTGGCGATCAGCCCGGTCCATGCCCTCTACGGCGCCGATACCGGGCGCTTCAGCCCCTACTCGCCCTCGACGCGGCTCTTCTACAACCCTCTCCACGCCGACCCCGCTTTCGCGTTGCCACCGGAGCAGGTCCGCGACCTCGCCCGGCGCGCGGGCCTGGCCGACGAGATGGCGCGCCTCTCCGAACAGCCGCTGATCGACTGGCCCGCAGCCTCGACGGCGAAGCAGCGGCTGCTGCGCGCCGTCTTCGAGGCCATGCGCGCGCCCGATGCGCCGCAGGCCGGCCGGGCCGATTTCGAGCGCTACCGCGCCGGGGCCTCCCCACTACTGCGCGGCCACGCCGTGTTCGAGGTGCTGCACGCGGCCGAGCTGAAGCGCGACCCGCTGGCCTGGCACTGGCG
Organism: Chelatococcus sp.; assembly: GCA_003248805.1. Classification (GTDB taxonomy): domain Bacteria; phylum Pseudomonadota; class Alphaproteobacteria; order Rhizobiales; family Beijerinckiaceae; genus Allobosea. The sequence continues at coordinate 5,962 of QFQY01000024.1, read as the reverse complement.
CCATTGGCAGGCGCCGTTCCGCGATCCCGCCAGCCCCGAGGTCGCGGACTTCGCCGCCGCCCATGCCGAGGAGGTCGACTACCAGATCTTCCTGCAATGGCTGCTCGGCCGTTCCTATGCGGAAGCGCAGCGCGCCTGCCGCGAGGCCGGCATGTCGGTCGGGCTGATCGCCGACCTCGCCATCGGCATGGACGGCTCGGGCAGCCATGCCTGGAGCCGGCAGGACGAGGTGCTGGGCGGCCTCAGCGTCGGAGCCCCGCCGGACTACTACGCCGTCGACGGCCAGAACTGGGGCCTCACCACCTTCTCTCCGCGCGGGCTCGCCGCCTCGGGCTATGCGCCCTTCATCGAGACGCTGCGCGCCAGCCTGCGCCATGCCGGAGGCATCCGCATCGACCACGTCATGGGGATGAGCCGGCTCTGGCTGATCCCGGACGGCATGGGAGCGCTCGACGGCGCCTATGTCTCCTTCCCGTCGGAAACGCTGTTCCGGCTGATCGCGCTCGAATCCTGGCGCCACCGTGCCATCGTCATCGGCGAGGACCTCGGCACGCTGCCCGACGGGTTCCGCGGCTATCTCGCGGAGCAGGGCGTCGCCGGCATGCGGGTCCTGCGCTTCGAGCGCGTGCCCGACGGCTATGTCCCGCCGGACGAGTGGGATGCCGGAGCGGCCGCGCTCACCACCACCCACGACCTCGTCCCGACCGCCGGCTGGTGGGCCGGCTCCGACCTTCCGCAGGCCGATGACGGCATCGACCACCAGGGCATACGCGCCTGGGATCGCGGCCTGCTCTGGGGCTCCTTCCAGCGCGCCGGGCTGGTCGAGGGCGAACGGCCGGATCCTGAAGACACCGCGCCCGTCGTCGACGCGGCGGTCGGCTACATCGTCAGGACTCCCTGCGAACTGAAGCTGCTGGCGATCGAGGACGCGCTCGGCATCCGCACCCAGCCCAACGTGCCGGGCACCACGACCGAGAAGCCGAACTGGCGTCACCGGCTCGACGGCGACGCCGGAGCCCTGCTGGACGACGAGGCGGTCCGCGCGAGGCTGGCGAAGCTCGGCCCGGCGCGTGGAGAGGCATAGGAGGCCTCTCTCAATCCCCCGCCTCCATCGCCTGCGCGATCGCCTCCAGCATCGCGGTGTCGTCGCCCGCCAGCCCCTCCATCGCCGCCATGCGCTGGATCACCGTCGCGGCGATGGCCTCCTCCACGGTCTCCTCGGCATAGGCGTAGAAGATCGTGGCGTGCTGGCCGTCGCGATGGCAGCGGCCCTCGATCTGCTGGAGCTGGATCGCGCTGTGGCGCATGTCGTGGATCACCAGCGAGCGTTCGCGCTCGCCGCCCGGCATCTCGCCACGATGCAGCGAGATCGACTCCGTCACCGTGAAGATCACCGCGTCGAGCTGCCCGGTCTGGAAGGCGATGCGGCTCTCCTCGTTGACCGCGCCGCTGCGCTCGCCATTGATCTCGCCGACGCGCCAGCCCCGCCCGCGCAAGCTGTCCGCCAGCATCGCGCTGGTCTCGAGGAAGGCGACGGACACCGCCACCTGCTCGTCATTGCCGAGCAGATCGTCGCAGAAATCCACCGTTCCCGCGATGCGCAGCAGGCTCGCCTTCTGGCGGAAGCGCAGATCCGCCGCCCAGCCCTGGGGCTTGCGCGTCGAGCCCCCGGCCAGTCCGAGCTCCTTGCGGAACTCGCGCCAGGTCGCGTCGTAGAGCTTGCGGGCCGCCGTATCGAGCGCGACCGGCGCCAGCTCCCGCTGCACCTCCGGCCAGCCGGCGATCTCCTCCGGCCGGCGCCTGAGGCCGATCGCGTTCGCGCCGCGATAGAGCAGATCGGCCATCGCCTTGCGGTCGGCCTCGTTGGGCTCCCAGCTCCAGTTCTTCCAGCGCCCCCTGGCCCGGCCGATCTTCAGCCGCTTCATCAGCGCGCGAAAACCGTCCAGATCGGCACTCGGCATGCCCGCCGCCTTCGCCAGCAGCGGAGCCAGATAGGAAAGCTCGTGCGGCGACTGGCCGGCGGTGGCGCTCATATAGATCGTGAACTCGGCCGCCGCCGCCATCTGCCGGCAGACCAGCCCCTGCTGCGAGCCGGGATTGCGGATGCGATGCGCCTCGTCGATCACCACCAGCGGCCAGACGCGCTTCGGCGTACCGTGCCTGGCGAGTTCGTTGTTCTTCGCCCGGGTCGAACGCTTTTTCGATTCGGCCGGCGGCGCGAGCAGCGACTTGGTCCGCTCGAAATTCATCAGCGTGACGCGCTTCGCCGCCAGGCCGGAATGGGCGATCGTGCGCCGCCATTGCGGGATCGCGCCTTTCGGGCAGATCACCAGCACCTCCGCCTCCGGCATGGCGGACAGCGCGAGCCAGGCCGAGAGCGTCTTGCCGAGCCCGGTCAGGTCGCCCAGCAGGAAGCCCTGCGCGCCCTTGGCGCGGGCGGCGAGGATGGCGTCGCGGGCGACGATCTGGTGGGCGTGGGGGATGAAGCGAATGGGATCGCCGTCGTCGCGCATGGTCGCCGGAGCAAGGAGTGGGATCGGCTGCCCGGACGATGCGCGGACATGGCATTGTGGCCCCTTCTTTTGCACTGGCCCATGGCCCCGTCCATCGGCAATGTCGTGTCCGACGCATCCGCCGAGGCAGGCGGACGATGCCGATGGAGAACCGCCCCATGACCCGCGCCAGCGCGATCTCGCATGCGCAAGACTATTTCGACTCCGGCCGGTTCAGGACCGACCTTGCCCGCCTGGTCGCCATGCCGACCGAGAGCCAGAATCCCGACCGCGCCCCCGTGCTCAGTGATTATCTCGAAACCGAGATGCGGCCGCTGCTGGAATCGCTCGGCTTCACCTGCCGCACGCTCACCCATCCCAAGGCCAGGGGCCCCTTCCTGTATGCCGAGCGCATCGAGGACCCTGCCCTGCCGACCGTGCTCGGCTACGGCCATGGCGACGTCATCCGAGGCCTCGACGCGCAATGGAGCGAGGGGCTCTCGCCCTGGACGCTCGTCGAGCGCGAAGGCCGCTGGTACGGGCGCGGCGTCGTCGACAACAAGGGCCAGCACGTCATCAACATCAACGCGCTGAAGGCGGTGATCGAGACGCGCGGCAAGCTCGGCTTCAACGCGAAATACCTGATCGAGATGGGCGAGGAATCGGGTTCTCCCGGCCTGCGCGAGCTCTGCGAGGAGCAGAAGGAGCTGTTCAAGGCCGACATGCTGATCGCCTCGGACGGTCCGCGCCTCAACGCCGAGCGGCCGACGGTCTTCCTCGGTGCGCGCGGCGTCATCACCTTCGACCTGCAGATCGTCGCGCGCGAGGGCGGGCATCATTCGGGCAACTGGGGCGGCATCCTCTCGGACCCGGCGATCCAGCTCGCCCACGCCATCGCCTCGATCACCTCGCCGACCGGCCAGATCCGCATCCATGAATGGGTGCCGAAGGAGCTGCCGCCGGCCGTGCGCCGCGCCGTGGCCGATTGCGAGATCGACGGCGGACCGGACGGGCCGGCGATCGACCCGAACTGGGGCGAGCCCGGCCTTTCGCCGGCCGAGCAGGTCTTCGGCTGGTGCTCCTTCGACGTGCTGGCGATGAAGTCGGGCGTGCCGGAGACCCCGGTCAACGCGGTGCCCCCGAGCGCCTGGGCCCGCGTGGCGCTGCGCTTCGTCGTCGGCATCGACCCGAAGGACGTGGTCCCGGCCATGCGCCGCCATCTCGACCGCCACGGCTTCCCGATGGTCGAGATCATCATGCCAGGCGCGGAGCGCTTCGGCGCGACCCGGCTCGACCCCGAGGATCCTTGGGTGACCTTCACGGTCGACTCGATCGCGCAGAGCACCGGCAAGAAGCCCGCGCTCCTGCCCAATCTCGGCGGCTCGCTGCCCAACGACATTTTCGCGGATGTCCTGGGCCTGCGCACGATCTGGGTGCCGCATTCCTATCCCGGCTGCTCCCAGCACGCCCCGGACGAGCATCTGCCGGCCGCCATCGCCCGCGAGGGGCTGACCCTGATGGCGGGGCTCTACTGGGACATCGGCAGCGGAGAGACGCCACAAGCTCCTCAATTGGTCGGTTGACGCGTCATCAGCGGAACGACCAAGTTATCCGCAGGGCGGAACCGGGTGATATGGCACTCACGGCAGAGGATTTAATCGCGCGTGCGGAAAGCAAGAAAGCTGTCGCCCTGGCGATGCAAAACGACCGGCTTCATTGCCGCGAAGCTTGGTTATCGTCGGGCGCAGCCATCGAATTTGCACTTAAGGCGGTCATCCTCAGGCGCCGGCGCCTAAACGCTTGGCCCTCGCGCGAATCCAATCCCGAACTTTACACCCATGACCTTCGCAAATTGATGATCTACGCCAATATCGACCGATCAGACGTGCCCAAAGAGCTGCGAGGGCGAGTGAAGGCTGTGCTCGATTGGGACCGTCAGCACGACTATATGAATGAAAGGATGCCCCGACGGGTTGCTCGTGATATGGTAAATGCGGTTTTTGGTGAGGGAGGTGTCTACGAATGGCTGAGTTCGCTTTGACGTCGACCACACTTTCGGCAGAACGGCGCCAAGCAGGTACGGACTATCTGATTTCTCTCAGGAAGCATGGAATCGTGCCTCAAGCCCTAAGTTGGGCTGTTGACGAGAGCGAGCAATTTCACCTGTTAATGGTAACATCGCTTGTCGACAGACTGGGTCCAAGCAGCATCTACGATGCGCTTTTTAGGGCGTATGAGCGAGCGGTGACGCCAACTTCGATCGACCCTTGGATCGTTACCCTATTCAGCCCCAACAGCGCGTTTGGGGCGGAGTTCCTAAATAACCCCATAATGACCATGGATATCAGGGCCGAATTCCGAGACGATAAGGGCCGCGTTGTTCCGGATGCGATCAGGCCTGAAATCACCATCAGCCCATTCCGTCTCCGGCCGGATTGGATTTACGCACTGTCCGCTGAAAAACTCAGCGTCGATACCCAACTGCGCGGCTGGCACCGCTTCGTGAAGAAGCTCGACCGCAAGGCAGCTTGACGCCCCTTCATTCCTGCGGCTGGCGCGGATCGCGCGCCGGCGGCAGGTCGATCGGCGTGGCCGGGGGCCCCTCCGGCGGCGCGTTGGGCGGAAGCTCCGGCGGCGGCTCCGTCGGGATGCCGACCGGCTCCTCGTCGGGCGGGCTTTCGACCGGCGGCGCGGGCGGCACCTCGGTCGGTGTCAGAGGCGGCGCCTCCGGTGGCGGATTGGGGATCGCCGGCGTTTCGCCCGGCCCTGCGGCCCATGTGCTGTCGCTCGTCATGCATCCCTCCGTCATGGGGAGGCAACGCCGGCTGTCGCGGAAAGTTCGCGCCTCAGGGGCCGGTTGCGCGATCCGTCTTCTCGTCCGCCCGGCGGCGCCTGCCGGCCCAGTATTCGATCGAATGGTCGAGGGCCAGGAGCAGGAGCGCGAACCCCGTCGCGATCAGGCTGATCTGCCAGTGGCCGACGCCGGCCGCGCAGCCCAGCGCGGCCGTGACCCAGATCGCCGCCGCCGTGGTCAGGCCATGGGGAGACGCTTCGTCGCCGCGCCGGACGATCATGCCCGCGCCGAGGAAGCCGATGCCGGTCAGCACGCCCTGGACGGCGCGGCTCGCGGCGTCGGGATGCAGCTCCACGGAGAACATCGCCGCGGCGGCGGCGGAGCCCACCCCGACCAGCCCGAAGGTCCGGATGCCGGCGCTCTTGTGCTTGACGGTGCGCTGCCAGCCCACGACGGCCCCTGCGAGAAGGCCGACCAGAAGCCGCACAGCGATGTCGGTCTCGAAGGACATCGACGTCTCCTTACGGTCGCGAGCATGCAGGCGAGGCAGGCGCGGTGCCAAGCCCCGATATGCGATCCGGCGATGTCGAGGAGAGATCCGTGGTGGGTGATGTAGGGCTCGAACCTACGACCCGCTGATTAAGAGTCAGCTGCTCTACCAACTGAGCTAATCACC
>QFQY01000095.1 GCA_003248805.1 Chelatococcus sp. | reverse complement strand
GCCTCCAGATCGGCTACAACCGCGCCGCCTCCATCATGGAGCGCATGGAGAACGAGGGCATCGTCGGCCCCGCAAACCACGCCGGAAAACGAGAAATCCTCGTCGAGGAGCCTCCCGCGCGTCCGGATAGCGACTGAACCGGGGCGCCTGGGCCGGCACGATGCCGGCCCATCCGTCCTGCTTCGGGGCTCGCCCGTGTCGACGGAGGCGCCGGCTTACGCGGCCGCCGGAACGAGGGCGGCCTGATGCCGTGGCTCGCGGATCGAGACGACGGCGACCGCCGCGATGTCGATCTCGGGAGCCGGGCCGCGGCGGCGGCATCGCCGCTCGAGCGGTCTTCGGACGGCGCATCCTTCGATTCCGGCCGCGCGGTCAGGGCCCCTCCGGACATTTGCATTTCTCGCGCATGTCCGCGAGATCGACCTGCAAGTCGAAGGACAGTGCCTGCGCATCCTTCACGATCTTGTTGAAGGCGAGCCGCAGCTTCATGATGTCGAAGCCGGCATGCGGCCGCTTCGCGAAGTCGAGAACCTCCTGCAGGGCCTTCATCAGGCGCGGGAGCAGGCTCTGCATCTTCTTGAGCGTCTCGGCGAAACGGCGCATCGCGGCGGTGCATTCCGGTGTTTCCTGGAATGTCGGCGACTGCCGGCAGCGCTGCTCTTCGTCTTTGCTGTCGGAGAAGATCGAATTGATGATGTCGACCGATTCCCTCAGCCCTGTCATGGAGCTGACCTGAAGCGCGCGCAGGATGCGGTCGAGTTCCTTGGCCCGCACTGAGACGGCTTTGCGAAAGGTGGGGTTCTGGATCATCAGGATGATCAGGACGCTCAGGACGAAGGCCATGGCGAGCAGCGCCGTGGCGGCCATCGCATCGTCGGCGCCGACGAAGCCGAATTTCGGGGCGCCCGCATTCAGGGCCATGACGGGCAGCGGCCCCGAGGCGGGCGCTCCGGCCGCGATGTCCTTGTATTTGCTGACCTCGACGAGGCCCGGGCTCAGATGGAGCAGGGGGCGCTTGATGGGAGGCGGGGCGACGATGGCGAGCCTGTCGATCTCCGTCTTGATCGCGAGCAATTGCTGGACGATGGGGCCGAAGACATATTCATCGCCGCCGATGAACGCGATCAACGTGGTCAGGGTCCGCCCGTCCGGGTCGATCCGCCCGTCATGCGCGAGGCCGGGGCTTCTCTGCTGGAAGGCGGTGATGGCACCGATGGTTTCCGGGCCGACGAGACCGTCGATGGCGATCGGCTTCACGCCCGTCCGTGCCCGGGCGACATTCAGCAGGCATTGAACGATCAGCGTATCGTTGCGGCCGTTGACCCCCGCCCTGCCCACGGACTTCTCGATCATCGGCATCTCCCGTCCGCCTGCGAGGGGCCCAGTTGAGCCCAAGACGGAGGCGGCACCGTCCCTCAAACTAATGAGGTCCGGTCGGTTTGCGCCGCAGGCGGGCGCGAGCGGCGGCGACCGCGGGACCGAGCGCTGATCCGCGTCGAATCGATCTCGCCTTGCACGGCGACGCGCCGACTGTGACCTGATTGGAATAATAACAAAAATAGAAATTCGACGAGAATGGATTTTGTATATTTATCTATTGCTTGAAGTGAAGAAATTTATATTGCGAATCTATTTCAATAATGACTAGACGCCTCGGTCATTGGCTGGGGTATTGCTATGAATAACAATTCGAAGCTGCTGTTTGCGGTAGCGCTGATGTCGTCTACGGCTCTCACCGCCGCATGGGCGCAGGCGCCGGACCAGGGAGCGGCGGAGCAGCCGATCGCGCTCGACGAGATCAGCGTGACGGCGACCCGCGGCGGAAAGCAGGTGCTCGACGTTCCCGGCACGGTCAACGTGATATCGCGCCAGGAGCTCGACGAGCGCATCACGCGCGACATGCAGGATCTCGTGCGATACCAGCCGGGAATCAGCGTCAACCGCCTGACGACGAGCACCGACCCCTTCGCCAATTTCGGCGGCTTCACGATCCGCGGCGTCGGCGGCAACCGCGTCCAGATGCAGGTCGACGGCTCCCGCGTCCTCGAACGCGTCACCGACGGCAACCGCGACTTCGTCGACCTGCCGTTCCTGAAGAACGTCGAGATCGTCCGTGGCCCCGGCTCTGTGCTGTGGGGCGCCGATGCGCTGGGCGGCATCGTCGCCTACCGCACGCTCGATCCCGAGGATCTGCTGAAGGGCCCGAACAAGCTCGGCAAGGACAAGCCCTACGCGCTGCGGCTGAACTCGAGCTATGACAGCCTCGACCGCTCCTTCGTGAAGACCGGCATCGCCGCCTTCCGCCTCTCCCCGACGCTGGAAGCCATCGTCGGCGTCAGCCACAAGAGCGGCGAGGAGGCCAGGCTGAGCAAGGCCCGCGCGGATGGCGGCCGCTGGGGCTGCCCCGTGCCGACCCTGCGCTTCCTGGCCTGCGACAAGCTGAACCCGCTCGACGTGACCGTGTGGAACAGCTTCGCCAAGCTGGTCTTCAAGCCGACGACCGACCACACCTTCAAGCTGACCGGCGAATACTACGACAGCGATTCGACGGTGAACCAGCTCTACAACTACAACGTCGTGAGCGCGGGCGTTCGCAACGGGCCGAACATCCGCAATCAGGTCAAGAGCCGCAAGCGCATCGCGCTGGAGCATGAATGGGATGCCGGGCTGAGCATCCTCGATTCCCTGCGCTGGCAGGCCTCCTTCTCGCCGCAGGAGCGGACCTTCGTCACCAACAACCTGCAGACGCTCGCCAATGGCCAGCAGCGCTTCACGCGCGGCCTGCACGACTATTCCGAGCAGTTCTCGCAGCTCGATATCCAGGCGAAGTCGAGTTTCGCCCTCGGCCCGAGCTTTCACCGCCTGACCTATGGTTTCCAGGGCGACGTCACCCGGACGGATTACGAGCGCCGGGACGATGTCCGCAATCTCGCGACGGGCGTGACCACTACGTCCATCGCCAGCGGCTTCAACTTCGCCAATGCGACGACGACCCGCGCCGACGTCTATCTCCAGGACGAGATCGAGCTCCTGAACGGCCGCTGGACGATCACCCCGGGCGTCCGCTACGCGACCTACGACATCGATCCCAGGCTCGGCCCCGGCTATGTCGTCGTGCCCGGCAAGGCCCCGCGCGAGATCGACTCGCAGAAGTTCATTCCGCAGGTCGGCACCATCTTCAAGCTGGACGAGACCTACTCGCTCTATGCGCGCTATGCGCAGGGCTTCAAGATGCCCACGGCCGAGCAGCTCTACACCTCGTTGCCCTCGACGACCTTCAACCTGATCCCCAATCCGGATCTCAAGCCCGAGAAGGTGAAGTCCTACGAGGCCGGCCTGCGCGGGAAGTTCGCGGACGGCTGGTTCTCCGTCGGCGCCTTCCATGCGCGCTATGACGACTTCATCCAATCTTTCGTCTCGATCCCCGGCACGATCGACCTGACCTATCGCAATCTGTCGCAGGTCACGATCTCGGGCGTGGAGGCCTCCGCCGAGTATCGCCTTCACGAGCGCTGGCTCGCGAGCGTCTCGCTGAGCTACCAATACGGCAAGCAGCGCGCCGAGGCGGGCCTCGCCCAGACGCCTTTCGACGTGAATCCGTTCAAGGCGGTGACCGGCCTGAAATACCTCATGCCCGAATACGGGCTCGAGGCGGAGGTGATCGCCACCTTCGCGGGCGGCGCCAACCGGCCCAGCACGCCGAGCACCTTCGCCCAGGGCGGATATTCGGTGTTCGACGCCTATCTGAACTGGAAGCCAGCCTCCTTCGTCACCCTGCGCGCCGGCGTCGAGAACATCTTCGACAAGCGCTACTTCGCCAATCTGGTCGGCGGAACGACCTACGCGAAGGTGGCGACGACGGCCACCGCCGCCGCCAACCCGCTCGAACTCCAGACGGCGCCGGGGCGGACCTTCAAGCTGGCCGCGACGGCCGAGTTCTGACCTCGCCGGGAGCGGCGTCGCGTCGCGGCGCTGCCCCCGCATCGCGACGCTTCCGCGCGAGACCGCCGGAGCGTCGCCCCTTTCCCTTGAACGATCGAGATTTGCGACATGAGCCATCCGCGCGAACGCCTGAAGCAGAGCCCCGCCGAGATCCTGACGTGCCTGCCGGCCATGGGGCGGGTCATGCTGAGCGCCCGCTTCAACGGCGCGATCCACGAGCGGATGGGCGAGGTCGGCTCCGTCGCCGTCGGCGATGGCGAGGCGCGGCTGGCCGGCGCGTTCCACGACAGCGTCATCGACCTCTCCGTCGTCGTCGGTCTCGTCGCCGACCGCTCGGGGAAGATGCGCGACAAGGTGCTGCCCAGGCTCGAATGCCAGGATGCGTCCGGGGAGACCCTGTTCAGCCTGATCGGGCTCGGAGGGCTCGAAGCCTTCGACGCGGCGCTGGCGCCGCTCGGTGCCGGCGAGCCGCTGGAGCCGGTCGCGCGCGAGACGCCCTCCGGCGACGCCGCTCCGGAACTCGCGGAAGACGATCTCGGCGCCGCGACCTTTGCCGCGATCCTCGAAAACGGCCAGCCGGTCGCGATCGATCTGACCCGGCCCGGCCTGTTCCAGCACTGGGCCGGCGCGCTGCCCGAGCCCAAGCCGATGATGGGCTTCGTCAACGTCATGCAGGGCGACTTCCATCTGCACCTCGAGGCGGGCGCGCTGGGCGGCTGGCTGCGCACCGACCATGCCGGCGACGCCGAGCTGCAGGCTCTCGATCCGGACGGCCGGCCCACCGGCCTCGTGCTGCGCGGGCCGGGCGCGGCCTTCGCCGGCGTCCCGAAGGTTCATCCGGCCCGTGGCTGAGGTCGTGCCCGCCGCCGGAGCGCTCGCCCACCCACGGGCGAGCTGGCTGTCTCCGCAGACGGGGGAGGTGCTCGCGCAGGGGGAGCTGATGTCGGCGATGGCCGGCAAGCGCGTCGTGCTGCTCGGCGAGACGCATGACGTCGCCGAGATCCATCGCTGGCAGCTGCACGTCACCACCTGTCTGCATCTGCTGCGGCCGTCGCTCGTGGTCGGATTCGAGATGTTTCCGCGCCGCCTCCAGGGCGTTCTCGACGAATGGGTCGAGGGCGGGATGGAGACCGAGACCTTCCTCGCGCGCAGCGAATGGGCGCAGGTCTGGGGCTTTCCGCCCGAGCTCTACCTCCCGCTCTTCCATTTCTGCCGGCAGCAGCGCGTGAAGATGCTGGCGCTGAACTGCCATCGCCCGCTGGTGACGCGCGTCGGCCAGCTCGGCTGGGAGGCCATTCCGGAGGAGGAGCGCGACGGTGTGACCCCGGCGGCGCCGGCGACGGACGCCTATCGTCGCTATCTCGCGGCGATCACGGGCGGCTTCGCGGCGGCACAGGAGCGCCCGGCGACGGCGTCCGACCGCTTCGTCCGGGCGCAGCAATGCTGGGATCGCTCCTTCGCCTGCCGCATCGCCGATCACCTCGCCGGGGCCGGCGACGATCCGCTCGTCGTCGGCATCATCGGGCGCGGCCATCTCGAATACGGCCATGGCACGCCCTATCAGCTCCGCGATCTCGGCATTGCGGATGTCGGCGTGCTGCTTCCGACCGACCGGCCCGAGCATGACGCCGCCGCGATCGCCGGCATCGCCGACGCGATCTTCCGGCTCGACACGCCCGAGCCGCCCGCGCTGCGGCGTGAGCGTGCCCAGGTCGCGCCATGAGCCTCGTGCTGTCGCGGATCTGGAGCCTGACGCGGCTGTGCATCGCAGGCGAGGGCGGACGGCTCGGCGCGGTCTATTTCCTGATGATCTTCGGCCTCGGGCTGCTCGGCGTGCAGGTCTCGGTCAGGCTGATCTCCTGGACCGCCGATTTCTACAACGCGCTGCAGAAGCTCGACGTCGAGGCGACGCTGCGCCAGATCGCGATCTTCTTCGGGCTGGTCGCCGTCAGCGTCGCGCTGTTCCTGAGCGGCAGCTATCTGCGCAAGATGCTCCAGATCCGCTGGCGGCGCACGCTGACCGAGGCCATGCTCGACCGCTGGCTCGCCGGCAAGGCCTATTGGCATCTGCGCGAGCGCAGCGACGACGGGCTCGACAATCCCGACCAGCGCATCTCCGAGGATTGCCGCATCTTCGTCGAGAAGCTGACGACCGAGGCTCTGGAGCTCGTCACCAACCTCGTCGCGCTCGTCTCCTATGTCGCGATCCTCTGGTCGCTCTCGAGCTTCCCCCTCTCCTTCACGATCTTCGGCCAGGCGGTCGAGATCCCGCGCTACATGGTCTGGGCGGCGCCGCTCTATGTCGCGGTCGCGACCGGCGTCACTCATGTCCTCGGCCGGCCGCTGAAGGCGCTCGCCGTCGAGCAGCAGCGGCGGGAGGGAGATTTCCGCTTCGCGCTGACGCGGCTGCGCGAGAATGTCGAGGCCGTGGCGCTGGCCGATGGCGAGCCGGCGGAGCGCAGGCTGTTTCGCGAGCGCTTCGGGGCGATCGTCGCCAACTGGCGCCGTCTCGCCAACCGGGAACTGATTCTCGGCTGCTTCACGCGGCCCTATTTCCAGACGGTGCTGCGCATCCCGCTGTTCCTGGCGCTGCCTGCCTATCTGGCCGGGCGGGTGACGTTCGGCGGGCTGATGCAGATCGGATCGGCCTTCCAGAACGTGGTCACAACGCTGTCCTGGTTCATCTTCTCCTATCGCGACCTGACGGAGCTGGCGGCCGCCGCGAGCCGGCTGGCGCATTTCGTCCAGGCGGCGGAGCGGAGTGCCGCGCCCGTGCCCCGCCCGGGGCTGCTGGCCGGGGAGGGCGACAGGCTGCGCCTGCGCGATGTCGTGCTCGCCACTCCGGGCGGGCGCGCTCTGGCCCCCTTGCCGAACCTGACGCTGGAGGCCGGCCGCAGCTACTGGCTCTCGGCGCCCTCCGGCCATGGCAAGAGCACGCTCGCCAAGGCGCTCGCCGGGCTGTGGCACCATGGCGGCGGAATGATCGAGGTTCCGCAGGGCCGCCTTCTGGTCACGCCGCAGCAGCCCTATCTCCCGCTCGGGGATCTGCGCGGTGCGCTGAGCTATCCGCAGGCCCCGGAGACCTTCGACGACGCCGTGCTGAGGCAGGCCCTCGCGACCATGGGGCTCGGAGCGCTCTGGCAGGCCGGCGAGGCCGGCTGGACCGAGCGTCGCCGCGGCCTGTCGGGAGGCGAGCGCCAGCGCTTCGCTCTGGCCCGAGTGCTGCTTCAGCAACCCGACTGGCTCGTGCTGGACGAAGCCACGAGCGCGCTGGACGGCGAGGCGGAAGCTCAGGTCCTGGCGGCGCTGCGCCGCGCCCTGCCGGCTGCCACGCTCGTGGTCATCGCCCACCGCCGCCCGCGAGGTCTCGACGACGCGGAGCGCATCGATCTCGTCCCAGCCACGGAGGCCGATTCGACTCTGCCGGCGGGCATGGGCTGCGTCTGAGCACGATACCGCCTCGCCCGGCCATCGCGATGCGGGCGTCCGTCTGCCGGCATGCGGCCTGGGAGCATGGCTGTTGGGAGCGGGGAGTTCGCTACGCCCGATGGAGCCCGCGCCCCGCAGGGACAGGACCTATGCCTGGTGAGCGGGGAGGGGATCGAACCCTCGACCACATGATTAAAAGTCACGTGCTCTACCACTGAGCTACCCGCCCTCACTGCGCGCTGACATACGGAGGCGGCGCGGCCCGGTCAACATTGTTCGAGCCGGCTGTTCGTGTCAGAAGCGCCGCGAGGCCAAGCCATGATCCATTTTCCTCCGACCCAGCCAGCCGTCCGTCCGCCCGCATCGCGCATCATCGCGGGGCGCGTCTGAGAATGGCTGCGGGGCCGACGGAGACCGCAGGCGCGGCCCGTGCCTGGGTGGGCTGGACGCGCCTGTTCGTGGCGGCCGGGCTGGCTTGCGCCTTCGCCGCCTGGGCCTTCGTGGCGGTGCTGGATCCCTTCGGCATGCGGGTTGCGGCCGGCGGCGTGCCGCGCCCGCTGATGGATATCAACCAGCGCTTCATGTACCCGCAGCTCGTCCGGTCCGGCCGCTTCGACGCGGCCGTGCTCGGAACCTCGACCATGCGCCTGCTCGATCCGGCCGCGCTGTCGCGGGACCTCTCGGCGCGCTTCGTCAATCTCGCCATGAATGCCGCGACGCCCTGGGAGCAGAGCGAGATGGCCGGCCTCTTCGCCCGCTCCGTGGCGGCGCCCGCCATGGTGATCTGGGGCGTCGATGCGACCTGGTGCGAGGCGGACGCGACCGCGCCGGAGCGCCGGCTGACGCCTCGGCCCTTCCCGGCCTGGCTCTATGACGGCGTCGGCTGGGCCGACTGGGCGAAGCTCGTGAACCTCACGGCGCTGGAGATCGCGGGGCGCCTGCTCGGCAATCGCCTCGGCCTGATGCGGGAGCGCATCCGGGGCGATGGCTACGAGGTCTTCACCCCGCCGGAGGCGACCTACGATCTCGCGCGGGCGCGCTGGCATCTCTATGGACGAAACGGTGGCGCCGCGCCCGAGACGGCGCCGCTCGTCCCGCCCGTGCCGGTCGGCGATGCGGAGCGCGCCGCCTGGCGCTTTCCCGCGCTCGCCTGGCTGGAGCAGAGGCTCGGAGCCTTTCCGCCCGCGACGCGCCGGCTCATCGTGCTGCCGCCCACCCATCTCGCCTCGCAGCCGCGCGAGGGCTCGGCCGAATGGCAGCGCCGCGAGGCCTGCAAGGCCGCGATCGTCGCGCTGGCCCGGCGGCAGGGCGCGCTCGTCGTCGACTACGCCCATGCCTCGCCGATCACCGGCGTGGACGCGAACTACTGGGACCCGCTCCATTTCCGGCTCGCCGTCGCGGGGCGCATCGAGTCGGAGCTGGCCGCGATCATGCGCGGCGCGGCGCCTTCCGGGGACGGGGCCGCCCGCATTCTGACCCCGGCTCGTTAACCAGCGGGAAACCACGCCCGACTAGGCTCGCGCCCATGGTCATGGTCGTTCGCCGCGGTGTCAGATCCGTCCTTGTGACGCTTGCGCTCTATCTCGTCTCGGGCGCCGCCGTGTCCTATTTCATGTTTCATGCCCAGCACGGCGCGCGCGGCCTCGCGGCGCAGGGCACGCTCCAGGAATCGGTGTCCGAGATCGAGGCCGAGCTCGCCACGCTGGTCGCCGAGCGCAAGCTCTGGGAGCGGCGCCTGGCCCTCGTGCGCGACGAAACGGTGGATCGCGACCTGCTCGAGGAGCATGCGCGCGACATGCTCGGCCGCACCCATCGCAACGACGTCATCGTCATGGGCCGGTGAGCGCGGCAGGCGCCGGCAAAGCAACGCGCAACCTGTGGAAGAGCGCGCTTAACTGGATTTGAGTTAAGTTTTGAAACGCAAGCATTATCAAATGCTTGCGTTATGTTGCACTGCGAGATAAGCTCCTCGCCAAGGCTTGGGCGATCCACTACAACAAAGGTCTAATATCTGTTGGAGGATCGCATATGGCCGTTGCCGCGCGTAAGCCGAAAGCCGCCCAGCCGAAGGCTGCGGCCAAGTCTCCCAAGGCCCGGGCGGCCAAGGCGGGCGGCGAGAAGGGGGCCGGCGCGGCGCTGAGCAACGTCGCGACCTTCACGAAGGAAGAGGACCTCAAGGCCTATCGCGAGATGCTGCTGATCCGCCGCTTCGAGGAGAAGGCGGGCCAGATGTACGGCATGGGCCTGATCGGCGGCTTCTGTCATCTCTATATCGGCCAGGAAGCCGTCGTCGTCGGCATGCAGATGGCCTCCAAGGACGGCGATCAGGTCATCACCGGCTATCGCGATCACGGCCACATGCTGGCCTGCGGCATGGAATCGCGCGGCGTCATGGCCGAGCTGACCGGCCGGCGCGGCGGCCTGTCCAAGGGCAAGGGCGGCTCGATGCACATGTTCAGCCGCGAGAAGAACTTCTTCGGCGGCCATGGCATCGTCGGCGCGCAGGTCTCGCTCGGCACGGGTCTCGGCTTCGCCAACTGGTATCGCGGCGACGGCTCGGTCTCGCTGACCTATTTCGGCGACGGCGCGGCCAATCAGGGCCAGGTCTACGAGAGCTTCAACATGGCCGAGCTCTGGAAGCTGCCGGTCGTGTTCATCATCGAGAACAACCGCTACGCCATGGGCACGGCGGTCAGCCGGGCCTCGGCCCAGACCGATTTCTCCCGTCGCGGCATCTCCTTCAACATTCCGGGCGAGCAGGTCGACGGCATGGATGTCCGCGCCGTCCGGGCCGCCGGCGAGCGGGCGCTCGAGCATGCGCGCTCCGGCAAGGGGCCCTACATCCTCGAGATGCAGACCTATCGCTATCGCGGCCACTCGATGTCGGACCCGGCTAAGTACCGCTCCAAGGACGAGGTCCAGCGCATGCGCGAGGAGCACGATCCGATCGAGCAGGTGAGGGGCCGCCTGACCCGCGACTTCAGGATCGCCGAGGACGAGCTCAAGGCGATCGACGCCAAGGTCCGCGAGATCGTCAACGACGCGGCCGAGTTCGCGACGCATGATCCCGAGCCCGACGTCTCCGAGCTCTATACCGATATCCTGCTGGAGCCGGCGAAGGCCTGAGCCTTCCCGCCGCGCGCCGCCTTCCCTTTCCGCCTCGTACAATCATTCCGGGTGCGTTCATGCCGATCGACATTCTCATGCCTGCCCTTTCGCCCACCATGGAGCAGGGCAAGCTCGCCAAGTGGCTGAAGGCCGAGGGTGACAAGGTGAAGGCCGGCGACGTCATCGCCGAGATCGAGACCGACAAGGCGACCATGGAGGTCGAGGCGGTCGACGAAGGCATCCTGGCGAAGATCCTCGTCGCCGACGGCACCGACAACGTCGCCGTCAACACGCCGATCGGCGTGATCGCGGCGGAAGGCGAGGATATCAGCGCCGCCGCGGCGCCCGCGGCCAAGGCGCCTGAAGCCCCCGCGCCCGAGGCTCCCGAGACGAAGGCTCCCGAGGCCAAGGCCGAAGCGCCCGCCGCCCCCAAGACCGTTCCGGCTCAGGCCAGGTCCTATGACGCCTCGTCCGAGTTCCCGGCCGGCGCCGAGGTGGTGACGCAGACGGTGCGCGAGGCGCTGCGCGACGCCATGGCCGAGGAGATGCGCCGCGACGGCGATGTCTTCGTCATGGGCGAGGAGGTCGCCGAATACCAGGGCGCCTACAAGGTCACGCAGGGGCTGCTGCAGGAATTCGGGCCCAAGCGCGTCATCGACACGCCCATCACCGAGCATGGCTTCGCCGGCATCGGCGTCGGCGCGGCGCTCTCGGGCCTGCGGCCCATCGTCGAGTTCATGACCTTCAACTTCGCCATGCAGGCGATCGACCAGATCATCAACTCCGCCGCCAAGACGCTCTACATGTCCGGCGGCCAGATGGGCGCCCCGATCGTGTTCCGCGGCCCCAACGGTGCTGCCGCCCGTGTCGGCGCCCAGCACAGCCACGATTATGCCGCCTGGTATTCGAACGTGCCGGGCCTCAAGGTCGTGATGCCCTACAGCGCCTCCGACGCGAAGGGCCTGCTCAAGAGCGCGATCCGCGATCCGAACCCGATCATCTTCCTCGAGAACGAAATCCTCTACGGCCGCTCCTTCGAGGTGCCCAAGGGCGACGACTTCCTGATCCCGATCGGCAAGGCCAAGGTCGTGCGTCCGGGCACGGACGTGACCATCGTCTCCTTCGGCATCGGCATGACCTATGCGCTCGGCGCGGCCGAGGAACTGGCCAAGGAGGGCATCGAGGCGGAGGTCATCGACCTGCGCACCATCCGTCCGATGGATATCGAGACCGTCATCGCCTCGGTGCAGAAGACCAACCGTTGCGTCGCGGTCGAGGAAGGCTTCCCGCAGTCCGGCGTCACGGCCGAGATCGGCATGAAGATCATGGAGGCGGCCTTCGACTATCTCGACGCGCCCGTCGCCCGCGTCACCGGCAAGGACGTGCCGATGCCCTATGCCGCCAATCTCGAGAAGCTTGCCCTGCCGAATATCGGCGAGGTCGTCCAGGCGGCCAAGGCCGTCTGCTATCGCTGAGAGAGGGCTGACCGATGCCGACGAACATCCTGATGCCCGCTCTCTCTCCCACGATGGAGAAGGGCAATCTCGCCAAATGGCTGAAGAAGGAAGGCGACACCATCAAGTCCGGTGACGTCATCGCCGAGATCGAGACCGACAAGGCCACGATGGAGGTCGAGGCGGTCGACGAGGGCATTCTGGCGAAGATCGTCGTGCCGGAAGGCACGGCCGATGTCGCGGTCAACGCGGTGATCGGCGTCATCGCGGGCGAGGGCGAGGATGCCAAGAGCATCTCCGCGCCGGCCGCAGCGAAGGCCGAGGCTCCGGCCAAGGCCGAGGCTCCCAAGGCCGAAGCTGCTCCCGCAGAAGCGGCGAAGCCGGCGCCGGCTCCCGCCGCCGCTGCTCCCGCAGGGGGAGAAGGAAGGCCCTTCGCCTCGCCGCTGGCGCGGCGCCTCGCCAAGGATGCCGGGCTCGACCTTGCGAAGATCGCCGGCTCCGGCCCGCATGGCCGCATCGTCGAGAAGGATGTCGAGGCCGCCAAGGCCGGCGGCGGCGCCAAGGTCGCTCCGGCCGCTGCCCCGGCGGCGGCGCCTGCCGCCAAGCCGGCCGCCGCGCCGCTCGCGGCCGGTCCGTCGGACGAGCAGGTCAAGAAGCTGTTCGAGCCGGGCTCCTACGAGGAGATCCCGCATGACGGCATGCGCAAGACCATCGCGCGCCGCCTGCTCGAGGCGAAGCAGACCGTGCCGCATTTCTACGTCACGGTGGATTGCGAGCTCGACGCGCTGCTGAAGCTGCGCGGCGAACTGAACGCCGCCGCCCCCGAGAAGGACGGCAAGCCGGCTTACAAGCTCTCGGTCAACGACATGGTGATCAAGGCGCTGGCGCTGGCCCTGAAGGCCGTGCCGGACGCGAATGTGAGCTGGACCGAGAACGCCATGCTCAAGCACAAGCATGCCGATGTCGGCGTGGCGGTCTCGATCCCCGGCGGGCTGATCACGCCGATCATCCGCGACGCCTGCCACAAGACCCTGTCGCAGATCTCCAACGAGATGAAGGACATGGCGGCCCGCGCCAAGGCGCGCAAGCTGAAGCCCGAGGAGTATCAGGGCGGCACGACGGCCGTCTCGAACCTCGGCATGTTCGGCGTCAAGGACTTCGCCGCGATCGTGAACCCGCCGCATGCGACGATCCTCGCGGTCGGCGCCGGCGAGCAGCGCGCCGTGGTGAAGGGCGGCCAGCTCGCGGTTGCGACGGTGATGTCGGTGACGCTCTCGACCGACCACCGCGCCGTCGACGGCGCGCTCGGCGCCGAGCTGCTGGCGGCCTTCAAGGGCTATATCGAGAAGCCCATGGCGATGCTGGTGTGAAATGCTCGATTTGTTGCGGAAGTTTTATCGCAATCATTTAGAGAAATCGGCAGAAATAGCGCATGTTGTAATTGCTATTGTTTCTGTTATTTCTTCAATTTATGCAATAAAACTTTCGATAAATGCATTGAATATTTCTCGGGAAGTTTTAAAATTAGAGAGAGGCTATAAAGAATATTCTATAATTCCACTGGTCAGGCTTGAGTTAAAAGAAGATCTATCTATTTCCGTGGCAAATTATGGCACTGGACCGGCCGTTGTTAGAAACATCCGAGTTCGAAGCGGGGATCACTTCATAGACGCCCATGCTGGTGGCGGTGAACATGGCGTTTTTGCTCATTCGGATGCAATCATGGCCTTGTATAGTAAATCCGTGCGTGAGTGTTTGAATATTCAGAATCCATCTGATGTTCAAAATTCCCACGTTGATGTGACTTCTTTATCGCTAATCAGACCCAATGAATCTCAGAGTTTAATCAAGACAAATTTTTCTGAGTCTGGCTTAATTAAAAGATTTAGTTCTCAAGGATTTCTTTCTCCAAGTCAGATTAAGGGTTGTTATAAGAAAATTGATATGCAGGTGTGCTATTGTTCTATCAGTGGTATATCTTGTAGTGTAGCGGAAACAGTTGGATCGGACAATGATTTCGATTGTCCGGAAAGAGGCTATGAGGCGATCGGCACGGTATTTGGATCTCGTCCCAAATGATAATTTATTCTGCAGGATGGCTAGGGTAGAGGCGCATGGCTGACTACGACATCATCGTCATCGGCTCCGGCCCCGGCGGCTATATCGCCGCGATCCGCGCCGCGCAGCTCGGTTTCAGGACCGCAATCGTCGAGCGCGAGCACATGGCCGGCATCTGCTCGAACTGGGGCTGCATCCCGACCAAGGCGCTGCTGCGCTCGGCCGAGATCATGCATTACGGCCAGCACGCCAAGGACTACGGGCTCGTGCTCGAGGGCTCGTTCAAGGCGGACCTCGCGGCCGTCGTCCAGCGCTCGCGCGGCATCGCGGCACGGATGAACAACGGCGTCCAGTTCCTCATGAAGAAGAACAAGGTCGACATCATCTGGGGCGAGGCGACGCTGACGAAGCCGGGCACCATCTCGGTCGTGCCGACGAAGAAGCCGGCCCAGCAGCCGCAGGTGCCGCCCCCGAAGAACGCCAAGGGCGAGGGCACCTACACCGCCGATCACATCATCGTCGCGACCGGCGCCCGCCCGCGTGCCTTGCCGGGGCTGGAGCCCGACGGCAAGCTGATCTGGACCTATTTCGAGGCGATGAAGCCCGAAAAGATGCCGAAGTCCCTGCTCGTCATGGGCTCGGGCGCCATCGGCATCGAGTTCGCGTCGTTCTACCGCACCATGGGCGTCGAGGTGACGGTCGTCGAGGTGATGTCGCAGGTCGTGCCGGTAGAGGATGCCGAGATCGGCGCCTTCGCCCGCAAGGCGTTCGAGAAGCAGGGCATGAAGATCCTGACCGGGGCCAAGGTCACCAAGGTCGAGAAGGGCGCCGATTCCATCACCGCCCATATCGAGGACGAGAAGGGCGCCAAACAGACGATCACCGCGGACCGCATGATCTCGGCCGTGGGCGTCGTCGCCAATATCGAGAACATCGGGCTCGAGGCGCTCGGCGTGAAGACCGACCGTGGCTTCATCGCCATCGACGGGCTCTGCCGCACCAACGTGAAGGGCATCTATGCGATCGGCGACGTCGCCGGTCCGCCGATGCTCGCCCACAAGGCCGAGCATGAGGGCGTGATCTGCGTCGAGGCGATCAAGGGCCTGCATCCGCACCCGATGGACAAGGCGATGATCCCGGGCTGCACCTATTGCCACCCGCAGATCGCCAGCGTCGGCCTGACCGAGGCCAAGGCCAAGGCCGCCGGCTACGAGCTCAAGGTCGGGCGCTTCCCCTTCGTCGCCAACGGCAAGGCGGTCGCGCTCGGCGAGGATCAGGGCCTCGCCAAGACCATCTTCGACGCCAAGACTGGCAAGCTCCTCGGCGCGCATCTGGTCGGGGCCGAGGTCACCGAGCTGATCCAGGGCTTCGTCGTGGCAATGAACCTCGAGACCACCGAGGAAGAGCTGATGCACACCGTCTTCCCGCATCCGACGATCTCGGAGGTGATGAAGGAGAGCGTGCTCGACGCCTATGGCAAGGTGCTGAACGCCTGAGAGGCCGCTCTCGGGGCCGTGTGCGTCATGCTCGGGGCTTGCCCCGAGCATCTCTCCCCTGAGATTCCCGGGTCGGCGTTGCGCTCCGCCCGAGAATGACGCGAGAGACGGCTTGGCCGGCCGACCGGCCACGTCCATATTGCGCCGATGGCACCCCGCACCCGCAAATCCTCCAAGCCCGACCGCGTCGTCCCCGACGACAAGGTCGAGATCCTGTCGCCCGGCCGTGCCCTGGTGCTCGACTGGCGCGCGCTCGTGCCCACGGTGGCGATGGGCACCGTCATCGGCTTCGCCGCGAGCCTCGTGGTCGGAGGCGGCGGGCTGATCCGCCATGCGGTCGTCGGCGTGCTCGGCATGCTGGTCGGGCAGGGGCTGGTCAGGCTGACGGGCTGGCGGCTCGAAACCGGATATGCCTTCCTCGACGATGCCGGCATGGCGGTGCTGGGCGCGATCCTCGTCATCCTGCTGGCGCGCTTCATCGCCTGAACGGAACCGGGCCGCGCCGCGCCCGTTATGGCAGCGCGCATCCGCGCAAGGCTTCGGGGGAAAGACAGATGGAAAGCTTCGCCGCCAACATGGCCCAGCCGGGCTATGGCTTCTTCGCCACGATCTTCATCGGCATGCTCGCCGGCTGGATCGCCGAGAAGATCACCTCCTCGGATCACGGCCTCTTCACCAACATGCTCGTCGGCGTCGCGGGCTCCTTCATCGGCAGCCGGCTCGGCGATCTGCTCGATATTCCGATCTACGGCTTCTGGCGCACGCTGACGGCGGCGGTCGCCGGCGCGGTGGTGGTGATCGTGATCTGGAACGCGGCGCGCGGCCGCAGTTGACGAGGTTGCCCTCGGGCGGGGAGGTGGTTAGCTAGAGCCATTGCAAGCTGCGGCGGCGTCGCCGCCGCGACGGAGTGCTCCCATGGCCCTCGTGCTCGACCTGCTGAACCGCGACCCGCGCCCGAACGCCGGCAATCCGAAGGCGGATTCCGGCAAGTCCGGCGAGCCGCGCCATCCGGAGAAGCAGAAGCGTCCCGAGAACCCGGTCCTGCGCAAGCCGGACTGGATCCGCGTCAAGGCGCCGGGCTCGGCCAAATGGGCCGAGACCAAGGCGATCGTGAAGGCCGAGAAGCTGGTCACGGTCTGCGAGGAGGCCGGCTGCCCCAATATCGGCGAGTGCTGGGAGAAGAAGCACGCCACCTTCATGATCATGGGCGACACCTGCACGCGCGCCT
>QFQY01000023.1 GCA_003248805.1 Chelatococcus sp. | reverse complement strand
CGACGACGATGTTCAGCCCCCAGCCGAGCATGACGTAGATCAGGATCTGGACGCCGAAATTGTCGATCCATTTCAGCGCGCCGCCCCAGCCCGCCATGCCGATGGCGATGGCGGGAAAGCTGACGAGGAAGCCGAGGCCGAAGAGCGAGAACAGGCGCGAATGGCGCTGGAAGAAGGCGACGGTGCCGTGCGGCAGCAGCCGGACTCTCGCCTGCCTGTCCGACTTCGACTGCTTGCGCAGCACGATCAGGAGGCGGCCGACGAAGACGATGGCCACCGCCCAGGCGACCGCATCCCAGCGCGGATCGAGGACGAGGACGTTGTCCATGTTCTGGCGCGTGCCCCATGCGACGATGGGGACGCACAGGCCGAGCGTGACGAGGGCGGCGAAGGCGGCTTCCTTGAGCGCGGCCTTGAGGTCGCGCTGGCCGGCGGGCGGTGCGGCGGTCGCCATGGCGTCAGACCTTCTCGACTTCCGGCCGGCCGAGAATGCCGGAGGGCATGAAGACGAGCACGATGGCCAGGATGCAGAAGGCGGCCACGTCCTTGTAGTCGATGGTGAAATAGGCCGACCAGAACACCTCGATCAGGCCGATCAGGAGCCCGCCGATGACGGCGCCGGGCAGGGAGCCGATGCCGCCGAGCACCGCAGCCGTGAAGGCCTTGACCCCGGGCGTGAAGCCGTCGGCGAAGTTCACCACGCCGTAGAGCACGAGGTACATCACGCCCGCCACCGCCGCGAGCGCGGCGCCCATGACGAAGGTGATCGAGATGGTGCGGTCGACGTCGATGCCGAGGAGCGAGGCCATCTTGCGGTCCTGCTCGCAGGCGCGCTGGGCCCGGCCGAGCGAGGTCTTCTGGACGACGTACCAGAAGGCGGCGAGCAGGATCGCCGTCGTCAGGATGATGACGATCTGCTTGTAGGAGATCTGGACCGCGTAGGTGGAGCTCTCGATCAGCGTGATCGACTTGTTGAGCAGCGGCGGGATCGACTTGTTGCGCGGGCCCTGCACGACCTGGACGAAGTTCATCAGGAAGATCGACATGCCGATGGCGGAGATCAGCGGCGCGAGCCGGAAGGAGCCGCGCAGCGGCCGGTAGGCGACGCGCTCGATCGTCCAGCTCCAGAGCGAGGTGAAGACCATCGCCAGGACGAGCACCACGAACAGCGCCAGCACCACCAGCGCCGCCCCGAACCAGGAGGCGATCAGCATGAAGAAGATCAGCGCGATGAAGGCCGAAAGCATGAAGACGTCGCCATGGGCGAAGTTCACCATGCCGATGATGCCGAAGACCATCGTGTAGCCGATGGCGATGAGCCCGTAGATGGACCCGAGCGTCAGCCCGTTGATGAGCTGCTGGAGAAACACTTCCATAGGCGACGCGAACCCCTCTTGCGCCGCTCCCGTTCTTTAGCGCGACAACCTGCCGTGCCCGCGGGATGCGGCCTCCGCGCAGGGCTGCCATGTGATCCCTGCACGTCGACAATCGCGCCGCCCGATTGGCGTGTCAAAAGCAATCTTGAGGGAATTGCCGTGAAATTGTGCAGAAGTCGGTGCCCGAATTTGCCGGTTTTCAGCGCATCCTGGACGTCGCGTGGGCATGAAAAGCGGATGGCCCGGCCGCGTTGCGCAGACCGGGCCATCCTCGTCTTTCCGCCGCCTGCGCCGGCGCTTCGAGCCGGCGGGCTCAGCGCTTGTCGGTCACCAGGAAGCCGTGGGCGAGCGGGTCGCGGTCGTCGATGAAGATCGTGTTGTAGCCGGTCATCCGGGCCCAGCCCTCGATCGAAGGTATGATGCCCTCGAAGGGGCCGACCTGCGCCGCGGCCTCGACGCGGCCGCGGAACATCGTGCCGATGATGCTCTCATGGACGAAGTCGTCGCCGACCTGCAGCCTGCCCTGCGCCGCCCACTGCGCCATGCGCGAGGAGGTGCCGGTGCCGCAGGGCGAGCGGTCGATCGCCTTGTCGCCGTAGAACACGGCGTTGCGGGCATGGGCCTCCGGCTTGGTCGGCGCGCCGGTCCAGAGGATGTGGCTCAGGCCGTTGATGGCCGGGTTCTCGGGGTGGATGAACTCGTATTTCGCGTTCAGCGCGGCGCGCAGCTTCGGGCTCCAGCGCTGGATGTCGGAGGGGTTGACGTTCGCGATGTCGGAGAAGCTCTGCTGCGGGTCGACGATCGCGTAGAAATTGCCGCCATAGGCGACGTCGACCGTGACCTCGCCGAGTTCGTCGATCTCGGCGCTGAGGCCCGTCGCGTGGAGGTAGGAGGCGATGTTGGTGATGCGGACGGCATCGACATGGTCGCCGTTGCGGGTGTAGCGGGCCGTCACCAGCCCGGCCGGCGTGTCGATCTTCATCACGCCTTCCTCGCGCGGCGTGACGAGGCCGCGCTCCAGCGCCATCGTCACCGTGCCGATGGTGCCGTGGCCGCACATGGGCAGGCAGCCCGAGGTCTCGATGAAGAGGAAGGCGATGTCGGCGTCGTCGCGCGTCGGGGGATAGAGGATCGAGCCCGACATGACGTCATGGCCGCGCGGCTCGAACATCAGCCCGGTGCGGATCCAGTCGTATTCCGCCAGGAAATGGGCGCGCTTCTCGATCATGTTGGCGCCCTTGAGCGGCGGGGCGCCGCCCGCGACCATGCGCACCGGATTGCCGCAGGTGTGGCCGTCGACGCAGAAGAAGGTGTGGGTGCTCATGGGCTTGGCTCGGTCGGTTGTCAGGCTGATTCAGGCGGAACGACGATGATCAGGAAGTGTCCCTCAGCCCTCGTCCTGAGGAGCGCCGCAGGCGCGTCTCGAAGGGCGGTCCATGAGGCCCCGGAACCATCTGGACCATCCTTCGAGACGCCGCTGCGCGGCTCCTCAGGATGAGGGCTTACGAGAACCATAGCGAATCCTCAAAAGCGGCGCGGGCTGAACGGCTCGATGTCGATGGCGGGTGGGCGTCCCGCGATCAGGTCGGCGACGAGGGCCGCCGTCGCGGTCGACTGCGTCATGCCGTAATGGCCGTGGCCGAAGGCGTAGACGACGCTGGAACTGCGGCTCGCCGTGCCGATGACGGGCAGCGAATCCGGCATCGACGGCCGGAATCCCATCCAGAGCGTGCCGCTGTCGAAGGCCGGCAGGCCGTCCAGGAGGGTCGTCGCCTTGTCGTAGAGCACCTTGGTCCGGGCGTGGTTGGGCGGCGCCTCCAGCCCGCCGAACTCGACGGCACCGCCGATGCGCAGCCCGCTTTCCAGCGGCGTCACGACGAAGCCGTGGCCGTCGAAGCTGATCGGGCGGGTGGTGAGGCCGGCCATGCCCGGGAAGCTGACATTGTAGCCGCGCTCGGTGTCGAGCGGGACGGTGTCGCCGAGCCCGGCGGCCAGCGGCTTCGACCAGGCGCCGGCGGCGAGCACGACGCGGTCGAAGCTGCGGGACGTTCCCGCGGCGTCGGTGAGGACGGGCCGCTCTTCCGCCGAGATCGAGCGGATTTCCGCTTTCTCATAGGTCGCGCCGCGCGCGAGCGCCGCCTCGAACAGCGCGAGCGTCAGCGCCAGCGGGTCGCTGATATGGGCGGTGTCGGGATGGTGCGCGGCGCCGACGAAACGCTGGGCCTTCAGCGCGGGCTCGAGCTGGCGCAGCTCTTCGGGGCCGATCATCTCGACGGGGAAGCCCGCCGCGTTCTGCCGCTCGGCGATCCTGCGCGCGCCGTCGAGAACCGCCTTGTCGGTGAAGACGTAGAGGCCGCCCTTGCGATGGATATGGTGCCCGAGGCCGGTCTTGCCGGCCCTGTCGAGCCAGGCCGGCAGAGCCTTCTGCTGCAGGGCGACGAGGCCGCGGATCGAGCGCTCGAAGGCCTCCGGCCGGGCGGCCAGCACGAAGCGCAGGAGCCAGGGCAGCAGCTTCGGGAAATAGGCGGGCCGGATGGCGAGCGGCCCCAGCGGGTCGAGCAGGAATTTCGGCACCTGCCTCAGGATCTTGGGGCTGGCGATCGGCAGGATGTCGGTATGGGCGATCCAGCCGGCGTTGCCGCGCGAGGGGCCGGCCGCCGGCCCCTCCCTGTCGAGGATGACGACTTCGTGGCCTTCGTCGAGCAGGGCGTGGGCCGTGGCGGAGCCGACGATGCCGGCTCCGATGATCGCGATCTTCATGGCCGTCTCTTCATCGCGGTTGTCATGACAGGGAGAGCTCGCGCAGCGTCTCCGGACGCTTCACCTCTATCTCGACGAAGGCGATCGGGTGATCGGAGCCGTTCATCACGTCGTGCCGGATACCGGCCGGGCGCATATAGGCCTGGCCCTGCGCCAGCGGCACGTCGCGGACCTCGCTGCCGTCATGGATGCGCAGCGTGCCGGCCACCAGCATGACCACGAAATAGGGCCAGCCGTGCTCGTGCCAGCCGGTCACCGCGCCGGGCTGGAAATCCCAGCGCGTGATGCGGACCGTCTCGTCATCCTGCTGCAGGGTCGGTACGGCGGGAATGGTGCAGGCGAAGGCCACGGCGTCTCCGAGTTCAGAACGAGGGCAGGGCCGGCGATGCCGCCTCCGCCGCTTTCAGTGTGCCGCGACGCGGGCAAGCTCCGCGCCCGGGTTCCCGCGGCTGCGGTCGCCGGAGCCGGTCGCGAGCGCCACGGCGGCCTCGATGTTCTGCACCAGCCATGCCGGCACGTCGAGGCCGGGCGGTGCGGGGCGCCGGCCAGGGATCGGGAGCGCCATGGCGATCTGCACTTCCTCCTTGCGCGCCGGCCGGTTTCGCTTCCAGATTACGGTCGAGCCGTTGCGGGCTGCTGGCGTCAATTGATATATTAACGAGAGAGTCGACGTCAATTCTCGGACCATGCATGCAGGAATGCCCATGACATCGTTGTCGGCGACGGACCGGCGCATGGCGGATCGCCCCGGCGAGGCCTCCGCGGCCCAGCCCGCCTCCAGCCTGTCGGAACTCGCCTATCGCCGGCTTGAGGAAGCGATCGTGACGCTCTCCCTGCGGCCGGGCGCGGTCCTGACCGAGGCACAGCTGATCGCTCTGGTCGGTGTCGGTCGCACCCCGGTGCGCGAGGCGCTGATCCGGCTCGCCCAGCAGGGCATGGTCGAGATCCTGCCGCGCAAGGGCGTCGTCGTCGCCGGGATCAACGCGATCGACATCATGTCGGCGCTGGACGCGCGGGAGGTTCTGGAGCGCCTGATCGCCTCGGACGCCGCGCGGCGGGCGAGCCCGGCGGAGCGGATCGGGATCGTCGACAAGGCCAGGGCCATGCGCATGGCGGCCGAGACCGGCGACACGAACGCCTATATGCGCCTCGACAAGGAGTTCGACGCGCTGGTCGGGGAGGCGGCCCGCAGCCCTTACGCGGTCAGGGCCGTCGAGCCCTTGCAGGCCCTGATCCGGCGGGCCTGGTATCATTTCGAGCGGCAGGACGATCTGCTTCCGGCCGCCGCTCGCCACGCCGCCTTCGCCCAGGCGCTGGGGACGGCCGATCCGCAGGCGGCCATGGCGGCGAGCGACACGCTGATGCAGCATCTGCGCAGCGGCCTGCTGGCGACGCTGACGCGGGACTGAGGATCCCGCGCCGCACGCTGTGCCAATTGATATATCTTTGGCCGACGGCGTGGCCTTGTCGTCTCACGCGAGAGGCGTGTCGGCGCCCTCGACGCTGATTCTCCCGTCGGTGGCGAGAAGCAGCCGGCGCCCGTCGAGATCCTTCTGCCGGCCGGCGGGCAGGCGCAGCGCAGGGGGCGTCGGCCAGCCCATCTCGCGGGCGACGACGAGCCCCAGCAGCAGAATGGCATCGGGCGCATCCATCAGCAGCGCGGCGGGGGCATGGCCGGCATGGACAAGTTCGAGCAGCACCGCGGAGGCCGAGGACGAGCCGATGGTTCCGGGGAGGGCGAGGATCGTGCCGGCGACGCAGCGCCCGCGGTCGGGGTGGCGCGCGTCGATGATCCGACCCGAGCGCGGGTCGACGCCGCCCCAGAAGCTGATCGGTGCCGAGAGCGCCAGGCATTCTCCCGAGGCCGCGCCGCCGGGAAGCAGGATCTCCGCCATCAGGACCATGCGCGCGGCTCCCGCTCGAGACGGCCTGCCACCGCGCTCTCGACGCATTCGGCGAGCGAGCCGTAGGTCACGGCGTAGCCCGTATTGCCGGGCGCGTAATGGGCGAATTTGCCGGAATTGGTCATCAGCACGGCATCCGCGATCTCGGGCAGGATCGGCGTGACGACGACGCAGGTGTCGGCCACGAAGATCACGCCCGCCGCCTCGAGCGCCGAACGGCGGCCGCTGGCTTCGAGCGGGCGCAGGACGTGCCGGCCGGTGTTGGCATAGATCGGTACCTCGAGCTTGCGCCCGGCGAGCAGCCGCTCGAGCGTGTCGATCTCGGCGAGCGAAAGATGCGGGGAGCCGATGGCGACGGCGTCGATCCGTTCGGAGCGGCCGGCGGTGGAGAGCCGGGCGAGCGCCGCCTCCATCTCGGCGGGGCCGAGGCGCAGCGTCTCGCGCGGCTCCTGTCCGCCGAGGGCGGTGACGGCGTCCGGCGCCTCCGGCGTCACGCCCGCCACATGGAAGAGCCCGACGCCGCCGGCCGAAGCGGCGGCGGCGCCCAGCGCCTTCAGCCGGTCCTCGTCGGCGCAGCCCTGCAGGCCCTCGATCACCGCGATCGAGTCGCCGGCGAACCGGCCCAGGATCGTGCCCAGCACGGGATAGAACACATCCGAGCGGCGGAGCGCTTCGGACAATCCGCTCGCATCGACTTTCAGCGTGGCGAGGCGGTTCTCGGGACGGTGCAATCCGTAGTCGGGCGCGCGGCCACTGATGGCGCAAGCGATGTCGAGAAAATCGCCGTAGCGGTTGGTGCGGGCGCCGAGCACGGAATTGCAGAAGACGACCGCGTTGGATTCGCCCCAGGCGACGTCGCTGCCCCGGGCGGGGCGGTGTCCGGCCTGATAGGGCGCGCAGGTCCATGAGGGCTCGCAGCCCATCGCCTCGTAGGCGCGCATCATGCGCCCCGCCATGTCGCGCTCATGCGGGGGCAGGCGGATCGCGGCGCAGCCCGCGGGCGCGAGCGCTCCGACGTTGAGCGTCGCGCGCACGGCGACCCTGGCTCCGTCCGCGACCAGTCGCTCGGCGAAGAGCGTGCCGGAATCGCCGTGGTAGAGAGCGCCGTCGATATGGGCCGAGGCGACCGGGAGGAGGCGCGGGGCGCCCATCAGCCGGGCGGCCTCGGCGACGATGCGCATGGCGGTCGCGGCCGCCGCGCCGCGCTCTCCCGCGGCGGTAGCCCGTTCATCCGGCGAGAGCTCCGTCATGCGCCACCGTCAGCTTTCCATGTCCGCCGCCGCCGCGTCCGGTCTTGTGCGAGGCGGGGCTTTCCGCGCATGGATAGCCTTCGGGCCGCCGCCGCCGCAATGGCTGACGGGCCGATGCAAGAATCGGGGCGGGAGGATCGATCGCCATGGCAATGACGATGAACGGCGAGGCGACGCTGCCCGCCTCCAAGGACGTGGTCTGGGCGAAGCTCAACGATCCCGAGGTGCTGAAGGCCTGCATCCCGGGCTGCGAGCAGCTCACCAAGGACGACGACACCCACATGTCGGCGGTGGTGAAGGTGAAGCTCGGGCCGGTGAAGGCCACGTTCAAGGGCAAGGTCGAGCTCTCTGATCTCGACCCGCCGAACGGCTACCGCATCTCGGGAGAAGGCGAGGGCGGCATCGCGGGGTTCGCCAAGGGCGGAGCGCGGGTCGCGCTGTCGGAAGCGGAGGGCGGCCAGACCCTGTTGCGCTACGAGGTCGAGGCGCAGGTCGGCGGCAAGCTCGTGCAGCTCGGCTCGCGGCTGATCGATTCGGTCTCGAAGAAGCTCGCCGACGAGTTCTTCGCCAATTTCGCCAAGGCCGTGAGCGAGGGCTGAGCTCTCCCCAGCACCCGGACTCCTCCGGGCTCAGGAGACGCGGCGCAGCGCGTTCAGCGCGTCGCTGAAGGCTGTCTCCGCCGCTCCGAGCTGGAGGGCGATGCGGCTGGCGGCGACATTGACGCGCTCCATCATCGCGGATGTGGCGGAGAGGCTCTCATTGACCTGCCGGGTGGCGGTGATGGCCTCCACCGAGCTGGCGGCGAGGGCGGCCGCATCGCGTGCGATCGTGCCCGTGACGCTGCCCTGCTGCGAGACGGCGCCTGAGATCGCCTCCGAATCGAGGCGGATTTCTCCGATCGTCGCGCCGATGGCAAGGGCGTGGTTGCCGCAGGCCTCGGCGCTGATCGTCAGCTCGGCGATCTGCCTGCCGATGTCGTCGGTGGCCGTGGCGGTCTGGGCCGCAAGGGACTTCACCTCCGAGGCCACGACGGCGAAGCCGCGGCCGGCCTCGCCCGCCCTGGCAGCCTCGATGGTGGCGTTGAGGGCGAGCAGGTTTGTCTGCGACGCGATGTCCGCGATCATCCCGACGATGGTGCCGATGCGCGTGGTGACTTCGCGCAGCCGCGCGACGGCCGCGTTCATCTCGTCGGCGGCGTCGACCGCGCGGTTGGCGATGTGGAGGCTCTGGCGTGCCCTGTGGCCGATTTCCGCGATGTTGGCCGACATCTCCTCGGTCGCGGTCGCCGTCTGCTCCGACCGTTCGAGCACGAGCCGCGATGCGGTTTCAAGCGTTTCGACCTTGGACCGGATGAAGACGGCGGCCCGGTTGGCCTCCTCGTTGGTCGTGGCGAATTCGTCGATGGCTTCGCTGATCGAGGCGTCGACGCTGCCGATCCTGGTCCTGAGCGCCCCCGCGACCTCGTCGAGCGCGAGGGAGCGGCTCTCCGCCTCCCGGCTCTTGATCTCGTCGGCGATGGTGATGGCGACGTTCGCGTCGAAAGCGAGGACGCGTTCGACCAGAAAGATGTCCTCGGCGAACCGGCGCCGCCGAACGAGACCGAGCAGGCCCTTCCTCGATGCGATTTCGTGCATCAGCCTCAAGGCGATCGAGACGCGAGGGCGGGGGCCGATCCTGCTCTGCAGCTCGAGCCGGCACAGCCTCTCGGCGGAGGCGACGTAGCGCTCTTCGAACACGCCTTGGAACAGCAGCCGGAAATGCTCCGCCTCCGCCGCACGCAACTCGGCATCCACCGGGTCTATGGTCGCATGCAGCCTCGGATCGATGACGAAGACACGCTGGAAATCGCCGTCGACGATCGGATCGATCACCCGATCGACGAGAGCGGCGTAGGTGCGCAGCCGGTCCCGTTGAGGGGGGCCGTAACCGATGGCGTTCAGGCGTCGCTCGATCTGTTCGGCGGTCGACAGCACGGAGTTTTTCATCATCCGCGGAGGGGCAATGGAAGATACTACTGCAGGTTGCTGCGCGGGAGTTAAGAAACGAAGAATGGCGGCGGTCGGCGAGCAGGGCGCCGAATCCTCTCGAATCCCGCCGGATACCGCCAAATCGACCAAAATCCGGCGCCTGCCGAGAGCGGCGATTCGCTTGACCGCGAAAATGCGCGGGTCCACACTCGCTTTCGAGCAATTCCAGGGAAGCGCTCGTCCGCATCGGCGACGGATTTTTTTGCGGCGCGACTGCAGACTACGCATCAGGCCGGGCGCAAGACCCGGGCGAGGAGGGATTCCATGACCACAGTGTCGATGACGGTGAACGGCAAGGCCGTCACTGGCAATGTCGATCCACGGACGCTGCTCGTCCAGTTCCTGCGGGAAACGCTGCGCCTGACCGGCACGCATGTCGGCTGCGACACCAGCCAATGCGGCGCCTGCGTCGTGCATGTCGACGGCAAGGCCGTGAAATCCTGCACGACGCTGGCGGTCTCGCTCGACGGTGCCTCGGTGACGACGATCGAAGGCCTCGCCCATGACGGCGCGCTGCACCCGATGCAGGAGGCCTTCCGCGAGCATCACGGCCTGCAATGCGGCTTCTGCACGCCCGGCATGATCATGTCCGCCGTCGACATCGTGAACCGGCGCGGCTTCGCGCTCGACGAGAAGACGATCCGGGAGGATCTCGAAGGCAATATCTGCCGCTGCACCGGCTACCACAACATCGTCAAGGCGATCGCCGCCGGAGCCGAGGCGATGGGCGGCAAGCCGATGGAGCGGAAGGAGCCGCCGCGGCAGGCGGCCGAGTAGGGCGGGAGGCGCTTCCTTCCGGCGTCGCGCCCGCCTGCGACGAGTCACTTCGACGAGGAACTTCACGAAGACCATGACGCGCCCGGCAGAGGCGTGCTGGAGGAGGGAACGACATGGGCGTGACGCCAATCGGAGCCCCTGTGCGCCGCAGGGAAGACCATCGCTTCATCACCGGGCAGGGGCGCTATACCGACGACATCAACCGGCCGGGCCAGGCGCACGCCTTCTTCCTGCGCTCGCCGCACGCCCATGCGGAGCTGGCCTCGATCGACACCTCTGCCGCGCGTACGATGCCGGGCGTGCTCGGCGTCTTCACGGGCGAGGACCTGGCCGCCGACAAGGTCGGCGGGCTGATCTGCGGCTGGATGATCCACAACAAGGACGGCTCGCCCATGCGGGCCGGCCCCCATCCGGCGCTGGCCCAGGGCAAGGTCCGCTATGTCGGCGACCATGTCGCGGTGGTGGTGGCGGAGACGCTGGCCCAGGCGCGCGACGCGGCCGAGGCGATCGTGGTGGACTACCGGGTGCTGCCGGCGGTGGTCGACACGGCGAGCGCCGCCGGAGCCAAGGCCGTCGTCCATGGCGAGGCGCCCGACAACACGGTGTTCAACTGGCATCTCGGCAACAAGGACGAGACCGAGCGCGCCTTCCGCTCCGCCGCGCATGTGACGAAGCTCGACATCGTCAACAACCGGCTGGTGCCGAACCCGATGGAGCCCCGTGCCGCCGTGGGCGACTATGACGACGGCGACGGCGTCTTCACCCTCTATACGACGAGCCAGAACCCGCATGTCGCGCGGCTGGTGCTCTCGGCCTTCATCGGCATCGCGCCGGAGAACAAGCTCAGGGTGATCGCGCCGGATGTCGGCGGCGGCTTCGGCTCGAAGATCTTCATCTATGCCGAGGAGACGGTCTGCGTCTGGGCGGCGAAGCGGGTCGGGCGGCCGGTCAAATGGACCTCGGACCGCACCGAAGCCTTCCTCGCCGACGCGCATGGCCGCGACCATGTCACCCATGCCGAGCTCGCGACCGACGCGGAGGGCAGGATCACCGGCCTGCGCGTGCACACCACCGCGAATCTCGGCGCCTATCTCTCGACCTTCTCCTCCTCGGTGCCGACCTATCTCTACGCGCCGCTGCTCTCGGGCCAGTACGATATCCCGGCGATCTATTGCGAGGTCGACGGCGTCTACACCAACACCGCCCCCGTCGACGCCTATCGCGGCGCGGGCAGGCCGGAGGCGACCTTCGTGGTCGAGCGGCTGGTCGAGGTCGCGGCGCGCGAGCTCGGCAAGGACCCGGCCCGGTTCCGGATGCAGAACTACATCAAGAAGTTCCCGCACCAGACGCCCGTCATCATGAACTACGACGCGGGCAACTACGCCGCCTCGATGAAGAAGGCGCTGGAGATCATCGACTACAAGGGGCTGGGCAAGCGCAAGCGCGACTCCGCCCGCAACGGCAAGCTCCGCGGCATCGGCTTCTCCTCCTATATCGAGGCCTGCGGCATTGCGCCCTCGGCGGCGGTCGGCTCGCTGGGCGCCGGCGTCGGCCTGTGGGAATCGGCCGAGGTCCGCGTCAACCCGGTGGGGACCGTCGAGGTGCTGACCGGCTCGCACAGCCATGGCCAGGGCCATGAGACGACCTTCGCCCAGCTGGTCAGCGACCGGCTCGGCATTCCGATCGAGAACGTGTCCATCGTCCATGGCGACACCGACAAGGTGCAGATGGGCATGGGCACCTATGGCTCGCGCTCGGGCGCCGTCGGCATGTCGGCCATCGTCAAGGCCGTCGACAAGGTCATCGCCAAGGGCAAGAAGGTCGCGGCCTATGTGCTGGAGGCCGACGAGGCCGATATCGACTTCGCCGACGGGCATTTCTCGGTGAAGGGCACCGACCGCAAGCTCGATTTCGGCTCCTGCGCGCTGCAGGCCTATATCGCGCACAAGTTCAACGGTCAGGATCTCGAACCGGGGCTCAAGGAAGGGGCCTTCTACGACCCGACCAATTTCACCTTCCCGGCCGGCGTCCATATCTGCGAGGTCGAGATCGATCCCGCCACCGGCGTCACGAAGATCGAGCGCTGGGCGGCGGTGGACGATTTCGGCAACGTCATCAACCCGATGATCGTCGAGGGGCAGGTCCATGGCGGCATCGCCCAGGGCGTCGGCCAGGCGCTGCTGGAAGGGGCGCGCTACGATGCGGACGGACAGCTCGTGACCGCGAGCTTCATGGACTACTGCATGCCGCGCGCCGACGACCTGCCGTCGTTCGAGGTCGGCATGACGGTGACGCCTTGCCCGTCCAATCCGCTCGGCATCAAGGGCTGCGGCGAGGCCGGCGCCATCGCCGCGCCGCCGGCCGTCATCAACGCCATCACCGACGCCCTCGGACACGAGGACATCGCGATGCCGGCCACGCCGATGGCGGTGTGGCGCGCGGCGCAGAAGAGCGCCGCGAGGATGGCGGCGGAGTAATGGAAACCCGTCATGGCCGGGCTTGACCCGGCCGTCTCTCTCCGGCGAGGCTCAGCAGCCCTTTCCGGGACGAGATGCTCGGGTCAGGCCCGACCATGACGCCGGAAGAGCGAGCGGAGAACGAGCATGTACGCCTTCACCTATCATCGTCCCGCCACGGCGCGTCAGGCGGCAGGGCTCCTCGCCAAGAAGGAGGACGCGAAGCTGCTCGCCGGCGGGCACACCCTGCTGCCGACGATGAAGCAGCGGCTGGCGGCGCCCTCGGCGCTGGTGGATCTCGGCGCCTGCGCCGAACTCAAGGGCATCGCGCGCAAGGGGCGCACCATCGTCATCGGGGCGATGACAACCCATGCCGAGGTCGCGGCCTCGCCGGAGGTGCAGGAGGCGATTCCCGCGCTCGCCTTCCTCGCCGCCCATATCGGCGATCCGCAGGTGCGCCATCGCGGCACGATCGGTGGCTCGGTCGCGAACAACGACCCGGCCGCCGATTATCCGGCGGCCCTGCTCGCACTCGGCGCGACGGTCGTGACCAACAAGCGCAAGCTGCCCGCCGAGGAGTTCTTCACCGGCCTCTACGAGACGGCGCTGGAGGACGGCGAGATCGTCATCAAGGTCGTGTTCCCCGTCACGCCGAAGGCGGGCTACGCCAAGTTCCGCAACCCGGCCTCGCGCTACGCCATGGTCGGTGTGTTCGTCGCCAAGCGCGGGCCGGATATCCGCGTCGCGGTGACGGGCGCGGGCGAGGGCGGCGTGTTCCGCTGGGCCGAGGCCGAGGCCGCGCTGGCGGCGCGCTTCGCGCCGAAGTCGCTCGACGGCCTGCAGCATACCAGCGACGGCATCAACGCCGACATTCACGCGGATGCGGAGTATCGCGCGCATCTGATCGGCGTCATGGCGAAGCAGGCCGTGGCGATGGCGGTTGGGAAGTAGGCACGCGCCTTCCCTTCTCCCCTTGCGGGAGAAGGTGGCCCGCAGGGCCGGATGAGGGGTCGCGCAGGTTTGGAAGATCGAGGGCAGCTTGCGATCTGCGTCGCGAGACCCCTCATCCGCCTGCCGGCACCTTCTTCCGCAGAGGGAGAAGGGCGCTTACTCGCCGCCGCCTCAGGGACTTGACCCTTTGCCCTCTTCCAAGCCTAGCTCATTGCTCATTCTCAAGAGATGCCCGGGTCAAGCCCGAGCATGACGCGAGCTGTCATGCCCTCACATCTTCCTGCTTCCATCGACGCCACTCTCTCGCTCCTGCAGGGGCAGGGCTATGTGGCGGACCGCGCGCTGGCGACGGTGCTGTTCCTGGCGCTGCGCATGAAGCGGCCGCTGCTGCTCGAGGGCGAGGCGGGGACCGGCAAGACCGAGATCGCCAAGGTGCTGTCGGCCGCGCTCGGACGGAAGCTGATCCGCCTGCAATGCTATGAGGGGCTCGATCTCGCCTCGGCCGTCTACGAATGGAACTATGCCGGGCAGATGATGGCGATCCGCCTCGCCGAGGCCGGGGGCATCGCGGGCGATCGCGAGCGGCTGGAGGGCGACGTCTTTTCGGAGCGCTATCTGGTCAAGCGTCCGCTGCTGCAGGCGCTGGAGCCGCAGGAGGGTGGGGCGCCGGTGCTGCTGATCGACGAGCTCGACCGCACGGACGAGGCTTTCGAGGCCTTCCTGCTCGAGGTGCTCGCGGATTCGCAGGTGACGATCCCCGAGCTCGGCACGGTGAAGGCGGCCGAGCCGCCGATCGTGATCCTGACCTCGAACCGCACGCGCGAGATCCACGACGCGCTGAAGCGCCGCTGCCTCTATCACTGGGTCGGCTATCCGGACGCCAGGCGCGAACTCGCCATCCTGAAGGCGCGCGCGCCGGCCGCGCCGGAGAAGCTGGCGCGGCAGGTCGTGGCCTTCGTGCAGGCGATCCGCAAGGAGGAGCTGTTCAAGGCGCCGGGCGTCGCCGAGACGCTGGACTGGGCGAGCGCCCTGGTCGAACTCGACGCGGTCGCGCTCGATCCCGCCATCGTCTCCGACACGCTCGGCGCGCTCCTGAAATACCAGGACGACATTCTCGCGATGCAGGGCTCGAAGGCGAAGGAGCTCCTGGAGCAGATCAAGGCGGAGGCGAAGCCCTGAGCGTATCGTCACCGTCGGACGGACTGTTTGGGCAGCGGCGATGGCGCCGAAGGAACCGGAACGATGAACAACGACATCAAGGTGATCGAGGCGGTCACGCGGACCTATCTGGACGGGCTCTATGAAGGCGATGTGGACAAGCTGGCCCATGCCTTCCATCCGACGAGCGAGCTGACCACGGTGAATGAGGACGGCGCGATCCAGATCGTGCCGCGCGACCAGTGGCTGGAGGCCGTGCGCGGCCGGCCCTCTCCGAAAGCCGCAGGATTGGCCCGCGAGGACCATATCCTGACCATCGACCTCGTCGGGCCGACGCTGGCGCTGGTCAAGGTCAAGTGCCAGATGCCGCCGCGCTACTTCACCGACCTGCTCTCCTTCCTCAAGGTCGAGAGCCGCTGGCAGATCGTGCAGAAGGTCTTCATGACGGAGACGCGGGGGTGACGACTGCTCCAGCCCTCATCCTGAAGAGCCGCGAACAGCGGCGTCTCGAAGGATGCTCCAGAAGGCTCCGGAGACCGCTGGAGCATCCTTCGAGACGCGCCTGCGGCGCTCCTCAGGATGAGGGCTGGAGCATTGCTATGGTCGAGCCGTGACCGGCAAGCTCG
The DNA here is from genome assembly GCA_003248805.1 of Chelatococcus sp. Lineage (GTDB taxonomy): Bacteria > Pseudomonadota > Alphaproteobacteria > Rhizobiales > Beijerinckiaceae > Allobosea. Next base: position 47,425 of record QFQY01000023.1, on the reverse strand, counting down.
CCGAGAACGTCGCGCATTTCGCGCGGGCCTTGCGCATCGCGGGAATCCCGGTCGGGCCCGGCGCCGTCGTCGAGGCGGTCGAGGCGCTGGCCGATGGCGCTCTCGGCGGGCGCGAGGACGTCTACTGGACGCTGCACGCCATCTTCGTGAAGAAGCACGAGGATACCCCGGTCTACGACCAGGCCTTTCGGTTGTTCTGGCGGCGGCGCAACCTGATCGAGAAGATCATGGCGCAGATGTCGCCCGCCTCGCCCGGCGGCGACAGCAAGCCGGAGAAGGCCGAGGCGGGGGCGCTGCGCGTGGCCGAGGCCTTCGCGCCGCCGGCGCGGGAGGAGACGCCGCCGACTGAGCTCACCGAGCTCTCGGCGCGCCTGACCATGTCCGACCGCGAGATGCTGAGATCGCGGGATTTCGCGCAGATGAGCGCGGCCGAGATCGCCCGCGCCAAGCGTCTGGTCGCCGAGCTTCGGCTCCCCGACGACCGGGTCGCGACGCGGCGTTTCCAGCCGGCGCACCGCGGCAGCAGGATCGACCCGCGCCGGACCTTCCGGAATTCGCTCCGGGGCGGGGGCGCCTCGATCGACCTCGCCTTCCGGGAGCGTCGCGAGCTGCATCCGCCCATCGTCGCGCTGGTCGACATCTCCGGGTCGATGGCGGAGTATTCGCGCATCTTCCTGCATTTCCTGCACAGCCTGACCGAGCGGCGCAGGCGCGTGCATTCCTTCGTCTTCGGCACGCGGCTGACCAATGTCACCCGCTCGCTGCGGGCGCGCGACCCCGACGAGGCGCTGGCGCTGGCGGGCAAGGCCGCGCCCGACTGGGAAGGCGGCACGCGCATCTCGACGGCGCTGCACGCCTTCAACCGGGTCTGGTCCCGGCGCGTGCTGGCGGGCGGGGCGGTGGTGCTGCTGTTTACCGACGGGCTGGAGCGTCATCTCGACGACAGCCTCGGTTTCGAGATGGACCGGCTGCAGCGCTCCTGCCGCAGGCTGATCTGGCTCAATCCGCTGCTGCGCTACGACGCCTTCCAGGCGCGCGCCTCCGGCATCCGGGCGATGCTGCCCCATGTCGATTCCTTCAGGCCGATCCACAACCTCGCCGCCATGGCCGATCTCTGCGCGGCGCTGTCGCCGGAGGCTGAGCAGGGCGGCGATCCCCGGCTCTGGCTGAAGCGGGCGGGTTAGGGCATCGGCCCGATATTTTAAGGCGTCGCGTCGGCCCGCCGAAAGCGGCCATGCTTCAGGAAATGGCGCGTCTGCTCGATCGCCTCGCGATGGCGCATGATGAGCGGGTGGGTGGCGTGGATGGTGATGTGGTCGCTCATCCCGGCGACGCGGGTGCGCTCGACCGAGACCCGGCCGTCGTCCGCGCCGGGCAGGAGCAGGGAGGAGAGGGGGTAGAGCGAGCGGTCGCCGGCGATGATGCCGAGCGGGTAGTCGATCTCCCCCAGGATCCGGCACAGCGAGTCTGGCCTCTGCGTGCCGAGCTCCGCGCCGGCGGGGCCGAAGAAGGCGCGATAGAGCGGGTTGTCGTGCAGCAGATCGGCGATTTCGCTGCCCTCGTTCGGCGGCGCCAGCATGACCACACGGCCGAGCCGCTCCGGGCGGTGACGCGCGATGCAGGCACGGGCGACGAGCCCGCCCATGGAGTGGGTCACGAAATGCAACTGGCCGTCGCATGCGGCGCCGAAGCGCGCGATCGGGCCATGTGCAAAGGACACGATGTCCTCGATGCGACTGCGGCGGGCGGGATAGTCGAGATTGAGCGTGGCATAGCCATCGCCCTTCAGCGCGCTTTCCAGCGCGCCGAGCGAGCCGGACCGCCGCGCGATTCCGTGCAGAAGAACGATGCCGTCCATATGTCCCGCCCCCGCGCGTTCGATAGCGCGAGCGCGCCCGGCGGTCGAGGTGACGGGGGCCAGCGTCCTCAGCGCCATGTTCGAAAGCTGCCACGGCTGTGCTTAATTAGGCGCATTCCAGCCGGCGTCTTCGGCGTATGATGCCGGGGACGGTATCCGCCGCGTGGCCGGCGGACATCGAACAAGGATCGACGGTCATGATCAGCACGGACACGGACATCCTCGCCGAGGCGGAAAGCTGGGCCCGGGCCGGGCGCGGGGTGGCGCTCGCCACGGTGATCGAGACCTGGGGCTCGGCGCCGCGCCCGGTCGGCTCGCATCTCGTCATCGACGCCGAGGGCAACTTCCTCGGCTCCGTCTCGGGCGGTTGCGTGGAAGGCGCGGTGGTGGCCGAGGCCGCCGAGGTGATCGCGGATGGAAAGCCCCGCACGCTCGAATTCGGCGTCGCGGACGAGACCGCCTGGCAGGTCGGCCTGTCCTGCGGCGGGCGCATCCGCGTCCATGTCGAGCCCGTGACGGCGGGAGCCGCCTGATGGCCTCCTGGGAAACCCTCGTCGCCTTCGCGACGCTCACCATCCTCGTCGCCTATTTTCCCGGGCCGGCGCTGCTCTACACGGCGGCGCAGACCATCGCGCATGGCAAGCGGGCCGGCTTCATGGCGATGCTCGGCATCCATCTCGGCTGCTATGTGCATGTCGTGGCGGCGGCCTTCGGGCTCTCGGCCGTGTTCAAGCATGTGCCCGAGCTCTACATGGCGGTGAAGATCGCGGGTGCGGTCTATCTCGTCTGGCTGGGCATCGGCATGATCCGCTCGCGCATGGGCGGGGTCGACGTGGCCGCCGCGCCGCCGAAGACGGTGAAGCGGGCGCTGGTCGATTCCTTCGTCGTCGAGATCCTGAACCCGAAGGTGGCGCTGTTCTTCATCGCCCTCCTGCCGCAATTCGTCGATCCGGCGGCGTCCCTGCCGGTCTGGGCGCAGTTCCTGATCCTCGGCACGGTCGTCAATTTCGCCTTCTCCTCGGCCGATCTCGTGACGGTGCTCGGCGCCTCGACCGTGATCAGGCTGATGAAGGGCACGCGCGGCGGCTTCGCGCTCGGGCGCTGGCTCGGCGGCTCGATGATGATCGGGCTCGGCGTCAAGCTCGCCACCGACAAGGGTTGAGACGATGGAGCTTTCCGTTCTCGCCGCGCTCAACGCGGAGCGGCGCGCCCGGCGCGCGACGGTGCTCGTCACCGAGATGGGCAGCGGCGGCCAGCGTCTCGTCCGGCAAGGCGAGATCGCGTCGGACCCGCTCGCGGCCGTTCTCGACAGGCAGTTGCGCATGGGGCGCAGCGGCATGGTCGAGGTCGAGGGCAAACCCTATTTCCTGACCGTGCAGGCGCCGCATCCGCGCATCGTCGTCACCGGCGCGGTGCATATCTCGCAGGCCATGGCGCCGATGGCGAAGCTGCTCGACCTCGACATCGTCATCGTCGACCCGCGCACCGCCTTCGCGACGCCCGAGCGCTTTCCGGAGGTGACGCTGCTGGCGGAATGGCCGGACGAGGCCATCGCCCGCATCGGCCTGGATTCCTACACCGCCTTCGTCGCGCTGACGCATGATCCCAAGATCGACGATCCGGGGCTCTTCGCCGCGCTGCGCTCCGACTGCTTCTATGTCGGGGCGCTCGGCAGCCGGAAGACGCATGGCCGGCGGCTGGAACGGCTGGCCGAGGCCGGCTTCGGCGAGGACGCCGCGCGACGCATCCATGCCCCGGTGGGGCTGGATATCGGGGCCGTCTCTCCGGCCGAGATCGCGCTGTCGATCCTGGGCGAGATCGTGCAGGCGCTGCGCGGCCCGCGCCGGCCGCCGGCCTGACGGACGCCGATGCGGTTCGGACCCATCGCCATCGACGAGGCCGTTGGCTGCATCGCCGCCCATAGCGTTCGGGGCGGTGGCACGATCCTGCGCAAGGGCGCGCCGATCACTGCCGAGATCGCGCGGGCGCTCGCGGAGGCGGGGGTGACCGAGGTCGTCGCCGTGCGGTTCGAGCCCGGCGACATCGACGAGAACACGGCCGCGACGCGGCTGGCGGCGGCGATAACCGGGGCGGGCGTCGTGGCGGAGGCCGCCTTCACCGGGCGCGTCAATCTGTTCGCCGAGGCCGCGGGCGTCCTGACGCTCGACAGTGCCGCGATCGACGCCCTCAACGCCGTCGACGAGGCGATCACCGCCGCGACCCTGCCGGCGATGAAGGCGGTGGTCGCCGGGGAGATGGTCGCGACGATCAAGATCATCCCCTACGGACTGCCGGCGGCGCAGGTCGAGGCCGCGATCGCGACATTGCGGGGCAAGGCGCCCGTCTCGGTGGCGGGCTACCGGCTGCGGAAGGTCGGCGTGATCTCGACCCTGCTGCCCGGGCTCAAGCCTTCGGTCGTCGCCAAGACGCTGAAGGTGATGGAGGAACGGCTGGCGCCGGCCGGAGCCCATGTCTCGGCCGACAGGCGCGTGCCTCACGAGGCTGCGCCCGTCGCCGCGGAGATCGCGGCGCTCGCGGCCGGCTCCGCCGAGATCGTCGTCGTCTTCGGCGCCTCGGCGATTTCCGATCGGCGCGACGTGGTCCCGCAGGCCCTGCTCGATGCGGGCGGGCGCATCGAGCATCTCGGCATGCCGGTCGATCCGGGCAATCTGCTGCTGGTGGGCGAGATCGCCGGCAAGCCGGTCCTCGGTGCGCCGGGCTGCGCCCGCTCGCCGAAGGAGAACGGCTTCGACTGGGTGCTGCAGCGCTGCCTCGCCGGCGTTCCGGTCAGGCGCGCCGACATCCAGGCGATGGGCGTCGGCGGGCTCCTGATGGAGATCGTCTCCCGGCCGCAGCCGCGCGCGCCGGGCCGGGCCGCGAGCGCGGCCGTGGCCGGCCTCGTGCTCGCCGCCGGGCGCTCGACGCGCATGGGCGAGGACAACAAGCTGCTGCTGCCGGTGCGGGGCAAGCCGCTGGTCCGTCACGCCGTGGAGGCGCAGCTCGCCTCCCGCGCCGCCCCGGTCCTCGTCGTTACCGGCCATCAGGGTCGCGAGGTGAGGGCGGCGCTGGCGGGGCTCGACGTCCGCTTCGTCGAGAACCCGGATTTCGCCTCGGGGTTGGCGAGTTCGGTCAAGGCCGGGCTCGCGGCCCTGCCGGAGGAGGCGGAGGGCGTCGTCGTTGCCCTCGGCGACATGCCGAACGTCACGCCTGCCGTGATCGACAGGCTCGCGGAGGTCTTCGCCGAGCGGCCGGAGGCGCAGGCGATCGTCCCGACGCTGCTGGGCCAAAGAGGCAATCCCGTGCTCCTGTCGCGCGCGTTGTTCGACGCCGTGGAGCGCATCTCGGGCGATCAGGGCGCGCGGCGTCTGCTCGATGCGGCGGGCGAGGCGGTGGTCGAGGTCCCGCTCGACGATCCGGCCATCGCGCTCGACATCGACACGCCGGAGGCTTTCGCCGCCATTCGCGGCGCGTAGCTATCGGGGGAGAGCGCGGCTCCGGCCCGAGCCCTATCGCAGCCAGTGCAGGCCCAGCGTGGCATAGGCCTCGCCGGGCCGGTCGCTCGCCCGCTGCAGGCCGGCCGATACGCGCCATTCGAGGCCGAGCAGGCGCAGGCCGGTCAGATGCAGGCCGAGCCGGAGCTTGCGATAGTCCCGCTCGCGATAGGCCTCGATCTCCGGCCCGAGATAGAGCCGCTGCTGCAGAAGCCCCTGCGGGAGAAGCCAGCCGCCGGCCAGCCGCGCCCAGGCCCGTGTGTTCACGGAGGACAGATAGCCGCTGGCATGCAGCATCGTCTCCTCCGTCGGGGTCGTCCAGAGGTCGGCGTGGAGCCGCGCGCCATAGCGCGCCGAGAACGTGGTGGAGGTCGGAAGATCGCGCCGTTCGATCTCGACGTCGGAGCCCGCATAGAGCGCGGCGAAGGTGTCGCCGATCCGCCATTCGTAGCCGAGCAGGGCCTGCGCGTCGTTCTTGGTGGCGAGGCCGCGGGGGCGGCTGCGGCGGGCCTCCTCCTGCGAGCCTCCCGCCTTGGTCATCAGCCTGAAGCCGCTGGTCGCGAGGCCGCCCCCGATCGCGCGCTTGAAGCCGACGGCGCCGAACGTCTTGGTCGGGCCGGCTTCGAGGGAGCCGAAGATCACGGTGGAGATGGGGGAGCGTTCCTCCTCGCTCTCCTCCGCGCGCAAGCACGCGGAATCGGGCGCGCCGAGGACGGCCGCCAGCGCCGTCGCGGCCCTGACCCACGCATACGCCACTCACAGCCCCCCAAAGGGCGCGCAGCGCAAACACGTCGCCGCGTCGCAGCAATTGCACCAGCTTGCCGGAGGGTTGGCAAGCTTTTGTTAACTACACGGGCGCAGCCTGACGAAAGGTTCGCTTCGTAACCTAGAGGAGCACGGCGGGACTACGGGCGGGCAGGTCTTTCATCGCGAGCGGAGGAAGGAGGAGGCAATGGCTTCGAGCGACTTCATTCGACAACTGGAAGGATACGGACTGACGACGGCGACGATACTCTATCGCATGCCGGATCATCTCAGCGTCCTGCAGACCTATATCTGGCAGCAATACGATCTCGCCCCGCGCTTCCCCATGCTGCGCGATTTCCTGGACTTCTGGACCCGCGAGCTCGACGGGCCTCTGCATTCCGTCCGGGTGGCGCATTCGCGCCTGATCCGGCCGGCGGAGATCCTGTCGGTCAACGGTGTGCTGACGCTGCATTGAAAGGCTGCGTCGGGGGCGGTTGTTGCAGGCCGGCCGGCCGTGCTAGGCGGCTCGCTCCGCTTCGACACGGCCACTCCGTTTGTCCTCCACGCTCCGCACCTCGGGATTGTTGACCGCGCTCGCCGCGCTGCCGGGGGAGCGCATCGCCGTGGGCTCCATCGTGGCGGCCCTCAAGGACAGGGCCTATGCGCTGCTCGTGGTCCTGCTCGGGCTGCCGAACTGCCTGCCCATGCCACCGCCGATCCCGCTCGTCTGCGGCATCGTGCTCGGCGTCGTCGCGGTTCAGATGCTGGCGGGCCGGGCCATGCCCTGGCTGCCGCAGTCGCTCCTGTCCCGCAGCATCGCCAAAGCCGATCTCGAGCGCGCCGTGGCCCGGGCCATGCCGGTCCTGCTGCGGCTCGAGCGGATCTCGCGGCCGCGCCTGACGGGGCTCGGCGGCCGTTACGCCATTCCCGTCCTCGGCCTGCTGATCCTGGTTCTCGCTCTCGGGCTCATCGTCGCGGCGCCCTTCATCGGGCAGATTCCGCTGGGGCTCGCCGTCTGCCTCGTCGGTCTCGGGCTGGTGGAGAGGGACGGGCTGCTGATCATCGCCGGCGCCGTCTTCGGGGCGGCCGGGCTCGTGCTCAGCGCCGGCTTCGCCTATGCGATCGTCGCCGGAATCCTGGAGCTGTTCGCCTGAGCGCCCGCATCAGGCGGCGGCCATGACCTCGGCGAAGGGCTCGTCCAGCGCGAGCAGGCGATCGATCTCGTGCGCCGGGAGCGCCCGCGAGAAGAGAAAGCCCTGAAGCTCGTGGCAGCCGATGGCCTGGAGGAAGCGGCGCTGCTCCATGGTCTCGACGCCCTCGGCGCAGACCCGCAGGCCGAGCGCGCGGCCGAGATGGGCGATGGAATGGACCAGGATCGCCGACTCGCCGGTGGTCTCCATGTATTCGAGGAAGGAGCGGTCGATCTTGATCTTGTCGAAGGCGAAGCGCCGCAGATAGATCAGGCTCGAATAGCCGGTTCCGAAATCGTCCAGGGCGAGGCCCACGCCATGGGCGCGCAGGTCCATCATTGCGGCCTCGGCGGCGTCGGCGTCCTCGACGACGACGCCTTCCGTGAGTTCGAGCTCGAGGCGGGCGGGATCGAAGCCCGTTTCCCCGATGATGCGCAGGACGTCGGCGACGAAGTCCTTGTGGCGGAACTGGATCGGCGACACGTTGACGGAGAGCCTGATGTCCTTCCAGCGCTTCGCCTCGAGGCAGGCCTGGCGCAGGACCCATTCGCTCAGCGGCACGATGAGACCGCGCTCCTCGGCGATCCCGATGAACTCGGACGGCGGAACGAGGCCGTGAACCGGGTGGGGCCAGCGCACCAGGGCCTCGACACCGACGATCGTCGCGCCGTCGATCGAGACCTGCGGCTGGTAGTGGATGACGAGTTCGTTTCGCTCGATGGCCCTGCGCAGGTCGTCCTCGACCAGGCGCTTCATCTGCAGCGAACGGTTCATCTGCGCCTCGAAGAAGGAGTAGCGGTTCCGGCCGCTGTTCTTCGATTGATAGAGCGCCGTGTCGGCGAGCTTCAGGATCGTCTCGCGGTCGGTCCCGTCCTGCGGGGCGAGCGCGATGCCGATCGAGCAGCCGATCGTCATCTCGACGCCCATGATCCGGAAGGGCGTCGTCAGGCAGGCGAGGATGCGCTCGCACAGCACGGCGCAGGCCGAGGGCTGGGGCAGCTGCGTCTGGATGATGCCGAATTCGTCGCCGCCCAGCCGCGCGACCGTGTCGCCCGTCCGGACGATGGCCGAGAGCCGCGCCGCGACCTGACGGATCAGTTCGTCGCCGGCGGTGTGGCCGTAGGTGTCGTTGACCGCCTTGAAGCGATCGAGATCGAGCAGCATCACCGCCAGCGGCGCGCCGCCCCGGCTGAACTGGGCGAGCTCCTGGTCGAGGCGCAGGTCGAATGTCCGGCGGTTGGGCAGGAGGGAGAGCTCGTCCTGCCCGGCGAGACGGCGAATCTGGTGTTCGCGGAGGGCGACTTCCCGGGCCGCGTTGCGAAGGCGCTGGATCACGAAGGCCAGCAGCGCGACGAAGAGCAGGGCGATGCCGACGAGGGCCCAGATGAAGCGCTTGAGCATGGTGTCGCCGGGGCGCTCGGGCGTCCAGGTCAGCCAGGCGGCGACGGCCCCGTCGGGACGGGTGATCGGTCGCTGGGAAATGCTGTCGGCCGGCGGGTGCGCCACCAGCCGGATGTCGGCGACGCGGTAGCGCTGCGTGAGATCGGCCAGCATGCCCTCCGAGACGCGCCTGTAGCCGACCATCGACAGGGGCTCGGTCCCCGGAGCCGCATCCTGCTGCACGCGGCTGGAGAGGTTCAGCGCGATCAGCAGGACCGTGTCCATTCCGTCGTGGATGATCGCCGACCAGGAACTGCTCCGGTCGGGCCCGCCATCCCCTGTGTCCTGCTCCGGACCGCCCGGCAGGGCCGAGCTGAAGTGCTTCAGGCCGTCATAGCCCGCCTGACCGGCCGGAAAACCCGCCTCCGAGCCGGCCAGCACGATGCCGCTGCTGGTCACGACATAGGCGCCGTCGAACTCGGCGAAGCGGCTGCTCAGGCGCTCGAAAGCCGAGCGACGGGTCGGTGCCGGCGTCGAGCCGCGCAGCACCGCTTCGAGATCGGCCGCAGCCGCCATGCCGTCGATCTGCAATCCGCGAAGCTCGATCAGGCTGTCGAACGCGGCGTCGATGCGCTCCCGCTGGCGCAGGGCCTCGAGCCGATTGGCGTCGCTGACGATGGCCATCACGATGGCGGTGGCCGCGATCAGCACGAGCAGGAAAGCGCTGCCCAACGCGACCACCGTGCCCGCCAGCATCTTCGCGGACGATGCCGTCCGCGGTGTGTTTCCGGCGATGGGCAGGCGCATCGGCTATCCCGGGTCGGGTCCTAGAAGACCTCAACATGGGCGCCAATTCTTGATATCCCGTTGCCGTCCCGGCCGATTTTAGTTCAGTCGCGGCCCGTCGGCGGCGCGTAGGGCGGCCTCGGGATCGCCATATGGGCGGCCCGCAGCGCGGCCGACCAGCGCTCGCGCAGATCGTGGAAATAGGGCTCGCCGGCTTCGATCCTGCGGTTGAGTTCCGGCTGGTCTGCGTCGCGGCGCAGCACGAGGATGTCGATCGGCAGCCCGACGCCCAGGTTCGAGCGCATCGTCGAATCCATCGAGATCAGGCCGATCTTCAGCGCGTCGTAGAGATGGGTGCCGAAGGTGACCGCGCGGTCGAGGATGGGCTTGCCGTATTTGTGCTCGCCGATCTGAAGGAACGGCGCGTCCGGCCCGCACTCGATGAAGTTGCCGGCACTGTAGATCATGAAGAACCGCATCGGCTGGCCTTTGATCTGCCCGCCGAAGAGCATCGAGACCTCGAATTTCACGTCGGCCTCCCGCAGCGCCTGCCCGTCCGTGGACCTGACGTGACGGATCGCGCGGCCGACGAGCTGGGCCGCGCGAAACATCGAGGTCGCGTTGTGGAGCGTGTCGATGGTCTCGGTTTCGGGGTTGGGCAGGCCCTCGTGGAGAAGGCTCACGACCGACTGGCTGATCGAGAGGTTGCCGGCCGTCATCAGGCCGAACGTGCGGTCTCCGGGCCAGGAGAAGACATGCAGCTTGCGGAAGGTGGAGATGTCGTCGAGCCCCGCATTGGTGCGCGTGTCGGCGATCATCACCAGCCCGTCCTGGACGAGAATCCCGGTGCAATAGGTCACGAAACTGATCCCTGCGTCATGGCGACGGCCGGCAAGCGCCGGCGCCGTCTACTGGTTCGCGGCCTGGCCGCCGGCCGCGCTCGCGCTGACGAGCACCGCGAGGTTCTCGCCTTCGCCGCCCTGGCGTGCACCCCTGACCGGCGCCGCGTCGGCATAGTCGAGCCCCACCGCCACGCGCACATGGGTGTCGATCGGGCAAAGGCCGTTGGCGCAGTCGAAGCCGATCCAGCCATAGTCGTCGAGATGGACTTCGGCCCAGGCATGGGCGCCATTGGCATGGCGCAGCGTCTCCGATCGGGCGACGTAGCCCGAGACATAGCGGGCGGGCATGTCGAGCTCGCGGGCGCAGGCCATGAAGACATGGGCGAGATCCTGCGCGATGCCTTCCCGCGCGGCGAAGGCGGCGGCGGCGCCGATGCCGGTGCGCCCGCTCACCTCCACGCAGCCGATCTCGGCATGAAGGGCGTCCATCAGCGCGTGCATGCGCGAGAGCGGCGTGTCGGCATGGCGCGTCGCCTCCTGCGCGAAGCCGCGCAGCGCCTCGTCCGCTTGCGTCAGATGGGTGTCGCGACGGTAGACCTCCGGCGGAACGCGCTCGATGCCGCCGCGAACGACACCCGCGAGATCGACGGTCTCGACGACGCCGTCGATCCTGATCGTCAGGTCCGAAATCGGGCCGTCGGCATAGAAGCTGTGCACGATGTTGCCATGCGCGTCCTGCCCCGAGCGCAGGCGCCCGTCGAGATTGGGCTCGATGCGCCAGGACATGACGTGCTGGCCGTCATGGTCGCGCGGCGTCAGGCGCAGGATCTGCGTGATCTGCCGGGCCGGCTCCGCATAAGCGTAGCTGATCGAGTGAGAAATCCTGATCCGCATGATGCTCGCAGCTTCGGCTGTGCAGCCTGTTTCCCTAGCCTCGTCTTACTCGTCCGCGCGGTGCGAATCGAGCGGCTCATTGCAGATACTGTTCGGAAATCGTCGAGCCGAGCCGGTTGTTCTCCAGGATGAAGTCTTCGATGAACTGATGCAGGCCGTGCTCGAAGATCCCGTCGATGCGCGTGTTGTTGAGGTTCGCCAGGGTCTTGCGCGCCTGCCGCTGGGCCGGGCCCTGCCGGCCATAGGCGTCGCCCAGCTGGTCGAGAAAGCGCGAGATGTTCTCGTAGCAGCTCGCCAGGGAGCGCGGCATGCGCCGGTTGAGGATCAGCAGGTCCGCGATCAGGATCGGCTTCACCGCCTGCCGGTAGACCCAGTGATAGGCGGTCAGCGCCGAGACCTCGCGCAGCACCGTCGTCCACTGGAAATAGTCGAGCGAGCCGCCGACCTGCTCGTTGGCCGGCAGCAGCACATGGTACTTCACGTCCAGGATGCGGGCGGTGTTGTCGGCGCGCTCGAGATAGACGCCGAGCCGCGAGAACCAGTAGCCGTCGTCGCGCAGCATGGTGCGGTAGGCCGAGCCGTCATAGGCGAGCGATACGTTCTTCACCCAGTCGAGGAAGCGCGCGAACTCCTCGCGGTCCATGCGCTTCTTCTCGAAGCGCTGCAGTTCGAGCCAGGCGCCGTTGAGCGCGTCCCACATCTCGGAGGTCAGGGCCGTGCGGACCGCCCTCGCATTCGACCGCGCGAGCGCCAGGCAGTTGCGGATCGACGACGGATTGTCGGGGTTGAAGGTCAGGAAGTCGCAGACATTGCGCTCGTTGGCCTCGCCATAGGCCTGGGCGAAGGTGTGCTCGCAGCCGGCGGTCGAGACCGCGCTCTGCCACTCGGTGCCGGCCCCGCCATAGGCATGCGGCAGGTTGGTCAGGCGCGTCGTGGCATCGAGGATCCGGGCGAGGTATTCCGCCCGTTCGACATAGCGGGAAACCCAGTAGAGGCTGTCTGCGGTCCGCGAGAGCATGATGAGGTCGGGCCTTTTCGCGACGAGGCGTGAAGCATCGGGAGTGTGAATGGCGCCTGCGCCGTCGGCGTCATGCATCGAGCACCCAGGTATCCTTGGTCCCGCCGCCCTGGCTGGAATTGACCACGAGCGAGCCCTCCTTCAGCGCGACGCGGGTCAGGCCGCCGGGCACGCAGGAGATGCCGTTGGCGCCCGAGAGCACATAGGGGCGCAGGTCGACATGGCGCGGCGCGACGCCCGATGCGACGAAGGTCGGGCAGGTCGAGAGGGCGAGCGTCGGCTGGGCGATGAAGCCCTCCGGCTGGGCCTTGAGCTTGCGGCGGAAGGTCTCGATCTGCGCCTTGTTGGCATGGGGGCCGACGAGCATCCCGTAACCGCCGGAGCCGTTGACCTCCTTGACCACGAGCTTCTCGAGATTGTCGAGGACGTAGGCATTCGCCTCCGGCTCGCGGCAGCGCCAGGTCGGCACGTTCTTCAGGATCGGCTCTTCGCCGGTGTAGAACTTCACGATCTCCGGCATGTAGCTGTAGACGGCCTTGTCGTCGGCGACGCCGGTGCCGACCGCATTGGCCAGCGTGACGTTGCCGGCCTTGTAGGCGCCGATCAGTCCCGGCACGCCGAGGACCGAGTCGCTGCGGAAGACGAGCGGGTCGATGAAGTCGTCGTCGATGCGGCGATAGATGACGTCGACGCGCTTCGGCCCCTGCGTCGTGCGCATATAGACGACGTCGTCCTTGACCAGCAGGTCCGAGCCCTCGACCAGCTCCACGCCCAGCTTGTCGGCCAGGAAGGAGTGTTCGTAGAAGGCGGAGTTGAACTGGCCGGGCGTCAGCAGGCAGATCGTCGGATCGGACGGGGCGCTGCGCGGCGCGACCGAGCGCAGCGTCGCCAGCAGCTCGTCGGGATAGTTGTCGACCGGCGCGACGCGGTGCATGGCGAAGAGCTCGGGGAAGAGCCGCAGCATCACCTCGCGGTTCTCCATCATGTAGGAGACGCCGGAGGGCGTGCGGGCGTTGTCTTCCAGCACGTAGAAGGTGTCGGCGTCGACACGCACCACGTCGATGCCGGCGATGTGGCAGTAGATGCCGTGCGGCACCTGGAAATCCACCATCTCGAGCTGGTAGCAGGCGTTGCGATAGATCAGGTCGGGCGGAATGATTCCGGCCTTCAGGCATTCCTTCGGCCCGTAGACGTCGGCGAGGAACATGTTGAGCGCGGTGACGCGCTGGCGCAGCCCCTTTTCGAGCTTGGTCCATTCCGGCTTGGTGAGCACGCGCGGGATGATGTCGAAGGGGATCAGCCGCTCGGTCGATTCCTCGTCGCCATAGACGGCGAAGGTGATGCCGATGCGCCGGAAGAACAGCTCCGCCTGGCTGCGCCGGAGCGCCAGCATCTCCGGCGGCGCCTCCTTGAGCCAGCGGTCGAGAGAGGCATAGGCCGGCCGCAATTCGGCTCCCAAGCCGGTCATTTCGTCGAACGCGACCATGTCAGGCGTCTTTCCCCATTTCCCGCAGCCTATGCTCATTCGCGAGCGTTCGAAAAGGGGGACGATGGTCAGGGGACCGGCGCCGTCTGCCTAATCCATGAGCACTCTTCGCGACGCCGAGCGCGCCGCATGGCGGGCCCGCCAGCTCAACGCAGGCCGGCCGCGAAGCGTTCCAGCGCTTCGCGCAGGACGGCGGCGTTGTTATGGGTCTCGTCGCGGACGGCATAGAGCAGGATCACCGGGCCGGCGACGCAGAGGCCGTGCAGCCGCGCCAGTGCCTCCTGTCCCGGGGGGTGCGCGAGTTCGGCGAGATAGTCGAGGCGGAAAGCTGCCCAATCCTCCTCGCCCGCGTGGAAGCGCCGGCGCAACGATTCGCTGGGGGCCGCCTCCTTCAGCCAGAGGTCGATCCTGTCCTTGGCGACGCCGCGCGGCCAGAGCCTGTCGACGAGGACGCGCAGGCCTTCGCCGGGCCGGGGCGGGTCGTAGACGCGGCGCAGGGAGCAGGGCGTCACAGCAGGCCGAGCCCGCGGAAGCTGGCATGACCATCGCGCCCGACGATGATGTGATCGTGGATCGCGATGCCGAGGGGCTTGGCGATGTCGACGAGCTCGCGCGTCATCTTCACGTCGGGCGTCGAGGGGCAGGGGTCGCCCGAGGGGTGGTTATGGACGAGGATGATGGCGGAGGCGGACAGGTTGAGCGCGCGGCGCATCACCTCGCGCGGATAGACCGGCGTATGGTCGACGGTGCCGGTCTGCTGGACCTCGTCGGCGATCAGCGCGTTCTTCTTGTCGAGGAACAGGATGCGGAACTGCTCGCGCTCGGCGAAGGCCATCGTTGTGCGGCAGTAGTCGAGTACGGACGACCAGGAGGAGAGCACGGGCCGCTTGGCGACCGCGCCCTTGGCCATCCGGTGCAGGCAGGCCTCGACGACCTTCAGGTCGAGCGCGACGCCCTCGCCGATGCCCTTGACCTCGGTCAGCCGCGAGGCGGGTGCGCCCAGGACCTCGGCGAAGGAGCCGAAATGGCGGATCAGCTCCTTGGCGAGCGGCTTGACGTCACGCTGCGGAATCGAGCGGAAGAGCAGGAGTTCGAGCAGCTCGTAGTCCGGCAGCGCCTCGGCGCCGGCTTCCCTGAAACGGTCGCGCAGGCGCTCGCGATGGCCATGGACATGCGGCTGGGCCGGGCCGGGCGCCGGGCCCTCGCTCGGTCCCTTGCCCGCCCCCTTGCTCATCTCGCGGCGAGTGGATTGTCGCGGCCGGCAGGGGAGAGCGTGAAGATCTCGCAGCCCGTCTCGGTGACGCCGATCTGATGCTCGAACTGGGCGGAGAGGGAGCGGTCCCGCGTCACGGCCGTCCAGCCGTCGGAGAGCACCTTCACGCCCGGCTTGCCGAGATTGATCATCGGCTCGATGGTGAAGACCATGCCGGGCTTGAGCTCGACGCCTTCGCCCGGGCTGCCATAGTGCAGGATGTTCGGCGCGTCGTGGAACAGCTGGCCGATGCCGTGGCCGCAGAAATCCCGCACCACGGAGCAGCGCTCGGCCTCGGCGTAGCGCTGGATGGCGAAGCCGATATCGCCGGTGGTGGCGCCGGCGCGCACGGCCTTGATGCCGCGCTGCAGGCACTCATAGGTGATCTCGATCAGCCGTTCCGCCTTGCGGCCGATCTCGCCGACCCCGTACATCCGGCTCGAATCGCCGTGCCAGCCGTCGAGGATCAGCGTGTAGTCGATGTTCATGATGTCGCCTTCGCGCAACGGCTTGTCGTCGGGCGTGCCGTGGCAGACGACATGGTTGAGCGAGGTGCAGATCGACTTGCGGTAGCCGCGGTAGAACAGCGTGGCCGGGTAGGCGCCGTTGTCCATGGCGAACTCGTAGGCGAGATCGTCGAGCCGCTGCGTCGTTACGCCGGGCTTGACGTAGTCGCCCAGCATGTCGAGCCCTTCGGCCACCAGGCGGCCGGCCTTGGCCATCGCCGCGAACGCCTCGGGCCCATGCAGCTTGATGACGGGGCCGCGCTGGCGCGGCCGCCCCATGGTTTCGTCGAACGACATGATGGGTTGGCTCCTCGAGCCATATCTATTGGGTTTGGCGGCGCGCGCAAGGCTGGCGCGTCGCCGCCGACGGGTGTATCAGCCTGCGCGATGGCCATGAGCGAACAATCACCGGCCGAGGAGAAGCCTTTCGGCGCATTCGCGCCGGGGCGCGGCCTCGCCACCCTGATCCAGCGGACGCGCAGCGCGCCCAACAGCTTCTACGGGCGCAAGCTCGCCTACGCGCTGCGCCGCATCGGGCTGCGCATGCTCGGAAGCCGGCCGGTCGACATCGAGTCGCTGGGCGCCCGGATGCGGCTCTATCCGAACGGGAACGTCTGCGAGAAGCGCGTGCTGTTCACGCCGCAGTATTTCGATCCGATCGAGCGCGACATGCTGGCGGAGCGCGTGCGGGACGGCTTCACCTTCATCGACATCGGCGCGAATATCGGCGCCTATTCCCTGTTCCTGGCGGCCAAGGCGGGGCGCGGGGCGCGCATCCTGGCGGTGGAGCCGCAGCCCGAGGTGTTCGCGCGCCTCGCCTTCAACATCGCGCAGAACCCGTTCGGCACGATCAAGGCCGTGGCCTGCGCGCTCGCGGACAAGCCGGGAGAGCTCACGCTCTTCATCGACCCCGACAATCGCGGCGAGTCGAGCGTGCGCATCCTCAGCTCGACGGCCGGCAACGCGATCAAGGTCCCGGCGATGACCCTGCTCGCGCTCGTCCAGAGCGAGGGCTACGAGCGGCTGGACGCGATCAAGCTCGATGTCGAGGGCGCGGAGGACCTGATCCTCGAGCCGTTCCTGCGCGACGCGCCGCAGCATCTGTGGCCGGGTTTCATCATCATCGAGGATTCGCGCCAGCGCTGGCAGACGGACCTCGCGGGGCTGCTCGAACGCAGCGGCTACACGCTCCTGGCCCATACGCGCCTGAACCTGATCTTCGAGCGCCGGCCGGCCTGAGCAACGGCGGGCTTGAGCCTTGGCGGCCGAGGGACTAGCTGATGTCGGTCGACGACCGGAGCAAGCCATGACCACGAGCGAAACCGCCTCTTCCGAACAGCTCGTGACCGCTGCGGTGCTGGTGATCGGCGACGAGATTCTCTCGGGTCGGACCAAGGACAAGAACATCGGCTAGATCGCCGAGTACATGACCAATATCGGCATCGACCTGCGCGAGGTCCGTGTCGTGCCCGACATCCAGGAGGAGATCGTCGCGGCGCTGAACGCGCTCAGGGCGCGCTACACCTACGTCTTCACCACCGGCGGCATCGGGCCGACCCATGACGACATCACGGCCGATGCGGTCGCCGCGGCCTTCGGCGTCTCGATCGACCACGACCCGCGCGCCGTGGCGATGCTGGCCGAGCGCTTCCCGCCGGAGCAGCTCAACGAGGCGCGGATGCGCATGGCGCGCATTCCCGCCGGCGCGGAGCTGATCGCGAACTCGGTCTCCAAGGCGCCGGGCTTCAATATCGGCAATGTCTACGTCATGGCGGGCGTGCCCGCGATCATGCATGCGATGCTGGACGTGGTGGCGCCGACGCTGAAGACGGGGATCAGGATGCTGTCGGGCACGGTGCAGGCCGGATTGCGCGAGGGCGATATCGGCACCGCGCTGGCCGCTGTCGCCAAGGCCCATCCCGAGGTTTCGATCGGCTCCTATCCCTTCTTCTCGGAGACGGGGCCGGACACGAATATCGTGGTGCGCTCGCGCGATCCGGACGTTCTGCGCGAGGTGCTGGCGGCGGTCGAGGCGATGATTGCAGATGAGCGGTCCAGGCTGAACGCCGTGTGATCGACGACGTCCGACTGTCCTACGACTGATCCGCCGTTCGGCCGCAGCGCGGCCGGCGGAAGCGCCGGAGGCCGGGAGGCGTTCCGAGGCGCCGTGCGAGCGCGGTTGGGGATCGCCGGCACGGGCCTCTTGCCAGCGGCCTCGCGATGGGGTTTCGGACATGCTGGACGCGCGCGAGACGCGGCCCCCCGCCCGGAGCTTACGCCATGGCTGAAACCGCCTCGAACAAGGCCTTCCCCGTCTCTTGGGACCAGTTCCATCGCGACGCCAGGGCGCTCGCCTGGCGCCTGGCGGAGAAGGGCCCCTTCGAGGCCATCGTCTGCATCACGCGCGGCGGTCTCGTGCCGGCGGCGATCATCTGCCGCGAGCTCGGCCTGCGGCTGATCGAGACGGTCTGCATCGCGAGCTATCACGACTACAAGAACCAGTCGGAGCTCAAGGTCCTGAAGGATGTCGCGCCGTCGATCAAGGCGGTCGGGAACGGGCGCGGCAGGGGTATCCTCGTCATCGACGACCTCACCGACACCGGAAAGACCGCCCGCGTCGTGCGCGAGATGCTGCCCGAGGCGCATTTCGCCACCGTCTACGCCAAGCCCGCCGGCGTGCCGGTGGTCGACACCTTCGTCACCGAGGTCAGCCAGGACACCTGGATCTATTTCCCCTGGGACATGGGGCTGTCCTATGTCGAGCCGATCGCGCGCGACCACAAGGGATAGGCGGGGCGGCCCGCGACCGGGACCTCAGGCGGTCCGCCCGGCCCGCAGCGCCAGCGTCAGGCCGGCGACGACGATCGCCATCCCGGCGACTTCCGACATCGAGGGCCACTCGCCCAGCAGGGTGGCGCCGGCGATCGCCGACGTCACCGGCACGAGGGGGACGAAGAGCGCGGCCCGTTGCGGCCCGAGCAGCGCGACGGACTGCGTGTAGAAGAACAGGGCCCCGACGCCCACGAGCGCGCCCTGATAGACGGCCTGGAGCGCGATGGCCCCGAGGCTCGCCTGCAACAGGTGCATCGGCATCGCGAGCGCGATCAGCGGCAGCGCCGCGACGGACAGCAGGCAGGTGGCGATGGTGACGTCGACCGCGTCGGCCCGCCAGCGTCGCGCCAGAAGCCCGAACAGCGTCCACATGACGGCGGTGAGCACGAAAAGCAGATCGCCGATCCAGGTGTCGCCCTGTCCCAGCAGGCTGCCCAGCGACCGCCATGAGAAGGTGACGACGCCGACGACGACCAGAGCGAGGCCGGCCAGCCGGGCGGGAGCCATGCGCTCGCCGAGCAGGAGATAGCCCAGCGCCGCCGTGAAGACCGGGATGAGACCGGGCGAGATCACCGAGGCATGCAGCGCCGGCGCGAACGCCGTGCCGCCGACGATGACCAGGCTGTAGGGCGCTCCCGCGAGCAGCGTCAGCACGATCGCGCGGCGCCAGCCGATCCGGCCGACCGGGAAGGGACGCATCCTGCGCAGCGCCAGCGGCAGCAGAAGCAGCGCCGCCATGGCGAAGCGCAGCACCGTGACGTCGGCCGCCGTCAGCCCGTCCGCCACCGACTGGCGCGAGGCGACGGACTGCCCGCCCCAGATCGCCGCCGCCAGCAGGCCGCAGAGCATGCCGAGCCAGGGCGCGCGGCCGGGCGTGGCGGCCGGGGCATCGTGCGCTGCTTCCGGGGCGCCGGAAGCTTCCGGAGCGGGCAGGCGCGGGGTCAGCGTATCGGTCACGAGGGGCTTTCCGAAGAGGCCGAGGACGATCGGCCCCGGACCGGAGGCCTATGCCGCTCTCCCCGCGCGGCGGCAAGGACGGTGTCGCCTGAGCGGCTGCGAGCGGGGGACATGGCGGAGACGGCCTTCGCGGTGGCGCGTTCCGTCCCGAGGTCCGAAACTTGCCTAACCGTCTCCAGGGGAGAGAATGCCATGACCGACATGCCGGAGGGACGGGTGACAGAGGCGACGACCGCTGCGCTGGCGCAGGAACTCACGGCCGAGATCGCACGGGCGCGCAGCGACGCCCGCGACGACCCCTTCGGCAACCCGGTGCTGCGCGTCACGCTCTGGCTGACCCGCCGGATGGATCGCGGCGAGATCGGCATCGAGGATGCGCGCGCGCTGGTGCGACGTCTCGGGCGCGAGGCGCTGGTCGCGCGGGCGGGAAAGCTCGCGCATTATGTCGGGCTCGAGACCCCGGAGGCCACCGCCTTCGGTGCGCTCGCGGAGCGGCTGGCGAAGGCGGCCGAGGAGACGGCCGATCCCTTCGGCAGCTATCGCGAGGCGGTGGAGCGGGCGCGCTTCGCCGCCGTCTTCACGGCGCACCCGACCTTCGGCATGACCCGGCGGCTGGCTCATGCGCTGGCCTCGCTCGCCTCCGGCGGGCAGGCGGCGCGCGAGCTCATCGCGCAGCCGGACCTCACCTTCCGTCCCGACGGGCGCATCACGCTGCAGGACGAGTTCGAGCAGGCGCGCTTCGCCGTGCGCCATGCGCGCGACGCCGTCGACCGGCTGAACGAGGCGCTGCTGACGGCAGCGCGCTCGCGCTGGCCGGAGGAGTGGAGCCGGATTTCGCCGCGCGGGGTCACGCTGGCTTCCTGGGTCGGCTGCGACACCGACGGGCGCACCGATATCGGCTGGTGGGACACGCTGCGCTACCGGCTGGAATCGAAGCAGGGGCAGTTCTCGCGCATCCTCGAAAAACTGCCCGAATGCGAGGCGACGCAGGGCGTGCGCGGGCTGTTGACGCGGGCGCTCGCCGCCGTGGAGCGCCAGCTTTCGCTCGCGCCGCCGATCAACAGCCAGCCGTCGCTCGACACGCTCCAGGCCTTCGCGCTGGCGCTGGTCGACGGGCGCGAGGAGGCGTTGCACGAGGTTTCGCCGCTTCTGGCCGCGCTCGACGACGCCCTCGCGCTGGCCGCGGACGACGAGACCCGGATGGCGCTGGCGCTGATCAAGGCCGGCTGCGCCGCCCATGGCGTCTCGATCGCGCTGCCGCATTTCCGGCTGAACGCCTCGCAACTCCACAATGCGATGCGCCCGATCATCGCCTCCGACGAGGAGCCGGGACGCCCGGCGCAAAGGCGCGCCTTCCTGGCCGCGATCAACGGCGCCCTCGCCAAGGTCGCGCCCGCTGCGGTCGATTTCGGCGCGCTCGCGGCGGAGCGGGCCTCGGCGACGCGGATGACGATGACGATCGCGCAGATCGTGAAGCATGTGGACGGTTCGCGGCCGGTCCGTTTCCTCGTGGCGGAGACCGAGACCGGCTACACGCTGCTCTGCGCGCTGTGGCTGGCGCGGCGTTTCGGCATCGCCGACACAATCGAGATCTCGCCGCTCTTCGAGACCTCGGACGCGCTGGAACAAGGGCCGCGCATCATCGACGAGGCGCTGCGCAGCCCGCATTGGCGCGACTATCTCAAGCAGCATGGCCGGCTGTGCATCCAGTTCGGCTATTCGGATTCCGGCCGCTATATCGGGCAGGTGGCCGCGACCTTCTGGGTCGAGCGGCTGCGCATCCGCATCTGCGAGCTGCTGGCGCGCTACGGGCTCACCGATGTCGAGCTGGTGATCTTCGACACCCATGGCGAATCCGCCGGGCGCGGCGCCCATCCCGACAGCCTCGCCGACCGGCTCGCCTATCTGGAGCCCGCCTTCGCGCGGGCCGCCTTCGCGAAGGCGGGCATCCGCACCGTGCGGGAGACGAGCTTCCAGGGCACGGACGGCTATCTGCTCTTCGGCTCGGCCGCGCTCGCGGGCGCTACGGTCGCGCGCATCGCCGAGGCCGTGATGGAGCCGCCGCAGGCGGGCGCCGATCCGATCTATGACGAGCCGGATTTCGCGAGCGAGTTCTTCCAGACCGTGCGCGAGGAGATGAACGCGCTCGTCGACGATCCGGGCTATGCCGCGCTGATCGGCACCTTCGGCCCTTCGCTCCTCGACAAGACGGGCTCGCGCCCCGCCGCGCGCCAGAGCGATGCGGGCGGGCCGTCGCGCATCCGCCATCCGCGCGAGCTGCGCGCCATCCCCAACAACGCGATCCTGCATCAGCTCGGCTGGCTGGCGAACAGCATGCACGGGCTCGGGCAGGCCGCCTCGCGCGCGCCCGACCTGTTCCGCGCCATGCGCGAGCGTTCGGACCGATTCGACCGAGCCTATCGGCTGGCCGAGCACGCCATGCTCGCCAGCGATCTCGACGTGCTGCGCGCCTATCTCGACTCGCTCGATCCCGGGAGCTGGTTCGACCGGGCCCGCCGTACCGCGCGCGAGGCACGGCGGGACGAGCTGCTCGCGGTGGCCGAGGCGCTGGCGCGGCTCGAGCTCGCGCCGATGCTGCGCAAGCTGTTCTGGCGGCTATCCTCGGACTGGCTGAAGCTGAGGGAGGCGGCGGGCCAGACGCCCGAGATGCCGGCCTCGCTCGTCGCGCTGCATGCGCTGAGGCTCGCGGCCATGCACCGGATCTGGCTGTCGAGCGCGCATATTCCGGATTTCCGGCCGCATGGCGGGTTCACGCGCGAGACGCTGATCGAACGTCTGCTGCGGCTCGACGTGCCGGCCTCGCTCGCCCTGCTCGCCGAGATTTTCCCGCGCGACCGCGACGCGACGGTCGGGCTCGATTTCGGCGAGCCGCCGGGGCCGCGCGAGGAGGGCACCTATGAGGGCCTTCACCGCGACGTCTTCGAACCGATGCGGGCCCAGTTCGAGTTGCTGCGCGAGATCACGGGCGCGATCCAGCACGAGATCGGGGCGTTCGGATAGGGGCGCTGCCCTCCCTTCTCCCCCCTGCGGGAGAAGGTGGCCCGCAGGGCCGGATGAGGGGTCGCGCAGGCCTGCCCACTTCGGCGTTCGGCCAGCGATCCATGTCGCGAGACCCCTCACCCTAACCCTCTCCCGCAGGGGGAGAGGGGATCACCTCGCCGCTTCGTGGAGCCTGCATTTCGCGGATGCTGATCCGGCATCACCGTTTTATCGGCTGCCGCGCCGTTGCATCCTCGCCGGCGTCCATTAGGTAGGGCCGCAAGGAAACGCCGAGAGGAGACGAGCCGGCATGGCCGCCACACCCTTCGACGCCGCCGGGGCGCGCGTCACGCTGTTCCGCGGGCTGCTCCAGACCATCGAGCGCCACGGCAAGGCCCGCCCGGCGATCGAGGACGCCGAGCGCAAGCCCCTGACCTATGGCCGGCTGGTGCTCGGCTCGCTGGTTCTCGGCCGCAAGCTCATGGACGGCACGCAGAAGGGCGAGCGCGTCGGTGTCATGCTGCCGAACGTGCAGGCGATGGCCGTGACCGTGTTCGGCCTCTCCTGCCATGGCCGCGTGCCGGCGATGCTGAACTTCACGGCCGGCGTGCGTAACCTCAAGGCGGCGGCCGAGGTCGCCGGGCTGAAGACGATCATCACCTCGCGCCGCTTCGTCGACCAGGCCAAGCTCGACGACGAGATCGAGGCGTTGGGCGAGGGGCGGCGCGTCGTCTATCTCGAGGACCTGCGCAAGCAGATCACCAGCCTCGACAAGGCGCTGGGCGCGCTGCGCAGCCTCGCGCCCGGTCTCGCGCAGCGCGCCTTCGAGGCCGCTCCCGACGAACCGGCTGTCATCCTCTTCACCTCGGGCACGGAGGGGCGGCCGAAGGGCGTCGCGCTCAGCCATGCCAATCTCGTCTCGAATGCGCGGCAGGTCTTCGCGCTCGCGGGCGGCGTGCTGTCCGAGCACGACATCTTCATGAATCCGCTGCCGGCCTTCCATTCCTTCGGACTCACGGCCGGGATGCTGGTGCCGCTGTTCCACGGCATGAAGGTCGTGCTCTATCCGAGCCCGCTGCACTACAAGCAGGTGCCGAAGCTCATCGGCGAAACGAAAGCGACCTTCCTGCTCGCCACCGACACGTTCCTGCAGGGCTATGCGCGCGCCGCCGACAAGGGTGACCTCGCCAGCGTGCGCTATGTCGTGGCCGGCGCCGAACGGGTGAAGGCGGAGACCCGGCGCATGTGGGACCCCTATGGCACGATGATCATGGAGGGTTATGGCTGCACCGAGTGCTCGCCGGTGATCGCGGTCAACACGCCGCTCGCCATGCGCGACGGCACGGTGGGCCAGCTCCTGCCGGGCATCGAGGCCGTGCTCGATCCGGTCGAGGGCATCACCGATGGCGGCCGGCTGCGCGTGCGCGGCCCCAACGTCATGGCGGGCTATCTGAGCGAGGAGGATCCCGGACGGGTCGTCGCGCCGGAGGCCGGCTGGCACGACACCGGCGACATCGTCTCGCTGGAGGACGGCTTCGTCGCGATCAAGGGGCGGGCGAAGCGCTTCGCCAAGCTCGGCGGCGAGATGGTCTCGCTGGCGGCCGTCGAATCGATGATCCAGGGGTTGTGGCCCGAGCAGACCCATGTCGTCGTCGCGCTGCCGGACGGGCGCAAGGGCGAGCAGCTCGTCCTCGTCACCGAGAAGCCCGACGCCGACCGCAACGCGCTCCAGGACGAGGCGAAGGCGCGGGGCTTCCCCGAGCTCTGGGTGCCTCGCGCCATCCTGGTGACGCGCGCGATTCCGGTCCTGGGCAACGGCAAGATCGACTACGGCACGACGCGCGAGCTCGCCGCGTCGCGGCGTTCGCTGCTGTGAGAGTGCCTGACGAGCGCCATCGCGCTATCGTCAGGCACTCTAAGGCCACAATCGGGGTTATGTTGCAGCGCATGATCTCAGCTCCCGCCGTTCTCGCCGCCCTGCGCCTCGCCGCGCTGGCGCCCGCCCTGTCGTTCGCGGCGCCCGGCGATCTCGCCGCCCAGGCCGGCGGCGCGGTCTATGAGCGGCGCGACGAATGCGTCGAGGCGGGGCTGCTGACGACCGAGCAATGCGAGTTCGCCTATCGCAATGCGCGGGCCGAATTCGAGCAGCGGGCGCCGCGCTATGCCACGCGCGGGCAATGCGAACGCTACCACAGGCGCTGCGCCGCGCAGCTCGTCGCCGCCGGAGGCTGGGAGAGCCTCGGCCGGGGCGGGGCGACCTATGTGCCGCGCTTCACGGGCGTCAGGGTCGTGGGCGAGGGAGCCGCGCGCCGGGCGCTGCCGGTGGTCGAGGGCAACGCCCGCATCGCCTTTTCGGGCAGGCCGGTGACCGAGCTGCAGGACAAGGTGAGCGGCCGTTCCTCCGTGACCGGGGTCGCCTCGCGCGGGGGGCATGGCAACGCCGCGCAATCCTCCGCTCCTTACGTCAAGCGCGGCGATCGCGACGACACCGTGCGCGTGCCGATGCAGCAGCATCGCATCGGCGAGGATGTCGCGCCCGGCCTCTATGTCGATCCCGACGGCGTCGAATGGTACAAGCCGGCCCGCCGGCACTGATCCGCCTGCGCATGAGGGCCGCGACCCGCTTGCGCGCCGGCGCGCGCGCGGCTACCGCTCGGCCTGTGCGGACGTGGCGAAACTGGTAGACGCAAGAGACTTAAAATCTCTCAGCCGCGAGGCTATGCGGGTTCGATCCCCGCCGTCCGCACCATCGGCGTTCCTGCCGGCGCCCGCATATGGCGGGTTGCGGATCGGGGGCGAACTCCCCTAGCATTGCCGTTGCGTCAGGTTCTGCGCCCGGGCCGGGAAAGACCTCGGCAGGCCTTGACCGTATGACGAGCCGCAGTCGCGGGGGGCGAGCAGGATGGGCCGACGCCTGCATCATGGTTCCGTCGCGGCGGGCGCTGGGCTGGCCGTGTTCGCCTGTGTGATCGCGGCGGCACTGCCCTCTCGGGCCGCCGAGCGCGCGATCGCGGGACAACTCGGCTTCCTCGCCGAATGGGAGATCACCGGGGCGCTCGCGCCGGGGGCGAGCGGGCAGGGGCGCTATTCCGGCGCGATCCGCTCGCGGCACACCGGCCTTTGCGGGCCGGGCGGGCCCGAGGAGCGGGCGGGCGAGATCAGCCTGAGGCTGGCCCGTGCGGACGCGACAGGCACGGGTGCGCGCTACAGCGCCTCCCTGACGCTCGCGGGCGAGGAGTGCGTGGTCGAGGGCGCGTTCTCGCGGGAGCAGCCCAGCTTCGCCGTCTGCGCCAACAGCGGCAAGGTGCCGCTGCGGCTGTGGTTGCCCTGACAGGCGCGGCCGCGCCGGCCTCGTGGGGCAATTCGGATCATCTCGGCGCGCGCCAAGAAAATCCCGTGAAATCAGGTTCTTGTCGTAGCGGGCTATCGCGCTGAATCAAGCCTGTTCGGCGTGCCGCGGCCGGTATTTCACGGGTCGCGCGCGACCCGGAAACCGTTGGCGTAGAAGCGCACATCGGCGTCGTATTTGAAGCGGGCGGCCGAGCGCAGATAGCGGGGATCGTTGTTGAAGGAGCCGCCGCGCAGCACCCGCTCGCGACAGCCCGGCGCGTTCTGGACGGCGCCGTCGGCGCGGGCCGAGCGGTAATTCTCCGTCCAGCAATCGGCGACCCATTCGGCGGCGTTGCCGGCCATGTCGTAGAGGCCGAAGGCATTGGGCGGGAACTGGCCGGTCGGCAGCGTCTGGCGGCGCGAGCGCTCGCCGCAGCCGACGCAGTTGGCCCGGTCCCTGTCGACGGCCGCGCCCCAGGGATAGGCGGTGGCGGCCCCGGCGCGGGCGGCATATTCCCATTCCGCCTCGGTCGGGAAGCGGTAGCGGCGCCCGGTCTTGGCCGAGAGCCAGGTCAGATAGGCCTGCGCATCGTTCCAGTGGATGTCGGTGACCGGCCGGCTGCCGCGACCCAGGCCCCTGTCGCCGGGGCTGTGGCTGCAGCCGCCCTGCGCGACGCAGGCGTCCCATTCCTCGAAGGTGACCTCGCGCGTGCCGAGATAGAACGGGCGGATCGTCACGGGATGGACCGGCTTCTCGAACTCGTAGAATTCGGTGGCGCCCATCTGGAAGCTGCCGGCGGGGATCGCGGTCAGCTCGGGGCAGTCCTGGCAATCGCGGATCGTCGCTGGCGAGGCGGCGGGGGCGGGCGCGGCGGCTGCGGCAGGCGGCGGTGCCGGCTGCGCGGGCGGAGCGGGAGGCGGCGGCGCGGCGCTCGCGATATTGCCCTGCGGCCGGGCCGGGGCCTGCGTGCCGGGCCTGCTGTAGAGCTGCTCGCGGGCGCGAGCGAGCGCCGCGAAGCGGCCTTGCGGATAGGCGTCGAGATAGGCGCGGTATTCCGTCGCGCTCTCGCTGGTGCGGATCGAATCCCAGAAGGCGAGTTCGTAGGCGTCGGGCTGGGCGGCCATGCTGCCGGGCGCCGGCGGGGGAATGACGGCGCGGTTGTTCTGCGCCACGGCCTGCGGGCGGGGCTGGGGCGTGACGACGAGCCCGCGTGGCGGCTCGGCGGAGAGCCAGAGCTGCTGCTCCCGCCGTGTCCGGCGCGAGACCGCCTCACGGGTGCGGGCGAGCGCGTCCGTCATGTCGAGGCCGGGGGTGGCGATCGCCTTCAGCCATTCCTCGACGGCGGGGCTGGCGCGCGGGCCGCTGTCGGGAGCCGTGCGGCCCGGCGCCACCGGCAGCACGACCGCGACCGTCTCCAGGCGTTCGAGCGGGCGCAGGCCCCGCACCGAGGGCGAGAGGCGCGCCTGCCAGGGATTGTCCCGGGCGGCATCGAGCAGCATCACGGCAGCCGAGGGGCGCGAGACGATCAGCGGATCGACGACGAGATCGAGATCGACCGCGTCCGAGGCGGGGTCGCCGGTGTCGACGGGCAACAGGAAATTGCGGTCGCGCAGCTGCACGGCGTGGCCCGCATAGAACACGACGGCCTGCCCGCCCCGGCGCAGCTTGCCGGCGAAGGCGGCGATCGCCTGTTCCAGCGCGGCCTTGCCGGCGTTCTCGGCCGTCACGACGTCGAAGCCGCCCTCGCGCAGCGTGGCGGCGACGGCGCGCGCCTCCTTGACCGCGTCGGCGACGGCGGCGGCGCCGGGATAGCCCGCATTGCCGATCACGAGCGCGACCCGGGAGGGCGGGGCGTCCTGCTGCGCGCGCGCCGAGGGAGCAGCGACGGCGATCACGAGTGCGAGCAGAAGGCCGGGCAGGGCGTTCAAGCCGGCCATGCGTGCCGCGTTTCGCAACAGGGTACGCGCTGGCGGTCTCAGAACTGTCGATACCTCAACGCACATAGACAGTAATCTTCTTCGACATCACCGGTGGATCGTGCGGAACGTGATTTCGGTCGCCGAGCAGCAGTTGCAGCGTATGCGGGCCTTTCGGCAGCGTCACCACGACCTCGGTCTGGCCGTTGCCGAGATGGATGTTGTTGTAGTCGGCCGGGATCGGCTGGTCCGGCGGGCCGGGCTCGGTGTCGATCAGCAGGTGGTGATGGCCGGTGAGGGTCCTGTCGATGCCGGCCGGCGCGACGCCCATCTCCTTGAGCCCGATCCGGACCGTGAAGCGCTCGGGCACGCGCAGCCCGTCGAGCGGATAGTGGAAATAGACCTGCGCATTGCGCGGCGCCTTCTGGCGCGCGGGCATCTGGGCATGGGCGTCGCGGCTCGCTGATGCGGCGAGCGGCAGGCCGGCGAGGACGAGCGCTGCGGCGAGGCGAAGGGGTCTCATCGGCGCCTCCCCGGCTTGCGGGCCCCCTTGACCACGATCTTGATGCGCTCGCTCATCACCGGCGGATCGTGCGGGACATGCTGGTCGTCGGCCAGGATCAGTTGCAGCGTGTGCTCGCCGGGCGGCAGCGTGACCTTGTATTCGGTCTGGCCGCCGCCGAGATGGATGTGGTTCAGGTCGGCGGGAATGGCGCCGTCGAGCGGCGGGGTCGGCACGTCGACCAGCAGATGGTGGTGGCCGGTGTCGGCGCGCTCGACGCCGGCGGGCGCCACGCCCATGTTCCTCAGTCCGAAGCGGATGGTCGAGCTGGGGAAGATCGTCTCGCCGTTGCGGGGATAGATGAAATAGACGACCGCGTCGGGCGGGGAGGGCTTGCGGCCGGAGGCGGCGGGAGCCTGCGCCTGCCGGGCGGGCGCGTCGACGACCCGGACGCGGATGCGTTCGGACATCACCGGCGGGTCGTGCGGGACATGATCGTGGTCGCCGAGCAGCAGCTGCAGCGTGTGCTCGCCCGGCGGCAGGGAGATCTCGGCCTCGGTCTGGGCCCGTCCGAAATGGACGTGGTTGAAATCGCTCGGGATCTCGCGGTCGAAGGGCGGCGGCTCGGTGTCGATCAGCAGGTGGTGGTGGCCGCCGGTCTCGCTACGGGTGCCGGCGGGGACGAGCGACATGCCCTCGATGCCGAAGCGCACCTTGGTCCGCGTCTGGATCGTGGCGCCGTCCTTGAGATCGACGAAGAAGACGCGGGCGCCGGCCGGGGAAGCGGTGCGCGGCTTGTCGTCGGCATCCGGCATGACCTCGACCGTGATCCGCTCCGACAGCACCGGCGGATTGTGCGGGACGTGGTCATGGTCGGCGAACAGGAGCTGGAGCGTGTGCCGCCCGGGCGGCAGCGAAATCTCGGTCTCGGTCTGGCCGCCGCCGAGATGGATATGGTTGAAATCGGCTGGGATCGGCTCGTCGAGCGGAGGCACGGGCACGTCGATCAGCAGGTGATGATGTCCGGCGTTGCGGCGGTTCTCGCCCGCCGGCGCCACCTCCATCTCGCTCAGCGTCATGCGCAGCAGGAAACGGCCCGGCACGCGGTCGTTGTCCTTGAGCTCGGCGAAGCCGACGCGCGCTCCGGGCGGGGCGGGGCTCGGAGGCCGGGGCTGGGCGGCGGCGGGCGACGTCATCGCCAGCATCAGCGCGGCCATCAGGAAGCCCGCGAGGCCGAACGCCGCGGCCGCCGGAGCGAGGTGCCGCCGAACGCCTGTCATAGGTGTATCCTCTCATGGCCGGAAGCCATTCGAAAAAGTAGCAGCGAGCCGCCGGGCGGGCAAGTTGACCGGGTGCTGTCTCCTACGGAACAGTGGCTTCGATCTGGATATCGTCATGTTGTTGCGGTAACTTGACGTAAGGAAGGTGCCGATGAACGTCTCCGTCAGAATTTCCATGCTGTTCGGCCTGGCGGCGATGCTGCTGGCGGGGCAGGTGCTGGCGAGCGAGCGTCGCGTGGCCCTCGTGATCGGCAACTCGACCTATCGCAACGCGCCCGCGCTGCCGAACACGGTCAACGACGCCCGCGACATGGCGGTCTCGCTGCGCAAGGTTGGATTCGAGGTGGTCGAGGGCATCGATCTCGACAAGGTCGGCATGGACGCCGCGATGACGCGCTTCGCGCGCCTCGCCCGCGATGCGGATGCGGCGATGTTCTACTATGCGGGCCACGGCTTCCAGTTCGGCGGCGAGAATTTCCTGGTGCCGGTCGAGGCCCGCATCGAGGACGAGGTCGGGGTCCAGTACGAGACCACGCGCCTCGGCGACGTCGTCACGGCGCTGAACTTCGCCCGGGGCGTCAAGATCATGGTGCTCGACGCCTGCCGCAACAACCCGTTCGCGGCGCAGCTCGCCAAGGCGACGCGCAGCCTCGCCGTCGGCAGCGGGCTCGCCCCGGTCGCCCGCGCCCAGGGCATGGTGATTGCCTACGCCACGCAGGCCAACGACGTCGCGGCGGACGGGACGGGGCGCAACAGCCCGTTCACGGCGGCGCTGGTGCGCGAGATCGAGCAGCCGGGGCTGGAGGTCGCGACCATGTTCCGGCGCGTGCAGCGCAGCGTATACGACGCGACGGGCGGGCGCCAGACGCCGGAGCTCTCGCTGTCGCTGCTCGGCGATTTCTACCTCAACCGGGCCGAGACCGACGCCGATGTCTGGAAGCGGATCCGGGCCAGCGACGATCCGGCGATCTTCCGCGAGTTCATCCAGCGCTATCCGTCGAGCTTCTTCGCCATCGACGCGCGCACGCGTCTCGACCTGATCGAGCGCCGCTCTGCCGATACGAGCGAGCGCGACAGGCTCGCCCGCGAATTCGCCGATCGCGAACGCGCCTTGCTGGAGAGGCTGGAGCGCGCCGAGCAGGGGCGCCAGCAGGCGGCGAAGGACCTGGCCTCCCGCGAGCAGCCGGTCTCGCCCGCGCCGCAGAGTTCGGCGGCGGCGCCTGCCCGGCCGGTCGGCAAGTCGCCGGCGCAGGAGCGGGCCGAGAAGGCCAGGCTGACCGAGGAATTGTCGCGCCGCGAGAAGGAGCTCGCCTCTCTCGAGGCCGAGAAGAGCCGCCTCGCCGAGGAGCGCAGGGCGCTCGAACAGGCCATGGCGACGCGGCTCGGCACCCTCACCGTCTCGCCTTCGGAAGCGCCCGGCGGCTCGGTCAGCCGCGGCCAGGGCAAGCCCGAGGTCGTCGCGACGGGGCAGCCCGCCGGCCGGACCCTGAGCGCGGCGGTCTGCGGCGAGATCCTGCTGCGGGCCCAGCTCGGCGAGATGACGGCCGCCATGCGCGAGCAGCTCCAGCAATGCCGGTGAACCGCCTTCCGTCGCGCCGCACTCCGGCGCCGCGCCGGTGGAGCGCTTTGCTGGCTCTGAGCCTGCTCGCCGCCGGTGCCGCCTTCGCCCAGGCGCCGGCGCCCGCCCCGCCGACGCCGGTTCCCTTCGAGGAGGCGGTGCGCAAGGCGGCCTCCGACCTGTTCTCGCGGGCCGAGGCGTCGGGCGATACGGTCGAGTTCGTCGTCGACCCGCTCATCGACGCCGCCTCCGGGGCGGAATCGACTGCGACACGGGCCATGGAGCGCCTCATCCTCGAACAGGCCCGGACGGCGCATCCGCGCTTCGTCCAGCGGCCGTTCACGCCCGAGAGCCTGGCGCGCCAGCCGCTGGTCCTGATCGGAACCTTCACGGCCGTGAACAATGCCGGCCAGGACGGGCCGCGCGACGCCTACCGGGTCTGCCTGGCGCTCGCCGACCTCAAGTCCCAGCGCGTCCTGTCGAAGGGCGTGGCGCGGGCGCAGCCGCAGGGCGTCGACGTGACGCCGACGCTCTATTTCACCGACATGCCGGTCTGGGTGAAGGACGAGGCGACCGAGTCCTATGTCCGCACCTGCCAGGGCACGCGCCCGGGCGATCCGGTCGACCCCGGCTACGCGCAGCGGCTCTCCGCCAACGCGCTGATCAGCGAGGGCATCCGCGAATACGAGGCGGAGCGCTTCCGCGAGGCACTGGCGTTCTACCGGACGGCGAAGAGCTTCCCCGGCGGCGAGCAGCACCGCGCCCGGCTCGGCGCCTATCTCGCCGCCAGCAAGCTCGGGCGGCGCGACGACGCGGTCGATGCGTTCGGCGATCTCGTCGAGGAGGGGCTGGCCGCGAGCCAGCTCAATGTGAAGCTGCTGTTCCGGCCCGGCTCGACCCAGTTCATCGAGAACCCGCAGGTCACGGAGCCCTATCCGATGTGGCTCAGCCAGATCGCGACGCGGGCTCGCCAGAAGGGGGCCTGCCTGGAGATCGTCGGGCACACCTCGCGCACGGGGATCGCTTCGGTCAACGAGCGGCTGTCGGTGCTGCGCGCACAATATGTCATGGACCTGCTGACGATCGGCGCGCCGGACAATCGCAGCCGCATGATCGCGACGGGGCGTGGCTTCCGGGACAACCTCGTCGGCACGGGCAAGGACGACGCGAGCGACGCCATCGACCGCCGGGTCGAGTTCAAGGTGATCGGCTGCTGAGCGGCGGCCGCGCCGCCGGATGCATCGGCGTCGACTCCTTCGAATGGAGGAAGCGCCGGCTCGTGGAACGCGCTGGAATGGAGGGCCTTCGGGCCGGGGACCGGCGGAAGGCTTGCGGCTGATGGCGATGAGCGAGACGGCGACGAACCCCTATGACGCGGTGGCCTATCCCGGCCGCGCCTTCATGCAGACCCATCCCTCGCGGCTGGCCGCGATCGCGCATTTCCACGGCCTGGAAGCGGCGCCGATGACGGGCATGCGGGTGCTGGAGCTCGGATGCGGGCGCGGCGGCAACCTGATCCCGATGGCGTTCCAGTATCCGCAGGCGCGGTTCGTAGGCATCGACCTCAGCGGGGCCTCGATCGCGCAGGCCAAGGCCAACGCGGCGGAGTTCGCCCTCGCCAATCTCGACTTCCAGCACCGCGACATCATGGATGCGGGCTCCGAGCTCGGCTCCTTCGACTACATCATCGTCCATGGCGTGTATTCCTGGGTGCCCGATCCCGTCCGCCGGAAGATCGTCACGCTGTTCGGGGAATTGCTGGCCCCGCGCGGCGTCGCCTATGTCAGCTACAACGCGCTGCCGGGCTGCCGCATGCGCGACCTTTCCCGCGACGTCATGCTCTACGCCACGCGCCATATCGAGGACCCGCGCGAGCGGGTCCGCGTGGCGCGGGCGTCGCTCGAGACCTTCGCCGAGGCGAGCGACCCCGATTCCTTCCACGGCGCGGCGCTGAGGATGCGCTTGAAGCAGATCGAGGAGATACCCGACAGCGTTCTCTATCACGACGACCTCAATCCGGGCGCGCGGGCCTTCGCGCTGCACGAGGTTCTGGACGCCGCCCGGCGCCACGGGCTGCAATATCTCTCGGAGGCGTCGTTCCCGAACATGTATGGCGCGGCGAAGGGGCCGGCGCAGGCGATGCTGGCGGCGATCCCGCCGGAGAACGTCGAATTGCGGGAGCAGTCGCTCGACCTGCTGATCGGCCGCGCCTTTCGCGAGACGCTGCTGTGCCGGGAGGGGCACGCCCTGCGCCGGGGCATCACCGCGACGTCGCTGAGGCCGTATCACCTCGCCGCGAATGCCAGCCTCGCCGGGGATACCGCGGAAGAGGCGCGGCCGGGCGTGCAGCACTTCGTCTTCGACGCGGGGGTGAAGCTCGCGGTCGACCTGCCGCTCGCCAAGGCCGCGTTGCGGCGGCTCGGCGAGGCCTGGCCCGGCGCCGTCGCCTGGGACGATCTCGTCAGGCTGAGCCGGGCGGATGCGGCGGACGAGCTCGCGCCCGACTGGGAGCGCGAGCGCGACCGGCTGGAAGAGGCGCTCATCGCGATCTTCAAGGCGGGACTGCTGGATTTCCGGCTCGAGCCACCGCCGCTGACGACCGTCGTCAGCGAGCGGCCCGCCGCCAGCGACATCGCCCGCTGGCAGGCTTCGAGCAGCAGCGAGGTCACCGATCTGCGCCACCGCATGGTGCATCTGAACGGCGTGGTCGTGCGCAAGTTCGTCAGCCTGCTGGACGGGTCCCGGACGCCGGAGATGCTGCTGGACGAGATCAATGCCTTCCTCGCGGAAACGCATGCGGCCGGTATCGCGATCCCGAACCTGCCGCAGCGGGCGACGGCCGACGAGGTCGCGATGCATCTTCGGGATGTCGCGCGGCTCGGTCTGCTCCATGCCTGAGCGTCGTCGCGGGGATCAGCGGATGCCTATCCTGCGAGGTTCGGGCGATGCCGCCGGGGAGCGGCAGGACGGGGCCGCATGCCGCGGTGGCCGAGGATGAGCGAGCGTTTCGGGCAGTTCCAGCAGGCCTTCTCCGAGGAAACCTGCCTCGCGCTGCTGATGCGTGCCCGTCACGGCGGGGCGAGCATGGCCTGTCCGGCCTGCGGGCGCGCCTCCGATTTCGCGTTGCGGCCGAAGCTGCGCGCCTTCGCCTGCCCGCATTGCAACTACCTCGTCCATCCGGCCTCGGGCACGGCGCTGGAAAGCCGGCGCACGCCGCTCCAGCTCTGGTTCTTCGCCATGCGGGTGGTCGCCGAGAGCGGCGACAAGCGCGCGGCCGGCGTCATCGAGCGGGAGGCGGGCGTGCCGGGCGTGACGGCGCGACGCCTCGTCGAGGATCTCGCCACGCTGGCGGAGAAGCAGGGGGAGGGCGGCTGGTTCGCGACGCTGCGCGGCATGGTCGGCGGCGGGGCTGGCGCGAACCCGACCCGGCCGGTCGCCTCGGCGGTGGCGGCCGAGCCGCCCGCTATCGCCCGGCCGTCGCCCGCGCCTGTCCCCGCTCCAGGACAGGCACCCGTCTTCAAGCCGCAGAATGCCGAAGAGCCGGTGTCGTCGCCGGCGCCGGCACGGTCCCAGCCCGAGCCCGCGAGCCCTCGGCCAACCGGCGGGAGCCGGCGTTCCGGCGGGCTGATGCTGGCGGGGATCGCGCTCGGAATCGGGGCCGTCGCGGCGGCCGTGCTCGGCATCGCCGTCACCCGCATGCAGCCAGAGGAGAAGGCGCCCGAGCTGGCCGAGGCACGAGCCGTCGCCGTGCCGTCGCTCGAGACGCGGGCGCGTCCCTCGCTGATCATCTCCTCGGTCGAGAGCGATCTGGAAGCGGCCCGCCAGGCGGCCCAGTTCGCGCTGGACAACGATCCGGCGCTCGCCGCGCTGAAGCCGCAGGCCGAGGGCGAGGACGCCTCGCAGCCGCAGATTCCGGTCACGCAGCTGCAGATGCCGTCCAATATCCTGCTCGTGCCGCCCAAGCTTCCCTCGGGCCAGACGGCGGCGGCTCCGCCGCGCTCGCAGGTTCCGCAGGCGCCGATCGCGGCGGGCGGCGACCCCGAGCAGATCCTGACCTTCGGCCCGATCCGGATCCGCCGCCATCTCGTCGACACCATCGTGCGCGCGGGCAAGACCGTGGGCGCCGATCCGACGCTGCTGATGGCGGTGGCCGACAAGGAATCCTCCTTCTCGACCTCGGTGAAGGCGCAGACCTCGTCCGCCACCGGGCTCTACCAGTTCATCGAGCAGACCTGGCTCGGCGTCGTCTACGAGTTCGGCGCGCGCCACGGCATGGCGGCGGAGGCGAAGCTCATCGTCAAGAACGGCCGGCGCTTCGCCGTCGCGGATGCCGCCGAGCGCCAGCGCATCCTCGATCTCCGGCGCGAGCCCTATCTCTCGGCGCTGCTGGCGGCGGAAATGCTGAAGCGCGACACGCTGCGGCTGGAGAAGGCGATGGGGCGCCATCTCACCGGCGGCGAGATCTACCTGATCCACTTCCTCGGCCCCGACGCCGCGCAGACCTTCATCGAGACCATGGAGGAGACGCCGGGCGTCAAGGCGGCCGAGCTGCTGCCGACGCCGGCCGCCGCCAACCGGCCGATCTTCTATGCCGAGGCCGGCGGGGAAACGAAGACGCTTTCGGTCTCCGAGGTCCACAAGAAGTTCAACGACATGATCAAGGTCCGGCTCGACCGCTACAGCGCGGTCCGGCCGAACGCAGGACAGGCAGCCAACCGCCCGCCGCCGAAGCGGTGAGTTCTTTCCACGGAGGAGGCAACACGCATGGTGAACCGTTTCGAACAGGTCGACGAGCCACAGCCGGACGCGATCACGCTGACCCTCTCCCGTCATGGCGAGGGCGCGCTGGGGCGCGTGACCTGTCCGGCCGATCTCACCGGCGGCCAGCTCGTCAACGACTTCGTCAGCGACGATCTCGACCCCAAGGAGGCGTTCCGCACCGCGGTCCGCCTCGCCAACGAGATCCAGGCCCCGATCGTGGTCGAGGACGGCGACGGCGTCTGGCAGGACGAGTGGGGCGTGCTCTACCGCGAGGCGTGAGGTCGCAGGTTTCGCGTGAGCGGGCGCCGGCTCACTCGATCCGGAAATAGCGCAGGCCGAGGCCGAGCTTCACGCCCTGCCGATCCAGGTCGTTCTTGAGATTGGCGAAGAACTCGCTCGCCGGCGCCGGATTGGGGCCGGAGAGCGTCGGCAGCGCGGAGGGCGTCACCAGCGCGAGCACGGTCTGCGGGCGGGCGGAGCCCCCGGTCGATTCCAGCTTGAGGTTGAAGGAGACGCGCGTGCCCTCGCGCTTCAGGAAGCTCGCCAGATTGTAGACGAGGCCGTCGTCGCCGATCAGCACCACGTCGAGATTGAGGCCGCCGCCGGCCTCGACCGAGCCGGTCAGCACCTCGCCGCTCTTCATGTTGAACGAGCCGATCTGCAGGCGCGGGCTGCGGTCGATCGCGCCGCCGAGCCCGCGCAGGAACTCCGCCATCGGGCATTGGGCGTTGGTCAGCGGGCGCAGATGGATCTGCGCCTCGAAGCCATGCGCGGCCTTGAACGCACTGTCGAAGGCGACGAAGGGCTCGGCGCCGTTACCGAAGCCCTCGACGATCACCCGCTTCTCGGCGATCTCGATCGGCCAGAGGAAGAAGCAGGAGCCGCCAGCGTAGTCGCGGATATAGCGCTCGATCCGCTCGGCCTGCGTGCGCGGAGGCGGCTCGGACACGGCGCTCGGGGGCTTCTCGGAACCGGGCGGCGGACCGAGCTGCGGCTGCGGCGATGGCCCTGAAGGTTGGGACGGGGCGACCGGCGCCTGTGGCTCGGACGGCTGGGGGCGGGGCCTTTCGGAGGCGGGAGTCTGCTGCGGGCGGGGCCGCTGCTCGGCCGGGACCTCGCCGCCCTGGCCGGACGTCTGCTGCGGGGGAGCGGCCGGTGGCGTCGAAGGGGGCGGGGTCAGGGCCGGCGTCGGCGGGCTGAGCTGCGGGGGCTCGGCGCCCTGCTGCGGCGGCGCCGGGCGTTCGGGCTCGATCAGCGCGGGGGCTTCGGCGGGCGGGCGGGCGCTCGCGGGGTCGGCGGCCGGGCGCCCCTCGGAGAGCGGGGGAGGGGTTGCGGTCCCGGCCTTGCCGCCGGGCGGCGTCGCGGGGGCGAGCCGGGTCCAGCCGTAATAGCCCCCGCCGCCCAGAAGCGCGACGAGGGCCATGGCGGCCACGGCGCGCCAGGGCAAACCGGCGCTGCCGCGGGCCACGGGCGGCTGCCAGGCGGCGACTTCGGCCATGTCGGCCGCGCGGTCGGCCGGATCGGGCGCGAGCATGCGGGCCAGCAGCGGGCGGATGCGGGCATCGACCGCGGCGAGATCGGGCACGCGACGGCGCTTCTCGACGATCTGGACCTGGGTGCCGCCCATGTCGATCGCCTTGCCGGTCAACGCCTCGGCGAGCACGAGCCCGAAGCTGTACATGTCCGAGCGGCCGGTGACCTCGCCGCCATAGAGGCCGAGCTGTTCCGGCGAGACGTAGTTGTACTTGCCGGCGAAGCCCGAGCCGATGACCGTGCCCTCGCCGAGCAGGCTGGAGCGGGCGATGCCGAAATCGATGATCTTGGCGCGGGCCGGGTTGCCGCCGGGCAGGATGATGTTGTCCGGTGAGATGTCGCGATGGACGATGCCGAGCAGATGGGCGGCGTGGAGCCCGGGCGCGATCCGCCGGCGCAGCACGTCGGCCTCCTCCAGCGTGAGCGGGCGCTCCCTGATCCGCTCGGAGAGCGGCTGCCCGTCGACGAATTCCATCGCCAGATAGGGCGCCTCCGTCACCGGATCGATGGTGAAGACGTAGTAGCGGACGATGGCCTCGTTGTAGAGGTTGTGCAGCGCCGCCGCCTCGCGCCGGAAGAGGGCGAGGGCGGATTCGTCGCGGGCCATGTCGGGGCGGATCATCTTGATCGCCACCGCGTCGCCGGTCTGGATGGCGCGGCCGCGATAGACCTCGCCCATGCCGCCGACGCCGATCAGGCTCTCGATCTCGTAGATGCCGTTCAGCCGCGTGCCGATGGCGACGCCGCCGCCGCCGCGAGGGGCGAAGACGGTGCGTTCGGAATCGCTCATGGCCCCTCGCTCCTGTGCATGCGCATGTTCGGCATCCAGCGCGTCCTGCGAGGATCGGCACCATGGTAGCGCATGACGACGACCGTGACGTTGTCGCGTGCGCCGCGCTCCAGCGTCAGCGCCAGCAGCGCGTCGCAGGCGGCCTGAGCCCCGCCCGCCATGACCGCACGCAGGATCTCCTCGTCGCGGACATGTTCGGTGAGCCCGTCCGAGCAGAGCAGGAAGGTGTCGCCGGAGGCGATCTCGCCGTTCTCGAGGTCGAGCTCGGGCATGTCGTGGACGCCGATGGCGCGGGTGATGACGTGCTTTCGCGGGGAGCTGCGGGCCTCCTCGGGCGTCATCAATCCGCGATCGACCAGGTCCTGCACTTCGGTATGGTCGCGCGAGACCTGATGGATGCGCCCGTCGCGGACGAGATAGATCCGGCTGTCGCCCGACCAGACGCAGGCGAAATGCCGGTCGTGCACGAGCAGCACGGCCAGCGTCGAGCCCATGGTCGCGCCGCCGCGCGCGTCGATCTCCCGGCGCAGCCCGGCATTGGCCTCGATCACGCCGCGCTCGAGCCGCTCCAGCAGCTCGCGCGCGGAGCCGGCGGTGCCGATCGTCTCCAGCGCGGAGACGACGGTCGCGCTCGCGAGCGCGCCGTTCTCGTGCCCGCCCATGCCGTCGGCCACGACCCAGAGGCCGAATTCGGGCCGGACCAGCAGGTTGTCCTCATTCGCCTTGCGGACCTTGCCGACATGGCTGACGGAGCCGGTCTCGAAGGGCAGCGTCGCGGGGTTGGCGTCGTTCATGCCCGGCTTCCCTCGGTCGCGAGCGCGGCGTCGAAACGGCCCGTCAGCATGCCGGCGAAGAGATAGGGGTCCGGCAGGGCCTGGCCGATCAGCGCCAGCGGCTCGAAATTGCCGCCGCCCGCCGTCCAGAAGCAGGAGCCATGGGCATAGGCGCGGGCATGGTCCTCGATCCGCAGGGCCGAGAGGCGCTCCGGGAAACCGGCCCCGGTGAAGGCGCTGACGATGGTGCCGTCCGACAGCCGCGCCATGTCGGCGGGAGGGGCGCCGAGGAGCGCATCGCCGGGAAGGGGCAGCCTCGCCACGATGCCGCAGACCGCCTCATAGGTCGCGTCGGGCTCCAGCGCCTGGAGCAGCGCGTCCTCGACGGCGGCGTACCAGGCGTCCTGCGGGTCGAACTCCGGCGGCGGAAAGGCGGCGCCGGGGCCGGCCGCGGCGAAGATGGTCAGCGGGAAATAGCGCCCGACACCGTCGACCGAGGGCATGAAGGCGCCCGCGACGGTGCGGCCGCAATGGGCCGCTCCGAGCCAGAAGCGCCAGATCGGGGCATTGAGGAAGGCCTGCTGCCAGCCTCCGCCGAGGGCGAGCCGGCTCGCGGTCAGGCCGCCCTGCAACCACTTCTCGTAGACGCTCAGGAAACCGGACGGCGCCTCGACGGCTACGAAGTCGCGCTTGGCCGGCAGCTTTCCGAACAGGCCGCAGGGCACCGCGTCAGATCCCCGAAGGGCAGCGGATCTCCCGCAGCGCGGGCAGGATCAGCGGGTTCTTCAGCGAGCCGACGCCGAACTGGTAGCCGACCTGCCGGCCGCCCGCCGTCAGGGTCAGCCCGACATTGTCGCCCTGCTTGAGCACCGAGCCGGCATCGAGCAGGCGGAAGAAGGACCAGACCCCGTCCTTGTCGAAGAGCTTGGCCTCGCCGGAGGGCGCGCTCGGGCCGCTGGAGAAGAAGCCGCCGCCGAAGGCGCCGCCTCCGCTGCCACCGCCGAGCGCCAGCGTGATCGCGGTGCGCGCGATGCCGGCGCCCGGCCACATCACCGGGGAGGGCGTGTTGACACCCTGCTGGCTCGCGACGGTGAAGCCGTTGATCTCGAGCTTGGCGCTGGCCGCGTCGGCGGAGAGGGCGGTCGGGGTCACGATCATCTGGAAGGAGGGCAGGTTGCCGCCGGTCGGGAAGAAGGCCTCCTTGATTTCGGAGGCGCGCTGGAATTCGCGCAGCGTCGTCGGCGAGAGCGCGCGCGCGACGCGGCTGTCGACACGCCAGCTCCACTGCGCCTTCGAGGTGTCGGCGAAGGGCTCCAGCCGCTCCTTGTAGAACTTGTCCATGATCCCGCCCGGCGCGAAGAGCCTGGCAAAATCGGCGAGCGGCACATCGCGCGTGCTCGCCTTGACGAAGGGATAGCGGTTGGCCAGCACCTCGTTGCAGACCCGGGTGACCTGATCGCCGAGCGCCTGCCGCAGCAGGGCGACCGTAGCCCCGGTCGCGTCGCCCTCGAAGTCGTTGACGGCCTGGACGACCATCGCGTCGAAGGGCGCCGGATAGCGCGAGGAGTTGGCGCGCAGGCTCGCGATCAGCGGCACCAGCGCGGCGTTGGCGGCGGCCGACTGGGCCGGCGTCGTCGCCGCGATGGCGAGGTTCTGGTTGATCTCGGCGAAGATCTGCAGGAGCTGGTCCACCGGCCTGCGGCCGAGCTCGCCGTCCACGACGACGTGGAAGGCCTTGAACTGCGCCTCGATGTCGCCGCCGAGCGCCTCCTGCCCGCCGGAGCCGAGCACGCGCTCGACGCCGGGAGCGGCGAGGGGCAGATTGGTGCCGAGGCGGTTCAGCGCATCGCTGGCGCGCTTGTCGAGCTCGTCCTTCGCCGCCTGCGCAGCGGCCTTCTTCGCCGAGGGCTTCTCCTTGGTGAGCTGCGTCTCGTCGCGGACGGATTCGAGGATCTGCTTGAAGGGCGAGGTCGGCGCGGCCATGGCGCTGAGCGCGACATATTGCGGCTTGTCGGCGTTGAGCGGACGCAGCTTGAGCCGGCGCAGGGTGCGCTGCCAGGTCGTGACGTAGTCGCGGCTGTACAGCTTCATCAGGTCCTGGAAGAGCGTGGCATACTGGGCCACGATCGCCTGCTGGTCGACATTCTCGCCCAGCACCCAGCGCTCGCGCTCGATCCGCTCGCCGATGTCGCCGAGCCGGCCGACGAAGGCCTCGTGGAAGCCGTCATAGGTGTAAAAGTAGGGCACGCGGATCGCGTCGAGGTCTTCGCCGGCGACACCCTCGAAAGCCAGGCGGACATCCGAGCCGCCGCGCCGCGCCGCGACCCAGTCCTTCTGGCTCTGGCCGCGGGCCTGGGTGCGCAGCAGCTCATAGGCCCGCTCGGCGATGCTGAGGCGGCGCAGCGTGCGCTGGCTCGCCTCGATCAGCGACTGGTTGAGCTTCACCATCGGCTCGCCGTCGCCCTCGTCGAGGTCGAGCATGGCGACGAGGTGTTCCTCCAGCGCCTCGCGGCCCTTGGCGTTGGCGGCGCCGGGGAAGAGGTTCTCGGCCCAGTCGAGCCGCATCCAGGAGACGACGAGGTCGCGGTCGAGCTTCGCCTGCCCGCCGACCATCATGTAGACCTTCAACGCCTCGTAGACGAAGCCGGGATTGTTCTGGTTGGCCTCGAGCTGCTCCTCGAGCCGGAAGACGATGCGCGAGCGCAGCATGCGTTCGAGCGCCTGCTGATAGGTGATCTCGGCGGCGTTCTGCAGGCGCTCGCGCTGGCTCAGCCCGAAGGTCGCCATCACCGGCGTCGGCTCCTCGCGCGTGGCGTAGCCGGTCGGCAGTTGGCGCAGCTTGTGCAGCAGCGGCAGTACCTTGCTGAAATTGCGCTCCGAGATCGTGGTCTCCTGCAGCACGGGCGCGGCGCTCGCGCGGTAGTCGGCGAGGCCGTAATTGGTGTTGTTGATGAGGTCGCTGTTGCGCGAGAAGCTCGTCCACCACAGGCCGAGGGCGGCCAGCGAGACGAGGGCGACGGTCGCGAAGCCCGCGACGCGCAGCAGGGTGGCGCGGCGCGCGGCGCCGAGATCCGTCGAGACCCAGCCCGCTTCCCCGATCACCACCTTCTGGATCAGATCGGTGAGGAAATAGCTCTTGCCGCGCCCCGAGAAGGAGCCGGTCTCGGCGTGCTCGCTGCCGAAGCTGCGGGAGAGCGCGCCGATGAGCTGGTCGATCGGCGTGCCTTCCTGCGTGCCGGAGGTGAAGTAGAAGCCGCGCAGCGTCGCGTTGGCGTGGTAGCGCGTCGGCTCGAAGACGCGGCCGAGGAAATCGACGATGCCGCGCTTGAGCGTCGCCATCTGGCTCGGGAAGCCGAAGATGCGGGCGCGGGCGGTCGGGTTGTGCTCGTCCTGGAGCCGGTCGGGCAGGCGTTCGTTCAGCCGCTCGATCAGCGCGTCGTATTCCGGGGGAACATCCGCGATCATGTTCCGGGTCTTGTCGGCGGTCTGGAAGCTGTGGCCCCAGACCATGCGGCGCTGGGGCTCGGTCAGCGCGCCGAAGAACTCGTTGAAGCCGGCGATCAGGTCGGACTTCGTGAAGATCGCGTAGACGGGGAAATCGACCTTGAGCCGCTCGTGCAGCTCCAGCAAGCGCGCGCGGACCGCGTCGGCATGGGCGGCGATCTCCTCCGGCGTCGAGGTCATCAGGTCCTCGACGCTGATCGCGACCAGCACGCCGTTTATGGGCTGGCGGGGGCGATTGGTCTTCAGCAGATCGAGGAAGGCGAACCAGCTCGCCTTCTCCGCCTTGGTGTCGGTATCCTGCGTCGTGTAGCGGCCGGCGGTGTCGATCAGGACGGCGTCCTCGGCGAACCACCAGTCGCAATAGCGCGTGCCGCCCGACCCTGCGACGGCCTCCGGCGTCGCGCCGCGCGCGAGCGGGAATTTGAGGCCGGAATTGACCAGCGCCGTCGTCTTGCCGGCGCCGGGCGGGCCGATGATGACGTACCAGGGCAGGTCGTAGAGATAGTCGCCGCCGTCCTTCGCGCGGGCGCGCTTCAGGGTGGCGAGAGCATCGCGCATGGCGCCGGACAGGGCCGCGCCGTCCCCGGTCGACTCTTCCTTTTCCAGCGCGTCGGCCAGCGCGGCGGCGGCCTTGCGCCGGCGGATGACGATCAGCGCGCACCAGGCGAGCGCGCCGAGCAGGATCAGCGCGACCAGCGGGCCGCGGACCCAGACGGATTCGAAGGGCCGCACCTCGCCGAAGGCGACGAAGGGCCCGCCGAACCAGAACAGGGCGGCCAGCGCCAGCGCGCCGAGGAGAATCGCGGCCATCCTGAGCCAGGTTGCGAGGGTCATGGTGGTGAGCCTCCTCAACCGTTCCGCTGGATCAGGATCTCGACGCGCCGGTTCTTGGCGCGCCCCTCCCGCGTCGCGTTGTTGTCGATCGGCGCATCGGCGCCCTTGCCCTCGGAGCTGATCCGGTCGGGCTGGCTGATCCGGCTCTTCACCAGATCGCCCACGGCCTTCGCGCGCGCCTGGGAGAGTTCGACATTGGAGGGGAAGCGGGCGGTGCGGATCGGCACGTTGTCGGTGTGGCCGACGACCTTGATCGCGCCGCCCTCCTTTTCCAGCACCGTGGCGATGCGCTCGATCAGCGGGCGGAACTCGTCGCGGACGGTCGCCTGGCCGGGCTCGAACAGCGTGATGTCGACGAGCCTGACGATGATGACGTTCGGCGTCACCTGGCAGACGATCGGCGGCTGCACGGCGGCGCAGACCTTCGGTGGTTGCGGCGGCGGCGGGGGAGGCGGCGGCGGCGCCGAGAAGACCTTGCGCACGATGCCGAGCTCGCCCTTGGGATGCACGGAGAGCAGGGCGGTGGAGGCGGCCTCGGCATTGCCGGAGAGCAGGGCCCTGAACACGAAATAGATGCCAAGCACGGCGAGCCCGGCGATGGCGGCCACCGACCAGACCGGCACCTTGAAGCGCGCGAGCTGCGCCGCGACCTGCTGGCCGCGCCAGCGCGGGGACAGCTCCGGGTCGGGCTGCTTCACGCGCCTCAGCGTCTCGAACAGGTTGCGCTGGATCATCTGCAGGTTGGCGGCGCCGCCCGCGGAGGTGCGGTGGATGCCCTGGAAGCCCAGCGCCAGGCAGGCATGCATCAGTTCGAGCAGGTCGTAGTTGACGGAGGGGTAGGCCTTGGCGCGGTCGAGCTCCTCGAAGAAGCGCACGCCGCCGACACGCTCGCCGAAGAAGCGGGCGAGCATGCTGTACTGCGTCCAGACATGCCGGTCCTCGCTCGGGATGTTCTGGACGATGTCGTCGGCCGTCGCGGCGATGACGTATTTGGCGATGCGGGCCTGCTCGGCGGGAACTCCGGCGGCGCGGACCTCGTGCTCGAAGGCCTCGATCGAATCGCCGACCTGCCCGATGATCTGCGCGGGCGGGGCGCTGGAGAGCGCGGCCCTGAGTCGGCCGAGCAGCAGCAGCAGCGGCCCGGCCGCGCGCAGCAGCGGGTTGGCGTTCGGCGTCAGCATCCGCTCGCGCTCGGGCAGGGCGCCGGCCTGCTGTGGCGGGGCCGCGGCGCGCGGCGGTGCCATAGGGGCCGAGGGCGACATCCATTCGTCGCCGCCGCCCGGCACGCCGGGCGAGGGCGCAGATGGCGGGGTGTAGGGCGGCGGCGCCTGCGGCGTGGCCGCCTGTGCGGGCGCCTGCGCCGGTGGCGGCACGCGGCGTCCGCCGGGGTTGGGGCGGATGATCGTCCGCTCGGAACGGCCGAACGGATCGGACGGCGAGCCGGGATCGCTCATCGCCTGCCCTCCAGA
The DNA here is from genome assembly GCA_003248805.1 of Chelatococcus sp. Lineage (GTDB taxonomy): Bacteria > Pseudomonadota > Alphaproteobacteria > Rhizobiales > Beijerinckiaceae > Allobosea. The sequence continues at coordinate 2,935 of QFQY01000023.1, read as the reverse complement.
ACGGCCCAGAGCTCGAGCTCGAGATCGGGCCAGTCACCCGAGAAGTGCATGCCGATCGAGCTGGCGGTGCTGAACTCCGGCCAGAGCGGCGAGGTGCGGTCGAGATAGAAATAGACGTGGTCCGTCAGCGCGCGGATCTGCGGCGGCGGCGTCGGCAAATGGACGAGGCTGATGCCCGGCAGGTGGGCATGGACGATCTCGTTCATCTTGGTGTTGGGGCCGACCTTGAACAGGTGCGGGAACTGCGCCTGGATCTCGGTGAGCGGCCGGCGCGCCGCGACCTCCAGCACCAGGGTTGCGTTGCGCATCAGGCTGCGGTCGCGGATCGTCGACATGAAGGCGTTGGGGGCGCGCTCGACGATTTCCAGCCGGATGGCGCGGCGGCCGAGATTGGCCGAGAGGAAATCCTGGATATCGCGCACGAGCGGCCCGAAGCAGTTCTCCAGGTCGTCATGGTCGTAGGCCGGGTAGTCGCGGGCGCGGCGTTCGGCGGTAGTGAAGGTCGCGAGCTCGCCGGCGAGCGCCAGGAAGGTCGTGAACAGCCGCTCCGGATGCACGAAGCGCGACAGGCGCATGTGCTTCAGCACCGGGATATGCCGGTTCAGCAGCTGGAGCATGAAGTAGTCTGCGCTCTGCAGGCCGCCGCCGGCTGTCGGGTCGGCGGCGTAGCGGGCGAGTTCCTCCAGCTTGTTGTCGATCCAGCCGATGACGCGGTCGAGCCAGCCCTCGATCACCGGATAGGCCGAGCAGACGAGCACGGGCGGCGCGAACTTCTCGTCGAAGAGCACGGCCCGGTCGCGCACCTCGAGGATGCGGCCGAGCGCGAGGCCGACATAGCCAGCCTTCGAGGTCTTGCGCAGCTCCAGCGCGAGGCGGGGATGGGCGACGTCGATCTCCTCCTCGATGCGCAGCGAGGCGGTCGAATCGATCAGCATCTCGGTGGCCGGAACGTAGCGGCTGGCGGAGCCGTTCAGCGCGTCCTCGACCTCGCGCGTGTTCGAGGAGGCCAATGGCAGCGAGAGCCAGACGAGCTGGCCTGCCGCGTTCTCCGGCACCTCGATCGCGGGCGGAAGCGGGCTGGTGTCGGGCAGCGAGAAGGGCGTGCCGTCCGGCATCACCCCGGCGGCGCGGCGCAGGCCGATTCGGCTCTGCTGGGCGAGGTCGCGGTCGATCTCCAGCACCGAGAAGCCCCAGGGATAGGGCGTGACGTTCCGGACGCGGCTTTCCAGCAGGTTCTCAAGGTAACGATCGCCCTGCTGGAAGTGGTGCGGCCGCAGGAACAGCCCTTCCGACCAGACGACCTTGCTGTACCACGACATTCCGGTCTCGCTAACTCAACGGCAGGCTGGCGAGCTTATACGGGTCCCCGGGAAGCGTCACCAAAGGAAAAGGTAGCTGCGGCGAGAACCGTCGCCGTCATTGACTTGAAGGATGCGGCGCGGCCAGTTTCGCCGCAATGGATGCGGCTGCGCCTCTCCCTCCGGAGACGGGCGAGGACGGGAGGGAACCATGCCCAAGGGACCTGCGGCGCGCCTGACCGACATGACCCTGCATCCGCTGCCGGGCGTGCTCCAGCCGGGGCCCGGCAGCCCGAACGTGCTGATCGGCGGCCTGCCGGCCTGGCGGGGCGTGCCGGCCGCCGCCGCGGCCGCGATCCAGGCGGCCAAGCAGGTCTCGGACACGACGCTTCAGGTCGCCGCGGCGGCGACGCTGGCCGCGGCCGGCACGCCGGGCGCGCCCGCCGCCAAGGCGGCCGAGGAGGCGGCCAAGACCGCCGCGCTCTCGGCGATGAGCTCGACCATCACCGGCGCCTCGGGCGGCGCCGACATCCACAACTGCCTGACCCCGATGCCGCCGCAGCCGCATGGGCCGGGTGTCGTCGTCGACGGCTCGCAGACGGTGCTGATCAACAATCTCCCGGCCTGCCGCGTCGGCGACACCATCGTCGAGGCGCTCGGGCCGCCGAACAAGATCGCGATGGGCCTGCCCACCGTCATCATCGGCGGCTGATGACATCCTGATTCCGGAACATCGAGCAAGTATCTGGTTTTAAATCGATCTTGTATCGGGTGATGGTGTCTTCCCGGAGCCGCAGCGTCATCCCGGGGCTTGTGCCGGGACCCATCGCAGGGCGCGGAGCTTTACGATGGATTCCGGATCGGCGCCGCTTCGCGGCTTGTCCGGAATGACGACGCATGCCCGTCGACGTCAGCGCACGCCAGCGCGGGTCGGTTCCGGCCGGCGGCGGCTTGACGCGACGCTAGGCGCGGGCCAAGCGGGCGGCCCCGACACCGCCGCGAGAAGGATATCCGGCCATGACCATCGAACGTATCGGAGTGACCCAGCGCTGGTGCGACGCCGCCATCTTCGAGGGCATCGTCTTTCTGGCCGGCCATGTCGCGGAGAAGACCGAGGGCCGGCCGCTCGGCGAGCAGACCGCCGAGGTGCTGGCGCTGCTGGAAGAGACGCTGGAGGCCGCCGGCAGCGGCAAGGACCGGATTCTCAGCGTCCAGATCTTCCTGACCGACATTTCGAAGATCGCCGAGATGAACGCGGTCTGGGACCAGTGGGTGCCGGCCGGCACGGCGCCTGCGCGCGCCACCGTCGAGGCGAAGCTGGCCTCGCCCGGCCACGACATCGAGATCACCGCTGTGGCGGCGAAGCGGCGCTGAGGCCGCGCGGGCCGTCATGTTCGCCCGTGTGGCGAGCATCCACGCGTCGAACACCGCATGAGAGCGTGGAAGACGTGGATGGTCGGGACAAGCCCGACCATGACGTGTGGGGCGCGTTCCTCTAGCTCATTGATTTTGCATCGGCTTTTCCCGAGAATCGCGATCCACTTTTCGGGCCGATGCTCTAGGGTCTAAACTCAACGGATATATTGTGATTCAATCGGCTCATTGGGGAGGTGATTCCGATGAGTCGATTATTCTGG
>QFQY01000094.1 GCA_003248805.1 Chelatococcus sp. | reverse complement strand
CGCCGCTGATGAACCAGTCGATCATCCAGTTCAAGAACACCTCGCTGGTCTCGGTGCTGGCGGTGCCGGACCTGCTCTATCAGGGGCAGATCGCGGCGCATGACAGCTATCGGCCGCTGGAAGTCTACACGGCGGTCGCGGTCGCCTATTTCGCGCTGCTCTACCCGCTGACCATGCTCGTCCGTCAGGGCGAGAAGAAGCTCGCCACCAGCGATTGAGGCCAGCGATGGACCAGACTCCGAAGATCGAGATCGCCGGCCTGCGCAAGCGCTTCGGCTCGCTCACCGTCCTCAAGGACATCAACCTCACCGTCGCTCCCGGTGGCGTCGTCGCGCTGATCGGCCCCTCCGGCTCCGGCAAGTCGACGCTGCTGCGCTGTGTGAACCTGCTGGTGACTCCGGACGGCGGGCGGGTGCGCGTCGGCGGCAACAGCTTCGCCTTCGAGCAGGGTTCGAAGCTGCCGGGAACGCGCGAGCTCGCGCGCTTCCGTGCCAACACCGGCATGGTGTTCCAGCACTTCAACCTGTTTCCGCACATGACCGTGCTCGGCAACGTCATGGAAGCGCCGGTCATCGTGCGCGGCAAGCCGAAGCAGGAGGCGCGGACGCAGGCGCTGGCCCTGCTCGCCAAGGTCGGCCTCGCCGACAAGGCCGACGAATATCCGAGCCGGCTTTCCGGCGGCCAGAAGCAGCGCGTCGCGATCGCCCGGGCGCTCGCCATGGAGCCGGAGGTCATGCTCTTCGACGAGGCGACCTCCGCGCTCGACCCCGAGCTGGTGGGCGAGGTGCTGGGCGTGATGCAGAAGCTCGCCGCCGAGGGCATGACGATGCTGATCGTCACCCACGAGATCGCCTTCGCCCGCGAGGTCGCCGACCGCGTCGTCTTCATGCGCGACGGCGTCGTCGTCGAGGAGGGGCCGGCACGGCAGGTCATCGACCAGCCGCGCGAGGCCGCGACTCAGGCCTTCCTCAGCCATTTCCATCGCGGCGCCGCCCAGCCGGCTCCGGCGCAGGCCTGATCATGTCCGCACCCGAGCGCGTCCATCTCGTCACCGGCGCGGCGAGCGGCATCGGCCGCGCGACCGCGCTCCAGCTCGCCGGCCCGGGCATTGGCCTCGTCCTGCACACCCGCGCCAACCAGGCCGGGCTCGACACCGTGGCGGCCTCGGCTCGGGCCGCCGGAGCCACGGTCGCAACCGCCCTCGGCGACCTCGCGGTGGCCGGCACAGGCGAGGCGGCCGTCGCGCTCGCCGCCGAACGCTTCGGCCGGCTCGACGCCATCATCGCCGTCGCGGGCCATGCCCGCCGGGGCGGCATCATGGATCTGGCCGAGGACGAGCTCCGGCACGCGCTCGACGAATCCGTCGTCGCGCTCATGCGCATGGTGCGAGCGGCGCGCCCTCTCCTGAAGGCGAGCGGCAGCGGCCGGGTCGTCGCGACCTCGTCCTTCGTCGCCCATGCCCTGCGCACCGACATGCAGCCCTTCGCGGCGACCGCGGCGAGCCGCTCCGCGCTCGAAACCACCGTGCGGCTGATGGCCCATGAGCTCGCGCCGGATGCGATCACCGTCAACGCCGTCGCGCCCGGCCTGATCCGCAAGGACGAAGGCAGCGGCAGCAAGCTCTCCCCCGAGGCGATCGCCCGCATGGAGGCGATCATTCCGCTCGGGCGCCGCGGGTTGCCCGCCGAGGTCGCGGCCGCGATCGGCTTCCTCGCCTCCCCGGCGGCCTCCTACGTCACGGGGCAGATCATCAACGTCAACGGGGGGCTCGTCTGAGCTCGCAGGCCATGAACAGCGCAACGATCGAACGCATCCGGCTCTTCTTCATCGAAAGCCCGATCAAGATGGCCCGGCTCCAGGGCGTCGGGAACGTCAAGGGCACGGTCAAGCGCGTCCTCGTCGAGCTGACCGCGAGCGACGGCACGACCGGCTGGGGCGAGGCGGCCCCCTGGGAAGTCTTCACCGGCACAGCCGAGGCGGCGCTGGCGGCCATCGACGTCTATCTGCGCCCCGTTCTGACCGGCCGGCCGGTCAAGCGCATCCGCGAGACCATGGCGCTGCTCGACAAGGCATTGGTCGGCCATGCCGAGGCCAAGGTCGCGATCGAGATGGCGCTGTTCGACATCCTCGGCAAGCAATCGGGCCTCTCCGTCGCCGACCTTCTCGGCGGCCGGGTGCGGGACACGATCCCGCTGTCCTTCTCGATCGCCGATCCCGACTTCGCCGCCGATCTGGAGCGCATGCGCGCCATGGTGCCGGCCGGCAACGTGATCTACAAGGTCAAGACCGGGGTGAAGCCGCACAGGGAAGACCTCGCCCATCTCGAAGCCATGCGCTCGGAGTTCGGCGACGGGATCGACCTGCGGATCGACTACAATCAGGCGCTCCAGCCCTTCGGCGCGATCAAGCTGCTGCGCGATGTCGACCAGTTCAAGCCGACCTTCATCGAACAGCCCGTGCCGCGCGAGCACCTCGCCGCGATGGCCTCCTTCGCCTCGGCACTCGACACGCCGATCCTCGCCGACGAGAGCTGCTTCGACGCCCGCGACCTGACCGAGATCGTCCGCCTGCAGGCGGCCGACGCGATCTCGGTCAAGCTGATGAAGGCGGGCGGCCTGCTCAAGGCGCAAGGCATCATGGCCATCGCCGACACGGCCGGCTTGCCCGGCTATGGCGGCACGCTCTGGGAAGGCGGCATCGGGCTCGCCGCCGGCACGCAGCTGATCGCCGCGACGCCCGGCATCTCGCTCGGCTGCGAGTTCTACATGCCCCACCATGTCCTGACCGAGGACGTGCTGGAGGAGCGCGTGCCGAACCGCGACGGCCATGTCGTGGTGCCCGAAGGTCCCGGACTCGGCATCACGGTCAGCGAGGCCTCGGTGCGGGCGAACGCCCGCATCCTGGCAGAACGCTGAGGCGAGCGCTCAGAGCCCGACTGGATATTCGAGCCCTCATCCTGAGGAAGCCCGAAGGGCTGTCTCGAAGGATGCTCCAGTGTTCCCGAGCCCCCTGAACCATCCTTCGAGACGCCATTCCCAACGGAATGGCTCCTCAGGATGAGGGCTCGCATGATGTCCAGACGGCCGCTCAGCCGCCCTTCTTCTCCGGCGCGAGCGACACGCCGTTGAGCGAGGCGATCCAGTCCGAGATCATCGGCACATAGTCCTCGCCCCTGCCGCTGGCGACGGCGGTGGCGTAGCTGTTCTTGACCGCGTTGCCGATCGGGTTGGCGACGCCGTTCGCATTCGCCACGCCCTCCAGATAGCGCACGTCCTTCAGCGCGTTGACGAGCGTGAACTTGTGGGCGTCGCGGTCGCGCTCCAGCACGTATTTCATGAAGGTCTGGTAGAAGCCGCAATCCATCCGGCTGCCGGCGATGACGCTGTTGAAGGTCTGCGGCGTGATGCCGATCTTGGCGCCGAGCGTCAGCGCCTCGGCATAGATCGCGGCATAGCCCATCGAGAGGAAGTTGTTCAGGAGCTTCATCTTGTGGCCGTCGCCGACCGGCCCGAGATGGACCACGCGCGCGGCCCAGGCATCGCAGGCCGGCTTGATGCGCGCGAACACCTCGGGCGCGGCGCCGATCATGGCCGACAGCTGCCCGAGCGCGGCCTGCGCCGGCGTGCCGCCGAGCGGGGCGTCGGCCAGATGCAGCCCGGCGGCCTCGAGCTGCTCGGCGAGCTTCACGGTCGAGCCCGGATCGGAGGTCGAGCAGTCGATCACCACGGTGCCGGGCCGCGCTCCCGCGACGATGCCCTGCGGCCCCGTCAGCACCGCCTCGACCTGCGCCGAGCCGGTGACGCAGAGAAAGATGATGCTCGCCTGGCTCGCCAGTTCGGCCGGGGTCTTCGCCTCCTTCGCCCCGGCAGCGACCAGCTCCTCGACCGGCTTGCGGTTGCGATGGCCCATCACCGTGAGGGGAAAGCCCTTGTCGAGCAGGTTGCGGGCCATGCCCTGGCCCATCAGGCCCACGCCGATGAACCCGACCGGTTCCTTTTCCGCAGTCATCTTCAAATTCTCCCGCCGATGTGAGAAGGACAGTGTCGAATGATGGAACGGTCGCACCCGGACAAGCGCGCCAGCTCCCCCGCCGGGAGAGGAGTACGATGACGGCCGACGCCCCCCCGCCGGACATCGCTCCGGAACGCGCCGCCCCCAATCAGGCGGTGCGCGGCCGCGTCACGCTGCAGGTCATCGCCGAGCATCTTTCGGTTTCGACCGCGACGGTCTCGCTCGCCCTGCGCGGCTCGCCCCTCGTCGCCGAGGCGACCCGCGAGCGCGTCCAGCAGATCGCCCGCGAGATGGGCTACAGCTACAACCGCAGCGCAGCCTCGCTGCGCACCGACCGCACGAACATCATCGGCGTCGGCTTTCACGACATCACCAACCCCTATTTCGCCGAGCTGCTGGCCGCGATCGAGGAAACGACGACCCGCGGCGGCCGCTCCATCCTGCTCGGCACCTATGCCGAGGACCGCCAGCGGCAGGCCCGCGTCCTCAACACGCTGAAGGAATACCGGCCAGACGGCATGATCCTCTGCCCGGCCGGCGGCAGCACGGCCGACGACCTCGATCATCTGGTCGCCTCCGGCGTGCCGATCGTCCAGCTCTCGCGCGAGATCCCCGAAACCGGCCTCGACTTCGTCGGTTCCGACGACCGCCACGGCACCATCCAGGCGATGGAGCACCTGATCGGCCTGGGCCACCGGCGCATCGCCTTCCTGTGCGCGAACGAGCAGATCTCGACCGGCCGCAACCGCTACCGCGGCTATTGCGAGGCGCTTCGCGGCCACGGCATCGGGCTCGATCCGGCCCTGGTGCACTGGGCCTATGGCACGCGCGAGAACGGCTTGAAGGCGATCCAGGCCGTGCTCGACGCCGACGATCCGCCGACGGCCGCCGTCTGCATGAACGATCTCGCCGCTTTCGGAGCCATGCTCGGGCTGCGCCATCGCGGGCGGGAAGCCGGCATCGACTTCTCGCTCGTCGGCTGCGACGACGTGCAGGAAGCCGCGCAGTGGTATCCCGCGCTGACGACCATCCGGAACTTCCAGGACGAGATGGGCCGCAAGTCGGCGGAGTTCCTGATCCGGCGCATCGCCGAGCCCAATGCCCCGCCCCAGCGCCTGCTGCTGACGCCGCAGCTCGTCCTGCGCGGCACCACCTGCCCGCCGCGCTGACGCGGCCCCACGTCTCATTCGCCGGCGGGAGGATTCAGCGCCCGGTAGGCACGCACCACCTGCGAATCGTCGCGCCCGCCATGGCCGAGGCCCGAGGCGGCGAGAAACATCTGGTGGGCCGCCGCCGCCAGCGGCAGGGCCGCCTTCGCGCCACGCCCGGCATCGAGCACGATGCCGAGATCCTTGACGAAGATGTCGACCGCGCTGGCCACGACCGGCTCGCTCTCCTGCATGCGCGGGCCGCGATCCCTCAGCATCCAGCTCGACGCCGCCGAGCCACCCATGATCTCGAAGAGCAGGCCACCGTCGATGCCGGCCTTCTCCGCCAGCGAGAGTGCCTCGGCCGCGACCGCGATATGCACGCCGGCGAGCAGCTGGTTCACGGTCTTCACCGTGGCGCCCTGCCCCGGCTTTTCGCCGACATGGAAGACCTTGTCGCCCATGGCATCCAGAACGGGCTTCGCGCGGGCGAAGCTCGCCGGACCGGCCCCGACCATGATCGTCAGCGTCGCGCCCTGCGCGCCCTTGACGCCACCGGAGACGGGCGCGTCGACGAAGGAGCGGCCCGTCGCCTCGACCTTCGCCGCGATCGCCTCGACCTCGGCCGGCGGGCAGGTCGCCATCAGGATGACGCTCGCCCCGTCCGCGAGCGCGGAAAGCGCGCCGGTCTCGAACAGCACCGAGCGTGCCTGCGCGGCATTGACCACCATCAGCACGAGCGCGTCGGCGCCCGTGGCGGCCTCCTGCGCGCTCGCCGCGCCGTGGCCACCGGCCGCGACGAGCGCCTCGCGCGCCGCCTCCCGCATGTCGAAGCCGGTCACGCGGAACTGCCGCTTCACCAGGTTCTCCGCCATCGGCGCGCCCATGGCGCCGAGCCCGACGAAGGCCACGCTCTTGATGTCAGCCACGTTCTGGTCCTCTGCCCGCTATTCCTTGACCGCGCCCGTCATCGACGAGACGTAGTGCTCGACGAAGAAGGAATAGAGGATCACCACCGGCAGGGACCCCAGCAGGGCGCCGGCCATCAGCGCTCCCCATTCGTAGACGTCGCCGCGCACGAGCTCGGTCAGCACGCCGACAGAGACCGTCTTGTTCTCGGAGGACTGGACGAAGGTCAGCGCGTAGATGAACTCGTTCCACGAGAGCGTGAAGGCGAAGATGCCGGCCGAGATCAGCCCCGGCACCGCGAGCGGCAGGATGATCTTCACCAGGATCTGCCAGCGGCTCGCCCCGTCGACCAGCGCGCATTCCTCGAGCTCGTAGGGGATGGAGCGGAAATAGCCCATCAGCAGCCAGGTCGAGAACGGCACGAGGAAGGTCGGATAGGTGAAGATCAGCGCGAGCTTGCTGTCATAGATGCCGAAACCGAAGATCAGCACCGCGAGCGGGATGAACAGGATCGACGGCGGGATCAGATAGGCGAGGAAGATCGCGAGCCCCGTCACCCGCGCCCCGGTGAAGCGCAGCCGCTCGATGGCATAGGCCGCGAACACCGACGTCGCGAGCGAGATCACGGTCGAGGCGATCGAGATCAGGATCGTGTTCCACAGCCAATAGGGATAGGTGGTCTCGAACAGCAGGTACTTGATGTGCCTGAGCGTCGGCTCGGAGGGCCAGAGCGGATTGTAGTTCTTGAAGTCCGTGAGCTCGTGGTTCGGCTTCAGCGCCGTCGTCCCCATCCAGTAGAACGGGAAGAGCAGCACGAAGACGAAGACGGCCAGCGGCAGATACACGGTGACGAGGCGCTGCGGCAGCGTCGAGGTGTAGCTGGTCCCGACGCTGTCGTCGGTCAGATGGGTGCGCGCGGACGTCGCGGGCGTGTTCGAATGAGCGAGATCGGCCATGCTGTCCTCCTCAATCGCCGCCGCCCTGCTGCCATTTCCGCCTTTGCAGGCCGAAATAGCTGAACAGGATCGCGCCGAGCAGGAAGGGAATCATCGAGACCGCGATCGCCGCGCCCTCGCCGAGCTGCCCGCCCGGAATCGCGCGCTGGAACGACAGCGTCGCCATCAGATGCGTCGCGTTGAGCGGCCCGCCTCGGGTGAGCACATAGATGAGCTGGAAATCGGTGAAGGTGAACAGCACCGAGAAGGTCATCACCACCGCGATGATCGGCGAGAGCAGCGGCAGCGTCACGAAGCGGAAGCGCTGCCATGGCGTCGCCCCGTCGAGCATCGCCGCCTCGTAGAGCGAGGGCGAGATCGTCTGGAGACCGGCGAGCAGCGAGATCGCGACGAAGGGAATGCCGCGCCAGACATTGGCGGCGATCACGGACGCCCGCGCATTGGTGGTGTCGCCGAGGAAATTGATGTTGGTGGAGATCAGGCCGAGTTCCCTCAGCGCCCAGGAGATCACCGAGAACTGGGAATCGTAGATCCACCAGAAGGCGATGGCCGAGAGCACGGTCGGCACGACCCAGGGCAACAGCACGATCGCCCGGATCAGCGCCTTGAAGGGCAGATGCTGGTTCAGCAGCAGCGCGAGCCACAGGCCCAGCGCGAACTTCAGGATCGAGGCGACCACCGTGTAGAGGATGGTGTTGAACACCGCGAGCCGGAACACGGAATCGGTCAGCAGCGACTCGTAGTTCTCGATGCCGATGAACTGTCCGGCACGGCCGACACGCGCATCGGTGAAGCCGAGCCAGACGCCGAGAATCAGCGGCCAGGCCAGGAAGACCAGCAGGAAGATCGCCGCCGGCAGCATGAACAAGGCGCCCAGCGCATTGCGGCTTTGGCCGAGCCTGGCGAAGAGCGAGGGTCGCGCCGGTCTCGATACCGGCATGGTGGCGCTGTCGGCCATGGCTCCGTCCTCCTGTCTCGAGACGGCGTCTTGTCGCGCCGTTCAAAGGGCGGCGGCGCGTGCGAACGCGCCGCCGGTCGTCAGGCCGTCAGCCGCGATAGGCGCGGGTGATGCGCTGCTCGGCGCGCTTGGCCGCCTCTTCCGGCGAACGCTGGCCGGTGGCGCCTTCCGCGAACATGTCGAGCAGGACATAGTCCGCCATCACCGCGGCGGACCCCGGTCCGAGCGGCCCGGCGAAGCCGTTGGGCCGCAGCGTCTCGGACGCGCGGGCATAGGGCTTGTGCACCGGATCGGAGGTCCAGACCGGATTGTCCGCATAGGCCTTGAGCGGCTGGCAGCAATACGCATTGGCCTGGGTGATCCAGTGCGGCATCTGCTCCTTTTCGTACATGAACTGCAGATAGGCCTGCGCCGCCTGCGGGAACTTGGTGTGCTTGAACACCACGCAGGAGGTCGTCTGGTGCAGCTCGACCGACTTGCCGACGGGGCCGACCGGCAGGTTGGCGGAACGGATGTCGGCCGCCATGTCGGCCAGCTTGGGGTCGTTCTTGGCCGAGTAGTACAGCGACACCCCGTTGGCGGTCACCGAGACCTCGCCGGCGAGGAAGGCGCGGTTGTTGTTGATGTCGAGCCAGCTCTCGGTGCCGGGGATGAAGGTCTTGTAGAGCTCGGCCGCATATTTGATCGCCGCGATCGTCTCGGGGCTGTTGATCGCGACCTTGCCGTTCTCGTCGACCTGGCGCCCGCCATGGCTCCACAGCAGCCAATGCGCGAAGTTCGAGCCGTCGCCCACCGCCTTGCCGAGCGCGAAGCCGGCGGGATGGCCCTTGGCCTTCAGCGCCTTGCACATCTCGAGGAAGGCGTCGGTCTTGTCGGGGAAGGTGGAGAACCCGGCTTCCTTCACCCAGCTGTCGCGATAGAGGATCGCGTTGGCGATGGCGCAGAGCGGCAGGCCGATGAACTTGCCGTCCTTCTTGGCATAGCCCTCGAGGCCCGGATACCAGCCGCCATGACGGCTGCCGAGATCGGTCGCCAGCGTCGACAGGTCGAGCAGCTTGTCCGGATACTGGAAGGCGTCGTCGAACCAGACGAAGACGATGTCGGGCCCGGCGCCGACATTGGCCGCGACGGCGGCCTTCGGGCGAATGTCTTCCCAGCCTTCCTTGTCGATACGGACCTGCACGCCGGTCGCATCGGAGAACTTCTTGGTATTGGCGAGCCAGGCATCCTCCTCCGATTTCACGAAGGGCGCCCAGCGCAGCACGCGCAGCTGCGCGCCGGGCTCGGGCGTGAACTTGGGTGCGGCGGCCTGCGCGAAGGCCGGCGTCAATCCGGCCGGGCCGATGAGGCCGGCCCCGGCGGCGACACCCGCGCCGCCCAACAGCACGTCACGTCTCGAAATGCTCATGATGGTTTCCTTCCCGGTCATGCCCTCATTGGGGCAGGGACTTTTTTTGTGATTGTCCCGGCGGCCTGTCCCATGAGAGCCACCGGGCTGAAATGCGCTTGGCAGGTCGTCTGCCGCCTCCGGCCGCCTCGCAGGCCGGGTCCTTCGCCTCGGACATGTCCGCGCGTCGCGAACGACGCTGCGGACGCTGGTCACCGACGCCGGGCGCGGGCAGCCTCGGCCGCCCGCGAACCCGGCTGGAGTCCCCGTATCAGATCCGCTTGCCCGACGCCGCGTCGAACAGGTGCGTGACGCTGGTGTCCGGCACGATGCCGATGGTCTCGCCGGGCTTGGCAGTGATGCGCTCGCGGAAGATGCAGGTCAGTTCCTGCCCGCCGCACTTCACCACGACCTGCGTCTCGGAGCCCATCGGCTCCACGACCACGACATCGGCCTTCAGGCCCGCGGGATCGAGCTTGAGATGCTCGGGACGGATGCCCAGCACCGCCGCCCGGCCCTCGCTGTCGGCCGGATGGTCGCCGACCGGCCAGATCGTGCCGCCCTCGGTCTCGAACCCGTTCGCCCGGATCGTCCCCTTCAGGAAGTTCATCGCCGGAGAGCCGATGAAGCCAGCCACGAACAGGTTGTTCGGACGGTCGTAGAGGTCCAGCGGCGCGCCCATCTGCTCGACGATGCCGTCATGCATCACGACGATCTTGTCGGCCATGGTCATGGCCTCGATCTGGTCGTGCG
>QFQY01000093.1 GCA_003248805.1 Chelatococcus sp. | reverse complement strand
TCTGGCCCTTCATCATGGTCGCGATCGTGATCCGCACCATCGACGCGCTGAAGGCCTTCGACACGATCTTCGTGATCACGCAGGGCGGGCCGGGGACGGCGTCCGAGACGCTGAACATCTTCCTCTATCTGCAGGCCTTCCAGTTCTACAAGATCGGCTACGCCTCTGCGGTCGTGGTGATCTTCTTCGTGATCATCATCATGCTCTCGCTGCTGCTGCTCTACGCGCGCCAGAAGTCGAAGTGGAACGCGTGATGGGCATCATCCAACAGCAACCGTCATTGCGAGCGCAGCGAAGCAATCCAGAGGCGGCGGCGCTCCACGTCTCTCTGGATTGCTTCGTCGCCTCGCTCCTCGCAATGACGGCGAGGGAGGATCGCCCATGACCCGCATCCTCAAAAAACTCGGCTTCTGGGCCTCCGTCTTCGTCCTCGTCTCGCCGGCGCTGCTGGTCTTCCTCTGGATGATCTCGCTGTCGCTGAAGAACGAGCTCGACAACACGGCCTTCCCGCCGGTCTTCATCCCCGACCCGCCGACGCTGAAGAACTATGTCGACGTGTTCGCGCAGAACAATTTCGCGCTCTATCTGTGGAACTCGATTCTCGTCACCGGAGGGGCGGTGCTGGTCGGCCTCCTCGTGGGCGTGCCGGCGGGCTACGGCATCGCGCGCGGCAAGGCGACGAAGTTCGCCATCCTGATCCTGATCGCCCGGATGACGCCTGCGCTCTCCTACCTCATCCCCCTGTTCCTGCTGTTCCAGATGACCGGGCTGGTCGGAACGATCCCCGCGCTCGTCATCACCCATCTCGTGATCACCATCCCGATCATCGTCTGGATCATGATCGGCTATTTCGAGAACGTCCCGATGGAGCTCGAGGACGCGGCGCGGATCGACGGCGCCTCGACCTGGCAGGCCTTCCGCCATATCGCGCTGCCGCTGGCGCGGCCGGGTATCGTGGTCGGCGGCATCCTCGCCTTCATCTTCTCCTGGAACAACTTCATCTTCTCGGTCGTGCTCGGCGGCAAGAACAGCCGCACGCTGCCCTCGGCGGTCTATAATTCGCTGACCTTCGAGCAGATTTCCTGGGGTCCGCTGGCGGCGGCCGCGCTTCTGGTCACGCTGCCCGTGCTCCTCGTCACCGTCATCGCCCAACGTCAGATCGTCGCCGGCCTCTCGGCCGGAGGCCTCAAGGACGGATAACCCGCCTCCGGCCGCGAGGCCGAGTCTCGCGGTTGCCGACATGTCAGTATGGACTCACTAGGAAAGACAGTTCCCATGGCCCTCTCCCCCGACCGTTTCGGCCTCTCCTGCGCCATCACCACGCCCATGCAGGCGGGCGGTGGCATCGACCTGGCCCGTCTCGTGTCGCATGCGCGCCACGTCCTCGCGAATGGCTGCGATACGGTCACGCTGTTCGGCACCACGGGGGAGGGCGCCTCGATCGGCCTGTCGGAACGGGACGCGATGATCGGTGCGCTGGTTGGCGCGGGCGTCGATCCCGCCCGGCAGATCTACGCCGGCATCGCGGCAGCCTCGTTGTCGGAGGCCGTCACCCAGGCGCGCGGCGCGCTCGAGGCCGGGGCGAAGGGGCTGCTGCTGGCGCCGCCCTTCTATTTCAAGGGGATCGGCGACGAAGGGCTCTATGCGTGGTTCGCACGCTTCATCGAGGCGGTCGGTCCCGCCGCGCGCAACGTCATCCTGTACCATATTCCCTCGGTCACGGCCGTCGACATCAGCGTCGGGCTCGTCGGGCGGCTGAAGGCTGCGTTTCCGGGCGTCGTCACGGGCGTCAAGGATTCCTCGGGCAGCTATGCCAATACCGAGGCGCTGCTGAAGGCCCATGGCGAACTCGCCATCCTCGTCGGCGACGAGCGGCAGCTGGCCAAGGCGGTTCGCAACGGCGCCCAGGGCTCGATCTGCGGCGTCGCCAACATCGTGCCGCAGCTGCTGCGCCCGATGGTCTACGAAGGCACGGACAGCCCCGTGGTCAATGCGCTCGTCGACGCGATCTGCGCCCTGCCGGTGATGGCGGCGGTGAAGGCGCTCGTCGGGCATGTCCATGGCGATCCCGGCTTCGGCCCGATGCGGGCGCCGCTGGAAGCGCTGGACGAGGGCCAGCGCAGCAGGCTTTTTGCAGGCTTCGATTCGATCATGCAGGCGAAGGCCGCGTGACGAGGGGGCCGTGAAGGAGGACATGTGAGCGAGGCCGAGCAGGAGAACCGGGACGGCGAGCCGCTGAAGCTGAGGGAGCGCGCCTATGCCTCCTTCACCGAGCGGTTGCTGGCGCGCGAGATCAAGCCGGGGCAGTTCGTGACCCAGCGAGAGCTCGTGGCGATGACGGGTTTGCCGCTCGGCGCCATCCGCGAGCTGATTCCGCGGCTGGAGGCGGAAGGGCTGATCAAGACCGTGCCGCAGCGCGGCATGCAGGTCGCCCATGTCGACCTCAACCTGATCCGCAACGCCTTCCAGTTCCGGCTCTTCCTCGAGAAGGAGGCGACGGCGCTCTACACGCAGAACGCCAGCGACGCGCAGATCGCCGAGCAGCGCGCGCGGCATGAGGCGATCATCGCGCGTGCCGAGGCGGGCGGCGACGAGCGCCTGATCGAGGATGCCGAGGATGTCGACCGCCGGCTCCACGAGGCGATCATCGACCATCTCGACAACGACATCGTCAGCCAGGCCTTCCGCGTGACCTGGCTGAAGATCCGCCTGATCCGGCAATACGAGACGCGAATCCAGAACCACATCCTGGTGCCGGTCATGCAGGACCATCTCAAGATCATCGCGGCGATCGAAAGCCGCGACCCGGCGCGCGCGGCCGAGGAGATGAGCATCCATATCGGCAATGCCCGCACCCGGGCGATGACCTACTGAGGCGGAGCGTCCGACGCCGGCGCGTTGCGAAGGGTGCCGACGGTCAGGCTGTGCGCCGGCGCCGGCGGATGCCGCCAGAGCGGGACCCGTTTCAGGAGGAGCCGCAGCGCGTGCCAGTGGATCGCGGCGGTGACCTTGAGCGTCAGCAGCGGATGGGTCGCGAGGAGACGCAGCAAGGCCCGGTCGCTCAGGGCTTCGCGCCGGCCGCTCATCGTCGCCGCGATGATGCGGCCGCTCTCGTCGGCCCCGTCGATGGAGACCGCCATCTTGTCGCCAGGCGGCACGACATGAAAGCGGTAGCGCATGTCGAGGCCCATGAAGGGCGAGACATGGAAGCTCTTGCCGGCTTCCTGGAGGACGGGCGCGACGCCGCCCGCAGCCGGAGCGACGTAGCTGTGCACCTCCCCGAAGGTGTTGTGGACCTCGTAGACGATCGCCAGCAGGTCCCCGTCGCGGCGGTAGCAGAAGTAGGTGTTGAGCGGGTTGAAGGCGTATCCGAGAATGCGCGGCATCGTCAGGAGCCGGATCGCGCCGCCATCAGGTGACAACCCCGAGGCATGCAGCGCCTGCTCGACCTGCCTGCGCAGCGGCCGCCCGCTTCCGTCGCCATAGTCGGTGTCGCGGAAGGCGTAGAGATTGAACCGGTTGCGCGAGAAGAGGCGCAGGCGCGCGGCCAGAGCGTCGATCTCGTCGAGATCGAGCAGCATCCAGAACACGCGATAGGCGAGCTGATGCACGCGCGGCTTCAGCCGCCGGTGCGTGACGCGGCCGCTGTAGAGCGCGGACGCCGGCGCGGTCATGCCGCCCGCTCCAGCGCGGCCGGGGCGGGCCCGCGCATGATCCGAGCGGACTCGCCCTCGACCCGCCACGGCCTGCGGACGCCGCCGAGATCCTCCGCCACGGCGAGACCGGCCTGCAACCCGTCCTCGTGGAAGCCCGAGCCGAAATGGGCGCCGCAATACCAGATGCCGCCCTGGCCCTGCAGCGACCAGAGCCGCGCCTGCGCGGCGAGGGCGGGGCCGTCGAAGATCGGGTGGGCATAGACCTCCTCCCGCAGGACGAGGTCCTCGCGCGGTTCGCGCGGCGGATTCAGGGTGACGAAGAGAGGGCGACTGCAGGGCAGCTCCTGCAGCCGGTTCATCCAGTAGGTGACGGCGCAGGGCGCGCCCGACGCCGTGCGCTCGCCGAGATGGTTCCAGCTCGCCCAGGCGGTGCGGCGGCGCGGCATCAGGCTCTCGTCGCCATGAAGCACGGCGCGGTTCCGGCTGTAGCGGAAGGTGCCCAGCAGCTCGCGCTCGGGCGCGGTGGGCTGGGCCAGCAGGGCGAGCGCATCGTCGGCATGGGTCGCGATCACGACGTCGTCGAAGTGCCGCGATCCGCCGCTTTCGTCGTCCACGCGCACGCCGTCGGCGCCGCGATGCACGCGGCGGGCGGCCAGGCCGAGAAGGATCTCGCCCGAGAAGCGCGCCCTCAGAGCCTCGACATAGCGGCGGCTGCCGCCGGAAACGGTGCGCCAGACCGGCCGATCGGTCAGGCGCAGCAGGCCGTGATTGTCGTGGAAGCGGATGAAGGCGGTCGCGGGATAGGACAGGATCTCCGAGCACGGCGCCGACCAGATCGCCGCCGCCATTGGCAGGAGATGGTCGTCGCGGAAGGCTGCGCCATATCCACCGGCGGCGAGGTAGTCGCCGAGCGAGGCCCCGCTCTGCGCGAGCGCTTCGGCATCGCGTGGGGCGCGGGCGTAGAAGCGGCGCAGGTCGCCCAGCATCGACCAGAAGCGCGGGCTGAGCAGGTTGCGACGCTGCGCGAAGAGGCCTGCGAGCCCGCTGCCGCTGTATTCGAGCCGGCCGCCGTCGAGCGAAACCGCGAAGGACATCTCCGTCGGGGCGGTTTCGACTCCCAGATGGGCCAGCAGCGCGGTGAAATTCGGATAGGTCGCCTCGTTGTAGACGATGAAGCCGGTGTCGACGTCGAGCTGCGGACCGTCGCGCTGTGGCACCGCGACCGTATTGGCGTGGCCGCCGAGGCGACCGGCCGCCTCGTAGAGCGTGACGTCATGGGCGGCCGACAGAAGCCACGCCGCCGAAAGGCCGGAAATCCCGGAGCCGATGACGGCGATCTCGCGCCGCGATTGAGAAGATGGATGCATGGTCCGCCCGTTTCGCGCTTCCGTCGGAGAGTTACGACAGCCGGCCGCCCCCGGTTCACCTGTCGGGCGTGCCGCGTGCCTGCCGACCAGTGATCCAGCCGTCGCGCCCCGCCGTAATGGGAACATGCATCTGGCAAGACACTCAGGATTCAGGATATCGACTCCGATCCCGGTAGCTCCGGGGAAAGGACTGGCTTTCACGCGCATGGATGCGGACGCCCTCGTTCAGGCCATAGCGTGCTCGGCTGATCGCGATGCGTTCATCCGGCTGTTCGACCATTTCGCGCCCCGCGTGAAAGGCTTGCTGATGCGCGGAGGCACGCCGGCCGACCTCGCCGAGGAAATCGCTCAGGAGACCCTGCTGACCGTGTGGCGCAAGGCCGCGCTGTTCGATCCGCAGAAGGCCAGCGCCGCGACCTGGATCGCCACCATCGCCCGCAACCTCAGGATCGATCATGCGCGCCGCGAAAAGCGTTCGCAGCTGTCGCAGGTCTTCGAGATTCTCGAGGAGGAGGGGCCCGAGCAGCCCGATCACGTCGTCTCCGGTTCCGAGCGCGCCGCGCGCGTTCGCGACGCCTTGTCCGGCCTGTCCAGGGAGCAGTACCGGGTGGTCGAACTCGCCTTCCTCGAAGGTTTCAGCCATCAGGACGTCGCGCGGCAACTCGCCATCCCGCTCGGCACGGTGAAGTCGCGGCTGAGGCTCGCGCTGACGCATCTGCGCCGTGTGCTGGAGGACCTGCGATGAGCGGCCGGCATGTGGTGTCGGAGGAGACGCTCGCGCGCTTCGCGGCGGGCCGGCTCGACGAGGGATTGTCGCTGGTGGTGGCCGCTCACATCGCGATGAGCCCGGACGCGCGCCGCGAACTGAGGCAGTCGCAGGCGATCGGCGGCGCGCTGCTCGACCGGGCCGTCCCGATCCCGATGTTGTCGTCGGCGACGGACCTGCTCGCCGGAGCAGGGCGCCCGGCCGGGGCCCCGGCCGCCATGTCCGCTCCCAAGCCGGCCGAAGCCGATCTGCCGCGCGTGCTGGCCCCCTACGAAATCGGTCGATGGCGCGCGATCGGCCGGGGCGTCGCGATGCGCCGGGTCGCGGTGCCGGGAGCGGAGTCGAGGGTCTTCATGCTGCGGGCGGCGCCGGGGACGCGGCTGCCCGAGCACGGCCATACCGGCCTGGAATGGACGACCATCCTCTCCGGCGCCTATGAGCACGCCTATGGCCGCTATGCCGCCGGCGATTTCGACGAGGCCGATTCGGAGCACGAGCATCATCCGCGCGTCGACCCCGTCGAGGGCTGCACCTGCATCGTCGCCCTGACCGGCGAGGTGCGCTTCAGGAGCTGGCTGGGGCGGCTGCTGCAGCCCCTGGTGCGGCTGTGACCGCGGGCTCCTTCGCGCTCGGAGCGGGCGTCGTCGCGGCGATGATGTGCGCCGCCATGAGCCTCGCCTTCATGGCCGAGAAGCGCACCGGCAATTCAGGGTGGATCGACGTCGTCTGGACGTTCGGACTGGGGGCGACGGGGTGCGCCGTCGCGCTCGCGCCGTTCGGCGCGGGACCGTCGGCGCGCCGCGTCCTCGTCGCGGCGCTCGTGCTCGCCTGGGCCCTGCGGCTCGGGCTGCACATCGCCGGTCGCACGCGCGGCATCGTGGACGATCCCCGCTATGCCCGGCTGAAACGCGACTGGGGCGCGGCCAAGGATCGGCAGATGTTCCGGCTGCTGCAGATGCAGGCCCTGGCGAGCATCCCGCTCGGCGTCGGCATCCTGCTTGCGGCCCATCGGCCGTCGCCCTCGCTCGATCTTCAGGACGCCGCCGGCGTGCTGATCTTCGTGGCCGGCCTCGCCGGGGGCGCGCTCGCCGACCGGCAGTTGCGCAGCTTCGCACGCGATCCCGCCCATCGCGGCCGTGTCTGCGACACGGGTCTGTGGGGGTGGTCGCGCCATCCCAACTACTTCTTCGAATGCGTGCTCTGGTGTGCCTATCCGGCCATCGCGATCGCGGCTGCGGGTTATCCCCTCGGCTGGATCGCGCTCGCCGCGCCCGCCTTCATGACCCTGCTGCTGACGCGCGTATCCGGCATTCCGCCGCTCGAGGAGCACATGCTGGCGAAGTACGGCCCCGATTACCGTCGCTACCAGAGCCGGGTGAGCGCGCTGCTGCCCTGGCCGCCGGCCGTGGCAGGGAAGGGCTGAGACGTGACGCTGCTGCAAAATCTCGGGACGTGGGGCGAGCGGCTGCCATTGCCCGACAGCGTGAGCCGGGCCGGCGTCGCGTTGCTCGTCGGGCGTACCGCCCGCAGGCTCGCGGAGGTCGGCTCGTCCGGGGATGAGGATTTCGCGCGGGGGATGACGGGCTATCCGGTGGCCCAGCATGCCGACGCCGCCAATGCGCAGCATTACGAGGTGCCCGCGGCCTTCTTCGCGCAGGTGCTCGGTCCGCATCGCAAATATTCGTGCTGCTTCTACGAGACGCCGCAAGCGACGCTGGCGCAGGCCGAGACGCGCGCGCTCGAGCTGACGATGGCGCATGCCGGATTGCAGAACGGCCAGCGCATTCTCGAACTCGGCTGCGGCTGGGGCTCGCTCTCGCTCTTTCTCGCCGAGCGGCTTCCGGGCTCGGAGATCGTCGCCGTCTCGAATTCGGCGTCGCAGCGGCGCTTCATCGAGGTCGAGGCCATCCGACGCGGCATCGCGAACCTCAAGATCGTCACGGCCGATATGAATCACTTTCAGGCCGAGGACCGTTTCGACCGCATCGTTTCGGTGGAGATGTTCGAGCACATGGCGAACTGGCGCGAGCTGCTCGCCCGCGCGCGCTCATGGCTCGCGCCCGAGGGGCGGCTCTTCCTGCATGTCTTCACGCATCGTTCCGCGAGCTACCGGTTCGACATCGAGGACCGGGCGGACTGGATCGCCCAGCACTTCTTCACGGGCGGGCTGATGCCGAGCCGGGGGCTGGTCCATCGCTTTCCCGAGCTCTTCGCCGTCGAGGGCGAATGGCACTGGAGCGGCGAGCATTACCGCCGCACGGCGGAGCACTGGCTCGCGAATTTCGATCGCAACGCCGCCGCGATCGAGCCGATCCTGGCGCAGACCTATGGCGTCGACGCCGCACTATGGCGCCGGCGCTGGCGCCTGTTCTTCCTGGCTACGAGCGGGCTCTTCGGCCATGATTCGGGCGAGGTCTGGGGCGTCGGTCACTATCTTCTGCGGCCGCGCTGAAGGCGTGTCGCGGGCGCGCGGCGCCTATAGCCAGCCGCCGTCGCTCAGCCGCCTCAGGGCGATGCAGGCCGCCCAGCTCGCGCTGCCGGCCACGACGGCGCCGTAGCCGATATCGGCGAGGGTGATCTGGAGGGTCCAGGCCCGCAGGGTGGCGTAATTGGTCAGGTCGTATGTCGCGTAGGTCATCAGGCCGAGCAGAGCGCCGTTCACCAGTGCCGTGCCCGCCGAGCCCGAGGCGAAGGCCGGCAGCACCGCGAAATGGACCAGCCCCAGCGGGTAGCCGAGATAAAACAGCAGAGCCGGCGCCCAGCGGATCTCGTCGAGCAGCACGGGCCCCAGGGTCGGCCGGTAGAGAACGCCCGCCATGACCGATAGCCAGATGATGTCGACCGTGCCGAAGACGGCGAGGACGGCGAGATAGGCGGCGAAAAATGTCATGGTCCGTATCCGCTTGGCTGTCCCGTCTTTACGTTCGGGCCGGCTGATCGGATCGCTCGGGCGCAGAGGTTTCGTCCGCGCGAGGTTTTTCGCGAGATCTTTATCCTGCGCGCGAGATTTCGCCGGAGCGCAAATCCGTTCCGGCCGGGCGGACGTATCCCTCTGCGGGAGACCTTTCCGGGACGCGCCTTGCGTGGACGAAGGACCGTCTTCCGGCAGGGCAAACCGACGGGATGGCTGATGACCGTACAGGATGGGCGAGGCGAGATCGGCGAACGGCGCGAGGCCGCGGTCTGGCATGGGTGGCGTTTCGGTCTGTCGCGCTCTTTTCTGCGCAAGCTCATGGCACGGCTGGTGCGCGGGCGGCTGACCGTCGTCACGCCCGAAGGCGAGAGGCTGGTGCGGCAGACGGGCGAGGCCGGGCCCGACGCGGTCATCGTCCTGCTGCGCTGGCGCGCGCTGCGCAGGCTGCTGCTGGAAGGCGATATCGGCTTCGCCAAGGCCTATCGCGACGGCGATTTCACGAGCCCCGACATGGCGGCACTGTTCGAACTCGCGGCGCTCAACGACCGCACGCTGCGCGGGACCCTCGCGGGCTCCTGGCCGGCGCGGGCCATCAGCCGCATCAGGCATCTCGCGCGGGCGAATACGCGCCGCGGCAGCGCGCGCAACATCACCGCTCACTACGACCTCGGCAACACCTTCTACGCCCGCTGGCTCGACGGCGGCATGACCTATTCCTCCGCGCTCTATCGGCGGCCGGAGCAGACGCTGGAAGAGGCGCAGCAGGCCAAGCTCGACCTGATCGTCCAGCAACTGCAGCTCAAGGGCGGCGAGCGCGTGCTCGAGATCGGCTGCGGCTGGGGCAGCCTGGCGGAGCGGCTCGCGCGAGAAGGCTGCCATGTCACCGGCATCACGCTCTCGCCGGCCCAACTCGCCCATGCGCAGGAGCGCATCGCGGCCGCGGGGCTCTCGGACCGTGTCGAATTGCGGCTCCAGGACTATCGCGACGTCTCCGGCCAGTTCGACCGCATCGTCTCGATCGAGATGATCGAGGCCGTCGGCCGCGCCTTCTGGCCGGTCTATTTCGCGACGCTGCGCAACTGCCTGAAGCCGGGCGGCCGGGTCGTCCTGCAGGCGATCACGATCGAGGAAAGCCGCTTCGCCGCCTATGCGAGCGGGGCGGATTTCATCCAGCACTGCATCTTTCCGGGTGGGTTTCTGCCGTCTCGCGGAGCGATGATCGAGCAGATCTCGACGGTGGGGCTCGATCTCGCGGAGCATCATGGCTTCGGCGCGAGCTATGCGCTGACATTGCGGGAATGGCGGCACCGCTTTCTCGCGCAGTGGCACGAGATCAGGCCGCTCGGGTTCGACGAGCCCTTCCGGCGCTTGTGGGAATTCTACCTCTGTTATTGCGAGGCGGGCTTCCGCGCCGGCGCGACCGATGTCAGCCTGTTCGCGCTGACGACGAAGGGGCCGGCCGGCGCGCGCGCCTAGGGCGTGCTTCGTTTTTGTGGAAGCGGGCCGTCATTCCGGACAAGCCGCGATAGCGGCGCCGATCCGGAATCCATCGAAGGGCGCTGCGCTCCATGATGGATCCCGGGTCA
>QFQY01000022.1 GCA_003248805.1 Chelatococcus sp. | reverse complement strand
ACACCTATATCTACCCGCCCTCGCCCTCGATGCGGATCATCGGCGACATCTTCGCCTACACCTCGGCGAACATGCCGAAATTCAACTCGATCTCGATCTCCGGCTACCACATGCAGGAGGCGGGAGCGACGCAGGACCTAGAGCTCGCCTACACGCTCGCCGACGGCGTCGAGTACATCCGCGCCGGCCAGCGGGCGGGCCTCGGGGTCGATGCCTTCGCCCCCCGGCTGTCCTTCTTCTGGGCCATCGGCATGAACTTCTTCATGGAGGTGGCGAAGCTCAGGGCAGCGCGCCTGCTCTGGGCGAAGCTCGTCAAGGATTTCGGGCCCCTCAACGAGAAATCGCTGCCGCTGCGCACCCACAGCCAGACCAGCGGATGGTCTCTGACGGCGCAGGACGTGTTCAACAACGTGCCGCGCACCATGGTCGAGGCGATGGCGGCGACGCAGGGCCACACCCAGTCGCTGCACACCAACGCGCTCGACGAGGCGCTGGCGCTGCCCACCGACTTCTCGGCCCGCATCGCCCGCAACACGCAGATCCTGCTGCAACAGGAAAGCGGCACCACCCGGATCATCGACCCCTGGGGCGGATCCTACTATGTCGAGCGGCTCACCGCCGAGCTCGCTGCGAAGGCATGGGAGCATATCCGGGAGGTCGAGACGCTCGGCGGCATGGCCAAGGCCATCGAGGCCGGCATTCCGAAGCTCAGGATCGAGGAGGCCGCCGCCAAGACGCAGGCGCGGATCGACGGCGGCCAGCAGGCGATCATCGGCGTTAACTGCTTCAAGCCGGAGAACGAGGCGACCATCGACGTGCTCAAGGTCGACAACGCCTCCGTGCGCGCCCAGCAGCTCGACAAGTTGAAGCGCCTCAAGGCCGAGCGGAACGAGGCCGAGGTCCAGGCGGCGCTGACCGCGCTGACCAACGGCGCCCGCGGCGACGGCAATCTGCTCGACCTCGCGGTCAAGGCCGCGCGGGCCAAGGCGACCGTGGGCGAGATCTCCATGGCGATGGAGCAGGTCTTCGGGCGCCACAGGGCCGAGATCAAGGCCATCTCCGGCGTCTACAAGCGGGAGGTCGGCACCATGAACCCTGCCGTGACGCGCGTGCAGCTGATGTGCGAAGCCTTCGAGGAGGCGGACGGGCGCCGCCCGCGCATCCTCGTCGCGAAGATGGGACAGGATGGGCATGACCGCGGCCAGAAGGTCATCGCCTCGGCCTTCGCCGATCTCGGCTTCGACGTCGATATCGGCCCGCTCTTCGCGACCCCGGACGAGGCGGCGCGCCAGGCGGTCGAGAACGACGTCCACATCGTCGGCGTGTCCTCGCTCGCGGCGGGCCATCTGACGCTCGTGCCCGAGCTCAAGGCGGCACTCGCCAAGGCCGGACGGCCCGACATCATGATCGTCGTGGGTGGGGTCATCCCGCCGCAGGACTTCGACGCGCTCATGGAAGCGGGCGCCAGCGCGATCTTCCCGCCCGGCACCGTCATCGCCGACGCGGCCGAAAAGCTGCTCGAAGAACTCAACCGGCGGCTGGGCTATGTCCAGCGCAGCGCGGCCGAGTAGGTCCGGGGACCGGCAGGTCCGGCAAAATGCAGACAGGCGCGGTCCCGGGGGGTTGGGAGCCGCGCCTGCCGCCATGATCGCCGCCGTCAGTGCGCGACACTACCGCCAGTTGCGACCATAGCCCTCGCGGCCGTCCATACCCGGCCGAAATCCGTCATCCTCACTGTAGCGCTGCCAGCGCCGCCGGCCCCAGTAGCCATGGACGAGCGGCGGAACGGGGCGCCACTCGGCGTCGCGGCGGCCATAGGCGCGGCCGCGATCGCCATCGGACAGCTGAGCTGCCGCCGGCTGGCCCGCGAGCATGACAAGCCCTGCGGCGAGCGCCGCGCGCAGCAGCGCTCCAGTCGAAGAAGACCGGAAAATCAAGATATCGCCCCGTCGGCGGGACGCCCCTTGCTCCCCGCTTCGGGCGGACATTCGCGCGGCGAGCCTGAACGAGCCTTGAGGCGCCCGTTCACATGCCGTTCAAGTCGCGGCCGAATTCCCGCGTTTCAGGAGAAGTGACGCGACGATGACGACCACCGCCACGGTGCCGATCATCAGCGTGCAGGCGGCGTTGATCTCGGGCGAGACGCCGAGCTTCACGGCCGAGTAGAGCCGCATCGGCAGCGTGGTCGCCCCCGGCCCGGTGGTGAAGCTCGCGATGACGAGATCGTCGAGCGACAGCGTGAAGGCCAGCATCCAGGCCGCCGCCACCGCCGGCCAGATCAGCGGCAACGTGATCGTGGCGAAGGTGACGAGGGGCGTCGCGCCGAGATCGCGCGCGGCTTCCTCCAGCGAGCGGTCGAAGCCCGCGAGCCGGGCCTGGACGACGATGCAGGCGAAGCCGAGGCCGAAGGTGGCGTGGGCGGCCGTCACGGTCCAGAACCCGCGCTCGACATCAGCCGCGACGAACAGCAGGAGCAGGGACAGCCCCGTCACCACCTCCGGCATGACGAGCGGCGCGATCACCATCCCCGAAAACAGGCTGCGGCCGAGGAAGGCGCCGTGCCGGGCCAGCGCGAGCGCCGCCAGCGTCCCCAGGGCGGTGGCAAGCGTCGCCGAGACGGCGGCGAGGCGGATGCTGAGCCAAGCTGCGTCGAGCAGCGGCTGATTGCCCATCAGAGCGCCATACCAGTGGGTCGAGAAGCCGCCCCAGACCGTGACGAGCCGCGAGGCGTTGAAGGAATAGGCGATCAGCGCGACGATCGGCAGATAGAGGAAGGCGAAGCCCGCGACGAGCGCCAGCAGCAGGCCGGGGCCGAGCCGCCTCACGACACGCCCTCCCGCGCCAGCCTTGCGCGCTGGAGCAGCACCAGCGGCAGCACGAGCACGACGAGCAGCACGACCGCGATCGCGGAGGCCAGCGGCCAGTCGCGGTTGGAGAAGAACTCGGTCCAGAGCACCTTGCCGATCATCACCGTATCCGGGCCGCCGAGCAGATCGGGAATGACGAATTCGCCGACGGCCGGGATGAAGACCAGGGCCGAGCCGGCGAGGATACCGGGCAGGGAGAGTGGCAGCGTCACGGTGAGAAACGCCGTCAGAGGCGCGGCACCCAGGTCGGCCGCCGCTTCCAGCAGGCCACGGTCGAGCTTGTCGAGCGTGGCGAAGAGCGGCAGCACCATGAAGGGCAGGTAGGAATAGACCATGCCGATCAGCACCGCCGCCTCGGTGTTGAGCAGCCGCAGGGGCTCGTCCGTCAGACCGAGCCCCATCAGGGCGGCGTCGAGCAGGCCTTCGGGGCGAAGGATGCCGATCCAGGCGTAAACGCGGATGAGGAAGGAGGTCCAGAAGGGCAGGATGACGAGGGTCAGCAGCAGTCCCCGCCAACGACGCGGCGCCGCCGCCATCGCATAGGCCAGCGGATAGGCGATCGCGAGCGCGGCGAGCGTCGTCAGCGCGGCGAGCTTCAGCGAGTAGAGATAGCTCTGCCAGTAGAGGGCATCGTCTCCCAGCAGGCGAAAATTCTCGCTATCGAGCTGCGAGAGGAATTCGCCGATCTGCGAGAAGCCCTCGAAATGCGGGGCATAGGGCGGCATCGCGGTCGCGGCATCCGACAGGGCGAGACGCAGCACAATCGCGAAGGGCGCGAGGAAGAACAGCAGCAGCCAGAGATAGGGCGCGGCGATGACGAGCCGCCCGAGCCGCCGCGCGCTCACGGCTTCAGCACCATGCCGGCCTCGACATCCCATGAGAGCCAGACCTTGTCCTCCCAGGCGAAGGGCCGCTCGGCGCGCCGTGTCCGATTGGCGAACGCGACCTTGACGAGAACCCCGTCATCCCCGCCGACCATGACCTGCACCATGGTCAGATCGCCGAGATAGGCGATGTCCCAGATCTCGCCCGCGACCCTGTTGGCACCGCCCGGCGGCGCGTCATGGGCGAGCGTGATCTTCTCCGGCCGGATGCCGACCAGAACATCGTCGCCGACGCCCGGCCCGGGCTCGTCCTCGTCGAGTTCGAGCGTGCCGATCAGCGGCGCCTCGATGCGCAGCATGTCGCCCTCAACGGCGGCGACCCTGCCGGCGAGGACATTGATGTCACCGACGAACTCAGCGACGTAGCGATTGGCCGGAGCCTCGTAGATCACGTCCGGCGGGCCGATCTGGACGAGTTTTCCATGGTCCATGACCGCCATGCGGTCGGCCATGGTCATGGCCTCGTCCTGATCGTGGGTCACGACCATGAAGGTCAGGCCGAGCTCGCTCTGCAGGTCCATCAGCTCGAACTGGGTGGCTTCCCTGAGCCGGCGGTCGAGCGCCGCCATGGGCTCGTCCAGAAGCAGGAGTTTCGGACGCTTGGCGATCGCGCGCGCCAGGGCGACGCGCTGGCGCTGGCCGCCGGAGAGCTGGTCCGGGCGACGCCGCCCCAGGCCCTCGAGCTTCACGAGCGCGAGCATCTCCTCGACGCGGGCGGCGATCTCGGCGCGCGGCAGACCCTCGCGCTTGAGGCCATAGGCGATGTTGCCGGCGACCGAGAGATGCGGGAACAGCGCATAGGACTGGAACATCATGTTGACCGGCCGCAGATGCGGCGGCATCGCGGTGATGTCCTGCCCGTCGAGCAGGATACGGCCCTCGTCCGGCTGCTCGAAGCCGGCGAGCATGCGCATAAGGGTCGTCTTGCCGCAGCCCGAGGGGCCGAGCAGGGCGAAGAACTCGCGGCCGTGCAGAGCCAGCGAAACCCCGTCCACCGCCACGACATCGCCGAAGCGCCTGGTCACGCCCACAAGCTCGACCAGCGGCTTCGCCGCCGGATCGTTCCAGGGGTGGAACGACCGGCGCAGGCTTCCGGGCGAGCCCTTGCGCGCGGAGGCCCTGTGCGCGGATGCGTTGCGCGGGACGGCCGTCATTCGACCGGCCTCATTTGCCGGTCTTCACCCTGGTCCAGAGCCGGTTGACCAGCCTCTGCGCCTTCTGGTCGTAGGGCGTGATCGTGTAGAGGCGGGCCATGACCGCATCCGGCGGGTAGATGCCGGGATTGTCGCGCACGGCCGCCGAGAGCAGCGGCTTCGAGGCGACGTTCCCGTTGGCATACTGGATGAAGTCCGAATTCTTCGCCGCCATGGCGGGCCGGTTGACGAAGTCGATGAACTTCAGCGCCGCGTCGACATGGGCCGCGTCCTTCGGAATGACGAAGGAATCGAACCACATCAGGGCGCCCTCCTTCGGGATCGCATAGGCGACCTCGACCTTGTTCTTCGCCTCCTCGGCCCGCTTCCTCGCCTGCAGGATGTCGCCGGAATAGCCGACGGCGAGGCAGATATCGCCGTTGGCGAGCGCGTTGATGTACTCCGAGGAGTGGAACTTCTGGATGTAGGGCCTGATCTTGCGCAGGAGTTCGCCGGCCTTGTTCAGGTCGGCCTCGTTCTTCGAATCAGGATCGAGCCCGAGATAGCGCAGCGCGGCCGGGAACATCTCCTCGACCGCGTCGAGGACATGGACGCCGCAGTTCGAGAGCTTCTTCAACTGGTCCGGATCGAAGACGGTCTTCCAGGAATCGATCACGGCGTCGGGGCCGAGGCGCTCCTTCACCTTGGCGACGTTGTAGCCGATGCCCGTCGTCCCCCACATGTAGTTCACGGCGTATGTGTTGCCGGGGTCGTATTTGGCGAGGCGGCTCCGGATCTCCGGCCAGAGATGGGTCAGGTTCGGCGCCTTGGCGGCGTCGATGGGCCGGTAGAGCCCGAGCGGGATATGGCGCGGCAGGAAGGAGGCCGTCACCACGACGAGGTCATAGCCCGTCTTGCCGGCGAGCAGCTTGGTCTCGACCGTCTCCATCTGGTCGAAGGTGTCGTA
This sequence comes from Chelatococcus sp., assembly GCA_003248805.1. Lineage (GTDB taxonomy): Bacteria > Pseudomonadota > Alphaproteobacteria > Rhizobiales > Beijerinckiaceae > Allobosea. The sequence goes on along the minus strand of QFQY01000022.1, from coordinate 62,467 downwards.
GACGACCTCGATGCCGGTTTCCTTCTTGAAGGCGTCCAGCACCTCGGGGTCGACATAGTCCGACCAGTTGTAGATGCGCAGCTGCTTGTCCTGCGCATGTGCCGCGACCGGGGCCGCCAGCGCGAGGCCGAACGCCGCGCCCGCCAGAACCCCTCTCACCAGGCCAGAGAATCCCATCGTGCTGCCAACTCCCCCTTTTCGGCTCGCGCCGCCGCGCAACCTATCAGCTTGACCGAAGGCCTCAAGCCGGCGCACGAGCCTCCCTTCGCGCGACCGTGAAGACAGGCTGCCTTGCGATGCAACATGCCGGCCATGATATTTGCGGGCCATGCGCCATCTCCGCCGTTTCCTGCTGTTCTTCCTGATCGTGTTCCTCGTGCCGGTCGCGACGCACGCCGCCTGGTGGTCGATGCAGACGAAGGCCGACACCTGGGTCCGGGCCGACTGGTCGAGCGCGAAGCTGCTGCCGGCCGCCAGCATCGAGCCGGAGGCGACCGTCCATGTCTTCGCCGCGCGGATCGGGCGCTGGCGCGGCATCTTCGCCCATCATTCCTGGGTCGTGGTGAAGGAGAAGGGCGCGAGCGCCTATACGCGCTTCGACGTCGTGGGCTGGGGCGCGCCGGTGCGCGTCAACCATCGCGAGGCGGACGGGCGCTGGTACGGCAACATCCCGGAACCCGTGGCCGAGCTGCGCGGCGAGGCGGCAGAACGGCTGATCCCGCGCATCCGGGAGGCGGTGAAGAGCTACGCCTATGTCTCGCCCGGAAGCTATCTCGCCTGGCCGGGGCCGAATTCGAACAGCTTCGTCCAGCATGTGCTGAGCGAGGTCCCCGAGCTCGAGCGGGCTCTGCCCCCGACCGCGATCGGCAAGGATTTTCGCGAGGACGGCCTGTTCGCCGGCCTGACGCCCAGCCGGACCGGCATCCAGGCCTCGGCCTACGGGCTGGCGGGCCTGACCCTGGGCTGGGTCGAGGGCGTCGAGATCAACCTGCTCGGGTTGGTCGCGGGCCTCGATCTGCGCCAACCGGCGCTGAAGCTTCCGGGCTGGGGGCGCGTGGGCCTCTGAGCCGTTGGTAAGCCTCAGCCCTCATCCTTCGAGACAGCCCTCCGGGCTTCCTCAGGATGAGGGCTGGAATCTTCTGTCAGACGCTCAGGATGAGGACTGAGGGGTCGATGGCTCCGGCAAAGCCGCTCAGTTGCGCAGCACCGCGCAGCTTCCGCCGGCCTGCCGCAGGCGATTGCAGAACAGGCTCGCCTCCTTGAGCGTCTGCGCCGGCAGGCGGACGCGGTAGAAGCGTCCCCGGCCCCGCCCCGGCACGGACGATCCGAGGACCAGCGTCGGCTTCTCCGCCAGCAGCGCAGGGAAACGAGCGACCACCCTTTGATAGGCCGCGACCGCACGCGCCTTCGACGGATTGCCCGCGAGCTGGACACCGAAGGGCGCATAGGCCCCCTCGATCAGGATCGCGGGCTCGGTCACGCGGATGGAGGCGACCACCGTCAGGCAGTCCGACGTGGCGGGCGGCTCGACGGGCACCTGCCCTGCCTCGGGGCGCCACTCCTCCGCCGAGCGGCCGGTCACGAAGCGGACATAGCCGCGGGTCTCCAACGGCAGCCCTCCTCCCTCCGCGAGCCAGCGCGCCACACGGTTGGGCCCGGCGTTATAGGCCGCCGCCGCGAGGCCGAGATTGCCGAAGCGCTTCTTCAGCTCCGCCAGAAACGCGGCGGAAGCCGGAATCGCCACCTCGGGATCGAACGGGTCCGACACGCTGCGCTCGCGCGCCGTGCCGGGCATGAACTGCGCGATGCCCTGAGCCCCGGCGCGGCTGGTGACATGAGGGCGAAAGCTGCTCTCCCGCCAGATCAAGCGGGTGAAGAACGCGCTCGGCAGGTCATGCACCTGAGCCGCCGCCTCGATCAGCCGGCAGATCGTCTGCGCGGTGCTCTCCTCGGCCGAAGCCATCGGCGCGCAGAGCACCGCACCCAGGAGAGCGCTGCCAAGGATGCGGCAAAGTATGCGGCCGAGCGTCCGGATCACACGGCCTCGAAAGCCTGCGCCAGATCGGAGATCAGGTCCTCGATGTTCTCGATGCCGACGGAGATGCGGATCAGCGCGTCGGTGAGCCCGATCTCCTCGCGCAGTTCCCGCGCGACGCCCGAATGCGTCATCGCGGCCGGATGCGAGACCAGCGTCTCGGTTCCGCCGAGGCTGACCGCGAGCTTCATGATCTGGAGATGGTCGAGCAGCGCGAAGGCCTCCTTCTCCCCGCCCTTCACGTCGAAGGCGAAGGTCGAGCCCGGCGCCGTGCACTGCCGGTCGAACACGGGCTTGCGCGGATCGTCCGGCGCCAGATTGCCGAGGTAATGCACCTTCGCCACCTTCGGATGGCCTTCGAGATACTCGGCGACGAGCCTCGCATTCTCGTTGGCGCGGCTCATGCGGATGTCGAGCGTCTCGAGCGAGCGCATCAGCATCCAGCAGGAATTCGGGTCGAGTTGCGTGCCGAGCGAGCCGCGCCAGCCCTTGACCTGCCGCACCAGCGCGTCGGAGCCGCTGATCGAACCGCCGACGAGGTCGGAATGGCCGCCGACATATTTCGTCAGCGAGAGCAGTGAGAGATCGGCGCCCTGCTGCAACGGTTTCTGGTATTTCGGCCCGAGCATGGTGTTGTCGACCACGACGGGCGGGCGATGGCCCTGCGACTGGCCGAGTTCGTCGGCGATCGCCTTGCAGGCTGCGAGGTCGACGAGGCCGTTCGTCGGGTTGGCCGGCGTCTCGACGAGGATCATCCCGACGCGCCCCTTGGCGGCGGCGGCCTTCGCCACCGCCCGCATCTGCGCGGCGTCGAGACCGTCGGTGAAGCCGAAGGGCGTGACGCCGAACGCTCCCATCTGGTTCTTCAGCAGCGTCTCGCTGCCGCCATAGAGCGGGCGGGAGTGGAGGATCGTGTCGCCGGGCCGCAGGAAGGCGAAGCAGGTCGTCGCGATCGCCGCCATGCCGCTGGCGAAGACGGCGCAGCGCTCCGCCTCGTCCCAGATCGCCAGGCGATCCTCCAGGATTTCCATGTTGGGGTGGTTGAAGCGGGAATAGACCAGTCCCGACTTCTCGCCAGGCTTGAGCTGTCGCCGGCCCGAGGTCAGGTCGAAGAAGTCCTTGCCCTGCTGGGCGTTCTCGAAGACGAAGGTGGAGGTCAGGAAGACCGGCGGCTTGAGCGAGCCTTCGGACATCGCCGGGGAATAGCCGTAGCCCATCATCAGGGTTTCCGGGTGGAGCCGGCGATTGGCGATCCTGTCCTTGTGGTAGCTGTCCTCGGTCACGGACGTTCCTCCCTTTTTCTCGGCCTCTTCGCGCTGCCCCCGCCTCCGCGACGCAGGGGCCAGGCACGACTGGGGTCTTTCATGGCGCGCCGAAGACGGCCTGCGCCGCCGCCGAAGCCATCTTTCCGGACTCATGCGCGACGCCGGGCACGACGATCTGCCGCCAGTTCAGCGCCGCGCCGATCCGTGCCGCCTCGGCCGAGGCCACGGTCATGAAATCCCGGCCGCGGGTGAAGCGGTCCGCTCCCTGGGCTCGCGCGCCCCGCGACCGGTTGAGCGCCGCATGGTCCGGATCGGTGTCGCGATCGCCCAGCATGACCAGCATCCTGCGTGCGAAGGCAGCGCGCGGCGGCGCGTCCGCCAGTGGCGTAGCGCCGAGCGAATAGGGATAGTCGAAGCCGCCGGCCGCCTCCTTGCCGACCGGCAGCGTGTAATAGCCCGCATTGGCCGCCACCGCCGTCGAGAACCGCGCCTGCGGTGAGAACAGGACCATGCGCTGGACGAACTGCGCTCCGGCCGAATGGCCGAAGAGAACATAGCCCGTGCCAGCGACGCGCCCGCTCGCGAGCGCGCGGTCGAAGAAGCGCTCGACGGTCGCGAAAACCCATCCGGCACTGTCCGGCCGATCGCGGACGCCGCCCTGCTGGAACAGCCGGGTCGGGAAGCGCTCCCTGTCGAAATGAGGAGCTGCGACGATCAGGCCGTAGCGATCGGCCGCCTCGATCCATTCGTCCCGGGCCCTGCCGGCGTCACGGTTCAGGCCATGGATCGCGATCACCAGCGGGCACGGCTTCGCCGCGCAGGCGGGAGCGACATAGGTCTCGACGTTGATCGTCTCCTCGCCCGAGGGCGAGACGTCACGATGCAGGACGTGGCTCGGCCCCGGCTCCTGAAAGGGAGTCAGGTCATGCGCCGGGACGGGCGCCCCGGACAGGAGAAGGAGCGAGACGAAAGCCGCCGTGAATCGCATCAACCGCCTCTCGCCATTCCGACGGGGCGATGCTGCGCCGGAACGCGGGCGGCGGCAAGCCGCTCAGGAACCGCCGCGCTCCATGGCCCGGCGCACCACCTGCGTGACCTGCCCGTCGGACAGGAAGAGATCATGGCGCAGCATGCTCCAGCCGCCGACGATCGAGGTGTCGGCGACGCGCACGCCCAGCGCCTCGAGGCGCGCGCGGTCGGCGGCGCCGGCCCGCGTGACGCCGCCGGCGATGCGCGCGGAGACGGCGAGCGCGCGATCGCCGGGGTCGACGATCAGCGTCATCCGGTGGGCGAGAGGACCGAGCTTGGACACCGTCTGCTCGAAGGAATCGATGTCGATGTCAGGAGAGGCCAGCACCACGGCGCCGATGCGGGCATAGAGCTCGGGCATGTCGCGCATCTCGCGCAGGCCCTCGACGGTCAGGAAGGTGCCCATCGAATGCGCGACGATGTGGACGCGGCCGACGGTCGGGCTGGTCAGGAGGCCTCGCAGCGTCTGCTGGAACGCATCGCGTGACCAGAGCGCGCTCTCCCGATCATAGGCATAGTCGAGCAGCTTGCCGCCCGAGGGCCAGGTGAAGAGCGCGGTGCGCCCCTGGAACTCCAGCGAGTGCGACAGCTGGCCGGCGCTGCGCGCGGCCGATTCGAAGGTCTCGTTGTAGCCATGGACGTAGAGCAGCACGTCGCGGCCGGTCGTGGCGTCGGCGAGAGCCCGCACCGGGCTCGTCGTGGTCGTGCGGCCGACGTTCAGCACCGCCCAGTCGCCGCTGACCGCCGAGGAGACACGCCCGGCGATGCCTCTCCCGGGCGGCGCGAGGCGCACTTCCGCGAAGGTCAGCGGTCCGCGGTCCGAACTGAAGAAGGGCGCCACGCCGCCGGTCGATTGCCGCGTCGTGACGACGAGCAAGGTCGATTCCTTGCCCAGCGCCGAATAATCGGCACGCTCGGGCTCGGAAAAGGGCGAGACGGCGGCCTCCGTCTGCGCGCAGGCCGACAGGCCGAGCGACATGAGGCCGAGGAGCGAGATCTGACGGCGCGAGAGCGTGGGCCGCGAAGCGGACATGGTGGCGTGGACCGATCGGTTTGGAACTGGGCCGGCATACCGGCCGCCTCTTATCGACAGGTCAACACGGCCATAATTTGACCGCCGCGTGATTCAGCGCCCTGAAAGCGTTCGCGGCGTCGTGACGACGAGATCGACGGTCGAGCCCACCGTCCCGACGAGGCCGCCGGCGATGTCGCCCAGCCGGTCGCCGAACCGGGGCCCGGCGATCGCGATGCCCTTGTCCTCCTTCAGGCGCTCGCCGATGAGCTTCACGACCTTCGGGGACGAGGCGAACTTGCCGTGATTCAGGCTGTCGCCCGAATTCTCTTCCGAGAGGTCGATGATCGTGACGCCGAGCTTCTCGATGTCGGCGATGGTGTCCTTGTCGTTCGCCGAAAGCGCGCCGAGCCTCGTCTTGTCCCCGGCGAAACGCCGGGAGAAGTCCAGAGCCCGGTCGTCAGCCGAAACGAAAACGGTCACCGGCCGCCTGATCTCGCGCATCTGCGTCTTGAAGACGTCGACATCGACGTCCGGCGCAGCGAGCATGACGTCGCGCAGCTTGCCGCCGAACGTGCCGTCGCCCCGGATCGCCGCCTGGCGCAGCGTTTCGAGCGTCAGCATCGTGCCCATGGAGTGGGCGAGCACGTCGATCCGCGAAGGGCCGAGATCGCGCGCGATGGCGCGAAGGTTCAGCTCGAGGAAATCCCGCGAATAGAACGTGCTCTCGCGGTCATAGGGGTATTGCAGCAACTCGCCGCGGGACGGCCAGGTGAAGAGCACCGGCACGCCCTTGAAGCCCGAATCGTAGACGATCTGCGCGAAGCGGTAGGCGGCGTCGGCGAAGTTCGTGTTGTAGCCGTGGACGAACACCAGCACGTCCCGCTCCGAGGCGGGGCGGCTCATGATCTCGCGCCGGACATCGGCGACGATCGGCGCGAGATCGAGCCGCTTGATGTCGGTCACCGCGAAATGGACCGCAGGATCGGGCGTCCCGCTCGAAGGCAGCTCGAGTTCGCCGGTCTTGTGTCCCTTGGGGATCGTGACGTCGAGCTTGGCGAAGGCGAGGCGCGCGCCGCGCTCGCCGCTGAAATACTGGGGTTCGTCGGCACTCTTGCGCGTGGTGGCGACGAAGACCTCGACCTTGCCGGCGACCTGCGAAGCGTCCGGCTTAGCCAGCAACAGCGTGCGCGGCGTACCGCAAGCCGCCAGCGCGACGGCCAGCACCACAAGGGCAGATAGTCTCAACCGCAACGACCTTCGGCTCATGGCGCACTCGTCTCACCGACGAGACGCATGATCAAGAGGCATCCATGACACAGTGATGAAGCGTCGTGCTTGTCGCCGGCCCGGCCGCGTTGCTACTTGACCTGATGGCCGACCATTCCCCTCCCGCAGACGCCCTGCACGATGCGATCCTCGCCGGCGAGCGACCGGCCCTGGCGCGGGCGATCACGCTGGTCGAGTCGCGACGGGCGGACCATCGCGAGCAGGCACGCCGGCTCGTCCAGAGCCTGCTGCCGCACACCGGCAAGGCGATCCGCGTCGGCATCACAGGCGTGCCCGGCGTCGGCAAGTCGACCACCATCGACGCGCTCGGCAGCCTCCTGACGGCGAAGGGGCACAAGGTCGCCGTGCTCGCGGTCGACCCCTCGTCCAGCCGGACCGGAGGCTCGATCCTCGGCGACAAGACCAGGATGGCCCGCCTCGCGATCGACCCCAACGCCTATATCCGGCCCTCCCCCTCCTCGGGCACGCTGGGCGGCGTCGCCGCGAAGACGCGCGAGACGATGCTGCTCTGCGAGGCAGCCGGCTTCGACGTCGTGCTGGTGGAGACGGTCGGCGTCGGCCAGTCGGAGACGGCGGTCGCGGACCTGACCGATTTCTTCCTCGTGCTGATGCTGCCCAATGCCGGCGACGAACTGCAGGGCATCAAGAAGGGCATCATCGAGCTCGCCGACATGATCGCGGTCAACAAGGCCGATGGCGCGGGCGCGGCGGCGGCGCGGGCGGCGGCGGTTCAATACAAGGCCGCGCTCAACATCCTGGCCCCCTCCTCCGCCCTGTGGTCGACGCCGGCGGTCACGATCTCGGGCCTGACCGGCGAAGGGCTGGACGCGCTGTGGGAGCGCGTCGTCGACTACCGCTTACGCCACGAGGCGAAGGGGCTGATCGCCGAGAAGCGGCACAGGCAGGATGTGAAGTGGATGTGGGCGATGGTGCAGGACCGCCTTCAGGAAAAGCTCCGCAGCGACCCCGCCCTGAAGGCGCGCGCGCCGGAGCTGGAAAAGGCCGTCGCGGCGGGCGAACTGACCGCGACGATGGCGGCGGACGAGATCGCCGGCGCACTCGGGCTCTAGGTGACGACATGGACATCCTCGTGACCGGCTTCCTCCCTTTCCCCGGCGTGCACGTCAACCCGACCACGGCGCTGGCGCGGGCCGTGGCGACACGGCTTCGCCGGGCCGGGCTCGACGCCCGCGCGCTGGTGCTGGAGACGAGCTATTCGGGCGGCCTGCCGACCTTGCGGCGTCATCTCGCGGGCGAGCGTCCGAAGGCCGTGCTCATGCTCGGGCTCGCCGCACGCGCCCGCAATGTGCGGGTGGAGCGTTTCGCGCGCGGCCGGGCGAGCCTGCTGCACCCCGACTCCACCGGGGGGACACCGGGTGCGAAGCCCGCGGCCTCCTCGCGCAGCCTGCCGATGCGCGCCAGCGGCGATGTCGACACGGCGCTCGCCGCCCTGCGGCGCGCCGGCATCCGCTGCCGCCTCTCGCCCTCGGCCGGCCGCTATCTCTGCGACGCGAGCTATGCCGAGACGCTGGCCTGGAGCGCGAAGACGGGCGCACCGGCGATCTTCATCCATGTGCCCTGGCTGCGCCCCGCTCCGGGCTCGCGCCCGGCGCATCGCGTCGCCGGCTTCCGGCCGGGCATTGCGGCTCTCTCCGCCGCGCTCGCCGCGGTCGGCCGCGATCTCGCGCGGCGATCGCGCTGAAAGACGGCTGCCGGCTCCCGGAGCCCCTCCGTCGAGGCGCCGCTTCGCGGCTCCTCGGGATGCGGGCTCGACTTTGCGAAGGGAGGCCGAGCCGTACCGGATCGGGACAGCGCCTCCGGCACGCGATTTGAAGCGATGGCGGCCGGGAGGTCTCCATGGCGGATTCGCAGGCGCTTTCACGGCGCGCCCTGCTCGGGGCGGCCGTTTTCGGCACAGCCTCGCTCACTCCGCATCGGCTCGCCGCAAAACCCGCCGCGATGCCTGCGGTGTCCGGCTGGTTCGGGCTCGACGCGGCGCAGTTCGGGCTGGTGCCGGGAGCCACGGAGGATCAGTCGCGCCGGCTGCGGAACGCATTGGCGGAGGCGGCGCGGCGGCGGTCACCGCTGCTGCTGGCGCCGGGGCGCTATCGCGTCGCCGGAGTCGAGCTGCCCGACGGCGTCCATCTCACCGGCGTCCCCGGATCGACGCGGCTCGTCTCGGCGAACGGCCGGGCGATCCTGACCGCGCGGGGGCTGGCGCAGGCGACCCTGACCGGATTGAGCTTCGACGGGCTCGACATTCCCGCGCCGCAGCGCGCCGGCCTCGTGGAGGCCGAGGGCGTCGCGGAACTGGCGATCGCGCAGTGCGCCTTCGCGGAGGCCGGCTCGGTCGGGCTCGTGCTGACGGGCTGTGGCGGCAATGTCCGGCAGAACCGCTTCGGCCGGATGCGGGAATCGGCCGTGTTCTCGCTCGATTCGCGCGGTCTCGCCATCGAACAGAACCGCGTCGAGGATTGCGGCAACAACGGCATCCAGATCTGGCGCAGCCAGGCGGGCGACGACAATTCGCTGGTGCGCGCCAACAGCCTCGCCCGGATCCGCGCCGATGCCGGCGGCGACGGCCCCAACGGCAACGGCATCAGCCTCTATCGCGCGGGCGGCGTCATCATCGAGGGCAACACGCTGCGCGACTGCGCCATGAGCTTCATCCGCAACAATTCCGGCTCGGGCGTGCAGATCCTCGGCAATCAGGGCCGGCGCTGCGGCGAAGTCGCGCTCTACTGCGAATTCGCCTTCGAGGGCGCGATCATCGCCAACAACCTCGTCGAGGACTGCGCCCAGGGCGCGGACATCACCAATCTCGACCATGGCGGCCGGCTCTCGGTCTTTTCAGGCAACGTCATCCGCCGCGCCAGGCGGGCCGTCGCGCCCCATGGCAAGGCACCTGTCGGGGGCATCGGCGTGCATGTCGAGGCCGAGGCCGCCGTCACCGGCAACGTCATCGAGGATACCAGCGAGATCGGGATCTCGCTCGGCTGGTCCTGGGGCATGCGCAACCTCGCAGCCACGGGCAACATCGTGCGCCGCACCGGCATCGGCGTCTCCGTCTCGCTCGTGCCGAAGGAGCGCAACGCGCTCGTCGCCAACAACGTCATCGCGGAGTCGACGAAAGGTGCCGTCGTCGGCACGGAATACGGCAAGCCCGTCACCGGCGACCTGACGAAGGCGTGGGACACGAGGGCGGCAGGCGTGCGGGTGGAGGGCAACGCGGTCGGTTGAGGTTCAGCGGCCGAGGCCGAGAACGAATGCCAAACGGGTATCGACTTCGGCCATCTGCGCCGCCGACAACCTGCCGATAACCGCTCCGCATTTCCCGCGAAGAACCATGGTGATCTTGTCGATCATCACCGCACTCTCGATGTGCAGCCCGTTGTCCGGTGCCGGGGCAACGACATACCGGAAGGACGGCGCCGCCTCCCGGTTCGAGGTGAAGAGGCAGACCAGCGTCGTCTCGATGCCGTCGATCTCGTCGGCCTGCACCACGAGCGCCGGGCGTGGCTTGCCGAAATCGCCCTGAACGGCAACGGTGACGATGTCGCCTCGCCTCATTCCTCGGGCGGCCAGTCCGTCACCGACTCGACGAACGCGATGTCGCGCCGTTCCTGCTCGCTGGCGCGGACCGCTTCCATTTCGCGCCTGAGGCGCTCGCGGAACTCCGGGTTCTCCGTGTCGTAGACCCAGAGTCTGATCTGCTTCAGGCCGGCGGCCTTCCTGGCGGCGCGGTAGCGCGCCTGCTTCGTCAGACCATCCTTGATCGCGGGGCGCGGCATGGCGGCCTCCCGAGCCACGGTGCTACGGAGGCCGCAAAGGTAACGCGCGACCTTTCGCGCTTCAAGTCGTGGCCGCCCTCACGCGCCCGACCTCGATGCCGTTCCAGTTCGTCAGCACCGTCTCGCGCAGGGGCGCGAAGGCCGCCTTCAAATCCTCGTCCATCGGCAGGAAACGGGCGAGCAGCGCGGCCATCGCGACTTCGGCCGCCCGGCCGGCGCCGTCGTCGCATTTCAGCGCGATGCCGTAGCCGAGCTCGGGCAGCGCGCCGCAATAGACGCCCTCCGCCCCCGTCTTGGTGAAGGCGCGCTCGCGCAGGAGCTCCATGGCGCGGGTATCGAAACGGCCCGTTCCGGCCACCATGAAGGGGTGGGCCGCCGCCGCCGCGCGGATGCGCACTGCTGCCCTGGCCCGCTCGGGACCGAAGCCGCGCCCCGTGCCGAAGCGGGCGAAGCCGAGCGCCAGCGCCTTCAGCGGCACGGCGTAGGAGGGAATCGAGCAGCCGTCGACGCCCCGGTTCTCCGGCCCGTGCACCGCGCCCGTCACGGTCTCGAGCGAGTCGCGCACCGCCTGCTGGACGGCGTGCTCGGGCCTGACATAACCCGCCGGATCGGCCTCCAGCTCGCAGGACAGGCAGACGAAGCCGGCATGTTTGCCCGAGCAGTTGTTATGGAGCGCCGAAGGGCTCTCGCCCGCGCCGGAGAGGGCCCGCGCCGCCACCTCGTTCATCGGCCAGTGCGCGCCGCATTCGAGACAGCCGGCCTCGCGCCCGGCCTTGCGCAGCATCGCCAGCGACGTCCGCGCATGCTCCGGCTCGCCGGAATGGGAAGAGACGGCGAGCGCGATCTCCGGCTCGCTCAGCCCGTAGCGATCGGCGGCGCCGCTCTCGAGCAGAGGCAGGGCCTGGAACGCCTTCACCGCCGAACGCGGAAAGACCGGGCGCTCGACATCGCCGACGGAGAAGACCACGGCACCGTCGGCGTCGACCACGATCGCCGCGCCGCGATGGCGCGATTCCACGAGGCCGCCGCGCGTGACCTCGGCCAGTACGGGATTTTCCATCGCCTTCTCCCCAGCAGCCGCGACCGATCCGACGGAGCATGGCCGGGCTGCGTCGCCTTCTGGCGCGCGGCGCTCGACCTGTCAAAAGGCTTGGCGCAGAGTGGCGCGCGAATGATCGCACGGACCGGAGCAGACATGTCGGTGGACTACGAGACCGAGTACAACAACCGCGCGCGGGTGCCGGAGCATCCGGGCATCATCGCCGGCTGGGCGAAGGATGCGGCCGCCTACCGGGCCGAGGCCTTCTGCGAGCTCGGCGTGCGCTATGGCGAGGGCGAGCGGCAGTATTACGACCTGTTCAAGCCGGAGACCGCCAAGGCCGATGCCATCGTGATGTTCGTCCATGGCGGCTACTGGCAGGCGCTCGATCCGAGCTTCTTCTCGCATATGGCGCGGGGGCTGAACCGGCTCGGCGTGCCGGTGGCCGTCGTCGGCTACGATCTCTGCCCGCAGGTCGAGCTCGGCCATATCGTCTGGGAGATCCAGCAGGCCGCCGCCGCGCTGTGGCGGCGCTTCCGGCTGCCGATCGTCGCGACAGGGCATTCGGCGGGGGGACATCTCTCCGCCTGCGCGCTGGCGACGGACTGGAAGAATGTCGACCCCGACCTGCCCGACCAGCTGGTGCAGGCGGCCTATGGCATTTCCGGTCTCTACAACCTCAAGCCCCTGACCGAGACGAGCATCAACGGCGCTCTGAAGCTGACGATGGAGGCGGCCGAGCGCGAGAGCCCGCTGTTCTGGCCGGCACCGGCGCGGCTCGCGATGGACGCGGTCGTCGGCGGCGCCGAAAGCGAGGAGTATCTCAAGCAGAGCCGCCGCATCACCGATGTCTGGGGGCTGGAGGGGGTGCATACGCGCTACGAGGAAATCCCCGGCGCCAACCATTTCACGGTGATCGCGGGCCTCGCCGATCCCGAGAGCGGCATGAGCCGGCGCCTCGCCGCACTCGCGGGCGCTTGATCTCACAGCGCCCGAAGCCCTATCGAGAAGCCCATCAGAGTCCGGAGCCCCGCGATGCAGACCTTCTTCGTCGAGATCAAATGCAAGCTCGGCAAGACCTACGAGGTCGCCAGCGAGCTCGCTGATCGCGAGATCGCCTCCGAGATCTACTCGACGGCCGGCAACTACGACATCCTGGCCAAGTTCCATGTCGGGGCTGATGTCGATATCGGCCATTTCGTCGCCCAGAAGGTGCAGTCGATTCCCGAGATCGCCGGCACGCACACCATCATCACCTTCAAGGCGTTCTGACGCGACGGATCGCAGGCGTTCCGGCGCGCTCTCGAAAAGCCCGGGCCGCGATTCCGCAACCTTCAGAATCGGTTCGTCGAATCGGCGCATAAATCGATTCAGGTTGCTCACATGCCGATTCAAGACGCCGGATTCACCGCGCCGCCAGCCCTCGCCGCTCCTGCGCGGACGATCCGTGCCTGCGATTAATGCATGCTCTGCGCTTGACGACGCGGACGATTAGCGCGACCTCCCGCTCTTCGAATGCTGGGGTCGCCACCATGAAAAGCACGCTCTCGACCGACCTGCGCTCGGGCGCGCTCGTCTATCACCGCCTTCCGAGGCCGGGTAAGCTCGAGATCCAGGCGACGAAGCCGCTCGGCAACCAACGCGACCTCGCGCTCGCCTATTCGCCGGGAGTCGCGGCGGCCTGCGAGGCGATCGTCGACGATCCCGGCCAGGCGGCGGAACTGACCTCGCGCCAGAACCTGGTGGCCGTCATCACCAACGGCACCGCCGTGCTCGGGCTGGGCGACATCGGCCCGCTCGCCTCCAAGCCGGTGATGGAGGGCAAGGCGGTCCTCTTCAAGAAATTCGCCGGCATCGACTGCTTCGACATCGAGGTCGAGCAGAAGAACATCGAGAAATTCGTCGAGGTGGTCGCGGCGCTGGAGCCGACCTTCGGCGGCATCAACCTCGAGGACATCAAGGGTCCGGAGTGCTTCGAGATCGAGGAGCAGCTCAAGGCCCGGATGAACATCCCGGTCTTCCACGACGACCAGCACGGCACGGCGATCATCGTCTCGGCCGCCGTACTGAACGGGCTCGACCTCGCGGGCAAGACAATCGCCGACGTCAAGATCGTCGTCTCGGGCGCGGGCGCGGCGGCGCTCGCCTGCCTCAACCTGCTCGTCGAGCTCGGCGCGCAGCGCAAGAACATCTGGGTCACGGACCTGGAGGGCGTGGTCCACAAGGGCCGCAACACGCTGATGGACCGCTGGAAGGAGGTCTATGCGCAGGAGACCGACGCGCGGACGCTCGCCGAGGTCATCCCCGGCGCCGACATCTTCCTCGGCCTCTCGGCCGCCGGCGTGCTCAAGCCCGAGATGGCGAAGCAGATGGCGCCGAAGCCCCTGATCCTGGCGCTGGCCAACCCCAATCCCGAGATCACCCCGGAGGACGCGCTCGCCGCGCGGCCGGACGCGATGATCTGCACCGGCCGCTCGGACTATCCGAACCAGGTCAACAACGTCCTGTGCTTCCCCTACATCTTTCGCGGCGCGCTCGACGTGCAGGCGACGACGATCAACGAGGCGATGAAGCTCGCCGCGGTGCGCGCCATCGCGTCGCTCGCCCGCGAAGCCTCCTCCGACATCGCCGCCCGCGCCTATGGCGGCGAGACCGCGACCTTCGGCGCCAGCTCGCTGATCCCGAACCCGTTCGATCCGCGCCTGATCCTGCGCATCGCGCCGGCCGTCGCGGAGGCCGCGATGGCGACCGGCGTCGCCCGCAAGCCGCTGGTGGACGTCGCCGCCTATCGCGAGACGCTGTCGCGCTTCGTCTTCCGCTCCGGCTTCATCATGAAGCCGCTCTTCGCCCAGGCGAAGGCCGACCCCAAGCGCGTGATCTACGCCGAGGGCGAGGACGAGCGCGTGCTGCGCGCGGCCCAGATCGCGCTGGAGGAAGGGCTCGCGACGCCGATCCTGATCGGCCGGCCGAGCGTGATCGAGACGCGCATCAAGCGCTTCGGCCTCACGGTCCGTCCCGGAATCGATTTCGAGATCGTCAACCCGGAGGACGATCCGCGCTATCGCGACTACGTCCAGACCTTCCTCGACATTGCGGGCCGGCGCGGCATCACGCCGGAAGCGGCCCGATCCCTGGTGCGGACCAACAACACGGTCATCGCCGCCCTCTCCGTGGCGCGCGGCGAGGCGGATGCCATGATCACCGGCCTCGAAGGACGCTTCACCTCGCGGCTGCGCCACATCAAGGACATCGTCGGACTGGCCCCGGGCGTCAGCGACCTTTCGGCGATGACGCTCGTCATCACCAACAAGGGCGCCTTCTTCCTCGCCGACACGCATATCCGCGAGAACCCGACGGCGGAGGAGATCGCCGACATGACGGTGCTGGCGGCGAGCCATGTCTCGCGCTTCGGCATCGAGCCCAAGATCGCCCTGCTCTCGCATTCCAATTTCGGCGCGGCCGACACGCCCTCCACGCTGAAGATGCGCAAGGCGCTGGCGCTGATCCGCGAGCGCGCCCCGCATCTGGAATGCGACGGCGAGATGGAGGCCGACACCGCGCTTCTGCCGATGGTGCGCGAGCGCGTGCTGCCGTCCTCGACGCTGAAGGGGGAGGCCAACGTCCTGATCTTCCCCAATCTCGACGCGGCCAACATCGCCTATCAGTTCGCCAAGGTGCTGGCGGACGCGCTGCCCGTCGGTCCGATCCTGATCGGCGCCGCCAAGCCCGTGCATATCCTGACCGGGACGGCGACGGCGCGCGGCGTCGTCAACATGACGGCCGTCGCGGTGGTCGAGGCACAGGAACTGGCCGCCGCCGGCAAGAAGGGGATTGCGGGAAGCTAGGCGACTTCGCCATCCTGCATGGAGGCCGTGCCCGACGGCCTGTCGGGAGGCCCGTCTTGCCATCGCTGCCGCGCATCGCCGCTTTCGTCCTCCTGCTCCTGTGCCAGGGGCTCGCCGCCCCTGCCGGGGCGCAGGCCTTGCGCGAGGAGCAGGGTTTCCTGCGGGCCAGGATCGACGGGCGCGACGTCAGGCTCGAATCGCTGATCGTTCGGCCGGAGAATGCGACGGGGCGGCTGCCGCTGGCCCTGATCACGCATGGCAAGGCGGCCAGCAGCCTGAGCATGAGCGACCTGCGCGCGGTCAATTATGCGTCGGTGGCCCGCGACCTCGCCCGGCGCGGCTGGCTCGCAGCGGTCGTCGTGCGGCGCGGCTTCGGCCAGTCGGACGGCCCGTTCCCGTCCATGCCCTCCTGTGGGAAACAGGATCTCACCCAGCGCTTCGCGTCGGATATCGACGATCTGGAAGGCGCGTTGCGGGTGCTCAGGGAGCGTCCCGACGTCGATCCGCAACGGATCATCGCGATCGGCGAATCGGCCGGCGGGGCCACGGTCATGGGGCTGGCGAGCCGCAAGCCGGAAGGCCTGCGCGGCGTCGTCAACGTCGCCGGCGGCCTCAATATCGAGGATTGCGTCGAAAAGGGTCGCGATGCGCTGGTCGCGACCGTGAAGCGCTGGCAATCGGCCGGAAGCGCGCCCCAGCTCTGGATCTACGCCCGGAACGACGAGCTCTTCCCGCCGGACCTCGTCGACCGCATGCGGACGGCGGCCCTGGACGGCGGCGGCGACGTGCGCTTCGTCGCGCTTCCCGAGATGAAGCCGCGCGGTCACCAGATCTTCCGCAGCGCCCCCGCGCGTCTCGTCTGGCTGCGCGAGATGGACGCATCGCTGCGCGCCTGGGGCGGGCCGACCTGGGCGCCGGCAACGGCCCGGGCCGCCTATGCCCGGCTCGGGCTGACCACGCGGGCGGACGTCTTCGAGCGCTATTTCTCCGCGCCGGGCGAGAAGGCCATGGCCTACAGCAAGGCGAGCAAGAGTTTCCGCTACTGGTTCGGGGCCGAGACGCTGGCGACAGCGCGCGAGAACGCGCTGAGGGACTGCGCCAAGGCCGCGGGCGACTGCGTCGTGGTGTTCGAAAACGATCAGAGCCTGCCTTTGCCCTGATCCAGGCGGGCACCTGCCGATTCCCATGGCGATCTCGAGCGCATTTTCGTCTTGGCACCACCCGATCGGCAGGGTCTACTTCCGGTCAGCGGGGGTTGCCGCGCAATGATTCCCGTCGCGAAGGGGACATCGCCATGGTCACGTTGACGCGCCGCGCCGTGCCGTTCGTGCTCGCCTCCGCCCTCTCCTTGCCGGCTCTGACGAGCGCCTCTGCGGCACCGATCGTCTTTCACCGCGGCAACGAGGGCGATCCGGAGACGCTCGACGCCCACAAGACCTCCACGGTCTCGGAAGCGCATCTGCTGCGGGACCTCTCCGAGGGCCTCGTCATCCACGACATGAAGGGCGAGGTCGTGCCGGGCGTCGCCGAGCGCTGGACGGTGAGCCCGGACGGCAAGACCTGGCGCTTCGCCCTGCGCGCCGACGCCAGATGGTCGAACGGCGATCCCGTCACCGCCGAGGATTTCGTCTTCTCGCTGAGGCGAATGGTCGATCCCGAAACCGGCGGCAAATACGCCAACATCCTCTATCCGATCCGCAACGCCGAGAGGATCAACAAGGCCGAAGCAGGCGCCGCCCTGGAAGACCTCGGCGTCAGGGCGCTGTCCCCGCGCGAGCTCGAGATCACGCTGGAGCGCCCGACTCCCTATTTCCTCGAGCTGCTGACGCATCAGACCGGCCTTCCGGTGCACCGGCCTTCGCTCGCGAAATACGGGCGCGATTTCGTCCGGCCCGAGAACTGGGTCTCGAACGGCGCCTATGTGCTGAAGGAGTTCGTCCCCAACTCGCATATCCGGCTCGACAAGAATCCCGCCTTCCACGACGCGGCGAACGTCAAGATCGACACCGTGATCTACTATCCCGCCTCCGATCTCGCGGCGGCGGCACGGCGTTTCCAGGCCGGCGAGCTGCAACTGACGACGGACATCCCGGCCGACCAGATCAAGCAGTTGCGCGAGAAGCTCGGCTCGCAGGTCAAGGTCGCGCCCTATCTCGGCACCTATTTCCTGATCGTGAACTCGGCCAAGAAGCCCTTCGACGATCCGCGCGTGCGCCGCGCCCTGTCGCTGGCGATCGACCGCGAGTTCATCGCCGAGGAGATCTGGGCCAGCACCATGCTGCCGGCCTATGGCGTCATCCCGCCCCATATCGGCAATTACGGCGAGCGCGCGGAGCTCGACTTCAAGTCCGCCTCCATCCTGGACCGCGAGGACGAGGCCAGGCGGCTGCTGGCGGCCGCGGGTTTCGGGCCGGGCACGCCGCTCAGGGTCGAGTTCCGCTACAACACCACCGACAACAACCGCCGCACCGCCGTCGCCATCGCCGAGCAGTGGAAAGCGATCGGCGTGGAGACCTCCTTCGTCAGCACGGACGGCAAGACGCATTTCGCCCATCTGCGCGACGGCGGCGATTTCGACGTCGCCCGCTATGGCTGGATCGGCGACTATTCCGATCCGCAGAACTTCCTCTTCCTGTTCCAGAGCGACAATACCGGCTTCAACTCCGGAAAATACGCCAACCCGCAGTTCGACGAACTGATGAAGCTCGCCGCCGACGAGACGGACCTCGCCAAACGCGCGGCCATCCTGCGCGAGGCCGATGCGATCGTCGCCGCCGAGCAGCCCTGGATTCCGATCCTGTACTATTCGACCAAGAACCTCGTCTCGCCGAAGCTCGTCGGCTTCGAACAGAACCTGCGCGGCGCGATTCCGACGCGCTTCCTGAGCCTGAAGCCTTGATTCGCCGTCGCCGCATGACCGGACGACACCGTCATTGCGAGCGCAGCGAAGCAATCCAGTCTCGTAGAACGCGACGTTCCATGGATTGCTTCGCCGCGCGCGGAATGACGATACGCCGCTCGCACGCCATCGACGCAGCGCCCTGATGCTTCCATTTCTCCTGCGCCGCCTCGCCATCGCGATCCCGACGCTGCTGGCGGTGGTGACGCTGTCCTTCCTGCTGATGCGGCTCGCCCCGGGCGGTCCTTTCGACCTGGAACGGCCGCTCGACGCCGCCGCCATGGCCAATCTGCGCAGGCTCTACCAGCTCGACCAGCCGCTCCATCTGCAATTCCTGACCTATCTGTCCGGTCTGTTGCGCGGCGATTTCGGCCCGTCCTTCACCATCCGCGACTACTCGGTCGGCGAATTGCTGCGCCAGGGGCTGCCCGTTTCCGTCCAGCTGGGCGCCGCCGCGCTGCTGCTCGCGCTGATCGTCGGCGGCGGGCTCGGGCTCGTCGCGGCGCGGCGGCGCGGCGGGCTCGCGGACCAGCTCGTGATGACCTTCGCCACGGCCGGCATGACGTTGCCGAGCTTCGTGGTAGCGCCACTGTTGCAGATCGTCTTCGGGCTCACGCTCGCCTGGCTGCCGGTCGGCGGCTGGAACGGCGGCGCCTGGCGCAACGGCGTGCTGCCGGTCGTCACGCTCGCCCTGCCCCAGATCGCAGTGGTCGCAAGGCTGTCGCGCGCCGCGCTGCTCGAGACGCTGCGCTCCGACCCGATCCGCACGCTGCATGCGCAGGGGCTGGGCGGAGCGACGGTCGCCCTGCATGCGATGCGCGCCGCCGCGCTGCCCGTCGTCTCCTATCTCGGGCCGGCGGCGGCGGCGCTGCTCACCGGCTCGGTCGTGGTCGAGACGATCTTCGCCATTCCGGGAATCGGGCGCTATTTCGTCGAGGGCGCGCTCAACCGCGACTACACGCTGGTGATGGGCACGGTCGTCGTCGTCGCCCTGCTCGTCCTCGCCTTCAACCTCCTTGTCGACGTGCTCTATGCGCTGCTCGACCCGCGCGTCAGGCTGGGCTGAGCCGATGGATGCCGCCCATGGCCGGTCGCTCTGGCGGGACGCCGGCCGCCGCCTGCGGGCCAGCCCCAGCGCGCTCGCGAGCCTTGCCGTGCTCGTCATCGTGACGCTGCTCTGTCTCGTCGGGCCGTTCCTGACCGGCCACGCCTATGACCGCGTCTATCAGGAGCATGTACGGGTGCCGCCGGGCTTCGTGGCGCACCCGAGCGATCAGGCGATTCCGGACGCGCTCGGCCGGATCGCCACGAGGATGCGGGCGCGGGCCTCCGAGATCGTGATCGCCGGGGATGCCGCCCGGCTGACGCTCACGGGAGACCGGCCGATCGACCAGCGCCTGCTCGCGCTCTTCGCCCGCTCCGACAGCTTCGGGACGCCACGCCTCCTCGGCACGGAGGCCGAGGGGCGCCGCCTTCTGATCGAGGTCCCGGTCAAGCGCCTGCGCTTCCTGTTCGGCACGGATGGAAACGGGCGCGACCTGCTGACCCGCACGCTGGTCGCGGGCAGGATTTCGCTGGCCATCGGACTGCTGGCGACGACGGTCGCGCTCGTCATCGGCGTTTCCTGGGGAGCCGTCGCGGGCTTTCTGGGAGGGCGCGTCGACCTCGCGATGATGCGCATCGTCGACGTGCTCTACGCCCTGCCCTTCGTCTTCCTGGCGATCCTGCTGGTGGTTTTCTTCGGCCGGCACGTCTTTCTGGTGTTTCTCGCGGTCGGAGCCGTGGAATGGCTCGACATGGCGCGCCTCGTGCGGGGCCAGACGCTCTCGATCCGAAGGCGCGACTATGTGCTCGCGGCGGAAGCGCTCGGCGTGCGGCGCCGCGACATCCTGCGGCGCCATATCGTGCCGAACACGCTGGGGCCGGTGATCGTCTATGTCGGCCTGCTCGCGCCCAAGGTCATCCTGCTGGAGAGCTTCCTGTCCTTCCTGGGTCTCGGCGTGCAGGAGCCGATGACGAGCTGGGGCGTGCTGATCTCGGACGGCGCGCGCGCGATCGAGGGCGCTCCCTGGCTGCTGGCCTTGCCCGCATCCTTCCTCGTCGTCACGCTCTTCGCGCTCAACTTCCTCGGAGAGGGCCTGCGCCAGGCCCTCGACCCACGGGAGCCTTGAGGCCGTGACGCAGCCACCCCTCCTCGCAGTCCGGGACCTGAAGGTTCGCTTCCGCAAGCGCGACGCCGTCATCGACGCCGTGCGCGGCATCGGCTTCGACATCGCGGCGGGCGAGTTCGCCGCGCTCGTCGGCGAATCGGGGTCGGGCAAGAGCCAGACGGCGCTGGCGATCATGGGGCTGCTCGCGGCCAACGGCGTCGCCAGCGGAGAGGTGAGGTTTCGCGGCGAGCCCCTCCTCGACCTGCCTCCGCGCGCGCTCGACGCCTGGCGCGGACGGAAGATCGCGATGGTCTTCCAGGAACCGGCGTCGGCGCTCGACCCGCTCTTCACCATCGGCCAGCAGATCGCCGCGCCGCTGCGCCGGCACCAGCGCCTCTCACGCCCCGCCGCCCGCGCGAGGGCGCTGGAGCTGCTGGAGATGGTGCATATCGCCCGGCCTGCGGAACGGCTCCACGCCTATCCGCATCAGCTCTCCGGCGGCCAGCGCCAGCGCGTGATGATCGCGATGGCGCTCGCCAACGACCCGGACCTGCTGATCGCCGACGAGCCGACGACCGCGCTCGACGCCACCGTCGCCGTCGGCATCATGGAGCTGATCGCCGAGATGCGGGCGCGGCTCGGCATGGCGGTGCTGCTCATCACCCATGATCTCGGCCTGGTGCGGCGCCATGCCGAGAGCCTGCATGTCATGCGCGAGGGCGAGATCGTCGAGGCCGGCCCAGCCGCGTCCGTCTTCGCGGCACCGGAGCATCCCTATACGCGCATGCTGCTCGCTTCGGAGCCGGAGGGACGCAAGGAGCCACCTCCCCGAGACGCGCCGATCCTGCTCGAAGCGCGGGATATCGGCGTTTCCTTCACGCTGTCGCGCGGCCTGTTCGGCCGTTCCAGGGCGGAACTCAGGGCGGTCGACGGCGTCGGTCTCACGCTCCGGCGCGGCCAGACCATCGGCATCGTGGGGGAATCCGGCTCCGGCAAGTCGACCCTCGGCCGGGCGCTGCTGAAGCTCCTGCCCTGTTCGGGCACGATCCGCTTCGAGGGCCGCGAGCTGCAGCCGCTCGACCGGGAGGCGATGCGGCCGCTGCGCAAGGATCTCCAGCCCGTGTTCCAGGATCCTTACGGATCGCTGTCACCCCGGCTGACAGTCGGCGAGATCGTCGCGGAGGGCCTGCTCGTCCATGCGCCGGAGCTGGCGCGGAGCGACCGCGATCAGCGGGTCGCGGAGGCCCTGCGCGAGGTCTCGCTGGGAGGGGAATGGCGCGACCGCTACCCGCACGAACTCTCCGGCGGGCAGCGCCAGCGGGTCGCCATCGCCCGCGCGATGATCCTGCATCCGGCGCTCGTCGTGCTCGACGAGCCGACCTCGGCGCTCGACCGCACGGTGCAGAAGGGCGTCGTCGCGCTGCTGAAGGCGCTGCAGGCGCGTCATGGTCTGTCCTATCTCTTCATCAGCCACGACCTCGCCGTCGTCCGCGCCATGGCCGACTGGATCATGGTGATGAAGGACGGGCGTGTCGTCGAAAGCGGCCCGGCGGAGACCGTGCTGTCGGCCCCTCGCGAGGACTACACGCGCGCCCTGCTGCGGGCCGGGCTTCGCGATCGGGACGAGCTTGGCGACTGACGGGCCTCAGCCGGCCTTCGGCTCGAGCACCTCGGGATTGACGACGCGGATCGGCTCGCCATCGAGGAAGGCGAGCACGTTCTCGATGCTCTGCCCGTAATATTCCGCGAAGACGGGTGCCGCCGTGTAGCCGAGATGGGGCGAGAGCAGCACGTTCGGCAGGGAGCGGAGCGGATGGTCCGCCGGCAGGGGCTCGATGTCGTAGACGTCGAGCGCGGCGCGAATCGCGCCCGCCCGCAGCCGCTCCAGTAAGGCCGCCTCGTCGACCAGCGGGCCGCGCGCCGTGTTGACGAGGCAGGCACCCGGCTTCATCGCCGCGAGTTCCGCCGGGCCGACGACGCCGCGCGAGCGATCGGACAGCACGAGATGCAGCGAGACGAAATCCGAGCCTGAGAAGAGCTCCTGCTTCGAAACCAGCCGGGCGCCGCCCGCCTCCGCGGCCTCGGCGGTGAGGTTCTGGCTCCAGGCGACGACCTCCATCTCGAAGGCACGGGCATAATGCGCAAGCCGCTGACCGATGCGCCCCAGGCCGACGATGCCGAGCCGCTTGCCCGCGAGCCCCTGGCCGAGCGGGATGCCGGCCTGCCAGCGGCCGGCCCGCATGCCCGCATGCGCATCGCCCAGCCCGCGCGCGCTGGCGAGGATCAGCGCGAAGGCGAGATCGGCCGTCACCGGGCCGCTGACCCCGTTGCCGGTGTTGCTGACGACGATGCCCTGCGCGGTGCAGGCGGCGATGTCGAGCGTCGTCGCGCGGGCGCCTGTCTGCGCGAGCAGCTTCAGCCTCGGCAGGCGGCGGATCAGGCTCCCGCCAAAGGCGGTGCGCTCGCGCATCGGGATGACGATGTCGGCATCGGCGAGGGCAGCGGCGACCGCCTCCTCCGAGGCGAAGGCCTCGCTTAGGAAGCGCAGCTCGGCCCGCTTTTCCAGCGCCGACCAGTCCGCGGCCTCGCGGGCGACCTGTTGGCTGTCATCGAGCACGACGACGATGGGACGGACCATGGCGGCCTCCTGAAGCGGGATCTGGCGGAGCGGGAATTGCCAAACGGATTGGCGCAGAGGGTCGGAGATAGGAGCCGCCGGCCGCAACCACCATCTCGGCGACGGCGCGGCGGGGTTGCGCCTGCCGCCGGTCGGGCGAGCGCTTCGTCCTCGCATCGCGCCAACGTCTCGGCTAGGAAGGATGCGCTTTCCTCCCTCTATCCGAGTCCCGTTCGATGAGCCGTACCGTCTACGTCAATGGCGCCTATCTCCCCGAGGAGCAGGCGACGATCTCGATTTTCGACCGCGCCTTCATCTTCGGCGACGGCATCTACGAGGTCTCGGCGGTGATCGGCGGCAAGCTCGTCGACTGCGAGGCGCATCTGGCGCGGCTCGAGCGCTCCTGCGGCGAGATCAAGCTGCCGCTGCCCTGGAGCAGGGCCGAGCTCGTGGCGATCCACGAAGAGATCATCCGCCGCAATGATCTCGACGAGGGCGCGATCTATCTGCAGGTCTCACGCGGCGCGGCCGACCGGGACTTCGTCTTCCCGAAGGACGTCACGCCGACGCTGGTGCTGTTCCCGCAGCCGCGCAAGTTCGTCGACAATCCGGCGGTGAAGACCGGCATCAAGGTGGTGACCGTGCCGGACCTGCGCTGGGCACGCCGCGACATCAAGAGCGTCAACCTGCTGGCGCCGGTGCTGGCCAAGCAGTACGCCGCCGAGCAGGGCGCCAACGACGCCTGGCTGGTCGAGGACGGCGTGGTGACCGAGGGCGCCTCGGCGACCGCCTGGATCGTCAAGGGCAAGACGCTGATCTCACGCGAGCTCTCCCACAAGGTGCTGCCGGGCATCACCCGCAAGGCGGTTCTGGCCTTCCTGGCGGAAACCGGTTTCACTTTCGAGGAGCGCGCCTTCACGGTGGAGGAAGCGCTCGATGCCGACGAGGCCTTCATCACCTCCGCCACCAGCCTGGTGATGCCGGTGACGACGCTCGACGGCCATACGATCCACAACGGCGCGCCCGGCCCGACGGCCCTGCGCCTGCGCGAGATCTATGTCGACTTCGCCCGCAAGGGCGGCGTGCTGGGCTGAGGCGAGGCCTGCCGGCCGTTCGAACCGTCATGCTCGCCGATGGAAGACGTGGATGGTCGGGACAAGCCCGACCATGACGGCGGCGCTGCACTTACCCGCCTGAAGGCCCCGCGACCCTCTCCCCCATGACATAGGTCGCGGCGACATTGCGCTCGTCGCCGAGCGTGACGAGCACGAAGAGCTCCTCCGCCAGATCGCGCGCCGTCTCCAGGCGATGCGCCATGGCGCGGGTCGCGGCGGTGTTCAGGACCACGGCATCCGCCTCCCTCCCCGGCTCGAACGAGCCGATCAGGCCGTCCAACCCCAGCGCCACCGCATTGCCGCGCGTGATCGCGTGCAGCGCCGCGAAGGCCGAGAGCGACTGGCCCTGAAGCTGAAGCACCTTGTAGGCCTCCGCCATCGTCCGCAGCATCGAATAGGAGGTGCCGCCGCCGATATCGGTCGCGACCGCGACGCGCACGCCCTCGCGCCGGGCACGCGCCCAGTCGAACAGCCCCGAACCGAGGAAGAGGTTCGAGGTCGGGCAGAACACGGCGACCGCGCCGGCATCGGCGAAACGGCGCCACTCCCGGTCCGTGACATGGATGCAGTGCCCCATCAGGCTGCGAGGACCGAGCAGGCCGAACTGTTCGTAGATGCCGGCATAGTCGCCGGCCTCCGGATAGAGCTCGTTGGCGAAGGCGATCTCGGCCCGGTTCTCGTCGATATGGGTCTGGACGTGGCAATCCGGATGCTCGGCGACGAGGCGCCCCGCGGCGGCCATCTGCTCCGGCGTCGAGGTCACGACGAAGCGCGGGGTGATGGCGTAAAGCTGCCGGCCGCGCTTGTGCCAGCGGGCGATCAGCGCCTTCGAATCGGCATAGCCACTCTCGGCCGTATCGGTCAGGGCCTCGGGCGCGTTGCGGTCCATCATCACCTTGCCGGCGATCATGCGCGTGTTGCGACGCTCGGATTCGGTGAAGAAGGCCTCCGCCGATTGCGCATGGACGGAGCAGTAGACCGCGGCCGTCGTCGTGCCGCTCGCCAGCAACTCGTCGAGCAGGAAGGCGGAGAGCGCGCCGGCATGGCCCTGCCGGGCGCATTTCTGCTCCTCGACGAAGGTGTACCGGTTGAGCCAGTCCATCAGCTGCGCCCCGTAGGAGGCGACGACCTGGGTCTGCGGCATGTGAATATGGGCGTCGATGAAGCCCGGCATGATCAGATGCGGGCGGTGGTCGACGATCTCGGTGCCGGCCGGCAGGGACGCCAGCAGGTCGCGCGCCTCGCCCGCCGCGCTGACAAGGCCGTCCTCGATGACGAGCAGCCCGTCCGCGACATAGCGATGCGCCGCCTCGCCCGCCGTTTCGGGATCGCCGACGAACCAGAGCAGGCGGCCGCGAAGGGCGCGAAGGACGGGCGATGCGCTCAAGACGGGCTCCGGCTCAAAAACACATCATATCTGCACCAAATCGAAGCTTCCGGCCAAGCTGCGAACGTGCCTAATCTGCGGGCAGGCGCGAAACGGAAGGCAACCCCGACAGCATGCGCACCACGCTTCGCTTCCTTCTCGGCGACGAGCGCGTCGCAATCGCTTCCTGCGATCCGACGCTGACAGTCCTCGACTGGCTGCGCCTCGAACGCCGCCTGACCGGAACCAAGGAAGGCTGCGCCGAGGGCGATTGCGGCGCCTGCACCGTCGTCGTCGGGCGGCTCGACCGGGGCAGGCTGCGCTATGAGGCGATCAATGCCTGCATCCGCTTCCTGCCGACGCTGGACGGCTGCCAGCTTCTCACCGTCGAGCACCTGAGGGACGCCGAGGGCGCGCTGCACCCGGTCCAGCAGGCGATGGTGGATTGCCACGGCTCGCAATGCGGCTTCTGCACGCCGGGCTTCGTGATGTCGCTGCTGGCCTTGCGGCTGAACGAGGCGGAACCGGATACGCAGCGGATCGAGGATGCGCTGGCCGGAAATCTCTGCCGCTGCACCGGCTATGAGCCGATCGTCGCCGCCGCGAAGCGCATGGACGCCATCGCAGACCGCGGCGAGGACCGTTTCGCCAAGCGGCGCGGCGCCGTGGAGGCGGCCCTGCTGGCGCTGGCGGACGAGGACACGCTGGCTCTGTCCGGACCCGGCGGGCGGTTTTTCGCTCCCGCGACGGTCGAGGCGCTGGCCGGGCTTCTGGCCGCACATCCCGACGCGACGCTGGTCGCGGGCGCGACCGATGTCGGACTCTGGGTGACGAAGGGGCTGCGGCGGCTCGATCCGGTGATCTTCCTCGGTCGCGTCGCGGCGTTGAACGCGGTTTCGGACGAGGGCGACCATCTGCGCCTCGGCGCGATGACCAACAACGCCGACCTCCGCACCGCGCTCGCGCCCCTCTCCCCCCAGCTCGACGAGCTGATGCGCCGCTTCGGCGGCGAGCAGGTGCGCAATGCCGGGACGATCGGCGGCAACATCGCCAACGGCTCACCGATCGGCGACCTGCCCCCGGCCCTGATCGCGCTGGGGGCGACGCTGGTACTGGCCTCAGCACCGTCATTGCCAGGAGGCGCAGCCGACGAAGCAATCCAGGAGGGACCGGGTGAGACGCCCAGCCAAGCCCCCCTGGATCGCTTCGCTGCGCTCGCGATGACGGGTGAAGCCGACCTGTTCCGCCGCCCGCTCCCGCTCGAAGCCTTCTTCCTCGACTATCGCAAGCAGGATCGACGGCCCGACGAGTTCGTCGAGGCCGTGCTCGTGCCGAAGCCCCTCCCCGGCGATCTCGTCCACGTCTCGAAGATCTCCAAGCGCTTCGACGAGGACATTTCCGCCGTCTGTGGCGCCTTCCTGCTGCGGTTGCGCCCGGACGGCGTCATCGGCGAAGCCCGCCTCGCCTATGGCGGCATGGCCGGCATCCCCAAGCGCGCGACGGCGGCGGAGGACGCGCTGATCGGCAGGCCGTGGGACGAGGCGTCGGTCGGGGCCGCCATCGCGGCGCTGCCGCAGGATTTCACGCCGCTCAGCGACATGCGCGCCTCGGCGGCCTACCGGCTCACTGTCGCGGGCAACCTCCTGCGACGCTTCCTGATCGAGACGACCCAGCCCGCGACGGCGACGCGCGTCGCGGGCCTGCTGGCGGAGGCCGCCCATGGCTGACGCGGGACGAGGCCTCGACATGCAGACCGGCTCGATGCAGCCCGGCGCGGGCCCGGTCGGCGTGGCGCGCATCCACGATTCCGCGCCCAAGCACGTCGCGGGCGAAGCGGCCTATATCGACGACGTCGCCGCCCCGGAGGGGCTGGTCCATGCCTATCTCGGCCTGAGCGGAATCGCGCATGGCAGGCTGGTTTCGCTCGATCTCGATGCGGTGCGCGCCGCGCCCGGCGTGCTCGCGGTGCTGACGGCAGCCGACATTCCCGGCGCCAACGACATCTCCTCGACGCATCGGCACGACGAGCCGCTCTTCGCGACGGACGCGATTCTGTTCCACGGCCAGCCGCTCTTCGCCGTGGTCGCCGAGACCCGCGACGCGGCCCGACGTGCCGCCCTGCTGGCGAAAGCGCAGTACCAGGAGGCGGCGCCGATCCTCGACGTAGCCGCCGCGCGCGCCGCCGGCGGCGCGCTCGTCACCGACCCGTTGAAGCTCGAGCGCGGCGACGTCGCGGCGGCGATGGCCGCCAGCCCGCGCCGCCTGACGGGCTCGATGGCGATCGGCGGGCAGGAGCATTTCTACCTCGAAAGCCAGATCGCGCTCGCCATTCCGGGCGAGGACGAGGACGTGCTGGTGATGGTCTCGACCCAGCATCCGAGCGAAGTCCAGCACATGGTCTCGGCCGTGCTCGGCGTCGGCGCGCATGCCGTGACGGTCGAGGTCAGGCGCATGGGTGGCGGCTTCGGCGGCAAGGAGACCCAGGCCAATCTCTTCGCCTGCGTCGCGGCACTGGCCGCCAAGGCGCTCGGGCGGCCGGTGAAGCTCAGGCCCGACCGCGACGACGACATGGCGATCACCGGCAAGCGCCACGACTTCGTGGTCGACTACCAGATCGGCTTCGACGACGACGGCCATATCCTCGCGGTCGATGCCGTCTATGCCGCGCGCTGCGGCTGGAACGCCGACCTCTCGGGACCGGTTACCGACCGCGCCCTCTTCCACATGGACAATTGCTACTTCTACCCGGCGGTGCGCGGCCGCTCGGAGCCGCTGCGCACCCATACCTGCTCCAACACCGCCTTTCGCGGCTTCGGCGGCCCGCAAGGCATGGTCGGCGCCGAACGCTTCATCGAGGAGGTGGCCTATGCGACCGGGCTCGACCCGCTGGAGGTCCGCAAGCGCAATCTCTATGGCGGAATCGGCCGGGACCTGACGCCCTATCACCAGACCGTGGAGGACAATATCGCGGGCGAGGTGATGGCGACGCTGGAACGGCGCTGCGACTACGGCGCGCGACAGCAGGCGATCCGCGCCTTCAACGAGACCAGCCCCGTCATCAAGCGCGGCATCGCGCTCACCCCGGTCAAGTTCGGCATCTCCTTCACCGCGACATGGTTCAACCAGGCGGGGGCGCTGGTGCATGTCTACACGGACGGCACGGTCGCGCTGAACCATGGCGGCACCGAAATGGGCCAGGGGCTCTATATCAAGGTCGCGCAGGTGGTGGCTCAGGCCTTCGGCATCGGGCTGGACCAGGTCAAGATCACCGCCACGACGACCGGCAAGGTGCCCAACACCTCGGCGACCGCCGCCTCCTCCGGCTCCGACCTCAACGGCATGGCGGCGCTCGACGCCTGCGAGGCGATCAAGGCGCGACTGACGGAGTTCGCCGCGCGGCACTGGCAGGTGCAGCCGGAGGAGATCGCCTTCCGGCAGGGCGCGGTGAAGGTCGGTGCTCGCGAGATCGCGTTCCGGGAGCTGGTGCAGGCCGCCTATATGGCGCGTGTCCAGCTCTCGGCGACGGGCTTCTACGCCACGCCCAGGATCCATTGGGACCGCAAGGCCGGCCGGGGCCATCCCTTCTACTATTTCGCCTATGGCGCCGCGGCGGCCGAGGTCGCCATCGACACGCTGACCGGCGAATACCGGGTCGAGCGCGTCGATATCCTGCATGATTGCGGCACTTCGCTGAACCCGGCCATCGACAAGGGCCAGATCGAGGGCGGCTTCGTGCAGGGCATGGGCTGGCTCACCACCGAGGAGCTGGTCTGGGACGCGAAGGGCCGGCTGCGCACGCATGCGCCCTCGACCTACAAGATCCCCGTCGCCTCCGACCGGCCACGCATCTGCAATGTGGAGCTTCTGGAGAACGCGCCGAACCGCGAGGCGACGATCCACCGGTCCAAGGCGGTCGGCGAGCCGCCTCTGATGCTGGCGATCTCGGTTCTGCACGCGCTGTCGGATGCGGTCGCGAGCGTGGGCGGGCATCGCGTCTGCCCACGGCTCGACGCGCCGGCCACGCCCGAGCGCGTGCTGGCGGCAGTAGAGCGGGTGCGGGCGGAGGTGGGGCGATGACACTCTTCGTCATTGCGAGCGCAGCGAAGCAATCCAGACAAGCGCTGCGCTCTGCCACCCCTGGATTGCTTCGCTGCGCTCGCAATGACGGGCGCGAGGAAGGAGGCAGCACATGAGCCTCGCCGCCTTCCTCTCCCGCCACGCCGAGCGTGGCACCATCCTCGTCCGGATCGAGCGCGCCGAGGGCTCGACCCCGCGCGAGGCCGGCGCGACGATGGCGGTGTCCGCGCAGGAGATGGCCGGGACCATCGGCGGCGGGCAGCTCGAATTCCATTGCATCGACACCGCCCGCGAGATGCTGGCCGGCGGGCTTCACGAACGCGCCCTCGACATCCCGCTCGGCCCGCAGATGGGGCAGTGCTGCGGCGGTCGGGTGCGGGTCGTCCTGAAGCGAGCCCGGGCGGTCGACATCGCGATGCTGACGGCGCGGGACAAGGCCGAGCTGGCCGCCCGCCCCACCATCCTGATCTTCGGCGCGGGCCATACCGGCCGGGCGCTGGCGCGGGCGCTCGCTCCCCTGCCCTTTGCGACGACGCTGATCGACGACCGCGACGGCGTGCTAGACGGCCTGCCCGCCGCGATCTCCTGCCTGCGCATGGCCGACCCAGTCGGCGCCGTCGAGGAGGCTCGCCCGGGCACCGCTTTCGTCATCCTGAGCCACAGCCACGCGCTCGACTACCGGCTGGCGGAGGCTGCTCTGGCGCGCGGCGACGGATCTTACGTCGGGATGATCGGCTCGGCGACCAAGCGCGGACGCTTCGTGGCCGGCTTTCTGCGCGACGGCGGCCGGCGGGAGGCGTTGGCCCGCCTCACCTGCCCGATCGGCGGCGACGATGTGGACGACAAGCGCCCCGAGGTGATCGCCGCCTTGACGGCGGCCGAGCTGGTGCGTTGCTTGCTTGGGGAGCGGCGGACGGTTTCGGTGGCTGGGGAGACGGCAGGGGCATGAGCGCGGAGGGCCGGCATCAAGGCAAAGCCCTCATCCTGAGGAGCCGCGTCAGCGGCGTCTCGAAGGATGGTCCAGAAGGCCCCCGAAACAACTGGAGCATCCTTCGAGACGCGCCTGCGACGCTCCTCAGGATGAGGGCTCGATGATCTCTCCGACGATTCCACGCCTGGCTCTGTCCGGCATCTCCAAGAGCTTTCCGGGGGTGAAGGCTAACGAGGACATCAGCCTCAGCGTCCGGCCCGGCGAGATTCATGCCCTGCTCGGCGAGAACGGCGCCGGAAAGTCGACGCTGGTGAAGATCATCTACGGCGTGCAGCAGGCCGATTCCGGCGTGATCGCCTGGAACGGGACGCCGATCGCGATCCCCTCGCCCAAGGCTGCGCGCCGGCTCGGCATCGGCATGGTGTTCCAGCATTTTTCGCTGTTCGACGCGATGACGGTGATCGAGAACATCGCGCTCGGCCTCGACGAGGCGGTGGACCGCGAGGAACTGAAAGCCCGCGTCGCCGCGATCCTCGACAGCTATTCGCTGCCGCTCGATCCGGAGCGCGAGGTGCATACGCTCTCGGTCGGCGAGCGCCAGCGCATCGAGATCGTCCGTTGCCTGCTGCAGAGGCCGAAGCTTCTCATCATGGACGAGCCGACCTCCGTGCTGACGCCGCAGGAGGTCGACAAGCTCTTCGGGACGCTGCGCCAGATCGCGTCGGAGGGCTGCGCGATCCTCTACATCTCGCACAAGCTCCACGAGATCAAAGCGCTCTGCGAGGCCGCGACCATCCTGCGCGGCGGAAAGGTCGTCGCGACCTGCGACCCGAAGCGCGAGACCACCAAGCGCATGGCAGAGCTGATGATCGGCGCGGAGCTGCGCCAGATCGAGCACCGGGCTTCGACGGAGGCCGGCGCCGCGCGACTGGCGGTCAGCGGGCTCACGCTGCCGGGCGAACCACCCTTCGGCACCGACCTCGAGGCGGTGTCCTTCGAGGCGCGCGCGGGGGAAATCCTCGGCATTGCGGGCGTCGCCGGCAATGGCCAGGCGGAACTTCTCACCGCGCTCTCGGGCGAGCGGCTGGCCGGCGAGGCCGGCGCGATCCTGCTCGACGGCCGCGCGATCGGGCTGGAGGGTGCCGGCGCGCGCCGCTCGTCCGGGCTCTGCTGCGTGCCCGAGGAGCGCAACGGCCACGCCGCCGTGCCCGATTTCTCGCTGGCCGAGAACAGCCTGCTGACCGCGCGCCACCGCCTGCCGCTGGCGCCGCTCGGCATCATCGCCGGCAGCGCCGTCGAACAGTTCACCGACGCCGTGATCAAGCGCTTCGACGTGCGCACGACCGGCGGCGGGGCGCTCGCGCGGTCGCTCTCCGGCGGCAATCTGCAGAAGTTCATCATGGGGCGCGAGATCGGGCAGCAGCCGGCCGTGCTCGTGGTCTCTCAACCGACCTGGGGGGTCGACGCCGGCGCCGCCGCAGCCATCCGGCAGGAACTCGTCGACCTCGCCGGGAAGGGCTCTGCCGTGGTGGTCATCTCGCAGGACCTCGACGAGTTGCTGGAGCTTTCCGACCGGCTCTGCGTCATCAACGAGGGGCGGCTCTCGGCACCCCGCCCGGTGGCCGGCCTCGGCATCGACGAGATCGGCCTGATGATGGGCGGGGTTCATGGCGAGACCGCCCATGCTTGATCTCGCACATGAACCGCACGGGCATACCCCTCCCCCTTGTGGGGAGGGGAAGGGGTGGGGGTCGAAAAGTCAAAGCACGCTGCCCATAGCCTTCGCTCCTGCGCGCATACCGGCTCCCGTTCACCACGCGGAGCCACCCCCATCCCCCTACCCTTCCCCACAAGGGGGAAGGGAGGCGCCCTTTCCCGCCGCCGACGGAGCCAGCGCCCATGCTTGAATGGCGCCGCCGACGCGAACCCAGCACGCCGATGCTGTGGCTGAGCCCTCTGATCGCGATCGGGCTGACGATGGCGATCGGCATGATCGTCTTCTTCGCCATGGGCTATGACGGCTTCCACGCCGTCGGCGACATCTTCCTGACGCCCTTCCTGGAACCGCATCGCTGGGGCGATCTCGGCGTCAAGGCCGCGCCCCTCGTCATGATCGCGCTGGGGCTCGCGGTCGGCTTCCGGGCCAATGTCTGGAACATCGGCGCGGAGGGGCAGTACATCGCCGGCGCCATCGCCGGCACGGGCGTCGCGCTCGCGACCTATGAGATGACCGGCTGGTGGATCCTGCCGGCCATGGCGCTGGCCGGCATCCTCGGCGGCATGGCCTGGGCCGCGATCCCGGCGCTGCTGCGCGTGCGGCTCCAGGTCAGCGAGATCCTGACCAGCCTGATGCTGACCTATGTCGCGGTGCAGTTCCTCTATTTTCTCGTTCGTGGACCGTGGAAGGACCCGGACGGCTTCAACTTCCCGCAGACGCGCATGTTCACCGGCGAACAGACGCTGCCGATCGTGCTGGAAGGCACGCTCGTGCATCTCGGCATTCCGCTGGCGCTCGTCATCGCCCTCCTCGCCTGGGCGATGATGGAGAAGACCATGGCGGGCTATGCGGTGAAGGTCGCCGGCCTCGCTCCGGCCGCCGCGCGCCATGGCGGCTTCGACGCCGGCCGCACGACCTGGGCCGCCCTCATGCTCGGCGGCGGCCTGGCCGGGCTCGCCGGCATCTTCGAGGCGGCCGGGCCCTTCGGGCAGCTGACGCCGCAATTTCCCACCGGCTACGGCTTCACCGCGATCATCGTCGCCTTCCTCGGCCGGCTGCACCCGCTCGGCATCGTCTTCGGCGGCGTCGTGCTGGCCGCGACCTATGTCGGCGGCGAGATCGCGCAGACGACCGTGCGGCTGCCGCAAGCCGCGACCGGCATGTTTCAGGCGCTGCTGCTGTTCATGCTGCTGGCGACGGACGTGCTGGTGCGTTGGCGGATCGTCTGGAAGCGGAGGGCGGCGTGATGGGCGCGATCGGCACCGACCTCTGTCATTCCGGGGCTTCGCACAGCGAAGAACCCGGAACCCACGACCGGGTGAGCCCTTCTCGCTGGATCGCGGACGCGCGCCCGGTCGTGGGTTCCGGGTTCACTGCTTCGCAGTGCCCCGGAATGACAGAGGGGGTGCCATGACCTCCGCCATCCTCGTCTCGATCCTGATGACGCTGGTCGCCGCCTCGACGCCGATCCTGCTCGCGGCGCTGGGCGAGCTCGTCGTCGAGAAGGCCGGCGTGCTCAATCTCGGCGTGGAAGGCATGATGCTGTGCGGAGCGGTCGCCGGCTTCGCCGTCGCCTTCTCGACCGGCAGCACTGCGGCGGGTCTGATCGCTGCGACGCTGGCCGGCATCGCCACCGCCATGATCTTCGCCGTGCTGACGCTGACGCTCGCGGCCAATCAGGTCGCGACGGGCCTCGCGCTCACGATCTTCGGCATCGGCACCTCCTCGCTGGTCGGACAGGGCTTCGTCGGCCGCACGGTCGAGCGGCTCGGCCCGCTCCTGCCCACGGCTGTGTCGGAGCATCCGCTTCTGCGCGCCGTGTTCGGCCACGACGTCGTGGTGTATCTCTCCCTGGCGCTGGTGCTGGCGGTGAGCCTGTTCCTGCGCCGGACGAGGCCGGGCCTGATCCTGCGCGCCGTCGGCGAGAACGACGCCTCGGCCCATGCCATCGGCTATCCGGTCATCGCCATCCGCTACGCGGCCATCGCCTTCGGCGGGGCGCTGGCGGGGCTCGGCGGGGCCTATTTCTCGCTGGCGCTGACCCCGATGTGGGCCGACAGCCTGACCGCGGGCCGGGGCTGGATCGCGCTCGCGCTCGTCGTCTTCGCCGCCTGGCGGCCGGGCCGGCTCCTGCTCGGAGCCTATCTCTTCGGCGCGGTGATGACCGCCGAGCTGCAGTTCAAGGCCGCCGGCGTCGCCTGGCTCGCGCCGGAGGTGCTGGCGATGACGCCCTATCTTGCGACGATCGCGGTTCTGACCATGATGTCGCTTGGACGTGGCGGACGGCGGCAGGATGCGCCGGCCTGCCTCGGAAAGCCCTTCTCGGCCTCGTGATGCCGGCAACCCTGACGCGGAGACCTTCATGACCTCGATCATCACCCGCCGCCGCTTCAACTTCGGTGCCGGCGCCAGCGCCGCCGCCCTGCCGCTCATCGGCGGCCGCGCGCAGGCGCAGGCCCCGCTCGGGGTCGGCTTCATCTATGTCGGCCCGGTCGGCGACCATGGCTGGACCTGGACCCATGACCAGGGCCGCAAGGCGCTGGAGAAGGAATACGGTGCCAAGGTGAAGACCAGCTTCATCGAGAAGGTCGCCGAGGGGCCGGACGCGGCGCGCGCCATCCGCCAGCTCGCCCAGGCCGGCAACCAGCTGATCTTCACCACCTCCTTCGGCTTCATGAACCCGACCATCCAGGTCGCGAAGCAGTTCCCCAAGATCAAGTTCGAGCACGCCACCGGCTACCAGCGCGCCGAGAACGTCGCGACCTACGATGCGCGCTTCTATGAGGGCCGCGCCGTGATCGGCACCATCGCCGGGCACATGTCGAAGACGGGACAGGCCGGCTACATCGCCTCCTTCCCGATCCCCGAAGTGGTGATGGGCATCAATGCGTTCACGCTCGCGGCGCGGAAGGTGAACCCCAATTTCAAGACCAAGGTGATCTGGGCCTCGACCTGGTACGACCCCGCCAAGGAGGCCGACGCCGCCAAGGCGCTGATCGACCAGGGCGCCGACATCATCACGCAGCACACAGACTCGGCCGCAGCCCTGCAGGCGGCGGAGCAGCGCGGCGTCTTCGCCTTCGGCCAGGCCTCGGACATGAAGGCGTTCGCGCCCAAGGCGCATCTCTCGGCGATCGTCGACGACTGGTCGGGCTACTACATCAAGCGCGTCAAGGACGTGATGGACGGCACCTGGAAGTCGGGCGCGGTCTGGGGCGGCATCAAGGACGGCTTCGTCAAGATCGCGCCCTTCAACGACGCCGTGACGCCGGCCGCCCGCGCCGCCGCCGAAGAGGTCCAGAAGGGCATCGTCGCCGGCACGCTCCACCCCTTCACCGGAGAGATCAAGGACATCAAGGGCGAGGTCAGGCTCAAGGCCGGCGAGAAGGCGCCGGACGAGATGCTCTCCAAGATGGACTGGTATGTCGAGGGCGTTCAGGCCTGAGGCGCGAAGCAGAGCGCGCCATGGTCGGGCTCGTCCCGACCATCTCTCGATCCAGCCTGACTCTCGCAGGGTTTCTCGGGTCGGCGCGATGCGCCGCCCGAGAATGACGCGCTCGCTGGCACCGCGAAATTCATCCGCCGTCACCCCTTGCGGATATTTTAAGCTTGAAACAATATGGCTCGACCGCGTGACGGAGAGGTTGAGGGACCCCTGTCGCGCATCCCCGTTTCACCGTCCCGGGAGGACATCCAGATGAAACTGAAATTCGCTCTCGCCCTCGGCACCGGCCTGGTCGCGCTGGCGTCGGCCGCGCAGGCGCAGGAGCCGCTCAAGATCGGCGTCGTCTCCGTGCTGACCGGGCCTGCCGCCGCGCTGGGCCAGCAGGTGCGCGACGGCTTCCAGCTCGCCGTCGACCAGAACGGCGGCAAGCTCGGCGGCCTGCCTGTCCAGATCACCGTGATCGACGACGAGCTGAAGCCCGACGTCGCGGTGGGCAAGATCCGCAGCTTCGTCGAAGGCGGCAAGGTCGACTTCGTCGTCGGCCCCGTGTTCTCGAACATCCTCGGCGCCATCGCCAAGCCGGTGCTCGATTCCGGCGCCTTCCTGATCAGCCCCAATGCCGGCCCCTCGACCATGGCCGGCAAGGGCTGCAACCAGAACTTCTTCGTCACGTCCTACCAGAACGACCAGGTCCACCAGGTGCTGGGCAAGTACGCTCAGGACAAGGGTTACAAGAAGGCCTATATCATCGCGCCGAACTATCAGGCCGGTAAGGACTCGCTGGCGGGCTTCAAGACCTATTTCAAGGGCGAGATCGTCGACGAGGTCTATACGCCGCTGACCTCGATGGACTTCGCCTCCGACCTCGCCAAGATCACCGCGGCCAAGCCGGACGTGGTCTTCGCCTTCCTGCCCGGCGGTCTCGGCGTCAACTTCGTCAAACAGTGGTCGCAGGCCGGCCTCAACGGCAAGATTCCCTTCCTCTCCGCCTTCACCGTCGACGAATCGACCCTGCCGGCGCAGCAGGACGCGGCGGTCGGCATGTATGGCGGCATGACCTGGGCGCCGAACATGGACAGCCCGGCGAACAAGAAGTTCGTCGCGGCCTATGAGGCGGCCTACAAGGTCGTTCCGGCGTCCTATGCCCAGCAGTCCTACGACGCGGCCATGCTAATCGACTCGGCCGTGAAGGCCGCCGGCGGCACCGCCGACAAGGACAAGCTGCGCGCGGCCCTCAAGAAGGCCGACTTCACCTCCCTGCGCGGCAAGTTCAAGTTCAACACGAACGGGTTCCCGATCCAGGACTTCTACCTGGTCAAGGTCGCCAAGCGCGCGGACGGCAAGTTCCAGACCGAGATCGCCGAAAAGGTGTTCACGGACTATGCCGATCCCTACGCCAAGGAATGCCCGCTGAAGTGAGCCTCTTCGTCATTCTCGGGCGAAGCGCAGCGCAGACCCGAGAATCTCTTTCCTGAGATGCTCGGGTCAAGCCCGAGCATGACGGGCGACATGACATGACCACCAGCCTCCTCATCGTCCAGATCCTCAACGGGCTCCAGCTCGGCGTCCTGCTGTTCCTGGTGGCGGCGGGGCTGACGCTCGTCTTCGGGGTGATGGACTTCATCAACCTGGCGCATGGCGTGCAGTACATGCTCGGCGCCTATCTCGCCGTGACCTTCGTCGGGCTGACCGGCAGTTTCCTGCTGGGCCTCGTCCTGGCGCTGGCCGCCGCGCTGGTGATCGGGCTCGCGCTCGAATTCCTCGTTTTCCGCCACCTCTATGAAAGGGACCATCTCGATCAGGTGCTGGCGACCTTCGGGCTGATCCTGCTGCTCAACGAAGCAGTGAAGATGATCTGGGGCGCGGCGCCCCTTTCGGTGGCGATCCCGGAAATGCTGTCGGGCTCGGTCGCCCTTCCCGGCGGCGTGCTCTATCCGGTCTACCGCTTCGCGCTGATCGCCTCGGGGCTGGGCGTCGGCCTGCTGCTGTGGCTCATCGTCGAGAAGACCCGCACCGGCATGCTGCTCAGGGCGGGCGCGACCAACGCCTCGATGGTCTCGGCGCTCGGCGTCGACATCCGCAAGCTGTTCATGATCGTGTTCGCTTTCGGCACCATGCTGGCGGGCTTCGCCGGCGTCATGGCCGCGCCGATCCTCTCCGTCGAGCCCGGCATGGGCGACAACATCCTGATCCTCGCCTTCGTCGTCATCGTGGTCGGCGGCATCGGCTCGATCCGCGGCGCCTTCGTGGGCGCGCTGATCGTCGGGCTGGTCGACACGCTCGGGCGCTCCTTCATGAACGATCTCCTGCGCCTGTTCATGAGCGCGCCGTCGGCGCGTGCGGCCGGCGCCGCGCTGTCCTCCATGCTGATCTATCTCGTGATGGCCTTCGTCCTGTTCTGGCGGCCCGAGGGGCTGCTGCCGGCCAAGGGCCGGGCATGAGCGCCGCCCCTTCCCTCGCCGAGGCGACGAACGCCGTGACCGCCCCTCCGCGCCGGCGGGCCGTCATCGCGCTGGTGCTGTTCGCCCTGCTGGCCGCCCTGCCGTTCGCCGTCTCGCTGGGCCTGCCCGCCCACTGGCTGACGCTGGTGACGCGCGCGATGATCTTCGCGATCGCGGCGCTGTCGCTCGACCTCATCCTCGGCGTCGGCGGCATGGTCTCCTTCGGCCATGCCGCCTTCGTCGGCATCGGCGCCTATGTCACCGGGATCATGATCACCGAGGGGCGGACCGAGGCGCTGCTGATCCTGCCGGTGATCCTCGTCGCATGCGGGGTGTTCGGGGCGGTCACGGGCTATGTCTCGCTGCGCACGCGCGGCGTCGCCTTCATCATGATCACGCTCGCCTTCGGGCAGATGGCCTTCTTCCTGACGCAGGCGCTGTCGGCCTATGGCGGCGATGACGGGCTGACGCTCTATGAGCGCAGCGCGGTCGCCGGCTTCGATCTCTTCGCCAACCGCACGCGCTTCTTCTACGTCGTGCTGGCGGTGCTCGCCGGCTGCTACCTGCTCGTGAAGACCCTCGTCGCCTCGCGCTTCGGGCGGGTGCTGCGCGCGGCGCGCGAGAACGCCACGCGCGTCTCCGTCACGGGTTACGATGTCGGGCGGGTCCGGCTCATCGCCTATGTCGTCTCGGGCATGATCGCCGGGATCGCCGGCTTCCTGCTCGCGAACCAGACGGAGTTCGTCAGCCCCGCCTTCCTCTCCTGGCAGCGCTCCGGCGAGCTGATCTTCATGGTCGTGCTCGGCGGCGTCGGCTCGCTGCACGGCGCGATCATCGGCGCGCTCGCCTATCTGACGATGGAAGAGGTCCTGTCGGGCCTGACCGAGCACTGGAAGGTGATCTTCGGGCCGCTGATCGTGCTGTTCGTGCTGCTCACCCGCGGCGGCATCGTCGGCCTGCTGCGCAAGCTCGGAGCCCGCGGCGATGACTGAACCCGTGCTCGCCCTCTCCGGCCTCGCCAAATCCTTCGGCGCGCTGAAGGTGACGGACGGCGTCAGCCTGTCGGTCGCGCCCGGCGAGCTCCATGCGCTGATCGGCCCCAACGGCGCCGGCAAGACGACGCTGGTCCACCAGATCTCCGGCATGCTGCGGCCGGATACGGGCACGATCTGCTTTCGCGGCGAGGACGTGACCGCCCTGTCGCCGGAGAAGCGGGCGCGCGCCGGCCTCGCCCGGACCTTCCAGATCATCTCCACCATCGCCTCGCTTTCGGTGCTGGAGAACGTCGCGCTGAGCGTGCAGGCGCGCTCGGCCCATCCCCTCGCCTTCTTCCGCGACGCCGCCCGCGACGAAAGCCTCAACCGGCCGGCCTTCGCCGCGCTGGAGGCGGTCGGCCTGGCCGAGCGGGCCCATGTCCCGGCGGGGCGGCTCTCCCATGGCGAGAAGCGCGCGCTCGAGATCGCGATGGCGCTGACGCTGGAGCCGGCCGTCATCCTGCTCGACGAGCCCCTGGCCGGCGTCGGGCGCGAGGAGGGCGAACGTCTCGTCGCGCTGCTCAAGAGCCTCAAGGGGCGCTACGCCATGCTGCTGGTCGAGCACGACATGGAGGCCGTCTTCGCGCTCGCCGACAGTGTCAGCGTGCTTGTCTATGGCCGCGTCATCGCCTCGGGCGATCCCGCGACCGTGCGGGCGGACCCTGCCGTGCGCGAAGCCTATCTCGGCGAGGAGGGCTGACCATGCTCGTCGTCGAGAACCTCTCGGCCGGCTATGGCGAGGCGCAGATCCTGTTCGGGATCGATTTCGCCATCGACGAGGGCGAGGTGGTGACGCTGCTCGGCCGCAACGGCATGGGCAAGACCACGACCATCCGCGCGATCATGGGGCTGATCCCGCCCATGTCGGGCCGCGTCAGCGCGTCCGGCCGCGACCTGACGGGCGCCCAGCCCTTCCGCGTCGCGCAGGCGGGGATCGGGCTCGTGCCGGAGGGGCGCCAGATCTTCCCCACGCTCAGCGTCGAGGAGAACCTGATCGCGACCGCCGCCAGCCGCTTCGGCAAGGCGCGCTGGACGCTGGAGCGCATCTACGACTTCTTCCCGCGGCTGAAGGAGCGGCGCAACAATCGCGGCAACCAGCTTTCCGGCGGCGAGCAGCAGATGCTCGCGATCGGCCGCGCCCTGATGACCAATCCGCGTCTGGTGATCCTGGACGAGGCGACGGAAGGGCTGGCGCCGATCATCCGACAGGAGATCTGGTCCTGCCTCGCCGCCCTCAAGGCCGAGGGCGAGTCGATCCTGGTGATCGACAAGAATGTCGACGCGCTGGCCAAGATCGCCGACAGGCATCTCGTCATCGAGAAGGGCCGCATCGTCTGGCGCGGCACCAGCGACGAGCTACGCAGCGACAGCGCGGTCAAGGACCGCTTCCTGCACCTCTAGGAGAAACGCCCATGAAGCCGCTGACAGCCGGCGTGACCAAGGCCAATGAAGGCCTCGACTCGATCGTCTGGAACATCCTCGGCCAGACCTATGTGCCGAAGACGCTGAGCGAGGACTCCTTCTCCTGGCACGCCACCTTCCCGCCCGGCACCTTCGTGCCGCCGCATATCCACACCACGCAGGACGAGTTCATCTACATGCTCGAGGGGCGGCTCGATCTCGTGCTCGACGGGCAGGAGGGCTTCGCCACCGCGGGCGATCTGATCCGGCTGCCGCGCAATGTGCCGCACGGCCTGTTCAACAAGAGCGACGCGGTCGTGAAGTGCCTGTTCTGGGTCTCCCCGACGGGACGACTCTACGACCTGTTCTGGGGAATCCACTCGATGGCCGAGCAGAACCCCGCGGACGTGGTCGCGCTGTCGGCGCGTCACGAGGTCGATTTCCTGCCGCCGCCGCCCGAAGGCGCGTGACGGCGCGGGGTTAAGCATAGGTCGACGCTTCGGCTGATTTCGCATGGGTTTATGCGCATATTCCCCGCCATGAGGGGCCGGCTCGAACGGCCAGCCGCCATGACACAGGGAGCAGAGCCGTGAGGAACGAGCGTCGCAACGATGCGAGGCTGCGCATCGCCGAGCGCGCCAGCGTCGTGTTCAACGGTCGCCAGTCGATGTTCGACTGCGCGATCCGCGACTGGTCGGAAAGCGGCGCCATGGTCCGGCTCAGCGACTGGACGGCGCTTCCGGCGACGTTCGACATCGACGTCGCCGGCAAGGAACGCAGCGTCCGCGTGCGGCAGTGCTGGCGGCGCGGAGACGATGTCGGCGTCGCCTTCCTGACACCCGAGGAATGCCGCCCCTGCGAGCCGATCTCGCTGGCGGACGCACGGCGGATGCGCGCGCTGGGCCGGTCCTGACGCTTCCGGCAATCGCCTCCAGGTCCGCGATTGCGGAATGCAGATGTTAACGCTTTCCGAATGCCGGTGCTGCCGTGCCCGGCGCCGCGCGCTATGGTTGTCGCACTGCATCAGGCGCCCCCGCGCCGCTGGACCAGGACCATGACCACCGAACGCCGCCGCTTTCTCCGCATGCGCCGCCTGCTCTCGGCACGCATCTGCTTCAACGGGCGCTGGTCGACGATGGATTGCGTCGTCCGCAACATGTCGGACGGCGGAGCGATGCTCGAATTCCCCGGCTCCGTGATGCTGCCGCACGGCTTCGACCTGGAGATCGCCGAACGGGAGAGCTCCTACAAGGCCAGCCTGTGCTGGCAGGACGGCAAGCGCGCCGGCGTCGCGTTCCCCGCCGCCTAACGGACCGGCCTGGGGCATCGGCCCGAAAAGTGGCGCGCGGCTTTCGGAAAAGCCGACGCCAGAACAAGACGTTAGCGTTTCGCGAGCTGCTCGGCCGCGAAGCCGGCCTTGCCGGCATAGGATTTCACGATCGCCTCGCGCTTGGCGTAGCCCAGCACCCGCTCGACATCTTCGAAGCCGTTGGGCGCCAGCGCCTCGACCGCATCGATCACCCGCTCCGGCCCGCCCGCGCGGTTCATCGCGACGACCTCGGCCGTCGCCGGCAGGCGCACCGCCTCATAGGCCGCCAGCGCCTGGCGCGGATGCTCGGCCTTGACCAGCAGATCGGCGAGGCAGCGCGCGTCGAGGATCGCCTGCGACGCGCCGTTCGAGCCGACCGGATACATCGGATGGGCGGCGTCGCCGAGCAGGCTGACCCGGCCATGGGTCCAGCGCGGCAACGGATCGCGGTCGCACATCGGATATTCCCAGAACGTCCCGCTCGCCTCGATCAGCGCCAGGAGATCGAAGTCGGGGATACTGAAGCGCCGGGCGTAGGGCAGCACGTCCTCGAGGCGGCCGGGCTTGGACCACGCCTCCTTCGGCGGCGGCTTGGCGGGGTCGCCGCAGCGGATGTTGACCACCCAGTTGGTCAGGCGCGTATGGGCCGTCTTGCCGGGCGCGATCGGGTAGAGCACGAGCTTGCCGGCCATGCCGCCGGCCACGATCATGCTTTCGCCGTCGAGGAAGACCGGCCAGTCGCAGGCGCCGCGCCACATCTGGACACCGTTCCAGCGCGGCGGCCCCTGATCCGGGAAGTAGTGCGATCTGACGGCCGAATGGATGCCGTCGGCGGCGATCAGGATGTCGCCGCGGACGGTCTCGCCGGCCTCGGCACGGCGCGTATCGGAGAAATGCGCGGTGACGCCGCCCTCGTCCTGCAGGAAGCCCTGGAGCCTCCGCCCCGGCCGGACGGCACCCGCCCCCAGACGCTCGACCACGGCGGCGTGGATCACGCCCTGGAGCCGGCCGCGATGGATCGAGAACTGCGGCACCGGCGCGCCGGCATGCAGGCCGCGCGGCTCGCGCCAGACGGTCTGGCCGAACCGGTTCATGTAGTGGAGTTCGCGAGTCCGGATGGCGACAGCGTCGAGCGCCGGAAGCAGCCCGAGCTCCGCCAGTTCGCGGATCGCGTGAGGGAGCGTGTTGATGCCGACGCCGACCTCGCGGATCTCGGAAGCCTGCTCGTAGACAGTCGCCTCGATGCCCCGCGCATGGAGCATGAGAGCGAGCGTGAGCCCGCCGATGCCGCCCCCGACGATGATGACCTTCATAACCCGGTTTCCCCTCCGCGAATTATTTTAAGCTTGAAATAGTGGGGCCTGATTTGTCAATCGGCGCGCAGCGTTGCCTTATCGGCGCCCGAATCTGCGGCTTTTACGGCGGAACGAAGCCGATTTCTGTGCGTATGTAGCGCTGCGGCCATCGCCAACGGCATCGGAGCATGGCAACTGCCTTTGCCGGCGGTCCGCCACGAGCAATGGCGGGTGCCGAAGGCGGTGAAGGCCGCCAGACGCGCTCCGGACGGCCCGCCTCACCATCCCTTCCAAGGAGGATATGATGACCAAGAACGAACTGACGGCTGCCATCGCCGAGGCCACCGGCAAGACCAAGGCCGACGTCACCGCGATCCTCGCCTCGCTCGGCACCGTCGTCGCGCAGACGCTGAAGTCCGGCGACGACGTCACGCTCGGCGGCATCGGCAAGCTCTCGGCCGCCAAGCGCGAGGCCCGCGAGGCCCGCAACCCGTCGACCGGCGCGACGATCAAGGTTCCCGCCAAGACGGTCGTGAAGTTCAAGGTGACCAAGGATCTCGCCGACGCCGTCGCGTGATCCGACCGTCTTTCCGGTCAAGCGCGCGATCACGCGTCGCTTGACCGGAAAGCCTCGGCCCGCGAACACTGGGCCATGTTTCTCCGGCTTTTCACCGATCTGCGCGCCGCCAAGGTTCCCGTCACGCTGCGGGAATATCTGACGCTGCTGAAAGGCGTCGATGCCGACCTGGCCGAGTACAGGGTCGACGAGTTCTATTTCCTCGCCCGCACATGCCTCGTGAAGGACGAGCGCCATCTCGACCGCTTCGACCAGGTCTTCGCGCAGGTCTTCAAAGGCCTGGAGACCCTGGGACAGGCCGTCGAGCAGGCAGACATTCCGGAGGAATGGCTGCGCCGGCTCGCCGAGAAGTTCCTGACCGACGAGGAGAAGGCGCGGCTCGAGGCGCTCGGCTGGGACAAGCTCTTCGAGACCCTGAAGCAGCGGCTCGACGAGCAGAAGGGCCGCCATCAGGGCGGCAACAAGTGGATCGGCACGGCCGGCACCTCCCCCTTCGGCGCCTATGGCTACAATCCCGAGGGCGTGCGCATCGGCCAGGACGGCAACCGCAACTTCCGCGCGGTGAAAGTCTGGGACAAGCGCGAGTTCAAGGATTTCGACGACACGCGCGAGCTCGGCGTGCGCAATCTCAGGGTCGCGCTCCGGCGCCTGCGCCGGTTCGCGCGGACCGGCGCCGCGGAAGAACTCGACCTCGACGGCACCATCTCGGAAACCGCCAAGCACGGCTATCT
This sequence comes from Chelatococcus sp., assembly GCA_003248805.1. GTDB lineage: Bacteria > Pseudomonadota > Alphaproteobacteria > Rhizobiales > Beijerinckiaceae > Allobosea. The sequence goes on along the minus strand of QFQY01000022.1, from coordinate 18,056 downwards.
CGACGTCAAGCTGCGCCCCGAGCGCCGCAACGCCGTGAAGGTCCTGCTCTTCCTCGATGTCGGCGGCTCGATGGACTGGCATATCGAACTGGCCGAGGAGCTGTTCTCCGCCGCGCGGGCCGAGTTCAAGCATTTCGAGCACTTCTATTTCCACAACTGCCCCTATGAGCGGGTCTGGCGCGAGAACCGGCGCCGGCACGACCAGACGATTCCGACCTGGGACATCCTGCGCACCTACCCGGCCGACTACCGGCTGATCTTCGTCGGCGACGCCTCGATGAGCCCCTACGAGATCGCGATGCCGGGCGGCTCGGTCGAGCACTGGAACGAGGAGGCCGGCCAGGTCTGGATGGAGCGGCTGACCGGCCGGTTCCCGAAATCGGTCTGGCTCAACCCGGTGCAGCAGCATCTGTGGAGCTACACCCAGTCGATCCGACAGATCGGCGGGCTGATGGGCGGACGGATGTTCCCGCTGACGCTCGACGGCCTCGACGGAGCGATGAAGGCGCTGGTCCGATAGGCGGATTGGCGGAAGGCCCCCGGCATGCTGTAAGCCTCGCGCATGCAGGATCCCGCACTCGACGACACCCCACCCCCCAGCTGGCGCCAGCGCCCGAAACCCATCGGCTTCGAGATCGTCTATCGGCTCGATGGTGGTGAACTGGAGATCGATTCGACTCGCAAGGTCGACCGCGTCAGGCTCGAGGCCGTCGAGCAGGTCCGCTTCATCTACGCGCCGAGCAATGTCAGCACCAAGGGCTATAGGACGCAGCTTCGCCTGAAGGACGGCAGGACCATCACCTTCGGCAACCTGTCCTGGCGCTCATTGACCGACATGGACCGCGACGACGCCGGCTATCGCCGCTTCGTGACGGCGCTCGCGGCGGCCGTGACGCGGGCGAACCCGGCGGTCCGTTTCCTGGCCGGCAAGCCGTTCCCGCTCTGGCTGGCGAGCACCGTCGGCGGCGGGGCCGCCCTGCTCGCCCTGCTGGGCTTCACGCTGCATGCCTTCCGCGAAGGCGCGACGGGCTCGGGCGTGCTCGGGCTCGCCTTCGTCGCCGCTTCGCTCTGGCAGGTCTGGCCGATGATCCGGCTCAACCGGCCCCGCCCGCTGGCGACCGGGGAAATCCCGGACCATCTGGTACCTGGCGGCGCGGCCTCCTGAGCCGTCTCAGCGGACCACCAGCACCGAGCACTTGGCCCGGCGCACGATCGCCGAGGCGTTCGAGCCGATGACATAGGCGAGCATGCCCGGCTCGTGCGAGGCGATCACGATCAGGTCGGCGGCGCTGGCGTCAGCCTCGGCGAGAACCTCGCCATGCACCGAGCCGACCAGCACCTTCGCCGAGATCTGCTCCGGCGGCAGGTCGATCTTCGCCGCGATCTCGGCGAGCTTGGCCTCGGCTTCCTCCTGCTGGCCCGCGTCGAAATCGGCCGGAACGAACTCCATATAGGTCATGGGCACGAGCGAGCGGACATAGACCAGCCGGATCACGCCGCCCGACAGCTTCGCGAAGGAGACCGCGGCCGTGACGGCTGGCGATGCCAGCTCGGCCTCGGCGAGATCGACCGGGACCACAATCGACTTGTACATGGCATCCTCCTTCGGCATGTGCCGCGGCGAAATCTAGCCGCCGGAGCGAAGCTCACAATGATCCATCGCAAAGCCGGGCGCCATAGGGCCGGACCGGCCCGGCGGAATTGACGGCGACGGCCCCCGCGCTAAGAGTGGCGGCGCGCCGGCCGCGGCCAGAGACCCGCAAGACCCCCGCCTGCGCGCCGGAGCCGTTCCGGCGGCCTCTCTTCTATCCGGTTCAGCGATGAGCGACCTTCCGTCCGAGCGACGTGGCCTCGGGGCGTTGCGACGGTCCCCCGCCGCCTTCCTGATGAGCATCGCCTTCATCAACCTGCTCGGCTATGCGAGCTGGGCCGCGCTGATCAACAATTTCGCGAAGGAAGCAGCGGGCTTCACCGGGCAGGACATCGGCATCCTGCAGTCGGTTCGCGAGATTCCGGGTTTCCTCGCCTTCACCGCGATCATCCTGTTCTGGGTGATGCGCGAGCAGATCCTGGCCTATCTCAGCCTGGCGACGCTCGGCGTCGGCGTCGCGCTGACCGGCTATTTCCCGACGCTCGGCGGCCTGCTGGCCACGACGATGATCATGTCGCTCGGCTTCCACTATTACGAGACGGCGCAGCAGTCCCTCCAGCTCCAGTTGCTCTCCAAGAAGGAGGCGCCGCGGATCATCGGGCGGATCGCCGGCGCCTCGGCGATGGCGCAGCTCATCGCCTTCGGCACGATCGCCGTCGTGTGGCGGCTGTTCCAGCCGGGCTATGCGACGGTGTTCACGGTCTCGGGGATCATCGTCACGGCGCTGGCCGTGGCGGCGTGGCTGTTCTTCCCGCGCTTCCAGGGCAGCGTGCCGCAGAACAAGGGCTTCGTGATGCGCCGGCGCTACTGGCTCTATTACGCGCTCACCTTCATGACCGGCGCGCGGCGGCAGATCTTCATGGCCTTCGGCGGCTTCCTGCTCGTCGAGCGTTTCGGCTACGACGTCTCGGCGACCGCGCTGCTGCTGCTCGCGACCTACGGCATCAACATGGTGGTCGGGCCGATGCTGGGGACGATCGTCGCGCGCCTCGGCGAGCGGGGCACGATCCAGTTCGAGAGCGTCTCGCTGATCGTCGTCTTCATCGGCTACGCCCTGGCCAGCCACGGCCATTTCGGCGCGTCGGGGGCCACCGTCGCCGGGGCGCTCTTCGTCGTGGACGGCGTCTTCTTCACGCTGACGCTGGCGCAGCGCACCTATTTCCAGAAGATCGCCGACCCCGCCGACATCGCGCCGACGGCGGCCGTGGCCTTCACGATCAACCACATCGCCGCCGTCGCCCTGCCGGTGACGTTCGGGCTGATCTGGCTGTGGGACCCCGCCTTCGTGTTCGTCATCGGGGCGGGCGTCGCGACGATCTCGCTCTCGCTCGCCTTCCTCGTGCCGCGCCATCCCGAGCCGGGACGCGAGACGACGCGGACTCCGGCCCTCCCCGCTGCGGCGGAATAGGTCCGTCAGCCCTGGCGGACCGGCGTGCGCACCACAAGCCCGTCGAGGTCGTCGCGCAGCCGGATCTGGCAGGAGAGCCGCGAGGTCGGCTTCACGTCGAGGGCGAAATCGAGCATGTCCTCCTCCATCCCCTCGGGCTTGCCGGTCTTCGCGACCCAGGCTTCGTCGACATAGACATGGCAGGTGGCGCAGGCGCAGGCGCCGCCGCATTCCGCCTCGATGCCGGGAATGCCGTGACGGATCGCCACTTCCATCACGGTCGAGCCGACATCGCCCTGGGCGGACCGGCTCGTCCCCTGAGCGTCGATGAAGGTGATGGTCGGCATGGCGGGCTCCGGCATCGAAAAGGTCGAGGCCCGCCTTAGAACAAGTTCCCGGGCGGCGGGACCCTAAAATTGAACTGCAACAGTCCCAAGCGCGTGATCGGGCCGGTGATCCCGGCCGCGCGGCTCAGGCCGGCTCGCTCACGCCGCGCAGTCGTGGCGGTGAATGACGGCGCGCGCCTCGGCGGCAGCGAGCGCGAGCGTATCCAGGGCATCCTGCGCACCGCCCTCGTCGGCGTCCGCGAGGCGCCGCTCGATGACGTCCGCGGCGTCCGCGACCTGCCAGGCGCCGATGGCGAGGGCCGCGCCCTTCAGCGTGTGGGCGGCATCCATGCGCTGGCGCATTTCCGCGCTGTGATGGATCGTGCGCAGCTGCCGGGCGCATTGCTGGACGAAGAGCAGAAGGAGCTCGCGCTCCAGGTCGCGATCGCCGGCGGTTTGGCGGGAAAGATGGGCCAGATCGATGACTTGCTGAGACATCTCGGAAGCTCGGAAGGGTGTGGAAACAGACCTCCAACAAGCGCCCCGATGGTGAATGAGGCGTTAACGACGTTTGTGAATCGCGACGGCAAATGGGTTTCCAAGGCTCTGGGGGTCAACTACCCTTCCAATTGGTAAATGATGGGCGCAGTGTCGTCGCTCGCGGGGCTGGAGGCGCCCCTGCGGACGCGATCGACACAAGGCGGCTCCCATCCCAGTAGCGTGGCGAGGCGGCAAGCATGAATCGGCAAAAGAAGCTTCAGGACCCGACCGAAGCCGCCATGTCGGCGATCGAGGAGGCCCTTCGCCTGGACCAGCCGACGCCGGAGGCCGCGGCTGCTCCCGAGCCGAAGCTGCCGACCGCCACCGAGAGCGACCTGAAGCTCGATATCCCGACGCTCGAGCCGGCCGCCCCCGCCGCTGCTCCCGCGCCCCGCGCGGGCATCGCGCCCGACACCAGCCGCGTCGCCAATGACGACCGGCGCGATTCCAGCTCGCTCGTCCAGGCCTTCTCTGTCCGCCCGTCGGCCAAGCCCCATGTCTTCGCCGCGCTCGGCTCCCTCGCCTGGCTGGGTGGCGCGGGCTTCGTACTGTTCAGCCGCTACGGTTCCGCCGGCGGCGTGCAGGAGCAGTTCTCCGGCTTCGGCATCGGAGAATGGACGCTGACGGCGCTGGCTCTCGCTGCCCCCGTCGTCTTCTTCATGGTCCTGGCCGCGCTCTATCGCCGGACCCAGGAAATGCGCCTCGTCTCGCGCGCCATGACCGAGGTCGCGCTGCGCCTCGCGGAGCCGGAGGTCGTCGGCGCCGATTCGGTCGTGTCGCTGAGCCAGACCATCCGGCGCGAAGTCGCGGCGATGGGCGACGGCATCGAACGGGCCGTGGCGCGGGCCGGCGAACTCGAGACGATCGTGCGCGGCGAGATCGCGACCCTCGAGCGCGCCTATGCCGACAACGAGATCCGCCTGCGCGCGCTGATCGACGAACTCGTGACCCAGCGCGAATCCGTGGTCGGCAACGCCGAACGGGTGAAGTTCGCCATCAGCGGGGCTCACGAAGGGCTCGCGCGCGACCTCGACACGGCCAGCCGCACGATCGCCGAGGCCGTTGCGCAGGCCGGCGACCGCGTGACCGGCTCGCTCGAACAGAAGGGCGACCAGATCACGCTCGCCCTCGGGCGGGCGGGCGAACGCATGATCGACGAGATCAGCGGACGGGGCAACGAGCTGGTGGAACGCCTCCAGCTCACCTCCGGCGAGGTCGGCGAAAGGCTGGCCGGCGCCAGCGAGAACCTGTCGGGCCTGCTCGACGGACGTGCCCGCGAGATCGCGATGTCGCTGGAGCGCACCGGCGCGGTGCTGACGGAGGGCCTCGCCACCGGCGCGCAGAACGTGACGCGGGCCATCACCGAGACCGGCAGCGAAGTCGCCGAGACGCTGGCGGCGCGGGTGCAGACGGTCAACGAGACGCTCAAGGCGACCGGCGACAGCCTGGCGCGCGACATCTCCGAGCGCGGAGCCGAGGCTGCCGAGCGCTTCCAGGCGAGCAGCCGCGAGATGGTCTCGCTCATCGAGAACCAGAGCGATGCCCTGCGTGCCCGCCTCGCCGAGACCGGCGAGAGCCTGCGCGGCGCGCTCGCGGAGGAAGGCGAGAGCGTCACCACGCGCCTTGCCGAGGTCGGCCGCGGGGTCAACGGCCTGCTCAACCGCCAGAACGAAGCCATCGCCGCGCGCCTGCAGGCGGTGGGCGAGACCGTCAACACCCTGATCGCGACGCAAGGGGACAGCCTGGCCGAGCGGCTCAACGAGACCGCGCGGGGCGTGGACGACGTGCTGCGCGAACGCAGCGACGCGATCATCCTGCGCGTGGGCGAGGCCGGCCAGACCCTGAACGAGAATGTCGGCCGGCTCGGGCACGACCTCACCGCCCGCCTCACCGATGCCGCCTCTTCGGTCCAGGGCGTTCTCACCGAACAGGGCAGCGCTCTGATCACGCGCCTGGAAGAGACCGGTCAATCCGTCCACGGCCTGCTCGACCGGCAGGGCGGCTCGCTGATCGAGCGTCTCCAGGATACCGGCCATTCGGTCCACGGCCTGTTCGACCAGCAGGGCAGCGCGCTGATCGGGCGCCTGCAGGAGACCGGCCGGTCCGTGCAGGGCCTGCTCGACGAACAGGGCGGCTCGCTGATCACCCGCCTCCAGGAAACCGGCACGTCCGTCCAGGGCCTGCTGGACCGGCAGGGCGAAACGCTCGTCGGGCGCCTGTCCGGGGCCGCCGAGGAAGCCGGCAGCCTCCTCGCCTCCCGCACGGAGGCGCTGACCCAGCAGCTCGGCCAGGCCGGCCGCGACATCGCCGGCGTCGTCGGCAGCCAGGGCGACACGCTCGTCCGGCAGCTGGAGCAGGCCAGCGAGCAGGTGCGCGGCGCGATCGGCTCGCAGAGCGAGGCGCTGCTCTCCGGCCTTTCCGAGACCGGCATGCGCGTCAATGCCCTGCTCGAGGAGCAGGCGGGCGCGATGACGGTCAAGGTCTCGCAGGCCGGCCTCGAGTTGAAGGATCTCCTCAGCGCCGAGAGCCAGGCCGTGGCCGGCCGGATCACCGACGTCGGACGGACGGTGCACGGGCTCCTGGCCGAGCGCAGCGGCGCCCTGATCACCCGCCTGTCCGAGGCCGGCGAGACGCTCGACCGCCGTCTCGACGAGCGCGGCGCTCTCCTTTCGGCGCGCGTCGGCGAGGCGCTCGACGCCGCCTACAACGCGCTGGACGAACGCCAGCAGGGCTTCCTGTCCCGGCTCGGCGAGGCCGGCGAGCAGGTCGGCACGCTCCTCGGCGAGCAGCGCGAGACGCTTCTGCGCGATCTCGTCTCCGTGGGCCGCGAGGTCGGCGCGCGCCTTGCCGAGCAGGGCGACGAACTCTCGGGCCGGATCGCGGAGACCACCCGCGTCCTCAGCGAGACCGTCAATGTCGACGGCCGGCAGGTGGCCGAGCGTCTGGCCGAAGCCACGCAGACCCTGCACAACGCCTTCGCCGTCCAGGCCGAGGAGGCGCGCACAGCGCTCGCCGGCACGGGCAAGGAGATCGTGCTCGCCCTCACCCAGCAGGGCGGACGGGTCAACGAGGCGCTCTCGGCCAATGCCGAGTCGATGCTGCGCTCGGTGGAGAGCCGGGCCCAGGCGCTGTCCGAGGCCCTCGCCGGGCATCACGACACCCTCACCCGCCTGTTCGACGAGCGCGGACGCGAGGTCCAGGGCACGATCGGCGAGAGGCTGGCCGCCTTCGCCGAGCTGTTCGAGGTCCAGAGCCGCCAGATCGACGGCGCGCTCGCCGCGCGTCTCGCCGCCTTCGAGGATGTGATCCTCGACAAGGGCGGATCGCTGACGAGCCGCATCGCCGGCGACACGCAATACTTCGCCGAGAGCGTCGCCGCGGCCATCGCGAAGGTCGACAAGCTGCTCGGAGAGGATGCGGTGGCACTGGCCGACCAGGTCGGCAATCGCGCCACGCAGGCCGCTGAGCTGCTGGCCGCGCGCACCCGCGACGCCGCCGACTCGATGGAGAACCAGTTCAAGCTGTTCGAGGAACGCTCGGGCGCCAAGAGCGCCGAGATCGCCGAGACGCTCGACAATCTCATCATGCGCATCGACGGCAATCTCGGCTCGCGCGCCACGGCCCTCAACGAGGCGCTGGTGGAACGGACGGTCGACATCGCCCGCGTGCTGGCCGAGGGCGGCCGCGAGGTGACCAAGGCGCTCGCCGCGAAGGCCGACGAGATCGGCGATGTCGTCACCTCCAAGAGCGAAGCGCTCACCCGGACGCTCAGCGACAAGGCCGACACGATCAACGCGACGCTCGGCGGGCGTGCGCTGCAGATCGCCGATACGCTCGACCAGAGCGTGGCCCGCTTCGAGGAGCGCGTCGTCAACCGGCTCGATACCGTCTCGGGCACGCTCGACAGCCGGGGCAACGAGATCGCCGAGACGCTGCAGGCCCGTTCCGACGCGATCGCCGGGGCCCTGGGTCTGCGGACCGAGGAACTGCGCCAGTTGTTCGACGAGCGCGGCGGAGGCGTCGTCTCGGCGCTCGGCCGGCGCGGCGAGGAGATCGCCGCCATCCTGCAATCGCGCTCCGAGGCCCTCTCGGACGCGCTCGGCCTGCGGGTCGAGGAGCTGCGCGGCATCTTCGACGAGCGCGGCGGCAGCGTCGTTTCGGCGTTGGGCCAGCGCGGCGAGGAGATCGCCGGCGAGGTCGCCAATGTCGGCGAGTCCGTCGTGCGCGCCATCGAGAGCCGCGGCGCCTCGATCGTCCGCGGCCTGCGGGAGCGCACGGCCGAGATCACCTCGGCGCTGGACGCTTCGAGCAGCGGGCTGCGCGAGACTTTCGAGGCCGGCGCCCGCCAGTCCGTCGAGGCCCTGGTCGGCACCAACGAGCAGCTTCGGACCGAACTGGCCGGCATGCTCGGCCGCCTCGGCGAGGCCAACTCGCTGATGCAGCAGATCGTCAACGGCGCCAACAAGAACCTCGCCGCCGTGGAGAGCGGGCTCTCCACCCGCGTCGGCGAGTTGCAGGGCGTGATCTCGACCGTGATGGAAGAGACCCATCGCGCTTCCCAGCAGGTGGCGGCCCAGGTCGGCGAGCTGCGGGCATTCTCCGAGGGCACGCTGCGCGAGACCACCGCGCTCGCCAGGCAGCTCGACGGCAAGGGCGTCGAGCTCAGCGACGCGACGCGCGCCAGCACGGAGGCGCTTCAGGCCGTCGCCGCGCGGCTGGAGCAGATCGAGGCGCGGGTCGGCAAGACCCTGGCCGAGCGCAAGGACACGCTCGAGGAGATCCACCATCTCATCGCCAGCCGCACCGACGATGTCGAGGCGGTGACCCGTTCCTTCGCCTCGCTGATCGACGAATCGCTCGGCACGGCCGAGGCCCGCGCGCGCCAGATCGGCACGGTGCTCAGCGATTCGGCCGAGGCGACGACCAACGCCATCGCGCAGCAGTTCGAGACGATCCGCGCCACGACCGGCAAGGAGCGCGAACGGACCGCGGCGGCCCTGCGCGCGGCCTATGAGCAGGTCTCCGGCGAACTCGGCAGCGAGCTTGACAAGATGACGGAGCGCTTCCAGACGGCGGCGCAGGAGATGCGCGGCGTCACCGCCCAGATTCAGCGCGAGCTGGAGGAGACCCGCGCGGAGCTGAAGCGCGGCGTGCTGGAGCTGCCGCAGGAGGCGCAGGAATCGACGTCGGCCATGCGCCGGGTCGTTTCGGAGCAGATCAAGGCGCTGAACGAGCTGACCGAGATCGTGACCCGGTCTGGCCGCCGCAACGACGTCTCGCTGCCGGTCGACCAGGCCCGGGCCGCCACCGCCACGGCGGCGCAGCCGGCCTATGTCGCGGCCGCGCCGTCGCTGCCGCCCGCTGCCGCGCGCCAGCCGGCGCCGGCGCTGCGCCCCTCGCTCGACGCGACGCCGGCCCAGCCGGCCGCCGATAGCCGGCCGTCGCAGCGCCCCGCCCCGGCCCAGGAAGCGCCGCGTCGCCCCGGTCCGGGCGAGCCCCAGCAGCCGCCCAAGGCCGGCTGGCTCTCCGACCTGCTGAACCGCGCCTCGCGTGACGATCGGCCGCCGGAGACCAGCAAGCCGACGGCCCATTCGATCGAGCGGCTCGACTCCCTGTCGGTCGACATCGCCCGGATGATCGACCACGACGCGGCCGTCGAGCTCTGGGACCGCTACAAGCGCGGCGAGCGCAACGTCTTCACGCGCCGGCTCTACACCCTGCAGGGCCAGCAGACCTTCGACGAAATCCGGCGCAAGTACCGGCGCGACCCGGAGTTCAAGGAGACGGTCGACCGCTATATCGACGAGTTCGAGCGGCTTCTCGGCGAGGCCGCCAAGGACGACCGCGACTCGATGGTGGCGAAGACCTACCTGACGTCCGAGACCGGCAAGGTCTACACGATGCTCGCCCATGCGAGCGGGCGCTTCGAGTAGGCCCCCGGCCAAGAGCCCTCCGGAATGAAGGAAGGCCGCCCTCCGGGGCGGCCTTCCGCGTTTCGGGTGCGGAACTGCCGCAGGAGGTCGCTCCTTGTTCCGGCATCGGCTTACCCGAGAACCGCAGTCCCGTTATCCAGCCGATACTCTAACTCTTTGATCTTGCATCGGCTTTTTCCCGAAAACCGCGCTCCACTTTTCGGGCCGATGCGCTATGCAGCCGCCCCGAACCGAACCTCGCCCCTGTTCACGAAGCACGCCTTGTCGAAGAGCGTCAGGTCGAGCGGGTTCGGCAGGCGCACGTCGTCGAGGCCGGGAAACGGCTTTCCGGACAGGTCGAAGGATCGGTCGATCTGCGACAGACAGACGAGGATCAGGCCCCTCTCCCGCGCGAAGGACTTCAACACGCGCAGTTGAAGAGCCAGTTCCGGCTTGTTACGCTTCTGGTCGAGCAACTGGAGATAGTCGACGACGACCAGCGTGCCGCGCGGAGCCGACGCGAGCGTCGCGACGATATAGTCTGCGCCGATGGCGTCGGAGCCGTCGAACTCGAACAGCTCCGCGAACTGCGCCGGATCGGCCCCGATGACGCGGAGCCGCTCCACGATGTCCTTCTGGGTGTATTCCAGCGAGAAGAAGACCCCGCGACGGCCCGCCTTCATCGCCTCGACGGCCAGAGCGAGGCTCATAAGCGTCTTGCCCTGTCCGGGGCGCCCGCCCAGCAGCACGAGGTCGCCGGGATCGAGGCGGGCCAGCAGCCCGGCGGCCGGCCCCTCCGCGGGGCGCCTGGCCATGAACAGACTCCAGCTGCGATAGCCCTGCTCCCCGGCGACGCGGTCGAGCGCGGCATGCCACGGAATGCCCTCCTCCCGGCGCAGGGTCCTGGCCTTGCGTTTCAGGCGGTGAATCGGCAGCGACGGCTTCATGAGCGACCTCCTATCGCGAGCGGTAAGCGCAATCCCTCCTCATGCGCGCGCTCGAACAGTCGGTCGAAGCGTCTGAAGCCCCGTATGGATCATACTTCCCCGATGGAGGGAGGAGGCGCGGGCCGAGCCTGATTCGCAGCCTAATCCAAATCGGGTGGGCGGAAAACGGGGCGCCGACGGCGAGCGCCCCAAGCCGGGCTCAGCGCGCCCAGCGCACAATGTCGATCAGAACCTGCGACAGAGCCTGGTCGAGCGCCTGCGCGGCCGCCGCGCCATCCGACGCCGAGGCGGGAACGCGCGCCGTGAACACGCGCGCCCGCCTGATCTCGCCGGTGCGGTCGCCGACGATCTTGGCGGTGATCTCCACCACTGCCGTGCCGCTCGCCGTGTCGATGTTGAAGGCGCGGATATCCGTGTTGAGCTGGACGTCCGGGGTGATGCGATCCCCCGGCCGGGCGATCCAGGCGATGCGGCCGGCGTTCTCGAAGGTCTGGACAAGCCGGGTCTGGACGAGCGCCGGAACGCGGTCGGCCCATTGCGCGCCGCCGACGAAGGAGAGCGCGCCGGTGCTGTCCTTGACGATGACCCGGTCGGAATCGATCGCCTGAACCGTCGTCGGCTGCGCCACCACCATCGCGGAGTGCGGCCCGCCGACCTTGCCGAAGCCGCTGGGCGCCGTGAGGTCGTAGGTCGTCGGCGTCGGGCCGCTGCAGCCCGCCATGAGGAGCGCGCAGGCGACGGCGGAAGCCGCGACGACGCGATATGTCCCTGACGTCCGGAAAGCCATGATCGACATCTCGCTAGCGGGAGCCCCCATACTGGGGAAGAGGCGGCTTTCCGCCGAAGATGAACTGTTGCGGATTGCGTTCCAAACCGCGGATGGCACGGTTCAGTTCCGTCAGCGTCCGCCGGCCGTCCGAGGCGAGGGACTCGATGTCGCGCAGGCCGGGGCCGGTGAAGCGGCTGATGCCCGTGGTGATCTCGGCGGTCCGCTTGTCCAGATTGTCGGCGAGGACGCGGATCGACTTCGCGGCGTCGGCGACCTCCTGGAAGGCGCTGCGGCCCTCGGAACCCGAAGCCGTGTTGAGGAAGGTCTGCGCCGCCTTGAGAACGCCCTCGACCTGATCGGCGGCCTTGTTCAGCTTCTCCGAAATCGACGCGACGTCCTTGAGCGTCTTTTCGACGTCGGGGCTCGCGGTGCCGAGGGCGCTGGTGAACTTGTCGACATTGTCGACGATGCTCGTGACCTTCTGCCGGTCGACCGAACGGACGATCTCCGTCAGCTCGGCGCTCAGGGTCTGCAGCTTCTCGGACAGCGGGGCGATCGTGTCGGCGACGCTTCCGAAGCTCGACATGAGCTTGTCGACGTTGTCCGCGTTGTTACCCAGCGCGGTGGAGAACCTCTCGACGTTCTTCACCGTGTTGGTGATCGAGGGACCGTTCTCCTTCACCAGCCCTTCGAGCCCGCCCAGGATGTCGTCGGCGCGCTTGGAAATGGTGCGCACCGTCTCGAGCAGATCCTGGAACTCCGAGCGTTCTGCGATGATCGTCGGCATGGGCTGGCCCGGCTGGGCGGTCAGCACCGGCGAGTTGGGATCGCCGCCGATGAGCTGGACCGCGACGACGCCGGCCAGCCCCTGAGCCTCGATGCGCGCGCGCGTATCGACGCGCAGGGGCGTGCTCCTGTCGACCTGCACCACCGCATAGATCCGGCGGGGATCGTCGGGCTGCAGCTCGATTCGCGTGACCTCACCGACGCGCAGGCCGTTGAAGAGCACGCTCGACCCTCGGCCGAGGCCGGTCACGGTGCCGCTGAAGATGATCCGCACGTCCTGACGACGGCCCCCGCCGCCGCTGTTGAACCAGTAGACGAAGCCGAAGAACGCGGCGAGCACAGCCAGGGTGAAGAGCCCCACAAGCGCATAATTGGCACGCGATTCCATCGCCTAGCGTCTGTCCTGTTGCCCAGCCGGCAGACGGGCTCGCGCCCGCTGGCCGCCAAAATACGCCTTCAACCAGGGATGATCGGACGCGAGCATGGTGGAGAGCGGCCCGATCGCGATCACCCGCTTGTCCGCCAGTGCCGCGATTCGGTCGCAGGCTGAATAGAGGCTGTCGAGATCGTGGGTTACCATGAACACGGTCAGGCCCAAAGTCTGCTTGAGCGTCATGATCAGTTCGTCGAACTCGGCGGCCCCGATGGGGTCGAGACCGGAGGTCGGTTCGTCGAGGAAGACGATCTCGGGGTCGAGCGCGAGCGCGCGCGCGAGCGCGGCGCGCTTGATCATGCCGCCCGACAGCTCCGAGGGCATCTTGTCGGCGGCATCCGGCGCCAGCCCGACGAGGTCCAGCTTCACCATCGCCATTTCGTCGAGCAGTTCGGGAGAAAGATGCAGGTATTCCCGCATCGGCACCTGGATGTTCTGCTTGACCGTGAGCGAGGAAAACAGCGCACCCTGCTGGAACATGACGCCGAACCGGCGCTCGAGGGCGCGCCGCTGCTGCCCGTTGAGCCCGTCGACGTTCTCGCCGAAGACCTCGATGGTGCCGTGCGCCTTGGGCACGAGGCCGAGGATGGTGCGGGTCAGGACCGACTTGCCCTGGCCCGAGCCGCCGACGAAGCCCAGGATCTCGCCCCGCATCAGGTCGAGATCGAGCCCCTGCATGATGACCTTCTCGCCGAAGGCCACCTTGAGGTCGCGCACGCGAATCACGACCTCGTCCGACGCCTGCCCGCCGCGCGGCTCGGCGGCAGCGTCCCTGCCCTGCGCCGCGCCCCTCGCCGACTGCCCGTTTCCGTCCTGCCCGTTGCCGTCCTGCCCGCTCATCGCCCCTGCCCCTAGAACTCGATCGAGGCGAAGAAGATGGCGAACAGGCCGTCGACGACGATCACCATGAAGATCGCCTTCACGACGGAAGCCGTGACCTGCCGGCCGAGCGATTCGGCCGAGCCCTTCACGGCCAACCCTTCCATCGAGGCGATGATGCCGATGACGAAGGCCATGAAGGGCGCCTTGATCAGCCCGACCGCCAGGTGCTTCCAGGTGATCACCGTCTGCAGCCGGGCCAGGAACGTGTCGACGCCGATGTCGCCGTAGAGCCAGGCGACGAGAACGGAGCCGGTCAGGCCCGCCATGGCCGAGATGAAGGTCAGGATCGGCAGCGCGATGACCAGGGCCAGGATGCGCGGGATGACGAGCACCTCGATGGGGTCCATCCCCATGACGCGCAGCGCGTCGATCTCCTCGCGCATCTTCATCGAGCCGATCTCGGCGGTGAAGGCCGATCCGGAGCGCCCTGCGATCATGATCGAGGTCAGCAGCACCGCGAGCTCGCGCAGGATCAGGATGCCGGCGAGGTTGACCACGAAGACGCTCGCGCCGAACTGCTGAAGCTGGAAGATGCCCTGCTGGGTGACGATGCACCCGACGAGGAACGAGATCAGCATGATGATCGGGGCGCCGTCGAAGGCGATCAGCTCGATCTGATTGACGAGCGAGGGACCACGAAACCGGCGCGGCCCGAGCAGGACGCCGATCGAACCAACGACGACCTCGCCCAGGAACATCGCACCGGCGACCATGTCGCGGCCGAAATTCACGACGCTGCGCCCGATATCGACCAGGATGTTGACCAGCCTGAACTGGTGAGGGGGCGGCGGCAGGTCGTGGCCCTTGGCACTCACCTCGGCCAGAAGCAGGCCGTGCTCCGGCCGGCTGCTGACGATCTCGACGGCAGCGCCTTCCTCTTCCCGGCGCAGCTTCAGCCGGTTGAGGACGAAGGCCCCCAGCGTATCGAGCCGCGTCACCGCCGAGAGATCGAGCCGCGCCCGCGTGGCGCCGCCGATGCGCTCGGCCATCTCGGCGACGAGTTCCTCGACACGCGGCGCGTGATCGGCACTCCATGCTCCCGCAAGCGTCACCGCGAGCGCGCCGGCCTCGTCACGAAAGACCGCCTGAGGCCGCCCGCTGTCGGGATTGGAGTCTGCCGTCATGGTTCCTTCGTAGCCCGGAGACCATCCGCGGCCATGCTCCGGCGCCTCGCCCGGAGCCGGCGGCGCCTGAAACCTGTATCGCCGCGCGTCCCGGGGTTGGCAAGTCTCGGTGCAAGTCTCGGTACAAGTCCGTCGGCCCGTCTCGGGCCGCGTCGCGGGCGCCCCTCCCGGAGAGGCGCGGCCCGCGCAGGCAGCAATTCCTTAAGCATCTGCTGGCACACTCGGAGTCACGACCCTCGACTGGCCACGGCGTTTCGACCAGTCTCTCCCAGAGCGAATTGACCGATGAGCGAAGCGCGTTCGCTGACCCCACTGAGCGAGAACGACTACGAGGCGATCGAGCTCGCGGTCATGGAAACGGCTCGTGGACGCTGGTTCATGAAAGAGTACGCCCGCCGCAACAGGCAGTCGGACACGAATCAGCTCCTGAACGCGATCGGGCGGATCGAACGAATCGTCGGGCTCAACCTGCAGCGCCAGGCGCCCGAGCCCGATATCGGCGAAGCCGCCGCGCTGATCGGCGATCTGCGCATGGACCTCGAACGAATCAGCGGCCGCGCGCATGAGCGCTCATCGGGCCTCGCCGCGCGCATCGAGGATGCGGCCGCGACGATCGCCACGGCGGTCGAGAGCGTGCAGGACGTCGCCTGGAGCCTGCGCGAGGCGGGCGCGGACGACGCGCTCTGCGAGAAGCTCGACCGGCGCGCCGTCGAGATTTCCGCCGCCATCGCGGTCGTCGACAGCACGGTGCAGCGTATCGACAAGATCGCGGACACGATCGCCATGCTCGATTCGAGCCTGCGCGCGATCGCCGACATGTCGACGGTCACGGCACTCGGCGATTTCGAGTCGCCGATGCCGAGCGCGCATGACTTCTCGATGCCTGCGAGCCATGCCGGCATCGACGTCGTCGAGATGGGTGCCGATCAGCCGCCCGTCGCCGCCCCCGCATCGCGGTCGAGCGTCAGCGGCAGCCTGGATCTGACCCCCGCCGACCCGCATGTCGGCACGATCGGGCTCCTGGACGAGGACATCGTCTTCACCGATCTCAACGACGACACGCTTCCAATTGTCCCGCCGGCCGTTGGCTCCGGCACGTCCGAGGCCGGCTTGCGGGCGATCGACGAGATGGAGCCGGCGCGCAAGCTCGCCTATTTCGGATAGGTCGCCGCGTTTGCTGCCGGGGCTGGGCTGCAAGCAGGCGCCCCTCCGGCATCGCGACGCCAGACCGCCGGACCGAATACCGTCTTCGGTCCGTGGATCTCACTCCTTGTCGCGGCATCGGCTTTCCGGAAAACCGCATCCACCTTTCGGGCCGATGCCCTACCGCTCGGGAACGAAGCTCGCCATCTTGCCCGGGTTCAGCAGGCCGAAGGGGTCGACCTCGCGCTTGAAGCCGTACTGGTCGGCATCGGCGCGCTTGTGACGACTGCCGGCTTCCAGCGTGTAGACATGCGGATTGGCGATCATCACGCCCGCCTCCTCATGCAGCGCCATGATCTCGTTCAGCCGCTCGGACGTGCTGTAGCGCACGATCGGCAGCGCGCTCGCCGTCACGCGACCGCCGAAGCGGATGAACTCGTGATGGGCGACGAGCTCCGTCGGAAAGCGCGCGATCATGTCCCGCGCGCTCTCGACCAGTCGGTCATGCGGGAAGAGGCACTGCAGGTAGGTGATCGAGCGGTCGCTCTTCAGCCATTGCAGCGTGGTGTGGTTCCAGGTGTACTCGTAGAGCGGCACCGTGCCCGGCCCCTCCTCGGAGGGAGCCTCGGAGACGATCTCGCCACGACGTCCGACGATCGCCTTGAACGGCCCGAGCGAGGCTTCGGCGATCATGCAGATCAGGATCGCCTTGCCTTCCGGGCAATGCTGCTTCAGCGCGCCGAGATAGGCGGGGATGGGCCATGCGATCGGCGTGACCAGCTTCTTGACGATGCCGTCGGCGAGCGCGAGCTCGTAGCCGGCCTGGAAGGCCTCCATGTAGTCGTCGAAGGCGACGACCACGTCGATCCAGGGATAGGCGGGGGCCAGCGGCATCTCCAGCGCGGTGATGATGCCGGTCGTGCCATAGGCGCGGTTGACCTTCTGGGCCGCGTCGTCGCGCAGTTCGAGGATACGCGGCTCCTCCTCCACCGTGACGACGCGCGCGGCGAGGATGTTGCCGGGCTCGCGCAGGCCGCCGAAGGTCACCGAGCCGATGCCGCCGGAACCTCCCGCGACGAAGCCTCCCACGGTGGCGGAGCGCTTGGTCGAGGGATGCATGCGCTGCTCCCAGCCCTGGGCCTGCGTCTGCTGGTCGACGTCGAGCATGCGGGCACCGGCGCCGACGCGCACGGCGCCCGGCTTGATCCACTCGACCGCCCTCAGGCCGGTGATGTCGAGCAAAACGCCGCCTTCCAGCGGCACCGCCTGCCCGTAATTGCCCGTACCGGCGGCGCGGACCGTCAGCGGCACCTTGAATTTCGCGCAAGCCGCGGCGACGCGGACGACCTCGGCCTCGTCGCGCGGAGCGACGATGATGTCGGCGGACTTGCCGGCGAGCTGGGTGTTCAGGATCGGCGAATACCAGAAGAAGTCGCGCGAGCGCTTTCGCACGACGGCAGGCTCGTCGACGATCTCGAGCCCGGACAGGGCCACCTTGAGCGCGGCGATGTCGTAGCGGCTGGCGGACGCCGCGGCGGTCGTTTCAGGAATCGCGCTCACATCAGTTCTCCCGCTTCAGGGCGCTCTCGTGCCAGCGGCGCAGCAGCAGCCAGGATATCCAGCTCGTCACGAGAAAGATCGCGACGCCGGTCAGCGAGATCATCAGCAGCGCGGCGAAGACGCGCGGGATCTTGAGCTGATAGCCGGCCTCGAGAATACGGTAGGCGAGGCCCGACGCGCTGCCGCCCGTGCCGGCCACGAACTCCGCCACGACAGCGCCGATCAGCGCGAGCCCGCCCGAGATTTTCAGTCCCGCCAGGAAATAGGGCAACGCCGCCGGCAGCTTGAGGTGGCGCAGCGTCTGCCAGCGCGAGGCGCCGTACATCTGGAACAGGTTCACCAGATTGTGGTCGGCCGAGTTCAGCCCGAGGATGGTGTTCGAGAGGATCGGGAAGAAGGCGACGATCCAGGCGCAGATCAGCAGGGAGAGATTGATGTCGCCGGCCCAGATGATGATGAGCGGCGCGATGGCGACGATCGGCGTGACCTGCAGCACGACCGCATAGGGCAGCAGCGACATCTCCAGCCATTTCGACTGGGTGAAGAGCACGGCGAGCGCGACGCCGACGATCACCGCCGCCGCCAGCGCCATGAAG